>CAYYQN010000018.1:0-86411 GCA_964473865.1 uncultured bacterium | reverse complement strand
TTCGTCCGGAGAGAGGTCCGCTGCCAAGTCACCGTCCCGTTCGCAAACGCGGCGCGATTGTAGGCCACCGGCGAGGCTTTGGCAACGCCTATCCCTTCCGAGAACCCCGTCCGGCTGTCGATCGCTTCCTGTCGATTCCCATTCCCTTCACCCGCAAGACAGACTCCGTTCCGTCGATCCCGTGCCGACTTCCCGGAGGCGAGCAAGCCAACCCTTGCCCCGGCCGCGGCCCGCGGGCTATGCTCGAATCTGCATCATCCGACCTGCCAGGGGAGTCATGGGCGGAACCACGCGCAGGCGCCAGCAGTCGTCTCCGATCCCGTCGGGAATCCACTCGACGCGGCTGCACGTCCACCTCTACGGCCTGCTGCTGGTGGCGACCCCCTTCCTTCTGCTGCGGAGATTCCTCCAGGACGCAATCGGCCGACTCTCCAGCTCCACCCTGCCCGTGGGAGATGGTTCGGTACCGATCGTTCCCGCATTGGCGGGGATCTTGATCCTGGCGGTTATCGCGGTCTTCCGGCGACGGATGACCCGACGAGTGGTGCTGGCCGGACTGGTTGGCCTGGCCATGATCGCGCTTGCGCAACGGATGGCGGACATCTACTTCGGGCACCGCTTCTATGAGCTCCAACAGAACTGGCACTACCTCGCCTACGGGATCTTCGCCTACATGACCTATCGGGACCTGCGGCCCCGGGGTGTATCGGCCGCCCGGTACCTCCTGGTTACCCTCGGGCTGGCTCTGGCCTGCTCCGCCCTTGACGAGGGGTTTCAGCTCCTGCTCAGCAATCGCGTCTTCGACATGAGCGACATCGCCAAGGACGCCTGGGGCGCGTTCACCGGCATGACCGTTCTGCTGCTGGTGTGGGAGCCGACCGCCTTCGGCCGCCGAGCCTGGTCGAACCTGCGGCACTCCACCATCGCCGGCTACTTCCGTCACGCTCCCAGCGTCTGGATCCTGGAGTTCTTCACGGTCGTGGTGTTTCTCTATGTCAGCTCCTTGCTCACCGAGTACCGGTACGTCGGGACCATCGTGCTCTGCGTCGTCGTCGCCTCGGCGGCCTTCCTGGCTCTCCTCCACCTCAGCCGGACTCGCTGGGGAGGGCGGGTCCTGGTCGCCGCCGGCGCCGCCCTTGTTCTGTCCCTGGGCGTCAGCGGCGTCGTCCACCGCCACGACCAGATCGGCTTCCACCGATACGGGATGACGATCTACAAGGGGATCCCCGTGCCGTTCTTCGACGTCATGGCCCGGCCGAACGGAACCTTCCGTCCGGTCGACAAGAAGCACCAGTTCAACGACCGGGATCGGGCCTACTTCTTCCGGGCGCGTCCCGACATCCTGCTGATCGGCTCCGGATACCGGGAAGAAGGCGGCAAGGGATTTCCCCTGGCGTCCGGGTCCCAGTTCCTCTACAACCCGGTCACCGGACGAGGCACCCAGGTCATCATCGTCAACACGCGAGACGCGTGCTCGTACTTCAACGAGCTGAGGCGGCAGGGAAAGAATGTCCTCTTCATCCTCCACAGCACCTGCTAGCCCTCAGCGGGACCAAAGCGCCGGCGGCGGACACCGGCCCGGCCGGGGCCGCGACCTGGCGGTCTGGGCGATCCTGAGCGTCTGGGCCTCGCTCTTCGTATTCATGGTGATCGCCATCTTCAACCCTCCATGGCTGCAGAAGCTCTCCCGAAGCGGCGTGCAGACGGAGGCGCGCGGGTTTCTCGACAACGGGGACGTCATGCTCCGGCAGAGGGACTTTCCGCAAGCCCTGCGATGGTACTCGGAGGCGCTCCGCGTCGATCCGACGAGCGTACGGGCGCGGGTGAACTCGGCCATCGCGCTGGTGCAACTCGGCCACTACCGCGACGGCGAGGCGCTGCTGCGCGAGGCGCTAGAGGAGAGCCCGAGGCAGCGGGCCGTGATTCTGTATAACCTGGCGGATCTGCTGCGCCGCGAAGGGAACAAGCCGCGGGCCATCGCGCAATACCTGGACGCGCTTGGGCAAGGCGGCGATCCCGAATTGGGCCACCGCTGCCTGGGAGAGCTCTACGCGGAGACCGGCGATCTGCCCCGGGCCCGGGACGCCTACCGCGAAGCGCTGCGACTCAGGGATGACGTGACCTGGCCTTACCGGCGCATGCTCCTCGAAGCCCGGAATACGGTGACGGACTCGGCCGACGTTCGCCGGGTCGAACAGGCCCTGGCTGGCCGCATCGACGAGTCGGACCTCGCCGGCTACGGTCTCGATATCCTTCGCGGACAGGCACGCCGCGATCGGGAGTCGGCCAGGCTGGCCGGGGAACTGGGCGCGCTGGAAGCGGGCTTGGGCGAACGACCGTCGGCCATCGCCCACCTGCGGCGTTCGCTGGAAGTCTGGCCCGCCAATCCCCGGGCCGAGGCGCAGCGCGCGCTCCTGGCGCGGATGGAATCCGCCGCCCCGGCCGGTCCGGCCATGGCGCCATGACCTGCAGATGAGAGAGTCCGGCCCCGCAGGGTCAAGTGATCTGGCCGAGGCACATCGCGCTTCGCTGCGGCCAGCGGAGGGCGCCGAGCGGCGCCGGGTGGTTTCAGAACTGATCCGGCGAGCCGTCCCCGGGGCCCGCACCCCCGCCTACCATGAAGCTCGGCCTCTGCCCGGCGGTCTATTCGACCTCCTTTCAGTGCCTGCGCGGCCCACTTTCGGGCGGGACACCCTCTGGACTCGGGCGTGCTGCGCTTGGGCGGGTGGGATGCACCCCGCGCCTACTCGACTCGCACGATTCGACTCACTCGCACCTCCGCACCCACCTCGAGCCGCGCGAAGCAGACCCCAGCCGGGACCTGATGTCCGCCCGCATCGCGTCCATCCCAGAGTGCGGCGTGCCTTCCCGCGGGGCGAAACCCGTGGATCAGGGTGGTCAGGTGGCGGCCGGCCACGTCGTAGACGGACAGGTCCACGGCTCCCGCCGCCGCTTGCGTGAACGACATCGAGGTCTGCGGAGCAAACGGATTGGGTCGGACAACCAGGTCGCTACTCACCGCGCTCAGCCAGACCGGATCGCCCACCGCGGCGGGATCGGACCCGCAATGACGGAGGTAGATCTCCAGGCCACCGGCCTCCGCGGCCTGGTACACACGGTGCTCGGAGAAAGCCATCGCGTGCGGCACCCCCTCCGGCTCAGTGGCTCCGGCGTAGACTGGTGCGTCCGGATTGGCCAGATCCAACACCGAGAGCGAGCTGCCAGTGGCGTAGAGATACTCCCCCGCGACCGCCATCTCGACGGCCTCTCCGGGACGGCCGACCTCCGTCAGAAGGTCCGGCAAGGCAGGATCGGTCACGTCGAACACCATCAGTCCCTGGACCCCGCCCGCGACGTAGAGGCGGTTGCCGTGCAACGCAGGCGCGCCGGCGGTGTCGTAGTCCTCCCAGACGACCTCCGGGTCGTACGGTTCGCTGGCGTCGATGACCCGGAGCCCGTTCCAGGCGTCGTTCACATACACCCATGGGAAGTCGGCGACGATCTGCGCCGGCGCCTCGAGCTCACCTGCCACCGTGCCCAGAAGGTGTGGGTTGCTCGGAACATGGAGATCGATGATCAGGACCCCGTTCCAGTCGACGGGAACAAAGGCGTAGTGGTCGCTCACTGACAATCCGGCCGGCGGGCCCGTGAGATCGTAGCCACCTACGACCTGCGGCTGCGCGGGATCGAGCACGTCCACCACCTGGAGATTCCCGCTGTCGTGCAGGACGACGGCGTATTGCCCGTCCAGCGCGACGTAGGTGGCGCCGCTGTAGGGGTCGATGGAGCCGACCGTCGCAGGCGCATCAGGAACGCTGAGGTCGAAGATCGTGAGCCCCCCGAGGTGCGACGTCACGTAGGCCAGATCTCCCTCCACCGCGACATCGGTGACCCAGTCGGAGCCGAGCACCTTCCCCGTCCGAGCGCATGCACCTGGATCCGTCACATTGATCACCTGAATGCCGGAATCATCGGCAACCATGTACGCCAGCGAGCCCGCGAGAGCGACGCCGAGGGACGTGCCGAGCCCGCCGGTCTGGATCCGGTTGGCGAAAGATGGAGCGGCGGGTTCACTCGCATCCACGATCAGGAGGCCCCAGTTCGTTGCCAGGAAGACATACGGCTCCGCGACCGCCAGGCGTTCGATCCACATCTCCCCCTCGGTGAGGTCGAACGACCCCACGAGCAACGGGGTGGAAGGAGTCGAGACATCGATGATGAACAGCCCGTCGGACAGGGTGCCCAGATAGACGGTGCTTCCGCGGATCTCCAGGTCATAGGCGTTTCCCGGCAGTGAAAGCGAGCCAACCAGCACGGGCGAGGTCGGGGTCGAGACATCGACGAGCTGGAGGCCGGCGTTGCCGGCGGCCACGAAGGCGAATCCTCCAGCATAGACTACATCCTGAGGATAGCCGCTCAGCGGGATCGACCCGATGATCGAGGCGTTTGCCGGATCGCTCACATCAGCCACGGCCAGGGCCGAGGAGTAGGCGATGTAGAGCAGATCGCCACCCAGGTCCACCCCCCAGGCGTACCCGGGCGTTGGGATCGTGTTGACCGTCTGCGGCTGAGCGGGATCCGAGACGTCAAGGATCCTCACGCCGGCCCCGCGATCGGCGACATAGGCGTGGGGCCCCTGGACCGCCACGTCGTCGCAGTAGTCACCGGTTGCAGCGTACCCGATCTCCATCGGCGCGGCAGGATCGCTGATGTCGGCGATCCGGAATCCGAACTGGCCGCACACCGCGTACGCGAGGTCGCCTGCCACTGCCAGGTTGCGGGCCCCGTAGAGCTCACCTTGGCCAATCCGATGGGGCAAGGTTCCGTAATCGATGCAGTCTTGAGCGTGCGTGGCGACGGGCCACCCGCCGAGAACGGCGGCCAGGGCCAGCCCGATCAGGCGGCCCTTCGCGGCGGTCGCATCGTGAGCATGTCTTCTCATGGGAGTCCTCCGTTCCTGGCCTGCTTCTATGGCCACTCCTCGACATGGAGAACGACGTGGCTCGATGGCCTCTGCGCCTCCTGATGAGACGGCGTCCGATCCGGTGCAGCCTCTTCGCGAGGAACGATGGAAGATTGACCGATCGGCGTTACCTGCGAGTTACGCGGAGGGGGGAATCGAGACGCGACAGGGGAGCGATGGACACCGATCTGCCCGCGCCGCTCAAGCCCGCGGCGGCTCCCCCGTTCCCGAAGCAGCCGCCCTCTTCGTAATGCCGGCCCGGTTCAGCGGACGAGTACCGCTCGCGTCGTCAGACCACGGAGCCGTTCAGGGTTTCGCCGTCTGCTCCGTCGCCACAAACGTCACCGTCTTCTCCATTCCCGTGACACCGGGAATGGAAAGACGATCGCGGTACTTCTGCTTGAGCGCGGCCACCTTCTCCGCGTCCCCGGCTGCCTCGCGCGCCGACACGAAGTAGTCGCGCATCTCCTGGAGGGCGCTTTGGTCCGCCAGTGCGCCGTGGCCGGCAACGAGAGTGCGCACCTCGGAAAAGAGCGAATCGGCTTCGTGCAGCGCCCGCATCCAGGAGTCCACGCGGCAACCGTCCCTTGTCAGGAGAAACGGATGACTGTTCCGAAAGACCAGATCCCCGGTAAGGAGCAGCTTGTGGTTCTCCAGATAGACCACCACGTCATCATGGGTGTGCCCGCGCCCCAGATTGCGCACCCGCACCCGCTCGGCTCCGACCGGAAACGTGATCTCCTCACCGGGCAGGAGCGTCCGGTCGGGATACTTCGCCCGGGGAACCGCTTTGGTCCACTGTTCGCGGGTGTAGGCGCCGGCGACCACATATGCCTCCGGAAACAGCCGATTGCCGCCCGTGTGATCGGAGTGCAGATGCGTGTTGACGACGATGAGGCTGTCCGCGTGGACCGCCGCGCGCAGGGTCTGGGCCGAACGGCCCATCTTGGTGTCCACGACCAGCGCCTTGGCGCCGTTCTCGGAGACCAGGATGACGAGTTCCCCCCGCCGCCGAGGTAGATCCGGAGTTGGGGATCGACGACCACGGTCTGAGTCTGCCGGAAGAAACGGACGGTCCTTCCATAGAGCGCCGCCCCGACGGCAGCCAGAACCACCACGAGCACGACAGCAACGATCAGCACTCTCCTCATCGAGGCGCTCCCCGTCGGCGATTGGCCGATGCGCTCAACCCTGATCCGGCAATCCTCCGCGGCGCAAACCGCGCCCAGCGCGCCGGTCGGTAAAACGCGGCCTTCGCCGACCCGCGGGCCCCGGACGTCGAAGTGTAGAGTCGGCGCGCCAGGCGGGTCAACCACCACGGCTCCCAAGCGGTTGCGGCAAAGCGATGGTGGCGCTCCCATCTGCGCTACACTGTTCCGGGTTCGCGCTCCTGGCAAACCGGGATCGTGTCTCGACCATGAATACAGGATCGAGGGAGTCCAGATGAAGATCCTGATCCTGGGAGCTGGCGATGTCGGCTTCCACCTGACCAAGAAGCTCTCCGGGGAGGGGCACGACCTCACGCTCGTCGAGCGCGACCCGGAAAAACTGCGGCGGGCCGAAGAACAACTCGACGCCCTGATCGTCTCCGGGTCCGCTTCCAGCCCGGCCACGCTGCGCAAGGCGGGTCTCGACTCCGCCGACGTGCTGGCCGCATTGACGAGCTCCGACGAGGTGAACCTCCTGGCCTGCCAGATCGCACGGCTGGCGGGCGTCCCCCGCAAGATCGCCAGAATGCGGAGCCTGGAGTTCCTCGAACCCGGCTTCGAACACCCCGTAGAGGCGCTCGGCCCCGATCTGATCATCCACCCGGAGCGAGAAGCGGCCGACGCCGTCGTCCGGCTCATTCGCCAGAGCCAGGCCACCGACGTCCTCGAGTTCGCCGACGGCGCGATCCAGCTTCTGGGGATCCGGCTCGAGACCGACGCCCCCGTGCTCGGCCGACCCCTGATGGAAGCCTGGCAGCTCCTCGAAGGGACGCCCACCCGCATCGTGGCCGTGGCTCGGAAACAGAAGACGATCATCCCGGGGGGGAAGGACTATCTCTTCGCGGGTGACCAGATCTTCATCCTGTCGTTGCGCGAGGCCGCCAGCGAGGTCATCCGCCGGCTCGGGAAGGACGTCGTCAACATCCGCAACGTGATGATCCTCGGGGGGGGGCTCGTCGGCCAGCTCGCGGCGCGCGCCCTGCAGAAGGAGATGTCGGTGAAGCTGATCGAGAGCCGCTCCGATCGCTCGGATGGCCTGGCCGAGATCCTCCCGGATACCCTGGTGATTCACGGCGACGGGATCGACATGGATCTCCTGGCGGTGGAAGGGATCACCGACATGGACGCTTTCGTCGCCGTGACGGGCGACGACGAGACGAACATCATCGCCACCCTGGTCGCTCGCCATCTCCAGGTACCGCGCACGATCGCGCTGGTCAACCGGACCGAGTATCTCCCGATCACCCCGACCATCGGCCTGGATGCGGTGGTGAGCAAGAAACTGCTTACCGTCGATGCCATCCTGAGGTTTCTGCGAACGAGCAATGTGCAGAATCTGGCGTCGATCCCTGGAGTCGACGCGATCATCATCGAACTCGAAGCCCGGGCGGGTTCGCGCATCACCCGCGCTCCGATCCGCAAGCTCGATCTGCCGCGCGACGCGGCACTCGGGGCGGTCCACCGCGGCGGGGAGGACTTCATTGCCACCGGCGAGACGGTCATCGAACCCGGAGACCGCGTTGTGGCCTTCTGCCTGCCTCGCGCGATCAACAGGGTCGAGACACTCTTCGCCTAGGATCCCGACCGCATGCGCCCCGGGAACATCATTCACATTCTGGGATTCCTCCTGACGATCACCGCCGTCTCGCTTCTGCTGCCGGCTCTCGTCAGCGTCATCTACCACGAGAGCCCGTCCTGCTTCCTGATTGCGGCGCTGATCGGCCTCCTGCCCGGCGCGGCGGCGTGGCGGCTCACCCGCATCCGGGGAGACCTGCGCATCCGCGAGGCGGCCGCGATCGTCACGCTCGGATGGGCCACGCTCTCCCTCCAGGGCAGCCTCCCCTTCATCCTGAGCGGCGCCCTGCCGAGCCTGGCCGACGCTTACTTCGAGACAATCTCAGGGTTCAGCACCACCGGCGCCAGCGTTTTCACGGACGTCGAGAGCCTACCGCGCGGGATCCTCTTCTGGCGCGCGCTCACCCATTGGCTAGGGGGGATGGGGATCATCCTGCTTTCGGTGGCGATCCTCCCGTTCCTGGGCGCCGGCGGAATGGCGCTATTCCGCGCGGAGGCGCCGGGACCGGTCAAGGACCGGCTGGTTCCGCGCGTGACCGGCACGGCCAAGCGGCTCTGGGCGATCTACGCCACCCTCTCGGTCGCGATGGTGCTGCTGCTGCTCCCGGGAGGCATGGGGATCTTCGACGCCGTCTGCCACACTCTGGCCACCATGGCGACCGGCGGCTTCTCCACCCGGAACGCAAGCATCGGCGCCTACGGCAGCGCCTACATCGAATGGATCGTCATCCTCTTCATGCTGCTGGCCGGCACGAACTTCTCTCTCCACTTCCGCACCCTCCGGGGAGGGCCGCGGGCTTACTGGGCCGATCCCGAGTTTCGCGTCTACCTGCTGACGGTGGCCGGTTGCACGGCCTTCCTCGGCTTCCAGCTCGTGCAGAGCGGTGCGCCGATCGGGCACCAGACCGTCCGTGACGCGTCGTTCCAGACCGTGTCGGTCATCAGCACCACGGGCTTCGCGACCGCTGATTTCGCCCTCTGGAGTTCGGCGGCGCAGCATCTCCTGCTTGGACTCATGCTCCTGGGGGCCTGCGCCGGCAGCACCGCCGGGGGAATGAAGGTGGTCCGCTTCATGATCCTCGTCAAGTTCGTCCGCGCCGAGGTCAAGAAGCACTTGCATCCCACGGCCGTGATTCCCGTCCGGGTCGGCGATACGGTCATCCCCCGTGACCTACTCCAGGGGGTTCTGGGGTTTCTCGGCCTGCTCGCGCTCCTCTTCTTCACCTCGATCCTCGCCCTGACTTCGATGAAGCTCGATCTCGTGACCGCCGTCGGAGCCGTCGCGGCGTGCCTCGGCAATGTCGGTCCCGGGCTGGGCGCGGTCGGGCCGACCGGGCACTACGGTCACCTCCCCGACGCGGCCAAGTGGCTGCTGTCGTTCCTGATGCTGACCGGAAGGCTCGAGTTCTACACGGTGCTGATGCTGTTTGCGCCGAGTTACTGGAAGAAGTGACAGATCCGGGGCGGGTCAACCCGGGCGGCCACGCGGCGTGATCGCGTGGGGTCAGGAACTCCGTCAGGGTTCAAGCGCCACCGGAACCTGGACATGGTGGAGCTCGGCCAGGCGGTTCGCGGCCGGGTAGCGCGGTGCTGAGGGCTGGACCATGAGCCACCGGGAGGAAAGGCGTTGTGCCTCGGCCCGGTCTCTTGACCCTGCAAGCAGCGCAAACGGAATGTGACGCGGTGCCCGGGAACCCGATGCCGCCCGGCAGGCGGCCGAAGCGCTCGACAGACCCCGCTCACTGAATCAAAACCACACGTCCAGTCTTCGTCCCCGTCCCGGTGACAAGCTTCGTGAGGTAGACCCCAGCGGGGAGCGGCCGCCCGGCGTCGTCGCGGCCGTCCCAGCGAACCGACTGGTCCCCGGCCGGGAGTGGCGCATCCAGGAACCGTCGCACCGGACGGCCGGCGACATCGAAGATGCTGAGGCGGGTCGAAGCGGCGCGCTCCAGCACAAACCGGATCGTCATCTCCGCGGTGCCCGGATTCGGAAGGATGCGCAACGGACCGGGCGCTCCGGCCGGCATCTCGGACTCGACGTCCGAGGGCTCGCATTGCATCGGCAGGATCCGAAGCCCGGTGTCATCCCCGATGAAGACACTCTCCGTTGTCGCGGCGATCGCGCGGGGCGTCTGGAAGACGTTCGCGTATCCGACCGGAGTCATCGCCATGTCGGCGATATCGATGACGCGGAGGTCCCCAAGACTTGAAAGCACATAGGCGAAGCTGCCCGCACAGGCCAACCGCCGCCCACCGAAACCCACCGCCTGCCCGACGACCTGGGGCGCGGTCGGGTTTCGGACATCGATCATCTCGAGGCCAAAGCTGCCGGACACGTAGGCCCAGCCGCCCTGAACCTCCAGTCCGAACGCGGCGCCGGGAGTGTCGACGCTGCTGACGATCTGCGGATGCACGGGGTTCTGCACATCGACTGCCGCCAGGCCATACTCGTACAGAACAAACGCGTAACGACCTTCAACCCCGACCCCGCAGACCGTGGTCGGCATGGCGAGTTGCGAGACCGCGACCGGCGCGCTCGGGTTTGTCACCCGGACTACGGTGAGGCCGGCATCGCCGTTGGCCACGTACACGTACCCTCCGGAGACCACAAGCTGATAGACATAGGGATAGCCATACGGCGGATAGGCGATCGGGGCAGTGCCTACCCTGACGGGTGCGTCGGGATTCGAGACGTCCACGATGCAGAGCAATGGCAGACCGTCCCCGACGGTCGCGACATAGGCGTATCCGCCCGAGGCGGCGACATCTGCCACGCCGTCCGTCCCGATGAGGGAGACCCCGCGCAGACTGGGAGCCGCCGGATCCGAAATGTCCACCAGGTAAAGACCGGTGCCGCCCAGAAACGGTCGGCTCACCCCGACGTAGGCGATCGTGCCGGCCACATCGACTGCGTCCGCGGAACCGGGCAGAGAGACGCGCACGGGGTCGAGTGGGTAGTCCTGGGTGTCGATCACGCAGAGGCCGGCCCAGTCCACCGCGACACACGCCAGCGGACCCGCCATGGCCACGCTCCCCGCGGATCCGATCGTCGGGACCTCTCGGATCAGGACCGGCGCGGTCGGTTCCGTGATGTCGACCTCCTCGAAGCCGTGTTCGTCGGCGGCTACGTAGGCCCTCGGGCCCGAAACCGCCACGTCCCGGGCGGATCCCGGCAGCGCCACGCTGCCGATCACCTGCGGAAGGGCCGGGTTCGAGAGATCGACGATGCGAAGGCCGCTCGTTCCACCCGCGACGTAGGCGGCATTCCCCGCCATGCAGACGCCCTGGGCGGGGATGTTCAAGCTGCTCAACAGCGCCGGAGCGCTCGGCACCGTCGCATCGATGACACACAAGGAGGTCCCATTGACCATGCAGACGATCCCGCCGGAAACCGCCACCGCCTCCGGCTTTCCTCCGATGCCGATGCCGCCGAGAAGTTGCGGGCTGGCCGGATTGGAGACGTCGACCACCTGGACGCCGCTATTCGATGTCGTGTCGAAGTAGGTGACGTAGGCGATCGCCCCCTCGATGGCTACGTGCTCGCAGTTCATCGTGCCGAAGAAGCCGATCTGCTGCGGCGCCGTCGGGTCCGCGACGTCGATGATCCAGAGCCCATTCGCGAGATCGGCCAGATAGACGAGGGTGTCCGCGGCCACGATCCCCTCCGCCAGGTAGCAGTTGTCCCAAGAGCCGACGATGGTGGGCGAAGACGGGCCCGAGAGGTCGATGACCTGGAGTCCCGAGTACCCGGAAGCGAAATAGGCGCACTGGCCACAGACCGCCACGTCGGTCGCGGGATGGGGCGTGGGGACCTGGTGGACCCGGTAGGTCCCTCCGGCGGCATAGTCGGTGCACTCGGCCCGGGCCGATCCAGCTGCGAGCAGCGCGGCAGACGCCGCCGCGAGCGTCGCGGCAGACAGCAGACGCAGGAAGCGGAACGGGAATGGGAACGGGTGTGGGACATGGAAGCGGAGGTGGAGGCCGGCCCAGCGCGCCGGCCGCGTCGAGACGATGTCGGAAGTCCGCGAGATTCGCAAAGCGTCTGCCGGCATGAGAGCCCCCTTCCCCGGAACAACGCACACGCGGTACTCAAACGTAAGGCCATCATACCAAAGAGCTTCGGCCCTGGCCCGAGCAATCACCCCTGCCTCTCGTGGCCACCCCGATCACCGCGCCGGAAACGAACTGACCTGGACGGCCCCAGGTGCTTCGAAGCGGCGCCCGGATGTCGACACCAGCCGTGACGGCGAGCCGGACGGTCTGCGAGGATGCCGTCTGGCTCTGGGCTTCCGCACCTGCTACTCTGATCGCCGTTCTGATGAGGGCACCTCAGGCGTCGACGGCGATCCCCAGCGGCGCGGATCTACCGTTCGACCCAGAGTAGCACCCGCATGATTCGAGCATGGAGGTAAGTCCGATGCCCAAGGCCCCTCAGAAGCCCGCTCCCCGGGCACGGCGCACCAAGACCGAGGTCCAGAAAGAGTTCGCCGAGATCAAGGCCGAGGTCGCCGCGGAGCACAGCGCGGTGGACCGCAAGTTCGAGGAAGCCGCCAAGGTCCAAGAGACCGCCGTGCGGCAGGCGGTGGAGGGGTTGACGGTGGAAACCGTGGTGCGGGAGATCACCACCCTCTCCCTGGAAGTCAGCAAAGCGCTCTCCAGCCTGAGCGAGAGCCTGGTGCGAGAAGTCGAACGCCTGGCCTCCTTGCGCGAGGCAGCCGAACTCGAGCAACGTGAACTCGAACGCCTGCACAAGATCGACATCGCCGCCACCGCCCTGGATCAGCTCTGCGATGAGTATGCGCGCCAGGAAGAGCATCTTTCCACCAAGCGGGCGGCCCAAGTGGCGCAGTGGGAAGAGGAGCGCACGACAGTCGAGCAGGAACGGAAGGAACAAGAGGAAGCCTTGCGGAAGCAGCGCCAGCGCGAAATCGAGGAGTACGAATACAAGAAGGCGCTGGAACGGAAGAAAGCACTGGACAAGTACGAAGAGGAACAGTGCATTCAGGAGAAGAAGAACCGGGAGACCCAGGAGAACCTGGAGAAGGGCTGGAAGCAGCGGGAAGCCGATCTGAAGGAACGCGAGGAGGAGCTGCTTCGCCTGCGCAAGGACGTGGAGGCGTTCCCGGCGCAGCTGCAGCAGGCGACCACCCGCGCCACCGAGGAGGCCACCCGGACTGTCGAGTCGCGGATGGAGCATCAAGTCGTGCTCCTGAAGAAGGACTCGGAGTCGGAGGCACGCCTCGCGCAGCAGCGGCTACAGACCCTGGAGGCAACAGTGTCGAGCCAGGCCGCCCAGATCGCGGCCTTGCAGCGACAGCTCGACGAGGCCAAGGCGCAAGTCCAGGACATCGCAGTCCGGGCGATCGAGAGCACGTCTGGAGCGAAGGCACTCGCCCACGTCAACAAGATCGCCATGGAGCAGGCCAAGCAGAGACCGGGATCCGCGTAGGGAGCACCGGGCAGGCGACTGGATAGCCAGGGTCTGGGAACTCCGTCGAGGCTCAGACGCCGCTGGAACCCGGACATGGCGGAGTTCGGCGGGGCGGTTCTCGGCCGGAAGGCGAATCGGAAGGCAAATCGGAAGGCGCGGCTCGCGCGGGAGGTGACGGCCATGATCGCTCCGTATCGACAAGGTGCGCTCTGGGTGATGGTTGTGCTTCTGGGAGTGCTGGTGGCGCTCGGCTGCGGCAAACAGAAGGCGAACGACAAACTGGCGGAAGGAATGGCGGAGAGGACGCTCGAGCACGCAATCGGCGGCCACGCGGATGTCGACATCAAGGGTGAGGACGTCGAGGTCAAGACCGATCAGGGCCGGATGCAGATGACCAAGACCACCGACTGGCCCTCCGACATGTTCAGCGGTGTGCCTCGCTTTACCTACGGCGTGATCGAGCGCGTGGCCAAGAGCGAGCAGGACGGGCGGAAGTCCTACAACATCTACCTGCGCGATGTGCAAGACGGGGCGGTCGAGAAGTACCAGACGGACATCAAGGAGGCCGGCTGGGAGTCCCAATCCATGATGCAGAGCGACGCCGGTGGGATGGTCAGCGCCCAGAAGGGCAACCTGGGGCTCCAGTTCGTCTACAACAAGAGCGACCGTACCGGCGTCGTGATGGCCTTCTCCGCGCCGGAATAGCGGTAAGGACGTCTGCACCCGGCCCCAGGTCCGATACGGATCCGGGCGGCGAGCCGCCGGGTCGATTCGTCGGGTGGGCTGACTCGGAACTCCGTGACTTCGCTCGACTCCGGTCTTCTTCAGACGACGGCCCGTCCCCTCGCCCGCGTATTCCTTTCCAGCGGGACCGAGATTCTCTGTCTCTCGACTCTCTCCATCCAGACGCCGACCGCGCCGATTCGTGAAATCGCGGTTTAGCGAGAGATTCCGCCGGAGTCCGGGTTTGGCGGTGTGCTACACTCAGCAGTTTTACGTGGACGGTCTGCCGAACACGCCTACCTGCCAGCGCAGGCCGGGAGCTTTCCGAGGCTGAGCGGTTCTGCGAGATCCTGGCGGCTCAAATGCAACAGAAATCGGAGGTGGCGACATGATACGGATGATCCTTGGACTGGCGACGCTGGTTGTTGTACTCGCGGGTCCTGCTCTGGCTCAACCGACCGTTGACGGAACGATCACCGGGGACGCCTACGGCCCGGCCGCATCGGTGCAGGCAGTCGAAACGCAATTCGGCGACAACCTCAACGAGTTGGACGCGGCCTACTGCACGTCGGTCGGCAATCGTCTGTACCTGGCCCTGACCGGGAACATCGAGGACAACTTCAACAACATCGAGATCTTCATCGACTCGAAAGCGGGCGGCGAGAACGTTCTGAGCGGCATGCCGGGCAACGACAACGCCGGCAATATGGCCGGGATGGCGTTCGACGCCGGGTTCACGGCAGACTTCCACCTGTTCGTTCGCCGCGGGAATTCGGGTGGGGACCGATTCCTGCTCGACTTTGCGGAGCTCGGCACGCCGGACTTCTCATCCTACGACGATGTCTTCCTTGGCGCCCAGGAAGGTTCCGGAATCACCGGTACCGGGCTCAACACCCAGCCCATCGAGGTCGCATATGACGACAGCAACGTTGGCGGGGTAACGGGAGGCGCGGGAGCGGCCAACCAGGCGGCAGCGCTGGCGGTCCAGACCGGACTCGAGCTCAGCATTGCCCTCGCTGATCTCGGTTTCGTCTCGGGCGACATTCGAGTTTGCGCCTTTGTGAACAACGGCGATCACAATTTCGCGTCGAACCAGTTCCTCGGACCGCTTGTGCCGCCCCAGGGGTTTCTCGGAGGGGACGGGAGTGGCGGCTTCACCGGCGTCATCAACTTCAGACTCGCGGACTTTGCGGGCGATCAGTTCTTTACCTGCGCGGACACGCCCGTCCCGATCGAGATCACGAGCTGGTCGAAGATCAAGCGCAACTTCCGTTGACCTGGAATTGTCCCCCAATCTGCCTTTGTGACCCGACCGCGGGACAGGCGCGACTGACAATCCTGGCCCCGGCCGACGGTCGAGGGCCTGGCCGTGTCGGACGCGCCTGACCCGCTTGGCGTGCGTATTCCCCATCCGCCGGTCGTTCTCACGGATAGGACCCGACTACCTCGGCAACGACCCGAAGACTGGCGTACAAGGAGATCAAATGTCTCAGAATGGCCGTTTCCAGGTTGACCCCCACCAGTTCAGCGGTGCGGATCTCGCGCGGTGGCGCGAAATGCCCAGGCGCCGGCACCCGCGCCTTCAGCTCCCGGGGAGCCTTCTCGCCAGCCTCCTCGTGTTCCTCTCCCTCGGCGCACCCCAGCCGGCCGCGGCCTATCTCACCGTGGTTCGCCAGGGCCCGGAGAGCCGCGGCGCCTTCGAAGCGGGAGATTCCCACGGCCGGACCGTTGCGGTTGGAGACTTCAACGGCGATGGCTTTGACGATCTTGCTGCCGGAGCGCCCTTCGAGGACGCCAGCGGGTATAACCACGCGGGGGCGGTGGTCGTGAACTTCGGGTCCCAATTCGGAGTCCGCCGCGAAGGCGCCCAGATTCTGCTCCAGAGCGACGGCGACGCTCTGGAGGACGGCGCTCTCTTCGGTGCGGCGGCGGCGGCCGGGGACTTCGACAGCGACGGTTACGACGACCTGGCCATCGGGGCGCCCTTGGCCGACGCGGACGCGAGTCACACGAACACCGGCTTCGTGTTTGTCTACGCCGGCGGGCCCGGCGGCCTCTCCTACTGGCACTATCTCTGGCAACCCGCCGGCGGCGGGGCACTCGAGACCGGTGACCGCTTCGGCGCCTCGCTCTGCGCCGGAAACTTCGACGCGACGGCCGGGTCGAAGAACGATCTGGCCATCGGGTCCCCGGGCGAGGACGGAGATGCGGGGGCCGTGTTCTGGTTCACCGGAGGGACGAACGGGTTGCTCAATGGCGCCAATGGCTGGCTCAAGCAGTCGACATTGGGGGGGACGAACACCGCCGGCGACCAGTTCGGCTACAGCCTGGCCGCGGGGCAACTGGAGAGCAGCGCGTACGAGGAGCTGGTCATCGGAACCCCCTTCAAGGAAGTGGACGGCACCAGCAACGCCGGAGTGGTCTGGCGGGTGCTGGGCTCCGCCTCCGGTCCGAATCCGGCCGCGGGCCGGCTGACGGTGCCTGGCGAGGGGGATCTGCCGCACGGACCGTACCCCGATGGTTACTTCGGATGGTCCGTCGCCGTGGGCAAGTTCTGGGGCGGATCGTATGGCGGCCTTGCCATCGGTGAACCGGGACGCAGCTACTTCGGCCATCCGGGATCGGGCCGGGTCGTGGTCGGCAAGGGAGGTCTCCTCGGGGTTCCCTTCTCGGCAGCGACTTCCGTCACGCTCTTCCAGGACGATGCCGGGTGGTCGCTGGGCAGCAACGACGGCTTCGGGCGGGCGTTGGCGGCTGGTTACTACGATCTCGCTGACGGGGGCGAGGACCTGATCATCGGTTCCCCGACCGACGACTCCAACGGGGGCGAGAGTTTCTCCGGGGTGATCTCCGTCTTGTACGGAGGCCCGAGCGGCCCCGGGGGCCATGGGTACGCGGGCTGGGCCCAGGATGCCTTCAGCGACGACATCGTCTTCAACGACCAGTTCGGCACCGCCTTGGCCGTGGGCAAGTTCGACGATACCGGTCGGGGCAACCTGGCGGTGGGTGCGCCCGGCGAGGACTCCAACTCCGGGCAGGTCACGATCGTCGCCCCCTGGCGTCAGGTTCTGTTTGCCGGTTCCCGCAGCGGCATCGCCCTGGACTGCGAGGGCAACTGGATCTGCGCGCAGAAGCCGTTCGACGAGCTGCAGATCGCCAGCACGACCAAGATCATGACCGTGCTCCTGGCCTGCGAACGGATGGGACTCCCCCTCGAAGATCCCAACTACATCAGTCTCAACGCGACGTACGAGGTACCGGACTGGATCCGCGAAAACATCGGGGGATCTCGCTACGAGTTCCTCTACCGACAGCGTGTTCGCCTCTGGGACCTCCTGTATTGCTGCATCTTCCCCTCGGGGAACGATGCCGCCTACGCGATCGCCGACATCCTGACCGGGGGCAACAACGCCTGGATGGGGTCGTACGACAACACCTGCCAGGTCTTCGTGGCGCAGATGAACCTGCGCGCGGAGCAACTGGGCATGACCCGAACGCACTTCACCAATCCGGCCGGGCTCGACAAGGGTCTCCCGTACTCCTGCGCCGCCGACCTGGCGCGCCTCACGGAGGCGGCCATGCAGAATCAGACGTTCCGGACGATCGTTGGCTCTTCGGCCCACTCCTTTACGAGCAGCTTCGTGGCCGGGACCCTGCGCGTCCCGTTCACCGACACCATCAACTACGGATGGCTGCAGTATGTTCACGGCTGGAACCCGAGCTTCAGCGGCGTGAAACCCGGCCGGACCCCCCGAGCCCTGCGCACCGCCGTCTTCGCCGCCCCTTCGGTGTTTCCCGGCACCCGGGGGATCTCCGTAAGCTTGGGGCACCTGTCTCGCCCGTCTTGCGCCGCTGCCGGAGATGCCCTCATGAGCCTGGGCCTCGGCGAGTGCGGAGGCAGCCGGCCGTCACCGGATGGGCCAGAGCCCCTTGTTGCCCGCGAAAAGACGGGTCTTGACGAACTCCGCTTCGACTATGGAGGCCTCTCGACCTATCTCGGAGACCACTCCGGCGGCGGCGCCGAACTGTCCGCGCCCGCGAATCCGACCACGCAGTTCACCCAGGTAGAGCTGTTGCGGCCTTCCGGCAGCGGTCTCACGAGTTGCCGCCTTGAGCTCCGGCGGAGCGCCGAGGTGGAACTGGTACCGTTGGCGCAGACGAGCCTGGGCATCGGCCCGTTCCAGTCCCACGGCGGCCTCGGCTTCATCAATCACGGCGAAGCGGCGGTGACGATTCTCGTGAACACGAGTCACACCGGCACCCCGCTCGTCCTCACCCTTGATCCGGGCGAGCGGGAGACGATCCCGCCGTACTCCGGACCCGCGGTGCCGGACTTCTCCTACACGATTGAGAACCCCAGCCAGACGGAGGCTGTGGCGCTCGGTATCCTCGAGGATTGGATCTGGGACTTGAGCGCCATCCCGGTCGGAGCCGGTCCGTTCTTCTCGGCCGCTCTCGGGCAATCCAGCGCCCTGCTCGATCAGGCGTTTCGAGTTCACGTCGCCGGCACCGACAGCGAGCCGGGCCGGGAGGTGTACGTGTCGATCCACGATCCGGGAGTCGTGGTCGGCGTTCCGGCTTCTCCGTCCGCGGCGGACCCGGGGGTCGGGCTGCGGCTCTTGGCACCCCGGCCGAATCCGTTCAACGGGGGAACCCGCCTTGGCTTCACCCTTCCCTCGCCGGGCGACGTGGGGCTCGAAATCTTCGACGCAGTGGGACGCCGGGTCCGCACCTTCACCCGGCGGGATGCCCCGGCCGGCCCGGGAGACTTCCAGTGGGACGGGACTGACTCCAACGGGCGCGCGGCTGCTCCCGGGATCTACTTCTACAGGATCCGGCGCGCGGGAGAGAGCACGGCGGCCGGGCGGGTCACGCTCATTCGATGATGCTCAGGTCGAACGCGAGCCCTGCATGCGGACCGAGTTTCCGGACCCTCGCCCCAAGGCCGTGGCGATCTCCGGGTAGGTGAACCCGAACTCGATTCTGAGGATGACGGCCTGCTGCTGGTCCGGAGTGAGGGTGGTGAGTGCCTTCTCGTACTGCCGCACCAGGCCGGTCAACCGTCCGGTGAGACTCTCGGTGAGATCGCGACGGGCCATGTCACGAGGTCTGCCTTCCTGGATCGGCGGACTGTTGCCGTACCGCCAGGGCAGTGCTACCGTGTTTGGCTCTCTCGCCGCCGACCGATCGGCGCTTCGAACGCAGTTGACTGGGTTTTTCAGCACCCTGCCAGATGCTTCCGACGCCTTCGCGGCGCTTCACGGCGGCCCGACGGCGGAAACCAACGTAGATCAAAACGAGGAGACCTCGATGACAAGTCGTACATATACGGCCTTTGCCCTGTGGACGCTCATGCTGCCGACCGCGGTCATGGCCGCACCGGTAGTGTTTGAGGTAGGAGGATCGGACGACCCGTTCTCGATCCAGACCACGGTCGATACCTTCCGAGCCGCACTGGGCGGATCGAACAACGGAAACGCTCCGGGACCGCTCCCCGACGGCCGGCGCGAGATCAACTGGGATGGCGGCGGATCCACCGTCAACGAACCGGTGGCAACGGCGTTTGACGGGTTCCTCGACACGCGAGGCGCGCGGTTCGTCACACCGGGAACCGGCTTCGTGCAGGCTCCGGCGGCCGCGGCGGGCGCGGGCGACGACCTGGGGACATTCTTCGGAAATCCGACCTACGACGCGACATTCGGGGCCTTCAGTCCGACCCGGGTATTCGTTCCGATCGCCAGCAACATCCTGGATGTCCGGTTCTACGTTCCGGGTACCGCGGGGGGCACTCTGGCCGCGGTCGCCGGCTTTGGCGCGGTGTTCTCCGACGTCGATCTGGACGGCAGCGCAATGCTCGAGTACTTCGATCCGGACGGAAATCTGCTGTATGGAAGTTTCGTCGAAACGGGAAGCGTGGCTGATCGCAGTCTGTCCTTCCTGGGCGCCATCTTCACCGGTGGAGAGCGAATCGCCAGGGTGAGGGTTACCGCGGGCACCGCTTTCCTGGGGGCGTCCACCAGCGACGATCCGGGCCATGGGACCGACCTCGTGGCCCTGGATGACTTCCTCTACAGCGAGCCGTTCGACGCCGCGCAGCCTGTGCCCGAGCCGGGAACCTGGGCGCTCCTCGGCGGTGGCGTCATGGCTCTGCTCATGGTCGCAGGCGTCCGGCGGCGACGGACCGGCACAAGCGCGTCGTAGACCGCAGGGCCGGAAAGCCCGGCCCTACGGAGATACGTCACCGGACGATCGAGGTCAGCCCTGATCCGGGCTAGTTGAGCCTCGTGATCCGGGTTGCGTCCACTCCGTCCGGGGTGGACAGGCGGACGAAGTAGACCCCGGAGCCGCTCCCGCCGGAAGCGGCGGATGGAGACCAGGCGATCGCGTGCGGGCCGGATGGACGGACCTCATCCACCAACCTGGCGACCTCGCGTCCAAGGACGTCATGGACCGTGAGGCGCACGTGCGTCGTCTGGGGGATGGCGTACTCGATCTGGGCCGAGTTTCGGAACGGGTTGGCTCCGTGCAAGCGGATGCGGATGCCGCCGGCGGCCGCATCCGGCGCCGCATCGTCCGCACCGGAGATGATCGGCGCGCCGACCAGAAGATCATCCTGGAGCCCGTTCCCCACCAACGTCACCCAGCGGGAGGTGGGGAAGAATGGTGACGCGCTGCGAACCCGGGCGCGCCAGTGGTGGAACCCGGGGTTGAGGCCGTCCACCGTCTGATCGATCCAGACCCGGCTTCCCTCCCCGGGGACCGGCGGGTTCGTGTCCACCCAACCGGACTCGGCCATGTCACCGGCGCCGAACACGAGCCCCGCCTCCTTCACCTGATACTGCAAACGGACCCGCTCGCGGCCCCCGGCGCTTCGACCGCGCAGGCGAATCCGGAAGGAGGGTTCCTCAGTGCGGCCGAGCAGCGGGATGTTGTAGCCGTTGTCCGGATGGGCCTGGCTGACCGCGCGAATGACGCCGGGAGCACCCGTGCCGTAGTGCAGGTTGAACGTAGCCGCGCTGGCGAATTCGCCATTCCTTTCGACCGACATGAAGTCGGGGATGCCGTCGCTGGTCACATCCCCCGCCGCGGAGACGAGCAGGCCGAGATAGTGGAGCGCCTGGTTCGACTCCATCGACCAGACGAATTCTTCCGAGGCGGGCTCGAAGAGGCAGATCCTTCCCTCCGCGAGCTCGGATGGATCGGTGCTGCTGGCATAGCCCGGATGTCCGATCAGGACTTCGCCGAGCCCGTCGCCGTCCAGGTCGCCCACGCAATCCACGCTGGCTCCGAATTGGCCGAAGTCCTGATTCCCCGAGAATCCCCAGAAGGGACTGCTCGCTGCGCCGGCTGCGTTTCCCGCGTACGCCCAGACCCGTCCGAGGCTGGAACCCCAGGAACCCTGTATGTAGTAATTCGGCTCTCCCACGAGCACATCGGACTTCGCGTCCCCGTTCAGGTCTCCCGTTGCGACGGTGGCGCCGAAGCCTGTCCCATAGGTCATACCCCACGCCTCCCAGTCGGGCTCGAAGTCCAGGGTGGGCCCGCCCAGAAATCCGCGAACGACGCCGACGTATCCGTCGGGGCTGGAGGCGCTCGCCGAGGAGATCACCCAGTCGCCGTAGCCGTCGCCGTTGAGGTCGCAGGGGCCGGCCACGTCGCTGCCGAGCTGCTCCATCAGGGCGCCGTCGCGGATCAAAGGACCGGGGGCGACGATGTTGGTGCGGTTGCCGAAGTAGAGGAAGGCGCGACCACGCTCCTCGCTCCGATTCTCCTGGGGCGCACAGACCACGAACTCGCCGCAGCCGTCGCGGTTCAGGTCTCCGACCCACTGCAGCACCTGGCCGAAGCGGGAGCTGTTCTCGTCGCCGCTGATCTGGTGGTCTGCGGAGAGGGGGAGCCCGATTCCCCCGCGGTAGATGAAGATCCGACCCGGGTAGGTCGAAGCGGAGTAGTTGATTCCCGGAGCCGAGACGATCAAGTCATCAAACCGGTCCCCGTCGATGTCCCCCGCCGTCACCTGGTATCCGAGGAGGCCGGCTTCCTGCGTACCGTGATAGGTTCGCGACGGCAGGTGGCTGAATCCGTCCGGCGAGCCGTAGAAGACGTTGACCTGGCCCGTGCCGCCCTCAGCCGCAGGGTCCCCGATGGCGACATCGCTCTCACCGTCGGAGTTGAAGTCGCCATGGCAGATCGACTTTTCGCCGCTGTAGCTGGCCCCCCCGGGGTCTGGTCCGTCCCAACTCCAATTCGGCGTCGAGGCGGGGAGTCCCGCCGCGCCGTGGTAGAGGAAGACGCGGCCCTCCGACGCGATGTTCTCGCTCCAGAAGCTGGCGCCGATGAGCAGATCGCTGAAGCCGTCGCTGTTCACATCCCCCGCGGTTCCCACGCAGGCTCCAAAGACCGCGCCCCCCTGGTTCCCGTAGTAGTAGCCGGGCGTCGCGGAGAGACCCGAGGCGGATCCGCGATAGAGACGCGCGGTCCCTTCATTGGTGGACCAGGCATCGAAGTAGGGCGCTCCCACCACGACATCAGCGTAGCCGTCTCCATCGATGTCACCGGCGGTGGCAAGAGAGGCGCCGAACTGGGCGCCGGACTGGCCGAGCGTGGTCGTCCAGGCGTGAACAACGCCGGGGCCGGAGGAACTCCCAAGGTAGAGCCAGACCTGACCGCAGTCCGGGCTGGGTTGGTCATGGAGTCTTGCCCCGACCAGGATGTCGGCATAGCCGTCGCCGTTGACGTCTCCGGCGCCCGCCACGGCGGACCCGAAGTCGGTCGTCGATCCACCCGACATGGTCCAGGCCGGCGACCCGCTGAGGCCACTTGGCCCGCCCAGAAACACGTAGGCTCGCCCCAGGATGCTCCCGTTGCCGGGCGCCCCCACAGCCAGGTCGTCGAAGCCGTCGCCGTTCACATCTCCCGCTACGGCACAGGAGCTGCCAAAGCGCGCGCCGGCGATGTCGATGTCGAGCGCCTGGCTGGGAACCGAGGGGACCCCGGTCGCCCGGCCGTGAAAGACGTGCACGATTCCCTCGTCCATCTCCCCGTTCTCCATGAACGGGGATCCGGTCACGAAATCGTCGTAGCCGTCCGCGTTGAAGTCACCTCCGCCGGCGACCGACCAGCCGAGGTAGGAGTGATGCTGCCCGTGCGAATACTCCATGGACGGAACCGGGCCCAGGCCCGTCGCCGATCCGAGGAAGACGCGAATCCTCCCGTCCTCCGTGTTCATCCAGGAGTGATACGGGGCGCCGGCGACGACATCGCCGTAGCCGTCTCCGTTGATGTCCCCGGCGGTGGCGACGCACCAGCCGAACCGCTCGTCGGAGGAGGAGCCGGCGCGGGACCAGGCCGGCGTGGTCCCCAGCCCGTTGGCCGAGCCGTGATAGACCCGCACCTGTCCGATCAGGGAGGTGCCGAAGCGAAAGCCGGGCGCGCCCGTGATGATGTCGCTGTAGCCGTCGCCGTTGACATCGCCGGCGGTGGAGAGCGCAATACCGAACCGGCTGGACTCGCCGCCGCCGTACGCGCTCCAGGTGGGCAACGGCCAGGGGTCGATGGCCAGTGCCTTTTCGAATCCGCTCATCGCAAGAACCGCGACGGGCAACAGCACGGTGGCCCCCCGGCGGGTGATCCGCCGTAGCCCAGCGTCCAGTTTCAGTGTCCGGCCCGCTCGCATCCAGTTTCCTGTCATTTCCGCACCTCCGGTCTTCCTGCCGTGCTCTTGGCGACGCCCTGCAGGTCTTGGGTGAGCCCGGCCGCTGCGTCGGGCCGGGCGGGTCATTCCGTGGTTCTGTGCGGAGAACGAGGATGGAATCGAAAAGCGCACGGGTGGATTTCGTCGCCCGAGCGCCGGATGGTATGATGAGACGTGCGGCCATCCCGAGCGGTGCCCGCAACGCGGCCGGGCGCAGCTTCGCCGCGGGAGCCTGGCCAGGATGACGATCCCGGGCCACGAGGCCGGTCCACCCATGGAGGCCACCGCGAAACAGAGGAGATGCCCGCAGCCGAACAACAAGCCGGAGCCGGCGATTCCCCGGGTCGCAGCACCGACCTGGAGAGCACCCGCCTGCTGCTGGATCGGATCAAGGGCGGCGACGCCGACGCCCGCGATCTACTGATCCGACGTTTTCTCCCCGGATTGCGCCGGTGGGCGCACGGACGCCTGCCGGAACGAGCGCGCGGCATGGTCGAGACCGCGGATCTCGTCCAGATCGCGTTGTTGCGCGCTCTCGACCGAGTCGAGCTGTTCGAGGCCGGGCGGGTCGGGGCGTTCCTATCCTACCTTCACCAGATTCTCTTGAACCTGATCCGCGATGAGATCCGCCGGGCGCAGCGCCATCCGGCCGAACCGCTCGCGGATGATCTCGCGCCGACTCGCGAGCAGCTTCTGGAGCGTTCCGTTGGATCTGGAGCGTTGCATGCCTACGAACGCGCCCTGGCCCGGCTGACGGAGGAGCAACGCCAGGCCGTGGTCCTCCGGATCGAATTCGGGTTCAGCTATCCGGAGATCTGTGAGGCCCTCGGCCGCCCCTCGGCCAATGGCGTTCGCATGCAGATCAGTCGCGCCCTCGCTCAACTCGCCAAGGCGATGCATGAGTACCGGAAGGCCTGACCCGCTCTCCGCCGCGGCCCGCGCTCTGGCCGACGGGCGCAAAATCGACTGGGCTCGGCTGGAGGCAACGGGCGGAGAGGCCGCGGCGTGCGCGGAAGAGCTGCGGGTCCTGCAATCGATCGCCCGGGCCTGTGCGGGGCCGATCGAATCGGGGAGCGGACCATCGAACGACGCGGCCAGCGGATTGTCGAATTCGCCCTCGCCGGCTCCCCTCGCGCGGTGGGGTCACCTGGAGATCCTGGAACGGGTCGGTGCGGGAGGATTCGGCGAGGTCTTCCGCGCCTTCGATACCGTCCTGCATCGCGAGGTGGCGCTGAAGCTCCGGCGGTTCTCGGGTGAAGCCGAGGCGGCTGCCTTCGAGGTGCATCTCGAGGAGGCACGGCGACTGGCCCGTCTCCGCCATCCGAATGTCCTCTCCGTCTACGGGGTCGAGGTCCACGACGGGCGGGCCGGAATGTGGACGGACTTCATCCGCGGAGAAACCCTGGAGGAGCGCCTGGCCACCCGCGGCCCACTCGAAGCCGCGGAGCTGATCCGGACCGGACTCGACCTGTGCGCGGCGATCGACGCGGTCCACCGCGCCGATCTCCTCCATGGAGACATCAAGGCCGCCAACGCGATGCGCGAGGAGAACGGACGGACCATCCTGATGGACTTCGGCGCGGGGTCCACCTCGTCCGCCCGGCCGAGCGCGCTCGGCCCGAGCCCTCAGGGGACCCCCATCGCGATGGCGCCGGAGCTGCTCGAAGGGGGCCCGGGCTCGGTGGCGTCCGATCTCTACTCCTTGGGTGTTCTCCTCTACCGCCTCTCCACCGGACGCTATCCCGTCACCGCTTCCAGCTGGTCAGAGTTGATGGATAAGCACCGGCGCCGAGAGGTTCTCCCCGTGCGCGAACTGCGTCCACAGCTTCCGGCCTCGGCGGCGCGCGGCATCGATCGGTGCCTGGCGCGAGACCCTGCCGCGCGTCCTCACTCCGCCCGGGAGCTCGCTTCGTTTCTGCGCGCTTCGGGCGTGACCGGCGAAGACGAGACGGCCGAGGGCGAGCTGGCTGCGGTGGGAGGAGCCATTCACGGAGATCCACCGGTCTTTGCCTCGCGACTGGTCGGGCGCCGGCGGGAGCTCTTCGATCTGCGCCGGCTCCTGCTCGAGGCGAGGCTCGTGACCTTGACCGGTTCCGGCGGATGCGGAAAGACGCGGCTGGCCCATCGAGCAGCGGAGGAGGCGGCCTCGAGCGCGCGCGACGGCGCTGTCTGGGTGGCTCTGGAGGCCCTGCAGGATCCCGGCCTCCTGCCGCAAACCGTGGCCCGCGCGGTGGGGATCGCCGAGTCGAGGCAGCGACCGGCGCTGGAGCAGGTCCTCGATCATCTGCGCGATCACGATGGCCTCGTGGTCCTGGATAACTGCGAACACCTGCTCCCCGCGGTTCGAGAGCTGGTGGAGGTAATCGTGTCCGCGGCCGCGCGCGTACACATCCTCGCGACCAGCCGGGAGCCGCTCCAGCTTCCCTTCGAGCGAACCCTGCGCGTTCCCTCGCTGTCGCTTCCTGGCGCCGGCCCGGAGGCTCCCGGGCTCGAGGTCCTGGAGTCGGAGGCGGTTCGCCTCTTCGTCGATCGCGCCTCCCAGCAACGACCGGGATTCGCGGTCACACCCGCCATGGCGCCGGCGCTGGCGCGAATCGTGCGGCGCCTGGACGGTCTGCCCCTCGCGCTCGAGCTTGCGGCGGCGCGCGCCGGAGCGTTGACGGTCGAGCAGATCGCGGACCGCCTGGAAGAGGGTTTCCGTCTCGTGGCCGGGCGCGAGGCCTCGATTCTTCCGCGCCGGCAGACGATCCTCGCCTCGATCGAATGGAGCTATCGGCTTCTCTCCGCGGAGGAGCAGCGCTGCCTGGCGCGGGTTTCCGTGTTCGCCGGCGGTTGGACGCTGGAAGCGGCGGAAGCGGTCTGCGAGGGCGAGGCGGAAGACACTCCGGTGGTCGATCTACTCGAGACGCTTGTCCGGCGGTCGATGATCCAGTTCGATGCAACGTCTACGCCTCGCTACCGGCTGCTGGAAACGGTCCACGTCTTCGCCGCGGATCGGTTGCGGGACCTGGGCGAAGAGACCGGTCTCCGGCAACGTCACCAGGCGTGGTTCTTGCGCCTGGCGCAGGAGACCGCGCCGAGACTCCGCAGCCCAAACTCGGAGGAGACGCTGCAGCTGCTCGATGCGGAGCTGGATAACCTGCGGATCGCGCTGGCCCGCGCCCTTGAAAGCGCGGCTTCGTCGCCGGAAGCACGGGAGATCGGGTTGAACCTGTGCACGGCGCTCAGCCGGTACTGGTTCCTCCGCGGCTACTACCGCGAGGGCGCCGCGCACTTCACCGCCCACCTGAACCCGGCGACGGGCATGACCGCCGCGCGCGGCCGATGTCTGGTGGCTGCCGCAACCGTCCTGTGGCCGACCGGAGAGCTGGAGCAGGCCTGGCGGTCGGCCTGCGAGGGCCTCCAGGTGCTCCGGGCGGCCGGAGATACGGAGTGGGTGCCGGCGGCCCTGTCCACGCTCGGCTACCTGGCAGAGCTGAGAGGAGACCCGGAGGAGGCGCGTCGCTCCCTGGCGGAAGCTCGGGCCGGGCACGAGGCGGCAGGAAACGACGCGGGCGTGGCCTCCTCCTCCGTGAATCTCGGCGTGCTGGAGACCCGGCTCGGCAACCACCGCGAGTCCGTGCCGCACTACGAGCAGGCCATCCCTCTGCTGCGCACGCTGGGAGATGAGACGAACGCCGCCGTCGCCATGCGCAACCTGAGCTACAGCCTTGTACAGATCGGCGAGGTCCAACGGGCGCGAGCATTGGCCGCGGAGAGCATCTCCATCCTGCGGCGCGCCGGACAACGACGTCAGCTCGCGACCTCGCTCTCGGCTCTGGTCGATGTCGAACTGGCGGAAGGTCGGTACGAGGAGGCGGGACGCCACGCTCTCGAGGCCCTGCATCTGGCCCGGGAGTCGGGGGAGAAGGTCACCCTGCTGGCGGCTCTCACCGCTCTCGGCCTGGCCGCGTTCTTCCTGCGTCAGGACGACCGAGCGGCCCGACTGCACGGTACGGCCGAGGCGCTCCACGAAACGCTGGGGATTCCAGTCGGCGAAGGGGAGAAGGTGGAATGGGAGAGACGCCAGCGCGAACTTCGCCAACGCCTGGGGCCAGCCCGCTTCGACGCGCTTTGGAGCCAAGGCCGGGCCCAGGAACTGGATGCGGTGATCGCAGGGGAATCCGGGGGGTGACGTGAGATCGGCCCGGGTGACCGATCACCGTCTGAGCCGCAGCACACTCCGGCGACGCCATCGAGCCAGGAGCAGAACTAACTACAACCTGCAATTCCAGTTAGGAGGATCTGAGATCTCCTCTACGATCTCCATCTCCGCCACGCCCCCGGTAGCCCTTCGGTAGTGGTTGCAGCACTGGAAATCGGCTCATGCGGGCCTCTCTCAGATCCGTGGAGAGCGCCCGGGTCCTGCGGCGCTGCTCTGTACCATGACGGAACCCGTTGATTTGTAAGCCATCTATGCCAGCGGGCCTCCAAGCCTGCGGCCGCAATCTACGTCTTGACGGGATGCCCGGGAAGGAGCGCTACTCATAGTGCAGAACATATCACATAGTTGACGAATGCCTATCATTACCGGTAGAATTGTGTACCAACAAACCGCCGCCCGGTTGCTGCCTCAGCGGGACGCTGGGGCAACCTCGGTCCTTCTTCCGGCGGCTCTTCGGGCACACGACTCCTTGCCGCCGGGCACCGGGAGACGCCAGGACAATGCAGAAAGGAAAGGAGCACAACGTGAACCGAGTCGCGACGTTCTTGACCCTGGCGGTCCTAATGTTGTTTTCTACTTCGAGTTACGCCATCGTCCTCACTCCGTCTGACAGCGACCTGCAAGACCTGCCCCACGAGAAGTACTTCCGGTGGGGAATCAACTGGACCGTGCCGGAGGGCCAGATCGTCACCGCAGCCTCGGTGGTGTTCCACGATATCTACAACTGGACCAATGAACCCAACGACCGGCTATGGCTGCATCTGCTGCAGCAATCGCCCCTGGGGCTGCGCTCGGGCACCGACTACGAAGCGAGCGGTACGTGGTTCGCCCCGCCTCGGTACACCCAAGAGCAGATCCTGCTCAACGAGTTCGCGGATCTGCCTGAGGGCTACGCCAATCGCGCGGACATCACGTACCACTTCGACGAGACGGAACTCGAGACAATCAATGACTATGCGGCGGACGGCAACCTCGGTCTTGGATTCGATCCGGACTGCCACTACTACAACAGCGGGATCGAGCTGCACTTGCTGACGGACGAGCCCCGCCCTCCGGTGCCGGAGCCGGGAAGCCTCGCCCTGCTCGGCCTGGGCCTGGTTGGCGTGGCGGCCGGTCTCTGGGGGCGCAGGCGCTCGTCCTGACCGAGAGTCTCCCAATCACCGGGACTGCCGCCCCGGGCGAACCATCATGCTACGCACGGCGCGGGCGGCTTCCCGCCACGGCTCAAGGAACGCCGTCGAGGTCTGAATGCCGACGGAACTTGGACCGGGCCGAGTTCGGCATGGCGGCTCGGGGCCGGGCCGCCGGATGCTGATGACCGGGCCATGCCCCACCGAGAGGCGGTCCTCCGACCTCTGCCCATGTCCGTGCAGGAGACGCCGAAGGCTGGTCCCGTGCGCGGCGGCTTTCCCGAGGTGTTGGCCCGCTCTTCTTCGAGAGTCTGGGCAACAGGCTGGTCAAGGCAGCCCGGATCTGTGTCGCCGATTCCGGACTCGCCTGCCATCCGCTTGGGATCGAGAGCGAAGCGGAGTTGAAGAAGTCTCGCCTCCTCGGCCAGATCTTTCGGGGGTTCGTTGCGCAGGCTCTGGGCCGGCCCTGGTCCGGCAGTCCTTCGCCGCGAATACACTGGGACGACCTCCAATTGCGGGCGGCCAGATCCTCCCTTCATGCACGTTCAGATCGCGGTCTGTGAACCTCACGAACCACGGCAACGAACGTCTCTCGTTCTCGGGAGAGGACTGACGCGGGTACCCAGACCCAGGCAGATTCGATTCCAACCATTGGCTCCACACGCAGCCTGCGGTCTGTGTCGCCCGGTTCGAGCGATTGTGAAGACCGGATTCGTGCGTTCACCTCGCTCCCGGCATAGGCGTTCGGTCGCGCAGACACCCGCTCCGGCATGGGCGTTTGGCCGTGAAGACGCCCGCGAGATCTGGTATGATCCCGGCGTGGGGAGGGTCGCGCCCGGCAGGCGTCCTCTCCCGGTTCCGGTGATCTGCAACGTTGTGGGCACTTCGGGGTGCAGTCTGTTCTTGGCGAACGGGGTTGGTGACGGAGAAAGGAGCTCGTGCCATGTTGACCTCGACCCGCCCCGGCTTCTCGACTTCTTCCCATCGCGGTCTCTGGACTGAAGGCTGCCGCCGGCCGGAGGGCCTCGGACGCGCCGGAGTGGGCGCCCTTCTGACACTGGCAGCCCTCGTCATGCTGCTGATGCCGGGCGACTCTCGGGCCGGGTGCATCGACTATCCCCGGTACTACCTCCCGATTGGCGAGCTGGACACCCCGGGGACATCGTACGGGGTGGCGGTGGAGGGCACACAGGCCTACATCGCCGATGAATACAACGGACTGGTGCTGGTCGATGTCCAGGATCCGGAGCATCCGGTGCTGCAAAGCACTGCCCCCGCCCCAGGCCAGGCCATGGCCGTTGTCGTCTCCGGATCATTGGCCTATGTCGCGGCCGGATTCGATGGGCTGCAGATCGTCGATGTCTCGGACCCGGAACATCCCTTCCTGGTGAGCCGCGCTCCGTCGGAGTGGTTTGCCTGCCGCCTGGCCCTGTCCGAAGGATTCGCCTACGTCGCCGAACAGGCGGGCGGACTGCGGATCTTCGATGTCAGCGATCCCGGGAACCCCCAGGTCATCAGCACCCTCGACACGCCGGAGCAAACCTACGACATGGCTCTGAAGGGTGCCTATCTCTACCTCGCTGACCGGTACAGCGGACTCGTAGTGGCGGATGTCAGCGATCCCCAGAACCCCTCGATCGTCGCCGTCGTGCCGGTTCCCTCACGGGCGTACGCCCTGGATATCGCGGGGGATTACGCCTTCGTGACCGACTGGGAGAATGGTCTCCTGGTGTACGACATCGCGGATCCCCTTCCCCAGCTTGTGGGTGAGGTGGAGCTGCCGGGCTCGGTCGACGGGGTGACGGTCGCAGACGGCTATGCCTATGTTCTCCACGGATCCATGACCATCATTGATATCAGCGACCCGACCTCCCCCTCGGTTGTCGGTGAGCGCGGCACCGCCGACAGCCCTCGGGAGGTCATGGTGCTGGGAGACCGCGCCTTTGTGGCCGCGAAGAGCGCCGGCCTCGAGGTCTTCGAGCTCAGCACGCCCGACGTACCGACCATCGTCGGCGCGGTCGACACCCCGGGTTCGGCATCCGGCGTGGCGCTGCGCGGTCTGGCCTACGTTGCGGACGGAGCTGCCGGACTCCAGGTGATCGACCCCGACTCTGCCCCGATGCCTTCCATCCTGGGAACGGTGGACACTCCCGGTTCTGCCTGTGCCGTGGCCGTGAGCGCCACGCATGCGTTCGTGGCGGATTGGAGCGGCGACCTCCAGATCTGCGATATCACGGACCCCGCGCATCCGCAGATTGCAGCCGCCGTGTCGCTTCTCGGAACGAGCTCGGACGTCGCCCTGTCGGGTTCGTATGTCTATCTGGCCAATTTGAACTACGGCCTCCGGATCGTCAATGCCACGGACCCCGCCGATCCATCGGTCGCCGGCGCGGTAGACACTCCCGGGCTTGCCTACGGCGTCGCCGTGTCGGGCTCGTATGCCTACGTTGCGGACGGAAACATGGGTCTGCGCGTCGTCGACATAGGCGACCCGCAGACGCCGCAACTTCTGGGCGGGGCCGCAACGCCGGGCGCGGCCTACAGTGTGGCCGTGTTGGGTCACCATGCGTACGTGACCGACGGAGATCTGCGGGTGATCGACGTCCAAGACCCGAGCAGCCCTGTGATTGTGGCCACCCTGGCCACCCCGGGCAACGCCCGATGGGTGGAGGCGGACGGCAGCTACGCGTATGTGGCGGACGGGACCGCGGGGCTACTGGTAGTCAATGTCTCGAATCCTCTCGCTCCGGAGACGGTGGGTTGGATCCCCACGCCAGGTGAGGCCACGGGAATTGCCCTCGGCGGAGAGATCGTGGGCCTAGCCGACGGCTCCGCCGGACTGCAGCTGATCACGCCTCAGTGTGACGCCACCTCCGACGTGCCCGGACCAGAGGATCAGGCAGTGGTCTGGCGTCCTCTGGCGTTTCCGAACCCCAGCACCGGCCGTACGGCGATCCGGCTGGGGCCGGCGGAAGACGCGATGGTTGACGTGAGACTGTTCGACCCGGCGGGTCGCCTGGTCCGGGACCTGACCGGAGGAGTCGCGGATACGGGCACCCACGACCTGTGGTGGGATGGTCGCGATCAGGCAGGCCGACTGGTGCCGGCCGGGGTCTATCTGATCCGGGCGGCGGCGAAGAGCCAGGCCCGAACCGAGCGTCTCGTCGTCATCAGATGATACGGAACGACCCTCTCCGGCTGGCTGGATGCTTCAGCGCCCTGCGAAAGAACGGCCGCCTCCTCCAGTGAGGGGGCGGCCGCACCGTATCTCACGACGACGCTCGCGCATCCACTCCCCGGGCTGCGGGCCTGCCGTGGTCGGCGCCGTCCCGCGCCGTTTCTCGCGCAAGCACCCGCCGGGCGGCCCTTGCCCGTCAGGACTGGCGGTGCGGACCTCCCACCTGCGATAGCATGCATCGCCGTCCGGGTGTATAATCCTCCTGTTCCTACGTCTCCCCGGGTTTGGGGTCCCACACGATGCACCACATGCCTGCCACGCCGACACTCGGAATCGATTCAGGGAGGAGTACATGCGCAGGGTCCTAGCCGTTGGTCTGGTCGCGCTTTTCTCGGCCGCCGGGCCTGCTCTTGCCGCCACACGGATGGTGCCCGCCGAATTGGCCGGGCCCGAAGACGTCCCCCAGGTGCGGGTCTTGTCCAGCGACCGGTCCGGCGTGGACATGCTGCTGGACCTTCCGGCCCTGAGCACGGAGACGCTGACCGTGGACGGGCGGGAGTTTCAGAGCATCACCATTCCGGGCGGGGCCTTGGAGGGCGAGATCGGCCAGCCGGGGATTCCGACCCTTGCGAAGCTGGTGGAGATCCCGGCGGAGTCGGGAGTGACGGTCACGGCTACCTCGCTCGAAGACGAAGACATACCAGGGGTCACCCTGTTCCCGGTTCAGTCGGAGGAGGGCACGGAGTTCTCCTTCGACGCCTCCGCCTATGCGCGCGAGGGGTTCAGCGAGGCTCCGGGGGCGGCCGTGGGATCGCCGGCCATCGCCCGAGACCTGCGCGTAGTGCCGGTGACGTTCCGTCCGGTGCGCTACGATGCTGCGCGGAAGGTGCTGCGGGTGAGCCGCCAGGTGAAGGTGCGGGTCGAGTTCACGGGGCAGGACCCGGTCAACCCCCTGTCTCGGACCAGCGAGTTCATACCGGAGAGTTTCGACCGGCTGTATCGATCGTTGGTGGTGAACTACGCGCCGTCGGGCGGGGCCTCCAAGCGGAACGGCACGCAGGTGGGTCTGGGCACCTGGCTGCTGATCTGCCAGAACGACGCGGCCGTAATCGCTCGTTTGCAGCCTCTGGTGGAGTGGCGGCAGCGGGAGGGGTACACGGTGAAGCTGGCCACCACGGCGGAGACCGGAACCACCAGCAACTCGATCAAGACCTACATCCAGAACATCTACAACACCTGGTCGCCGCCGTTGGAGCATGTGGTGTTTGCCGGAGACGCGAGCGGCAGCTACGTCATTCCCACCTTCTACGAGAGTGTCTCCGGCTACGGCGGGGAGGGCGACCACCCCTACAGCCAGCTCGCGGGTGGGGACGTGTTGAGCGACGTGCACCTGGGGCGGCTCTCGTTCAGCAGCCTCACCGAGTTGGAAGTGATCGTGGCCAAGAGCGTGAACTACGAGGCGACCCCCTACCTCGCCGCGGACCCCAACTGGTTCACCCGCGCCTGCCTGGTGGGCGACCCGGTCGAATCTGGCTACAGCACGGTCCAGGTGCAGCAATGGATCAAGACGCGCCTGCGGCAACTGGAATACACCCAGATCGACACCGTGTTCGCGGATCCGTTTGTCAGCCAGATGACCACGGCGCTCAACCGCGGCGACACCATCTTCTGCTACCGGGGCATCGCCGGGATGAGCGGCTGGACCAACTCCTACACGAACGCCTTGACCAACTACCACAAGCTCCACTTCGCCCTCATCAGCACCTGCGGGACCGGCACCTGGGCCGGCGGCACGGCGCGGAGCGAGCAGTTCCTGCGGGCCGGAACCCCGGCCAACCCCAAGGCCGCCATCGGTTGTGTGGGGACGGCGACCACCGGGACCCACACCCGGTTCAACAACTGCTACACCTTGGGCACGTTCCAGGGACTCCTCTACGAGAACCAGTGGGAGATGGGGGCGGCGCACACCCGCGGCAAGTACGAACTCTACGTGAACTACTGGGCCAACAACGCCAACGCGGTGACGTACTTCTCTTACTGGAACACCCTGATGGGCGACTCGGCGGTCCGCGTCTGGACCGGCTTCCCCGCTCCGCTGGCTGCCGGCTATCCATCTTCCCTCCCGGTGGGTGCAAACTCGGTGGTGGTGACGGTCACCGAAAGCGGTGCCCCGAGCGAGGCCGCCCGAGTCTGCCTGTGGAAGGGGGCGGAGACGTTCTGCAGCGGCCTCACCGATGCCGCCGGACAGGTTGAGCTCCCGGTCAACGCCGCGACCGCCGGGATCATGAAGCTCACCGTGACCAAGCACAATCGCCAGCCGGTGCTGGCCGACGTCCCGGTGGCGGCCGCCGATCTCTTCGTCGGCTACCAGGCCTCCACCGTGGACGATGACAACAGCGGCGACAGCCAGGGGAACGGTGACGGTGTGGTCAATCCCGGAGAGACCATCCAACTCAAGGTGCAACTCAAGAACTTCGGCGCGCAGCCGGCGGGAAGCGTCACCGCCACGCTGACCACCGAGGACCCCTACGTGACCATCGCCGGCGCCAGTGAGCCATTCGGCACCATCGCCTCCGGGGCCAGTGCCTGGAGCATCGGCGACTACGACTTCACGGTCAGCTACGCCGCGCCGGACAGCCACGTCGTCCGGTTCGGCCTGGACGTGGTCTCGGGCTCCGACCAGTGGCACTCTCTGATCGACGTGCCGGTGGTATCGGCCGACTTCAAGGCCTTGTCGACCACGCTCTACAACGCCGGCAACGGCATCCTCGATCCGGGCGAGACCCTGGAGTTGAGCGTGAACCTGCGCAACAACGGTGGGGCCGATGCGACCACGGTCACGGGAGACCTCACGTCGCTGAGCCCGTGGGTCAACGTTCTCGACGGCTTCGGCAGCTTCGGATCGGTCGCGATCGCGAGTACCAGCGAGAACACCGGCGATCGGTTCACGGTTCGCGCGGACGGCGGCGCCTATCAGGGGCATCTGGCCATGTTCCGGCTGGTTGCCACCTTCAACGGCGGCGCCGTCGACACCACCGAGTTCGCGCTCACGGTCGGGGCCTGCACCAGCGACGACCCTTTCGGGCCGGATCACTACGGCTACTACGCCTTTGACAACACCGACATCTCCTACCCGGAGGCGCCGGAATACAGTTGGGTCGAAATCGACCCGAACCAGGGAGGGAGCGGCACCCAGGTGGCGTTGGGCGACTACGGCGACTATCAGGACAAGTCGCGAGGGGTGGACTTGCCATTCCCGTTCAGGTTCTACGGAACCGAGTTCACGCGCGCGACCATCTGCTCCAACGGCTGGCTGGCCATGGGCGACACCTATCTGACCGACTACCGGAACTGGTACCTCCCCGGCGCCGGCTGTCCGCAGAACCTGATCGCCACATTCTGGGACGATCTACAGGAAGTGGGGTCTCCGGCGGGCCACGTCTACCAGAAGTACGACGCGGCCAACAACCGCTGGATCGTGGAATGGAGCCGCATGCACAACGTCACCGGCGGGACGGTGACCGCCCAGGCAATCCTCCTCGACCCAGCCTACTACGAGACGCCCTCCGGCGACGGGATCATCATCTTCCAGTACAGCTCCGTTGCCCTCACCGACGCCCTCGACGGCTACACCACCGTCGGGATCCAGAACTGGGATCACACCGACGCCATCACCTACACCTACTTCAACAACTACCCGGCGGGCGCGGCCCCCCTGGTCGCCGGACGCGCCATCAAGTTCGCGCCGGTCGCGGCTCAACCGACCGGCAGCATTCAGGGGACGGTGCGCAATGCCTCCCACGACCTCGACCCGTTGCCGGACGCGGTGGTGACGCTGCGCGGCTTCAGCCGTACATTCTCGAGCGGCCCGGAAGGCACCTACGGCGGCATCGTGCCGCCGGGAACCTACACGGCGGTCTGCAACCTCGCCGGTTTTGCCCCGGACTCGATATCGGGCGTTCTCATCACGGCTGCCGAAACCACGACGGTGGACTTCCAGCTCGACGACATCGCCGGGCCGACGATCTCCGGCGTGACCGACATCGTCTCCACCACTGACGTCGCCGGACCCTATGCGATAGACGCGACGGTCTATGACCCCAGCGGCCTCGGCCCGGTCGTGCTCTGCTACCGCCGGAACTCCGGCGTGTGGGTCCAGCTGCCGATGACGCTCGACGGCGGCGTCTGGCACGCGGCGATTCCCGGCGTCTCCGAGGGAAATCAGATCGACTACTACGTCCGGGCCGAGGACTCTCTGGGCCTGGTATCGCTGGACCCTGCCGGCGCCCCGGACACCTTCTACAGCTTCTACGTCACCACACTCGCCTACGCTTACAACGGCGAGGATCCGGCAGCCCCGGGGTGGCAGATCGGAATGAGCGGCGACCATGCCACAGCCGGCATCTGGATCCGTGACGACCCGGTCGGGACCTGGTATGGCCTGCAACCGATCCAGCCCGAAGACGACCACACCCCGGCTCCCGGAGTGAAGTGCTTCGTCACCGGCAACGGTGCGGCCGGCGGCCCTCCCGGCGATGGCGACGTGGACGCCGGCTGCACGACCCTCCGCAGCCCCGTCTTCGATCTCTCCACGGCAACCTGGGCGGCGGTTCGCTACTGGCGCTTCTGGGGTGAAGGCGGCGAGCCCTCTGATGATCAGTTCGCGGTGGACGTTTCCGCGGACGGGGGCGCGACCTGGGTGGCGCTGGAGCGGATTCCCGACGCCATGACCGCGTGGGGCGAGGGCGTCTTCGATCTCACCCCGGTGATCACCCTCACCAGCCAGGTAGTCTTCCGCTTCCAGGCCTGTGACCTGGTCCAGCCCAACCTGGTCGAGGCCGCCGTCGACGACTTCTCGATCGAGGTGTTCACTCCGGAACTCACGGGCGTTGTGGCGACGCCCACCCCATCATCGGTCTTCGCACTGGAGCCAGGCCGACCCAACCCGTTCACGGGGAACACCACCCTGGCCTTCTCGCTGGATCGGGAGGGACCGGCGCGGCTGGCGGTCTTCGACGCGGCCGGAAGGATGGTTCGCCAGCTGCTGAACACAACCGTTGCGGCCGGTCCGCACACCCTGGCGTGGGACGGACGGGACGACTCCGGGGCGAGGCTGCCCTCGGGCATCTACTTCTACCGGCTGGACAGCGAGAACCATCATCGGGTGGAGAAGCTGCTCCGGCTGAAGTGACACGGAGCCGCCATTCCCCTCGGGACCGGCCCCCGTCGTCGGGCCATCCTCTCTGCGGGGACGGCCAGCTCCTCGGGGGCCGGTTACTCGTCAAGACATCCGGACTATCACGCGCGGCCGCCCCCCGCTTGGGACGGGAACTCAGTCATCCCCTCTCCGTTCCATGCCAGTCCCGCCGCGGCCGGAAGTCACCGGCCGCTCCCGCCGGCCTGCCGCACCATCTTTCGATCGAGGACCTGCCCCCCGGCCTGCAGGCGCACCAGATAGACCCCGCTGCCCACGCGCCGGCCCGCCGCATCTCGCCCGTCCCAGATGGCGGCGTGATGGCCGGCCGGCCGGCGGCCGGAGACGAGATCACGCACTAGCTGCCCCGTCACGTCGAAGATCCGAAGCTGCGTCTCGCCCGCCCGCGGCAGATCGAACCGGATCTCCGTAGAGCCCCGGAACGGGTTCGGCCGATTCTGCGCCAGGGCCAGCCGCACGGGCAGATCGGCCGTCTCCCCCGGCACCGCAGCCGGGTCCCACTCGAACCCGACGCCGTCCATCCAGAGCGTGAACCCATAGCCCCAGGTGTCCGCATGGATCTCGATCGAGTTGATCTCCGAGAGCGAAGGCGCACCGTAAGCGGTCCGGATCCAGGTCTCATCTCCCTCCACCGGGATGATGAACTGCACCCAGTACCCGATCGCGTCGTTCAGGATGTCGAAGGTCGGCCGGTACTCGAGGAAGCCGTTGGCCCCCTTCAATCGGATCCGGGGGCTGCATTCCTGGAAGCCGCCGTTCGGATTCACGGCAGAGAACCAGCACCGGATCGCAGTGATGCCCGACAGATCCCACCGCGCCTGGCAGTCCCCCGGATAGCGCACGTAGGTGTCCCATCCACCGGTGGTCTCGATTCGGACCGAGCCATCCCCGACCTGCTTTTCCGTGGTGTCGTCGGCCAGCGCGATCTCCCCATCCGCGCACCACCGCGCCCAGCTGCCGGCATTCATCTCGGCCATGTCCTGCGGCGGGAAGCCTTGCACCGGTCCGCCCAGCGTGAGCTCGCGCTCGAAGGTTGCGGTGCCGGTCTGCCCGGCCCAGTACGCGTCGTTGACCTCCGTGATGTCCAGCCAGCAGAAGTCCGGGAATCCGTCCTTCTCGACCTTCAGGAGCAGGAGTCCGTTCGTGCCGACCACGGCCACGTACCCAAACGGGTTGTCGTGGAGGACGTCGCCGGAGCCGGTCGGCGGCACCATGCCGGGATCGATGGGGACGTTGGGCAAGACCCATTCCCCGTTCTCATCCGTTATTCCCTGGGCCTTGACCTGGTCGGAGATCACCGTCCCGATCCCCGGCCGGTCCACCTTCTGGTAGACGGTCACGGTCGCGCCCGACAGCAACTGGCCCCCGTGACCGAGAAACCGCATCTTCACATGATCCGGCAGGCAGTACAGGTACTGCCCGAAGTACCCGTGGGCGGTGTCGAGCCAGTGGTTCATGGCCTGGGCGCTGTGCGGGGACAGGAAGTGCGAGCAACCGTTCATCAGACAGCGGACCGCGGCGTAGCCGTCATGGGTGACCTGGTTCTGGTCGGGCCCCATGTTGATCTGGTAGATGTCGATCAAGCCGAGCTGGTGTCCCATCTCGTGCAGCAGGCCGAAGTCGATGTCTTCGGCCGTGTCGTAGTATCCACTCAACCGCAGGCTCCCCTCGCCCACGTAGTACCGGAAGGGGAAGATGGCAAACAGGATCTGCGACACGTCCGGACTCGAGGCCGCATCGTCCAGCACCTCCAGCACGTCGAAGTGGACCCGCTTCTGGGACCCGGCCTCCGCGAACATCTGGTTGAAGCGCGCCATGTGCCGGTTCAACCAGTCGATGAAGTCGTCGGTCGCCGCCCCGGGATAGGTCGCCGTCTCTTCCCGGAACTCCTCCAGCCGCGAGCGGTCGATGTAGCTCAAGAAGGCAACCGACCTGGTATCGATGCAGAGCAGGTTGTTCTGTGGGCGATCATCCGCCGCATCGAGGGTGATGGAGACATCGTGCGAGCCGCCGTCCCAGTTGACCACCACCGAGAAGATGGTGGTTTCCCCGGACTCGAGGGAGACCGCCTGCGAGGGTGCCGCCACCGTCACGCCATCGACCTGCCACGTCGCCCCCAGGATTCCGGCCCAGGCGTTGGTGCCTCGGTTGCGCACTGTCGCGGTATAGGTGACCGGGTCCCCGACGGCCGGCCACCGTTGAGTGTTCTCATCCTGACCGCCGCCCAGACCGGTGGCGGCGGAGAAGAAGTAGGGCCCGAAGCCGTTCGGATCCGTAACCTCATAGTCCGTGTACTGCGCGTCGTAGCGCGGATAGCGTGGAGTCCGCGAGATGCACACCACCTGCAGATCGGTCTCGTCGTACGGCGTGCGCGGTCCGATGCCCGGCGCCGCCTTCGTCTCCCCGCCTCCGCCCAGGACCGACGTCACCGCATAGAAATAGGAAGTGCCGTTGGCCACGGTATCGTCCCGATACTCGGTCGGGCTGCCCGCGGGCACGATCCCGATCGGTGTCATCCCCTCAACGGAGGTGAACGCCTGGATGTCCCGGTAGATCGCGTAGTGGTCGAGCAACCCCACAGGATCCGGCGTCGCTTCCCAGGTGACCCGTACGGATTGATTCAGGGCCACTGCCGCCTGCCAGGGAGGCGGCGGAAGCGGCTGCGGCTCCGCGCCGGCGGTCAGATCGAACGATGAAAAGACATTCTCCACCAGCGCCGTGGGCAAGTCCCCATCGCCATTGCCGGCGATCCAGTAGGTCCGCATCGGGATGTAGAGCCGTCCATCCGGAGAGAGGGTCGCGCCGCACCGCGCGTGCCCGTTCTCATGATGGTCGGGATTCACGTCGATCGAGTCCAGGAGGATCCCCTCGGTGCCGTCGTCCAGAATCGCGAGGTACGCGTCGCCGCCGTTGTTCCCGACGATGATGACTCCATTCCGCGTCACGATCGGCGAGGACGCGCTGTCGGTGAAACCGTCGCCTCCGGTCTCGTATTGCCACTTGACCGACCCATCCGCGGTATTGACGGCAAAGAGGATCCCGTCGGTGCCCGCGCTCTCGGTCTGAAAGTAATAGGTCGAGCCGTCGTGGCTCAGGCATCCGGCCGCGTTGGCGCGCTGCTCGTTGTTCACTCCTTCCGTATAGTCATAGACCAACCAGGAGGCCTCTCCCCAGAGCGGGTTGCCGTCCTTGTCGAGGCCGGTGACGTAGATGTCGCCCCAGACGCTGATCGGAAGGTAGATGTTTCCGTTGGCCGGGTCGACCGTGGGCGCCGTCTGGGCGGAACCCGCGGTGGGCGTCGTCCATAGCTCGGCGCCGGTGGCGCCGTCCCAGGCGGTGATGTATCCTGTTTCGCCGCCCATGACCGCATGGAGATCCGGTCCGTCCTGGTAGAGAGCCGGTTCCGCCAGGCAAGGGAGAGTCTGCGTCGCCGCTGCCCAGACCTCGTAGAGGCTCGTGCCATCATCCGCGCCCGCATATAGCCGGTCATACCAGGAATGCAGGAAGACGCGCCCGTCCGGCGCCACCACCGCCGGCCCCATGCCGAGGTGGACCGGGTTCACATCGCTTCCGTTGTGCCGATACGATGACGGGCCGACCGCGGTCGCAAAGGCCATGAACGGATGGCCCTGGGGATACTCCGCACTCTCCGTGGCGTCGTTGACCACATAGACGGTGGCGCCGTCGTTCGAGAAGGCGGGGGTCGTCCGGCCGATCGTCTCGCCCCCGGCGGGATTGCCGTCCCAGAGAAGCCGGCCCGTGTGCCGGTCCATGGCCTGGACTCCCTTGGGCCAGTGATAGCCGGCAACGACGACATCCTCGCCGACCGGACCCACCCCGTCATGGAAGATCATCGACGAGGAGGTGAAGTACCCTTCGTGCGACGGTCCGGGCGAGGGCTTTTGCCAGGTGATCACGTCGAAGAACGAGGCGTTCAGCCGGTCGGGTGGCACCGTGTAGTCGGCACGGCCGGTGCGGCACATGTCACGTCCGTGCATCGGCCAGATCGCCGGCGGCCGTTCCGCGAAGGTGAAGCCGTCGAACCAGAGACGGAAGGCACATTCCCAGGTGTCGGCGTGAATCTCCAGGTACCGCACGTGCGCCGGGTCCGGCACGCCGACAGGCTGCCGCGTCCATTCCCCGCTCCCGGCCAGAGGTACGCTTACCTGGGCCCAGTTCCCGGTCGCCGGCCCCGTCACGTCGTATGTCGGCGTGTACTCGACGTAGTTGCCGGCGTCGTTGCAGAGATCGATCCAGAATCCCTGGAACCCGCCGTTGAAGTTCTCCGCATACAGCCAGAACTTCAGAGCCGACGTGCCCGTCAGGTCCCAGTCTGCATCCTGCGTACCAGGGGTCCACAGCCTCGTGTCGTAGCAACCGCTCGTCTCGTAGCGCAGCGACGAGGAACCGGTCTGCAGAAACGTCTCGTCATCGTAGACCTCGGCGCTCGCCTCGGACGCCCAGGCGTCCCACGACGCCGCCGAGTTCTCGGTGAGCGCATCCGGCGCCGGAGGAGGCGAGGCCCAGACGGCATGCGTCAGAGGTAGAGAGACCAGGACGGGCAGGAGCCACAGCAGACAGGCCCATAGACTCCTGGAACCAAATCGCGGAACTTGCGCGCAGCGACCGGACATCGTGCTCCTCCCTTCGTGATGGCGACCCTCCGGTGAACCGTTCCCGGCATCGGCCGCGAGATCGCGCTCTTGACGATCACAGGCGGATGATAGACCGGGGGTGTTACGGAGGCGTTACGCGAGAGAGTCCATTCTGCGCCGGCGGCGCGTGCCGCTTGCCGATCTCCCGCCAGCCTGGCGCTGGAGAGCCTGGCCCTTCAACGGCGGCTGACGTCCTCGCATCGCGTCAGAGAGAGAGCGGGAGAGGTAGTGGAACCCATCACTCCACCACCTTCCCGCTCGGAGAAGGTCAGAACTGGGAATCAGTGCGTCAGGATCAGCTTGATCGTCTGCCCCTGGCCCGACGCCTCAACCCTCGCATAGTAGACTCCCGATTCGGCCATGCGACCGCCATGGTCCCGTCCGTTCCAGGTCACGATCTGACTTCCAGCTTCGCGCCGCTCCGCCACCAGATCGCGTACCCGACGTCCGGTGACGTCAAAGACGGTGACATGAACCGGCCCAGCGGTGGCGACATGGAACGAATGGATGCCGAGCCCCGCGCCGAGGTAGGGGGCGGCGGCCGCGGCCGGTCCGAAGTGATAGTACACATCAAGGTTGGTGTTCACGTCGGCGTAGCGACCGCTGCTCCAGTAGAGCAGATTCGGCTGGAGATGAAGATGCGAGCCCCTTTCCTCGAACTCGAGGTGTCCTCCGATCAACGCGGTTCCATCCAGAAAGTCCGGGTCCACCAGACCCCCACGCAAGCCTGCGTTGCTCAGGACGAAGGCCCGGGAAGGAAGGGCGGCCGCCAGCAGCAGGCCGCCCAGCATCGCGAGGAAAGCTGCGCGTCTCATGGCACACCTCTCGCTGATCGATCCACCGCGCGGATTCCGAATCCACGGATGCCGGCCGAGCGACATCACTGGTAGAACGTCCAGCCGATAGCCAGCTTGAGGTCCGGGGCATCCACCAGCCCGAGCTTCGCTTCGAGGAACATTCTGTTGCCGCTGCTCAATCCCTTCTCGATCCCGCCGAGGACGCCGGCTCCGAGCTCCGACGAGGAGCGGTGCACGACGCCGTGGTCGTCCCCGGTCCGGTTGATGCCCAATCCGCCGCCGGCGTACGGGGACCAGCGGTCCCAGCCCGATCGAAATCGGTAGGCGGCCTCGAAGTTGACTGCGGCCAGGGTCCGTTCGTCTCCCACTCCGACCTCGATGTTCGGCTGGAAACGCACGCGCCGGGCCAGGTCCCCGAAGTCGAAGTGCACGCCGAGGTGGACCTGATCCGGTCCCGACGTCACTCCGACATGCGGCCCCCATCCACGGAATCCCAGGCGGCCTGACTGCGCGGCTGCGCTCCCCGGAAGCAGGCCGACCGCGCCGAGAGCCAGCGTGAGGGCCAGGAGGAATGTCCATCGTCTCCACATGACAGCACCTCCTTTCCAGGCAGGCCGGCCGTCAATCGGCATGCCATGGCGGCGTCGCGGCCGGTCCGACGCCGCATCCTCCGTGGCGTCACGACGATCGGGGTTCCGGACGTCCGCGCGTCCTGGCCCGGTGAACGGGCGCCGCCCGCCGTGACGCCGGGCGAGTCTTGTAGAACGTGCAGAGCTCCGGAAATCCCTACAACGGGATCGGGGGTGCGGCGGCTGCAAGTCCCGATCCTCCCGGCTGCCGGTCCCTGGCACGGAAGATGCCCCTCGCCGGGCATCGCCGGGGGGGAGAAGTCGGAGGCGCAGATGCGAGTCGCACCAACAATCGACGCTTACCGCAGACCGTACACAATCCTGGCGCTTGCCGTCTCGACGGTGGCGACCCTGTTCCCCGCGCCGGCTTTCTCAGGGGAGTGGGGCGCCCATTGGGCGTACTCCAAGCCGGCCGATGCCGGCGACGGGAGTTCGCTTGTGGGAGCGCACCTGGAATTCAACCCGGCTCCCTTGCTCGGCCTGAACGGAGCGGTCGATTACCGCTCGGACAACGTCTATGACACCCCGTGGGGCGGCCTGCGGACGCGGACCGTTCCCGTGACGGTCACCGCAAAGCTATATCTGCCGACCCCGGTCCTGGCTGTCTCGCCGTTTGTGGAAGCGGGCGCGGGTTGGTACCGCGTGTCCTACCAGTACTCGGGCGCACTGCGCACGGAGTTCGGATTCCGGAACCGATCCGTCAGCACCCTTGGCTGGCATGCCGGCGGAGGCGCGAGGCTCATGCTCTCGCCGCTTCTCTCACTCAGCGGAGAGGCGCGATACACCTTCGCGGACCCGGGGCGGAAGCTCGGACCTGAGGTCCGGGAGCAGATCAGAAACCTCGACTACAGCGGTGCCTATCTGGCGGCCGGAATCGGCCTCCGATTCTAGAAGGAGGTAGCGGATGCGAAGTGTCCATCTTCGAATCGGGGCCATCGGGGTGTTGGCCCTGCTTGCAGCCGGGGCGACCGGCTGTGCCACACGCGGATATGTGCGCGACCAGGTGGCGGGCCTGCGCACGTCGATGGTAACTGCGGACGACTCGCTGGGAAAGGAGCTCCAGGCGGTACAGGGGGTCGCCTCGGGCGCGGACTCCCGGGCCACGGCCGCGGTCCGGCGCGTCGACTCGGTTCAGGAGATGGCCCTCGGCTGGGTCGGTTACCGGGAGGTAGACCGGTACCGGGTCTACTTCCCCTTCAACAGCGCTGATCCCGAAGCCGAGTCCGGCGCGGTCCTGGAGCAGGTGGCGGAGAACCTCGGCCGCAACCCGCAGATGCTCGTCGAGCTCTACGGGTTCGCCGACCCGACCGGGCCCGCCGCCTACAACCTGGAGCTGGGCCGCCGTCGCGCGGAGGCCGTGCTTCGGCTCCTGGCGGATTGCGTGCCCGGGCGACTGGGGAGGTTCCAGGCGGTCAGCTTCGGCGAGAGGCCTCCGCAGCGCGAAGAAGCCAATCTCGGAACCGGCGCCGCGCGCCGCCTGGTCGAGATCGTCCTGGTGGAGAAGACGGCGCCGGACGCGACCAACGAGGCGATCTCGACGAGGCTGCCGCGACCGGAGCGGTGGTAGACGCCGGAGCCGTGGCCGCGCCGGTCGTCGTGGCGGCGACGGCCCCGGCGAGGTCGAAGGCGCCCGGCGCAGGCCCGGGCGACTCTCGACCCTCCGGAAGGAGAGGACGTGCTCACCGTCTTTCCGGTCGGTCGGTCTACCTCCGCACCACGCGGGCGCCGACCCTCGGCCCACCACCCTCCGCCGGGCCGGCATCCGCGGTGGCCCGGATCCAGTAGGTGCCGCGGGGTGCGCGGTGGCCGGCGGCGTCCCGGCCATCCCATTCCGCGGCTGCGGTCCCCGAGTTCCCGAGGCGGCAGGAGAACCTGCGGACGAGGCGTCCCGCCGCGTCGTGAACGGTGAGCGCGACGTCCCGGCCGGCGGCCCCGGAGAGGCGAATGCCGATGCGGATCTCCCCGGCCGACGGATTGGGCGCAAGCGTCAGGACGAGCGAGCCGGAACCCGGTTCCGTGGGCGCGGCGTCCCCGGGTGTCGAGGCGAGGACGCACGCCACCGCGCCGGCCCCGATCAGACCGCAGGTTCCGGAGTGCGGGGGCGCGCAGGGAGAACCCGACGCAATCGACCACGGCGTCTCCGAGGCCTGCGCTTCGCAGAACAGCGGGTCGGCCCAGAGGTTGCCGCCGGCCGCGTCCTGGCCTGCCACCAACCCCGTCCAGTCTCCGCCTTCGTTCTCCCACAGATCGCAGCAGCCGGCGTCCGCGAACGCTCCCGGTTCGCCCTCGATGGCGGCGCCTCCCCGGCCGGAAGCAAGGAGACAGCGCTCCAGTGAGGCATTCGAATCGTAGTCCAGCCAGAGGCCCGCGCCCGGGAGGCCCCGGTTTGCGGCCAGGGTGCAGCCGGTCAGAACCACCGAGGACACGCGGCTGGAGACGGCTCCTCCCGGCCCATCGAGCGCGGGACCGGCGTCGTTGCCGGTGATCAGGCTGTTCTCCGCCTCGACCGTCGAATCGTAGGCGTAGATCGCGCCGCCGCCGAGCCACGCCCGGTTGGAGTCGGCCCAGGTCGCCTCCAGCCGCACCGTGCCGGACGTGCTGTTGACGGCGCCGCCCCAGTAGTCCGCCTCGTTGCCGCGGACGAGGCAGCCGCGCAAGACGCCGGTTCCGGAGATCACGGAGATGGCTCCGCCGAAACCGCCACGGTTGGCCAGGAGCGTGCAGGTTTCGGCCTCGATCCGCCCTCCGCCGACTCCCAGCGCTCCTCCTTCGCCGCCGGTGTTCCTTTGCACCGCGCACCGCCGCAGGACGAGCTCGCCACCGTCATGAACTTGGAAGGCCCCGCCGATGCCGAGCGCGGAGTTTTCCTCCGCCCGGCAGTCCTCCACGCGGGCGTGGGCAGTCGCGCCGATGGCCAGGGCCCCACCGGTGTGCGCGGTATTCCTCAGGAAACGCACCCGGCGGAACACGGGGCGGCAATCCTCCGTTGCCATCGCGCCGCCGCCCATGTTGTAGGCCTCATTGTCGGCGATGACACAATCCTCGATGCAGGGCGAGGCCCCTTCCAGCAGGCGGAGACCTCCGCCCGAACACCAGGGTCAGCTGCCGCCGACCTTCCCTCCGGTGATGGTGAAGCCTTGGATCCGGGTCGTGGTGTCGATGGAGGCGTGGTAGAGGCCCAGAACCGTCTCGTTCCGGCCGCCATCCAGGAAGGTGACCGAGGCGCCCTGCTCGCTGCGGAGGGAGATACCGGCCCGGTCCGGCCAGAGGAGGTTCTCCACATAGGTGCCGGGAGCCACCACCACGGTGTCGCCGGTCTGGGCGGCGTTGAGGCCTGCCTGCACCGTCGGATAGGGGAACGGGACGGTGCGGACGCCCGCCCAGGCGGCCCCGGTCAATGCGAAACCGGTCGACGCGAGCCATGAGATCAACCGGAAAAGGGTGCCCCCATGTGTGGATGGAGCGCGGTGCATGGTCTCTCCGAGGTTGCGGGCCGAACTCGAATCCCGCGGGATGCAGGAAGATGATACCAGGGCAGAGACCCGGACGGGTAATCCGACGTCCGGCGTCCCCCGGGATGCCTCCGCCGGGGTGCGTCCGCCGGATGGCGGAGGCTCGCGATCTCCCTCGTTCTCCGTGGACCTTCCTGGGCCACCAACCGGCGCACGAGTGGACGGACGAGCGCCGGAACCGGCGCCCGAACGGTTGGTCTCATTGTTGTTGACCATCGGTGCGCGAGATCTGGCCCGAAGGCCGCAGAGGACAGAAAACTCCTCGACAGCGACGGGCGCGGATCCTACCATCGATCCCGCGCGATCCCGCGCGAACTGTGTGAACTGTGTGAGCTGTACGGGCGATGCGAACGGTGCGAACTGTATGAGCTGTGTGAGCTGTGCGGGCGATGCGAATCGTGCATCGGGACCGCCGCTGGGGCGTGGTCTTGTTCGAGTCGAAGCCGTCAGGCACCTGAATGCGGAGGTGAGAGCATGTACAAGCTGACAATCATCTTCCTCGGTGTTCTCTCATTGATCGTGGTGGGCAGCGCGACTGGGCAGCGCCAGGAGGCGGCTCCGGCCGTGAGCCCGGCCGCGACAGCGCTGCCGCCATCGCTCGACGCCCTCTATCCGCCGAATGCCGACCGTCCGGTCTTTCTGCTAGCCATGTTCGAGCTGGGAACGCTCATGTCCGGCACGATCGGGGACTTCCTGGACGGGGATTTCGCCAACGCGGAGCAAGGATACACAAGCTTCCAAGAGAAGTACGCCAGACTGTCCCAGATGGTGCCCGAGTGGAGGAGCGAGCTGCCGGCGGCCCCGATTGCCGCGCTGGGAGAAGCCCTCCGATCCCGGGATCCGGCGAAGTTCATGCCGGCGGCGCAGGGCGCGGGCCAGGTCTGTCACACCTGCCACGTCAAGAACATGGCTCGGGTGCAGCAGAAGTACCACTGGGGCGATTTCGCCGGCATCATGCTGACGGATCCGGTGTCCAAGCAAGAGGTCCCCTATGTGACGTTCATGCAGATGCTGGACGGCGACCTGGCGGGTGTCGGGGTGGATCTGTCCCAGGGACAGGTCGACAAGGCGCGCGAGCACGTTGTCGCCCTGGCCACCCGGTACGTGACGCTGCGGGAGTCGTGCGCCGCTTGCCACCAATCGGAGCGCCAGTACTACGTCGATGCCGGGATCCTCGGCCTGGTCGACGGGCTGGGTGCGGCGATGGCAGCGGCCTCGCCCGATCCGGCTGCGGTGCGAAACGCACTGCAGGGAATCGGCATGGAGAGCTGTCACAACTGCCACCTGGTGCACGCGCCTGCCGCGCTGGCCAAACACTCGCTCGCACCGGCTCAATCCGAGCGAGAATAGCCGGCGCGGAGGGTTGCGGGGGCGATCCGCGGCGAAAGGGCTCCGCCGGACGGGGGCGGGGCCCTTGTGGCGCGCGGGCGCATCAGAGCCGCGATAGCGGCCTGGATCGCCTGTTCGGTCGCCGAATCGACGCCGCCGATCGCCTCCTCCAGGACGAGCACCCCGGTCTCGTCCACGCCTACTCGGACCCGAACCACACTTCGCGTTCCGTCGCGCTCCCGACCCGCCTTCACGCCCCTGCATGCTATCGTAATCGGTCATCGCTCGCGCCGACTCTTGAGCCTGTGCGTCCCATCTGCGCGGGCTCTCACGGAGGTGTCCATGCCAAACCCGGAGATCACCGCATTGCTCCGGGAAGCGGCCCGAGACGAGCCGCTCCCCCGTTCGGCCGCGGACCGGATCTTCTCCCTCGCCTACGAGGAACTGCGGATCATGGCTGAGCGCGAGATGCGCCGAGAGCGTGTCGGGCACACCCTCCAGCCCACCGCCCTGCTCAACGAAGCCTATCTTCGACTGATCGACCCGGCTTCGATGCGATGGGAGAACCGGGCTCACTTCTTCGGCGTGGCGGCACAGGCCATGCGGCAAGTTCTGATCGACTACGCGCGTCGGCGCGGCGCGATCAAGCGGGGGCGGGGATGGAGACGGGTGACCGTGACGGCCAGCGATCTCCCGGCACAGAACCAGGAGATCGACACGGTCGACCTGGACCGGGCCCTGAGCAAGCTGGCCGGCCTCCACCCGCGGATGTCCCGAGTGGTCGAGCTGCGTGTCTTCGGCGGCCTGACCGGCGAGGAAATCGCTCTGGCGCTCGGCGTGTCCCGCAAGACGGTCGTGGACGATTGGCGGGTCGCCTCCATGTGGCTTCGCTCCGAGTTCGCCGGAGACGGACCACCCGCCGGGGCCGGCCCGTGAACCTCGCGGAGTTCGCCCTCCTGCGTGAGCTGCTCCTGCAGGCCGCGGATCTTCCGGCGAAGGAACGTGACGCGTTTCTCGAACGGTCCTGCTCCGACCGGCCCGAGTTGCGCGAAACGGCGCTGCGGCTTCTCCGCTTCGACGGCGAGAAGATGGAACCTCCGGCGCGCCTCGGGCGGTATCGGGTTCTGCGCCGCCTCGGCCAGGGAGGCATGGGAATCGTCTACCTGGCCATGGATCCGGATCTGGGCCGGGAGGTCGCGGTCAAGATCCTGCCGGATGCGCTGACCGCCTTTCCTCCAGTCCTGGAGCGTTTCCGCCAGGAGGCCCGCCTGCTGGCCCGCCTCAACCACCCGAACATCGCCACCATCCACTCGCTGGAAAGCGATCAGGAACGGCTCCTGCTCACCATGGAATACATCCAGGGGGAGACGCTGGCGGACCGTCTCGAGCGCGGGCCGGTCCCGCTCGATTCGATCCTGCCGGTCTTGCGCCAGATCGCCTGTGCGCTCGAGGCGGCGCACGAGAGCGGGATCGTCCACCGGGATCTCAAACCCGCCAACGTGCTCGTCACGAAAGAGGGCGTGGCCAAGGTGCTCGACTTCGGCATCGCCAAGCTGATGCGCACGCCTTCCGGCGATGAGGTTGGCCCCGAGGAGCGGGACGCGCCGATGGGGACGCCGGGCTACATGAGCCCGGAGCAGATCGCGGGCGGGACGGTCGACGCGCGGACGGACATCTGGTCGTTCGGCTGCATCTTGCACGAGTGCGTTGCGGACACGCCGCCCTTCGACGGCGCGGACAGGTCGCCTCTGCCGGAAGGCCAGGGGATGGAATACGACCCGAGTCGCCTGCCCGCAGATACTCCGGACGCGCTGCGAGCGCTTCTGCCGCGCCTCCTGGCCCGGGATCCGGCCCGGCGACCCGGCTCCATGAGGGAGGTCCGTTCCGCGATCGACGCGATGCTCGAGGCGCGCGAGGTCGAGCGCATCCGAAGCAGGTTCGAACGGCCGCCAGGGAAGGACCGGCCACCGGCCCATCTGCCCCTGTACCTCACCCGCTTTTTCGGTCGCGAGGGAGAGCTCCGTACGCTCGGCGAGCGCCTGCACGAGGAGCGCCTGATCTCGCTGACCGGACCCGGGGGCAGCGGAAAGACACGGCTGTCGGTCGAGGCGGCCAGGACCCTGGCGGATCGGTTTCCGGACGGAGTCTGGTTTGTGGACCTCGCTTCCGTTCGGGACCCGAGCGCCGTGCCGCAGAAGCTATCCGCCGCCCTGGGGCTTCCGGATCTGGCCGGATGGAGCCTGAAGCGTCTGGTCGAGACGCTGGCCCCCAAGCGATCACTGCTCGTTCTGGACAACTGCGAGCGCCTCGTGTCTATCTGCGGGGAACTGGTCTGGAGCCTGCTCGAGAACTGTCCGGCCCTTCGAATCCTGGCCACCAGCCGCGAGCCGCTCGCCGTCGAGGGCGAAAGCGTGCTGCGCCTGTCTCCTCTGCCCGTTGCCGCGGAGGAGGATCCGCCGCCTGAGAGCGAGCCGGCCGTGGCGCTGTTCCTGGATCGGGCGAGAACGGCTGCGCCCGGCTTCGAGCACACGCCGTCGGAGATGGACGCCATTCGCGGAATCTGCCGGCGGGTCGAGGGTCTTCCGCTCGCGATCGAACTTTCCGCGACCTGGGCCGGCGTGTTGGGCCCCGAGGAGATCCTCGAGCGATTGCACCGGCGCATCGACCTGCTCAGTGCGGCCGGGAGCTCAGCCCACCCGGCGGTCGTTGCCGGTGACCCGGCCGCGGCGAGCCAGCCGGCCGGGGCGGCAGGGCCGGTCGCTTCGGCGCGCCACCTCGGCCTGCGGGCCATGATCGACGGTAGCTACGAATCGCTCTCGCCGGCCGAACAGGCGCTCCTCCGCGGCCTCTCCGTGTTTCGCGGCGGGTGCACCCTGGACGCTCTGGAAACGGTGTGCCTGACCTCCGAGCGGTCCGGCTGGCAGGCCCTCGACCTCGTACGTTCACTCCTGAGCAAGTCCTTGCTCGAACGGCACGGGGCGCACGGTCCGTCCGGAGGCTCGCGCTACCGCATGCTCGACACCTTGCGCGAGTACGCGGAGGAGAAGCTGCAAGCGGCCGGGGAGGAGCTCGACCTGCGCCGGCGACACTTCGTCTACTACCGGGATCTCTTCTCCAAGCGGATCCTGTCGGGACCGGAGCAGGCGTTCTGGATTGCGCGCTTCCGCGACGAAGAAGAGAACGTGCGCGCGGCGCTGGAGAGCCTTCCGAGGCTCAGCCTCCCGGTCGCGGATGCCGCCCTCTTCGTGGGGAAGCTCAGCGCCTTCTGGGTCCGCCTGGGGCGCTGGGAGGAAGGCCGGAGACTCCTCGCCGCCCAGATCGAGGACCTGCGGACCGCGGGCCCGGAGAACGAACTGCTTCGTGTTCGCCTGATGATCACCTGCGCCGAGATCGCGCGCAGCCAGGGAGACCTGGACGCCGCGCAGGAACTGGCGCAGGGCGCGGCCTCGCTTGCCCTCGGGCGGCCGGAACACCCGGGGTTGCTCGGATCCTGCTACAACGAGCTGGGAAATGTCGCGAAGTTCCGGGGGAACCAGGCGGAGGCAGCGAGGCTCTACGCCCGTTGCCTCGAGTACATCACCGAGGATCTGGATGCCTGGAACTACGCAGGGATCCTCCTGAACCGCGGGGTCATCTTCGCCCAGCTCGGCCGCGGGGAAGAGGCGGAGGCCGATTTCCGCGAGAGCCTGCGGGTCAAGCGCGCCATCGGGGACAAGCGAGGCATCGCCCACGCCGTCAACGCCCTCGGCCTCACCCGGCTGGACGCCGGCGCCTGGGAGGAGGCGCGCCTCCTGCTGGAAGAGAGTCTGGCCCTCAAACGGGAGATCGACGATCGGCCGGGAATGGTGGCGACGCTCCTGAACCTGGGTCGGCTGTCGAGCCGGACGTTCCGCGATCAGGCAGAAGGGGTCCATCAACTGTCCAGCGCGCGCGGGCGCTTTACGGAGGCGCTCGCGTTGGCCCGGCGTATCGGCGACCGTCCGAACGAGGCCCGTCTCCTCATGGAGCTCGGGTTCGTCGCGATGCTGGAAGGGCGGCGGTCCGAGGCCCGCGCGCTGTTTCAGCTCAGCCTGGCGGTGCCCTGCGAATCGCGAAACCCGCACAGCGACGCCTGGGCCCATCTCGGGTTGGGTCACCTGGACCTGCTCGCGTCCGACCTGGAGCCGGCGCGGCAGTCGTTGCTCGAGGCGGCCCGGCTCCTTCGATCCTGGGGCCGGATGGACCTGGAGGAACCGCTCGAGCTTTCGGCGGCGATCGAGCGGGCCGCAGGGAACCCCCGGGAGGCGGTCACTCTCCTGGCCGCAGCCGACCGGATCCGCCGGCAAGAGGGGCACGCCGCGCCATCCTGGAAGCTGGAGTGGATCTCACGTCTGACCGAAGAGCTGCGCCGGGACCTCGATCCCGGCGCCTTCGCGGACGCCTGGGCTCGCGGCGCGAACGCGGATGATCTCGACCGGCTCCTGCCCGGGGGCCGGCCTGAAATCCCGTGACCCTGCGGCTGAGCGGCGGCAGTCGACCGGACGTGTCATCGTCCCGCTGGCCCCCACCCGCCGCCTGCGACCATCAGTTGCAGAAAAAACCGCCTCTCAACACCTCTCAGACCAAGGTGGGTCTTGCGCATGTGCGAGGAAGGGGACCACCCGCAACCCATGAGGGCCTGCCGCGCCCTCGAACCAGGAGGAACCAGACCATGTCAAAGCACGCGCTTCCGGGGATCGCGGCGCTGATCCTGATCGCCGCGCTGACATCCTCACCCGTTCCCGCCGGCACGACCGACGTCGAGGTCCCGCAAGCCGGCCCCGCGCGGATCGCGAAGCCGGAGCCGGAACCGAACGATCTCGGCCTGCCGACCGGACCGCCGCCCGTCGAAACGGCTCACATCGCTTCCGGGCCGCAGCCTCTCCTGTCTCCGGAGGGGCTTGTCGTCGGATCCTTCACGGACGGCGCGTCGGGGCAGCCGCCCCAGCCGCTGAACCGCCTCGAGGAGGCCAAGCTCGCGCTGGCCCGGCAGGCGATCGCCGCCGCGGAGGCGGCCGGCACTCGCCTGGTGCTCCTCGCCGAGCCGCCCGAGGCAGCCGCGTCCGCGGACGATCTGGAGCGGGTCAAACTCGAGCGACTTGCGGCCAGGACCCCTCCCCCCATGGCGCAGCGCCCGGGCGCCTCATCGGCCGCCGCCGCCTCGCCCGACGCCGCCTCGCCCGACGCCGGCAGCTCATCCGGCCTCCCCGGGTCCGGTTCGCCCCAACCGCGCGATGAACAGGTGAAGCCATGAACCGGCCGGCCTGTTCCATCGGACCGGCCCTCCGGGCCATCCAGTCCAACCTCGCCGCCAACCCCGCCACCAACTGCGCCGTCGCCTTCTCCTTCTCCATCCTGCTCGCCGCGATCGCCTGCACGACTGCGTACGCTCTTCCCGAACCGCAGGAGCGGAAGGTCACGCCCGCGCAGATCGAGGCCGTCCGCCTCCAGGACGAGGCCGCCCCGCCTCCGGTCTACGGAGACTGCATTTCGGTGGAGCAACCGCCGGTCGCCGGAGGGGACTGGTGTCCCGCGATCTTCAACACCGTCGACACCGCGCACTATGTTCGCGGGAACACGCTCATCTGGCACATCTTCGTCAATCACTCCGGCGGCGCCTGGAGCGCCGGCGAGATCGACCTGATGGCCTCCCGCTCGACCCTGGCCCGGCAGTACTATCTGGACCACGCGCCGACCAACGCCTACATCCATTTCGACCACGAGAACGACCCCGGCATCTACTACTACACCCCGACCGTCCCCTACTCGATCGTCGAGGGCGGGGCCAACTGGGGCACCTGGGTCAACGACGCCTGCGCGGCTCTCGGAGTGCCGGACGCCAACGGAGACGGCAACCGCAGCGACGACCTGACCCTCGGGCTGCAGAGCTGGGCCGGAGGATGGAACAACGTCATCGCCGTCTTCCAGCCGGCAGAGATCTCCTTCCGGGCCAACGCCAGCGTGGAGCGCGGCGCCTGCCAGGTCCCCGAAGGCGCCACCTGGGAGGTCTACTCGCACGAGTGGGGCCACTGCTATGGCGCCTGCGACGAGTACGAGGAAGGAGACAGCGGAGAGTGCAATGGCAACCTCTGCGGCTGGATCTGCCAGAGCTGCTACCTGAACGACGACGTGCCCAATGGGAACTGCGAGGTTGGAGGCTGCGCCACCATCGACTGCATCATGAAGTACGAGGTGGCCGGGGGGGACGGTCCCCCCTGTCCCTTCACCCAGCGCCATTGGGCCTGGGTGGACGCCAACGACGACGGCCTGCTCGACGCCACCGTCTGGAACGACAATGGAACCGGCCGCAATCTCTACGAGCTCTACCACAACGGATACTTCATCCACACCAACACCGACTGGGGCTTCTCTGCCGACCAGCGCTGGACGGGTTGGAGCGCCATTGGGGTGCGGTCCCGCGGCACAGCCAACTACCAGCTCGAGGTGTTCGCAGACAACAACCACCGCTGGGAGAGCGCCAGCTCCTCACTCGCCGGGCAGGAGATCGACTTTGTGGTGGGCGACTACAACCACAACAACCTTCGCGAAGACCACATCCAGCTCACCAAGGCCTCGGGCACGGGTCAATACGTGCTGACCTACGAGGGAGGAAACGAGAACCTCTACCCCGACGGGGTCGTCCGCTCCGGCGCCTGGCAGGACTACAACGTGGTTCGGACCTACGACGTTCCGCTCATCGCCGGAGAGACGATCGCCTTCGCCCTGGAAATGGACGCCCAGCTCGACCTGGGCATGGCCCTCTTCCGCTCCAACGGCAGCACCTACCATGCCGGCCGCGCCGCCGCCGTCTGGGAGGAGGACGACTGGCCCGCGGGCCTGAGCGAGACTCGCACCTACACCGTGCCGGCCACCGACATCTACGGCCTGGTCGTCTGGGCCAACACCGAGGTGGACGGAGGCTTCACCATCCAGATCGGGCCCACCCTGCAGGCGCTGCCCGAGGCAACGCCCTTGGCCAGCTTCCTTGACCTCAAGCTCTACAGCTATGCCCCCTACACCAACTACTGGGCGGTCTCCGCTGTCCGGCCCGGCGCCAGCACCGACGTGCGCCTGCAGCTCTACGCCGAGTCAACCTTCCAGACTCTGCTCGAGACCTCCGGCGCCTACTCCAACGTGGAGTTCATCGCGGCCGACTACAACCCGAGCCTGAGCACCGACTACCTGCGGTCGGCGCGACAAACCGGGGTCAACTCCTATTCGACCGAGTGGGAACAAGGAGCGGACCTCCTGTCGGGGTTCGAGGACGGCGCCTGGGCGGCCGGACACGTCTGCAAGGTCTGGGACGCCCATCTTCTCGCGGGCCAGACCTACATGTTCCGCCAGTACGAGACGGCCGGGGCGCCGTTGGACGCCGGCCTCTATGTCACCAGTTCGGCCGGCGGTGACCGGTACGTGCCGCGCAGCAATGCCGCGGCCGGGAGCACCGGCGGCGGAAGCGATGGCGAGTGGTTCCTCTACACCGCGCCGGCCGACGACTGGTACGGCTGCATCATGATCATGAACAACAGCTCGGGCGGACCATACACCGTCGGCGTCGGCCCCCGCGTCACCCTCCCGCCCAACCTCCCGGTGGTTCTGCCGGACGAGGTCGTCTGGGCGGACATTCCGGCCAGCCCCCTCTGGAGCGTGACCGGGGTCCGCACCGCATCGGGATCGGAGTCGCAACCCCTGATCTGGACCTGCCCCGGATTCGACCTCGACTGCAACGTGGGCGAAGACACCAGCGGGCCGGGGATCCGCTTCCTGGCCCTCGACGGCCGCCACATCCCCAACATTCCGCGCTACCCGCGATTCGACCGCACCAGCGGCACGGGACAGCGCGCGATGTCGTACGATGATGCGGCGGGGCACTCCATGGTCTTTGACGATCTGGCCGGGCTCGAGACCGGACAGGGGAGCTTCGTGCTGGACGAGGTGGTGCAGATCTGGGATCTCGACCTGCAGGTCGCGCCGGCTCACCTGCAGATCGTCGTCACGCCGCTTGTCACCGGTATCGACCTCGGGGTTGCGCTCTTCGAGCCTGACAACGCGATCCAGCCGTCGTACTACGCCGTCGCCTCGGGCGACGCCCACGGCGCGGGCCATGCCGAGCGGGTGGTGTACGACTTCCCGGCCGGGGCCGTGTACGGGCTGGTGGTGACAAACGTGAACGGAGCCGCCGGCGGCTACCGGATCGACGTGCTCGACGCCAACACCTCGGGGGTGGCCGCCGCGGAGCCTCCCGGGCAGTTGGTCTTCCGCACCCGGGGAGCCATGCCCGGCCCCGGCGCCACCGTCTTCGAGCTGGCGCTTCCGGAGCGGGCGCAGGTGGCTCTGGGCGTCTTCGACATCAACGGCCGCCGCGTGCGAATGCTGTGCGAGGACGTGTTGGAGGCGGGGACCCACTCCGTCACCTGGAACGGCCGGGACGACAGCGGCCGCGGCGCCGCCACCGGGCTCTATTTCGCGCGCCTGGTCGCCGGAGAGGAGAGCCGTACGCTGAAGGTCGTGCGGACGCAGTAGGTCCCGGACCGATCTGCCACCTTGGGGCTCGGGGCCGGCGGTGCGACCGACGTGGTGCATGTGAGGGAAGACCGTCGGCCCTGACAACCGGGACCGGCCGCCTGGTGCAGAATCAGCCCTGATCCGGCAATCCTGCGCGAGCGAAAACGTGTCGGAGCACGTCAGGCGGGGCCGCGCGCAGCCCGAGCCACGCGGAGCATAGCCCATGCGCTATGTGAGCATGGCGAGGGCGATGAAGGCCCCAGATGGCGTGCTCCGGCGCGAGCCGAAGGCGGTTTGCGCCGTGTAGGATTGCCGGATCAGGGTTAGGCGAGGGCGTCTGGCCTCGCGGTGCGTGTGCCTAACGGGGCACAGTGGCGCAACCGGGCCGCCTGCGCCCGCCGCCGGCGGGCCTCGTCTGCGCAGCAGAGACGCAGGCGCCGCTATCCAACAAGCCCCCCCACCCCCCTCCCGATCTCCCGTACCGCGGCGACGAACACGTCGATGTCCTCTGCCCGCGTCCGCCAGTTCGCTACCGCGGGCCGCAGCGCGACCTTCCCCGCGTAGCTGGTCGTCCCCGCAAAGAACCGGCCGTCCTCGAGGAGCGCATCCCCCAGGCGCCGGTTGAGCGCGTTGAGCTCCTCCTCGGTGCGGCCACCGGGGTTGTAGCGGAAGCAGACGATGTTGAGCGGAACTTCGGCGAGCCGCTCCAGAGAGGGATCGTCGTCCACCAGGCGGGCCATCCGTTGCGCCAGGTCAAGGTGGCCCTCGATCATGCGGCGGTACCCCTCGCGCCCGTAGGCTCGCAGAGTGGCCCAGACCGCGAAGGCGCGCGCGCGGCGGGAGCTCTCCGGGCCGATGGCGCCCAGTGTGGGGCGCGGATCGTCCGGCGGCGGGAGGTAGGCGGCTGTGTAACGGAAGCTGCGCACAAGCAGCTCCGCGTCCTGTACGAACGCAATGCCGCAGTCATAGGGGACGTTCAGCCACTTGTGTCCGTCCACCGTCACGGAATGCGCGCGCTCGACCCCCTGCACGAGGTGGCGGGTCCGATCCGAGAGCTGCGCGAACAGGCCGAAGGCGCCGTCGACGTGCAGCCAGGCGCCGTGCCGCTCCGCCAGGTCGGCCATCGGCGCGATCGGGTCGAAATCCCCGGCGTTCGGCTCCCCCGCCGTCGCCAAGAGGATCGCGGGGGCGCCGTGCAGTTCCTCGAGCCCGTGGGCGAGGGCGTCGAGGTCGAGGCGGCCCACCGCGTCCCGCACGCAGCGGCGGATCCGCGCGCGCCCGATGCCAAGCAGGCCCAGAACCTTGACCGTGCTCGCGTGGACGTGGTCGCCGGCGAAGACCGCCACCGGAGGAAGCCCGGCCAGACCGGCCTCAGAGACGTCAACGCCGAGCCGCTCCCCCCACCACTGCCGCGCCGCCGCGAGGCCGACGAGGTTGGACATAGTCGCCCCGGTGGTCATGATCCCTCCCCCCGCGGTCGGAAGCCCGAACAGGTCCCGCAGCCACGCGAGGCTGAGCAGCTCCAGCCGGACGCCGAGGGGCGAGGTCACCCAGGTGTACGTGATCTGGTCGAGCAGCGCGGCGAGCCAGTCGGCGCCGGTCGCCGCGGGGGTGCAGCCGCCGATCACGAAGTGGAAGCAGCGCGGGCCGGAGGTGGCGGCCGCCGCGTCGAACCCTGTGTCGATGAGCTGCCGCAGGGCCGCAGCCGCGCCGATTCCCACCTCCGGCAGCGGATGGTCGAAGCCCGCAAGCGTCTCCTCGGCCCCGCGCGGCAGGACCGGCCGCTCGTCCAGGCCCTCGAACCAGTGGCGCGCCTCGTCGGCGAGGATCTCGACGACGCGAGCGAGCTCGTCCCGGTGCGGAAAGACCGCGCCTGTCTCCGTGCCCGTTCCGGACCTGCCTGCCTGCTCGTCTCTCATGTCCTCACCTCCTCGGCCCGCATTGCGCACGGACGTCGGTCGATCTCGCACGCCGGAATCCGCACCGCGGATACGCCTGACCGCCCCTCCCCGGCCTCCCCCGCCGAAGTCTGTGGGCGCCGAGGAGAGGGGGCAAGCGACATCCGGCGGCATCCGCGCCCTCCGTGGGGCATTCCGCCGGGCGGCCCGGCTTGGGCCGCCGCCGCTCCTGGCTGACACGCCAAGGGGCACTCCAGAGCCGCGCCCGTTCGGATCACGACCCGGTGAGTCAACAACGGTTTGCACGGGCTATTGCGCTCACCGCTTCTCTTGCGGCTGAGTAACTCATTGTCAATTATACATCTAAACTTGACGCTCACCTGCCGTTGTACGAACATGTTCATGCGGTGTTGCTGCCTTGGCTTCGCAGCGAGATGTGCAGGAATGACCTGCGAGGCAAGCTCCGGAGCGAACTAGGCAGCCGCTGCGATTATACAAGATTGATCTATTATGCAGCCCGGTCCGATGTCGGTGCTGCTCACCATTGTTGCTCGTTTGGTCACGCTCGACCGGTGTGCCTCGTGTGTCCCCACCTGCTTGCGCGCTCGCGGACCGTCACACGACACGCGGAGAGTAATGCCGAGGCCATCGGCTGGGAGTACGAATGCCGGACCAACGAAACCCCAAGTCCCCTCGCAAGGATTCCCAGGGCCGTCAGCACGGCCGTTCGGACAGCGTTCCGCGCGGTCGGAGAGCCGGTGGTCCCCGGAAGCGGGGACACGACGAATCTCGAGTTCCGTCGCGCGTCGGCCCCCCGAAGGATACGAGCGACGCTCCGGCCAAGGGACCGACCTATCAGGTATACGGGAAGGTGACCGACGAGGCGGGCCGGCCCGTGGCCGCATCCATCGTGGTTTACTGGCAGCGCATCCGCGACCGGCCGGCTCTGGCCAAGGGAAGCACTTCGGAGTCGGGCGAGTATCGTATCTCCTACACACCGCCTCCCGCGGTCCGCCCGCTGCTCATCGTGGTCGAGGCAGCCGCCGCGGAGCTCGAACCGCCGCTGGCGTCCCCCCCGACTGCAGCGCGCGCCGAACTGGAGATCAATCTCCAGCATCCTCCGAGCGACCGGTCGGAGTTCGCCAGGCTTCTTCGCGCGATGAAGCCGCTTTTGGAGGGGCTCTCCCCGGCCGGCGCAGTCGAGAGCGATCGATATCAGGACATTTCGTTCCTGGCTCGCGGTCTGAAGCGGGATCCGGAGCAGATCATGCGGGTGGTCATGGCCTCGCGCCTGGAAGAGGCCCACGGCCTGCCCGCGGCCGCGTTCTATGCGTTTCTCCGCCAGCGGGTGCCCTCCGCGCTGCCACCCGGCCTGCTGGACGCGAGCGAGCGGTTCACCCTCATCGATGCGCTGACCCGCCGGGTCGGCTCGCTGATTCTCGATCTCCCGCCGGATCTGCAACTCCACACCCTGAGTGACGCCGTGGGGCGGGAGATCATCAGCTCGGAGCTCGGGGAGAGAATCCCCGAGCTGGTGGAGCGGATGCAGTCTTTGCGGACAGCGGATACTCTGGACCAGCCATACCTGGTCGGCAAGGCGACGCTCAGCGAGCTCCTCGACCTGGCGCAGCTCCCGCCCGTGAAGCAGCGCGCGTTCGCCGAGGCTCTCGCCCGGAACCGGAAGTCGATGCGCGAGTTCTGGCGCCTCCTCGGAGACGGCACGCACGGACTCAGCGAAACCGAGGCCGCCGTCATCGAGCGCACCCTGAGTCTCGGAGCCATGGTCAAGAATCACGTGCCGCTCCTCCGCCTCCTCCTCGCGCAGTTCGCAGAGGGCAGATACCAGAGGCTCTCCGACCTCGCCCGCCTCACGGCCTCGGACTGGCTGGCTCTGGTCCAGGAATCGGGGGCTCCGCCGACGATCGACCAGTCCGCCGCCGGCACTCCGGCCGAGGTCTTCGCCCGGGTGGTCTACGCCCGCGCCACGCGGGCCTTTCCCACGATCGCGCTCGCCAGTCGGGTCACCCGCGGCGCCACGGTCAGCCCGCCCGTACGCGAGCCGCTTCGTCAGTTCTTCGCCCACAACGCCGATCTCGACCTCGTGCGTCACAACGTGGCGGCGTACCTTCACGAGAAGGGCTCCGACGCCTTCACCGACATTCCGTCGGCGCGGCGCGACGAGGTGGTAGCCGAGGTCAAACGCCTGCAACGGGTCCTTCGGGTCACCCCCGAAGTGGACGCCGCCGAGACCCTCCTCCAGCTCGGGTTCGCCTCCGCCACTCAGATCGCCACCACGGGGCGGCAGCAGTTCTTCCGCGCAGCCACGGGAGCAGGGATCGCCAATCGCGAGGCCAACCGCCTCTACGACACCGCCGCGTTGCGCTACGCGAATCTGGTGTCGCTCTATACCCAGATGAATCGCGACGCTATCGGGGTCTGGCCGCAGGCCCTGGGGCGGCTCTCCGATGTCGACCAGGCGATGACGGACGCGATCGACCGGGACCAGTCGCTCGCGACCCTCTTCGGCTCGCAGGACTACTGCACGGTGGACTCCTGCACCTCCATCCTGAGCCCGGCCGCCTACCTCTGCGATCTCCTCGACTGGCTTTCCCGGCGCCGTGTCGGTCCGCGATCGGCGCTGGACATACTCAACGATCGCCGACCGGACATCGCCCACTTGAAGCTCAACTGCCCGAACAGCGAGACTCCTCTCCCGTTCATCGACCTGGTCAACGAGCTTCTGGCCGATGCCATCAGTCCTCCGCTCGACCCGAACTCGACGGTCAATCCTCGCTGGAAGCAGACCTCGGCCGACGCAACAGCGGCAGAGCTGCGAGCTGCGCCGGAGTTCTTCAATGCCGAGGCGTATGTCGTTCTCTTCGGCGCCGATTACCCGCACGCGCTTCCGTATAGCGAGGGCCTCGACGAACTGCGGACCTACCTCCAGGAATCCCGGATCCCGCTCTGGCAACTGCGCCAGGCGCTTCTCCCGCTGCACAACCCGAGTCTGGCCGCGCGTACCGCGGTGGCGGCGGAACGATTCCAGCTCCCCCCTCACGGGGTCCAGCTCATCACCACCGCGAACTTCGCGCCCGCGGCCACCGTATGGAACGTGGCCGACCCGGTGAACTCCCTCGTGCTGGTGGATGGGTTCCGGCAGGCGGCGTCCCTGGACTATGAGGGGCTACTCGACTTCCTCGAGATCGCCTGGGTGCGGGGCGGAGTCAATCTTACGCTCCGGGGCGTTTCCGACACCTGCGACACCTCAGTCCAGACCCTCGACCCCGCGCCGCTGGATCCCGCCCTCCTCGATCGTGCGCACCGGTTCCTCCGTCTCTGGCGGGGCACGGGGTACAAGATGTGGGAACTCGACCTTCTCCTTCGCGCCCCGGCCGTGGCCAACGGAACACTCGATGCCAACGGGCTCGTCGCCCTGGGTGACTTTCGCCTGCTGCAGGACGCCACCGGTCTGGCCGTCGACCAGCAGCTGGCGTTCTTTCAGGACATCGACACCGCGATCCACCGCGGACCGAAGGGGGCGTCTCTCCCGTCGCTCTACGCGAGAGTCTTCCTCGGTCCGGCGGTCAGTGCGCAGCATCCGGATGAGGATCTCACCGCGCTCGAGACCGGGGCTGCGGTCGCGGACGACACCCTGACCAATCATCTCTCCGCAATCCAGGCTGCGCTCGGAGTCTCCGGAACCGACGCCAACGGGCTCTGCGCCGTTCTCGGCATGGAGGGACCGAATACCCTGACCCTCGCCAACCTGTCCCGGCTCTATCGCGTGGCGCAGCTCGCGGCCGCGGCGAAGCTGTCGCTCGGCGACCTGGTGCGCGTGGCGAGGCTGGTCGATCCGCTGGCGCCGGATGTGGCGGCGGCGCTGGCCGGGCCGTTCGCTTCGCCGGCCGCAACCCTGGCCTTCCTGACCCGGGTGAAGGGAATCCGCGAGTCCGGCTTCACGCTGGACGCCTTGTCCTACATCCTCGCTCCCCCGCCCTGGACCGCGACCAGCGGGGTCACCGACACCGCCATTGCGGCCGTTCTCGAGATCGTGCGCCAGGCCATTCTTCACCCGAGCGGCGGAGACGTTGACGGGACGGTTGTCGCCGCGGCTGCGGCGACGTTCGGAATAGCCAATGACGTGGCCGCGCTCCTCATGGGGCAGCTCCACTCGCCGGGATTCGGCAGATCTCTGCTCGGAGCGCTGACCGACCCGTTGCTGGTCGATCAGTTCGGCGGCAACTTCCTCGACCTGACGCGAGCGAACTTCGCGGAGCAGTTCCTGGCCGTGCAACTTCTCGACAAGGCGCGCCTCATCGTACAGCGGCTCCACCTGGTCAGTTTCGATCTCACCTGGCTTGTCTCCCACCCGGCGATCTATGGCGGCGTCGACCTCGACCGGCTTCCGGTCGATGCGGCGCAAGCCGCGGTGGGCATCGATACGTTTCTCAATACCGTGCTCCTGGTCAAGTTGGCCCGCCTATTCACGGCCGCCCCACCCGACGCCGCCGTTCCGACGCTCTACGATCTGATCGCCGGAGTTGACGACGGCACCATCCCGAACGAGGCCGCCGCGCAGGCAGCGCTCGCGGCCATCACCGGGTGGACCCTTGCCGACGTCGCCTCCTTGTCCGCCGCCATCGGAGCTTCCTTCGTCCTCGGCGACTACGCGCATCCCGCGACCTACGATGCTCTGCGCACCCTCGAGACGATGATCGCCGCGACCGATGGCCGGGCGCGGGGGGACCAGATCGTGAACTGGGGGCAGACGCCGGCGAACGAACCAGCCGCCGAGGCGATGGCCGCGTCCGCCCTCGGTGTCCTCCGGGCGCGCTATGGCGACGCCGACTGGCTGAAGGTCGCCCCCGCCGTCATGAACCCGATTCGGGATCGCCGTTCGGCCGCCCTTCAGGCGTACCTCGCCGCGCGGCGCGATCCGGCCGGGAATCTGATCTACGGCGACACCAACGGGCTCTTCGACCACTTCCTCATCGACGTGCAGATGACTTCCTGCGAGGTCTCCACGCGGGTGATCCAGGCCTACATCGCGGTGCAGATCTTCGTCGAGCGGTGCCGCATGAACCTGGAGCCGGACGTACAGATCGATCCGCAGGACGAGGCCTGGGGATGGTGGGAGTGGATGAAGCGATACCGGATCTGGGAGGCTGCGCGCAAGGTCTTCCTCTATCCGGAGAACTGGCTCGTCGAGCCGCAGCGGCCCAATCGGACGGAGATCTTCCGGACTCTCGAACAGGAGATACACCAGAACGAACACACTACCGACGCGTTCGAGACCGTCACCTTGAAGTACATCGATCGACTGGACGGGATCGCCCACCTCATCGTCACCGGAACCTGCCAGGATCCGAGCACGAGGGAGATCCACGTCGTGGCGCGATCGATCAGCGATCCCCCGCAGTACTACCACCGGACGCTGGCCGACGGCGCGTGGAGTGGCTGGGTCAGGATCCCGCTCGACATCAAGGCGCACCAGGTGGTGCCGGCCGTCTACCGCAAACGCCTCTGCCTCTTCTGGACGGAGGTCAAGGTGGCCAACGAGCCGCGGCAGAAACTGCCCGCGGCCCAGCCGTCCAGCACCCCGCCCTCGCAAGCGGTCGCGAAGTATGTCTCCCTCCGCATGTACTTCACCATCTACCGGAACCACGCCTGGTCGCCCCCGCACGCGGCGAAGGGAACCCTCTTCGACGTCCCGGACCTCGACGCCGACGCGGTCAGCGACGCCCGGGCCGTCGAGGCGATCTACACGCTGAAGGTGCAGACTCCGGCGCCGGCGCCCGGATACGGCGCCACGCTCTTCGTCGACGTGTTCCGCCTCGGCCCCGCGCCCATGCACATCCTCTTCATGGACTTCGGCGCCTCCGAGTACACCTTCGACTTCCTCCGGCTGACGGCGACGCACCTCGGTCGCGCGGTCTTCGCCGGGCGCTTCGATGATCTCGAGTTGCGCAACCTCCGGGTCACGATCAACCAGTCGAGCGTCTTCCTGCTCTCCCACGCCCAGGCCGCCTATGGACCCGATGCCCAGCCTCTGCTGCCGCTTACGGAAGCCGAGGCCGACCCGGATCTTTCCTCCGAGCCGGGCCTGCTCCCGGTCGCCGGAGCGCTCGCTTCGATCTCCGCCAACGCCGGCGGAGCGAGCCGGCCCACGGCGGCTCTGACCTTCACCGCGGTACCGCGACAGCAGAACGCCGGGACGCTGCTGAAGACCGCTTCGCTTCCATTCCGGGTCGTCGGGCCGGCAGCCGATCTCCAGTTCGATCCGGCGTCCTACTTCCTCTACCAGGACAACCGGCGGTGCTACTTCGTCGAAGCGCAGAAGTACTACTGGACCGGCAGCATGTGGAATCCGACGCCCCCCTCGAATCCGGCGAGCGCGCCGTTCGAGGCCCGCTACACGTTCCATCGTTTCTACCACCCCTACACGCGGCTGGCGTGGCATCAACTCGCCGGGGGCGGCCTTTCCGCGCTCTACGAGCAAGGGCTGCAGCTGTTGCCGGACCAGGTCGACCCCTCGGGAGCGGACGTCTTCAGCTTCCGGGACACCTATCAACCGGACTCCCCGCGGGTGCGCTGGGGAGAGGACAACGAGATCCTGGACTTCTCGCCGGGCGCGGCCTACTCGGTCTATAACTGGGAGCTCTTCTTCCACGTTCCGTTCTATGTCGCGAAGCTCCTCAGCCAGAACCAGAAGTTCGAGGATGCGCAGGCCTGGTTCCACTATCTCTTCGATCCGACCCGCCAGGGGGCCGATCCCGTTCCAGAGCGTTTCTGGATTCCGAAGCCGCTGCGGAACCTGACGTCGGCCGAGATCCTGAACCAGCGGATCAACAACCTTCTCGCGCAGGTCAACCTCGGCAACCCGGACGCGGTCAGTCAGGTGAACCGCTGGCGGAAGGACCCCTTCAATCCGTTCCTTCTCGCCGATCTGCGGCCGGTGGCCTACATGAAGGCCGTGGTCATGTCCTACCTGGATAACCTGATTGCCTGGGCGGACAACCTCTTCGCCACCGACTCGCGGGAGGCCTTGGGCGAGGCCACCCTCCTCTACGTGGTGGCCGCGGAGATCCTCGGCCGGCAGCCGGCGGCGGTCACCCCCCCCCGCCCACGCCGCCGATTCCTATCTCGAGCTGGCACCCAAGCTCGACGCATTTGCCAACGCCATGGTCGACATCGAAAACATGCTCGGCCCGGGCGGCGGCGGCGGTCCGGCCGGAAACGGAGACGGAGCGCTGCCCCAGCCACAGACCTTCTACTTCAAGATCCCGCCGAACGACAAGCTCCTTGGCTACTGGAACACCGTGGCGGATAGGCTCTTCAAGCTCCGCCACTGCCAGAACATCCAGGGGGTGACTCGCCAGCTCGCGCTCTTTGACGCCCCCATCGATCCGGGACTCCTCATCCGGACGCGCGCCGCGGGGGTGGACATCGGCTCGGTCCTGAGCGACATGCAGGTCAGTCTGCCGAACTACCGGTACACGGCCCTCTACCCCCAGGCGCTCGACTTCGTCAACGCCGTGCGCGGCTATGGCGGGGCTCTACTGGGCGCGATCAACACCAGCGACAGCAACACCCTCGCCGATCTGCTCCGCACGCAGCAGCAGGCCCTGCTCCAGGACAACGACGCGATCCTGCAAGCCCAGGTCCAGCGGGCGGAGCAGGCCCTCACCGCGCTGAACCAGGCGCGCGCCATCGTCGAGGCGAAGCTCGAGTTCAACGAATCGCAGGACTACATGAACGCGCCGGAGATCACCGACACCGTCATCAGTGGAACCATGATCGCGGTGCACATCACCTCCGCGGTTCTCGAGGGGATCGGGGCGGGGGGCCACCTCGTGCCCAACTTCGTCGTCGGCGCCTCCGGCTTCGGCGGCTCGCCCCACGCCACCGGCGGTATGGGCGGGAGCAACGCCGGGCACGCCGCCTCCGCCGCGGCCAATGCGGGCAAGGCGACCGCGGCGGCCCTGACGGCCGGGGCCGCCCTGGCCCGCCTGCAGGGCGGATACATGCATCGGATGGACGCCTGGAAGGAGGCGGCCAAGGAGGCACGGCTGCAGCTCGAACAGACCGATACCCAGATCGCGATCGCGCAGATCGAGCTCGAGATCGCACAGAAGAACCGAGAAGCCGGCCAGAAGCGAACGGACGATCTGCAGGCCCAAATCGACTACCTGACCAGCCGGTTCACGAATCAGGATCTCTTGGATTGGATGGTGGCGAAGCTCTCCGAGACCTACTTTCAGAGCTACCGGCTGGCCTATCGGCTCTGCAAGCAGGTCGAACGCTGCTACCAGTTTGAACTCGGGATCCAGGACAGCAGTTTCATCGAGTTCGGCTACTGGGACAGCCTGCGCAAGGGCCTCCAAGCCGGCGAGTCGCTCAACCACGACCTGCGGCGCATGCAGGCCTCCTATCTGGACAACAACTCCCGCCGATTCGAGATCTCCCGCTTCATCTCCCTGGCGACCCTCGACGCCGCGGCTCTGGCGCGACTCCTCGCCACCGGAGCCTGCGACTTCGATGTCCCCGAATCGCTCCTCGATCACGATTATCCCGGCCACTACAACCGCCACCTGGTCCGCGTCAGCGTGACGGTGGCCTATCCGAATCCCACCCGGTTCGACAATGTCAAGGCCACCCTCACCCTCGCCGGAAACAAGGTCCGAATCTCGACCGACGTCGCCGGAGGTTACGCGGAGAACCCTCCGGGAGCCGACGCTCGCTTCGTGTACAACTACGCGGCCGTCCCCCAGCGGATTGTCCTCAGCAACGCGCAGGACGACCCGGGGCTCTTCCTGACCTCGATCGGCAGCAATCTCGGCGATCCCCGGTATCTTCCGTTCGAGAGAGCGGGCGTGGTCAGCTCCTGGCACTTCGAGCTTCCGGCGGAGAGCAACGAAATCGACCTGGCCAACGTGACCGATGTCATCCTCCATCTCTACTACACGGCGCTCGACGGAGGCGACGCTCTCCGGGAGGCCGCCAAAGGGTGAGGAGGAGCGTCGAGGGATTGGCGGCGCGGCGCGCGTCGGTCCGGGGGGGTGTCGAAGACGGAAAGGAGCGGAGGTGGGTAGGGAAGCTGGTCGTGCGGCGGGCGGTCCGGGCCGGCCTGTGCCGGGAATGGTGGCGCGTCTGGTCGATCGCTACGTGCGGGCCTTCGATCCGGAGCGGGTCGTGGTCTTTGGCTCCTTCGCCAAGGGGACGGCCCACGAGCGAAGCGACGTTGACATGCTCGTGGTGGCGGATCTGCCCGGAGACCCGGCGCTTCACCTGCGGAGGGCGCGCCAGCTCGCGGCGGACTGTTTTCCGCCGGTCGATGTTGTGCTCTGCGCGCCTGAGGATCTCGGGCGCGCGGAGCAAGCCGAGACGGCGTTCTTCCTCTCGGCGGTCGAAACCGGGTTGGCGGTCTATGTCCGCCCGGAGCGATAGCCCGAGGTCACCACGGGGAGACGGCGGTGTTCCTCTGTCGTCCTCAGGCCCGGACGCCGTCTCGCGTCGCAGCTCCCCCGCAGAGCCGACATCCGCAGCGTCTCCGATTCATAGCCAATCGTCTCGGCCATCGAGCAGGTGGCCGCCCACTCCGACTCCTGGACGCACCCGTCTTCCCGCTCCCTCGCCGATCTGGTCCGCGCCGGGTACGGCGGGCACGCCGTCCCGGAAGGAAAGGGCGCACGCGAGTTCAGCTTCCCGGACGAACCACTACGGCGACGCGGCCCGGGGACCGACCGCGCTCTCCAACCAGTCACCCCAGGAGTTGGCCCCCCGGAGGTCGGTCTGGCGCCCCGGTCCGCGGGCCGGGGTCCGTCTTCGCCTCCGGCCGGCAGGAAGCTCGCTCGGGTCCGGCGAATCACCTACCGGCACATAGAGGGAGACGCGCGTGCCGCGGCCCGGAGCACTGTCCAGCTCCATCCACCCTCCGATCGAGTCCAGCTTCTCCCGGATGCTGAAGAGGCCGAAGGCTGTGACCGCCGACTCGGCCGCCCGCAGACGCGTGGTGTCCATCCCGATCCCGGCGTCCGCCACGACGATCCGCAGGAGGCTCTTCCGGGGGCGGAGCATCCGCACCGTGGCCTCACTCACCCGCGCGTGTTTGACAACGTTGAAGAGGAGTTCGCGCACCGACTCAAAGAGGATGCCCCGCTCGATCGCCCCGGTCGGCCCAAAGGACGGGACCTCCTTCACCTGCACCGTCAACCCGTACCGTTGTCGCATGGTGCGTCCCAGCCACTCCAGCGCGGGCGCCAGACCCAGCTCGTAGAGGATCGGCGGGCAGAGCTCGATGGCCAGGGTGCGGGAGTCCTGGATCGCGTCCTTCAGAATCCCGTCCACCACGTCCAGGAACGACTGCTGCTCCGGACCCGACGAGGTTTCCTTCAAGTGGCTGATGTGAATGCGCGCGGCGGCCAAGAGCTGCGGGAAGTGCTCGTGGAGGACGTCGGCCAGGCGTTTTCGCTCCCGCAGGCCGACTTGGGACAGTTCCCTGGCCAGGGCTCGGAGTCGGCGCGCCCGCTCGTCGGCCACCGCCGTACGCTCCCGCACCCGTTCCTCCAGGGTCTCGTTCAGCGCCCGGAGGTCCTCCTCCGCCTGTCTGCGCTCCGTCACGTCGGTGCCCGAGCTCAAGGTTCCGATGATCGCTCCGGACGAGTCCCGCAGGATCCTGTTGTGCCAGGCAATGATCCGCTCCCCGCCCCCGGCGACCAGCACCGGGTTCTCGAAGTACTCCATCCCCTTGACCTCGCCGGCCACGAGTTGCGCGAATCCGGCACGGACTCGTGCCCGCTCCCGCTTCGGAATGAAGTGATCGAACCACGCCTTGCCCACGATCTGCTCTGCGGGCCGGCCGAGAATCTCGGAAGTCTTCGCGTTGGCCAGGGTCACCCGCCCGGAAGCGTCGATGGCGACAATCATCACGGCGGCGATTTCCAGGTAGCGATGCGACCGGTCCCGCTCCAGTACCAATTCGCCCTCCACCCGGGAGCTGGCCGCCAGGAGCCGCGCGTTGGCCAGCGCGACAGCTGCCGAGTCGACCAATCGCTCCAGGGCCCGCGCATCCGATCGGGAGAACGATCGACCGTTCCGGGTGTTGTGCACCTCCAGGTACCCCAGCAACCGGCGATGGCGCGACCAGATCGGAACGCAGAGCAGGTTACGGATCTCCAGCGACCGGAGGCTCTGGGGCTCGAGGAACCGGTCGCCATCCGGGCCGTTCTGGAGGCACGGGCGGCGCCCGGCCTTGATCCGGCTCATGAGTGCCGGCCCCAGCGCCGCCGAGACCGCCTTCCTTCGGGCCAGCCGCCCGCCAGCCATCTCTATGACGACGGGGCGATCCTCGAACTCCAGCCCCAAAGACCCTCCCGAACTCCCCGTCAGCATCACCGCGGAACGCAGGAGCGAGCGAGAGATCGAGCCAGGTTTCGGGGTGCGATGGAGTTGGTCGGCGGCGTCGAGGAGCGTTGCGAGCACAGACTCACGATTCCGGCGCGACGGGCGGACCGACCCCATTCTGCCCCCGTTGCGTCGCTTCCCCGCGCTCGAGGTCTTGCCCCGGCCCCGCACGCGCGCTTCCGTGGGTACGGTCATGCCCGTCCCTCCTTCTGGATCACTCGAGCGTTCGGCACTGCCCCGCAGAACGCGGCCACAGTACCACACGAGGTCCAATGCAAGCTACGATCTGCGGCGGGAGGCGGCGGGTGTTGCCCGCCCGGAACCCGTTCGGAGGGACCCATGTGCTGGACCTGGACTTCCTTGGCAGTCTTTGCGTTTGTCGGCCTCCTCTCGTCCACCGGCCTCGGAACGCCGGGGGACCAGGACCCGCCATCCCTCGCCGGGGGACCCGCGGAAGCAGAGACCGGACTGCCGGAGCCCGCGGCATCGCCGCTGCGGGTCATGAGCTTCAATTTGCGCTATGGAACGGCGGAAGACGGCGAGGACAGCTGGGGACTCCGCCGCGATCGGCTCGTCGCCTCGATCCGGGCGTTCACGCCCGACATTCTCGGCACCCAGGAGTGTCTGGCCGCGCAGAAGGAGTTCCTGACACAGGCGCTACCCGGCTACGGCAGCATTGGCGTCGGCCGCGATGACGGCAAGCTCGGCGGGGAAATGTGCGCGATCTTCTATCGGAAGGACCGGCTGGTGAAACTTGCGGAAGGGCACTTCTGGCTGAGCGAGGCTCCCAACGTCCCGGGCAGCTCGAGCTGGGACGCCGCCCTGACGCGCATGGTCACCTGGGCCCGGTTCCGGGACGAACGCCAACCCAAGCTTGACTGCTGGCTCTTCAACACTCACTTCGACCATGTCGGAGCCCTGGCCCGACTCCGCTCGGCCCAGGCGCTGCGCGACTCCATCGCGGCCCGGACCGGATTCATCCGGACCATCGTCACCGGTGACTTCAACACCCCGGCCGACACCGCGGAGACCAGCCCCTACTACCTACTGACCAGCGATCAGGAACGACCGGAGCGGCGGCTGATCGACGTGTATCGCGTCCGCCATGCGCCGGGCCCCGACGAGGGCACCTACCACGGCTTCACAGGCCGCAGCAGCGACGGCGCTCGGGTGGACTGGATCCTGGTGACGCCGGACTTGGTTCCTCTCCAGGCCCAGATTGACCGCCGCCTGCAGGACGGGCGCTACCCGTCGGATCACTTCCCGATCACGGCGGCGGTCGGACTGCCCACTCGGCGGTAGGTGCGCTCGGGCTGGGCGCGCTTGTTCGATTCCGGCGCGCGGCTCGCCGCGGATCAAAGCCGGCGCAGCTACGGACCGATCACCAACTTCTGCGACTCGACCCTGCCCGCGGCATCGAGCCGGATGAAGTAGGCGCCCGGCGCCAGATGTCTCCGTAGAGTCTCCGGGTCCCAGGTCAATTCGTGACGGCCGGACGCCAGTTCACGATCCAGCAGATCCGCAACGACTCGGCCCGCCGCATCGTAGATGTCGACCCGGACGCGAGCCGACACCGGGAGCTCGAACGTGAAGGTGAACGGTCCGTCGGCTGGATTCGGGTGGGGCGGGCCAAGGCGAGGCGAATCCGCGGCGCCCCCCAACACCGGCGGCGGCTCGACGTCGGCCGGCCCGACCGAGCCCAGGAGCGCGACCCAGCCATCGGCTCCCCCGGGGCCGTTGTGTACGACGCAGAACGCCTCGGGTGTGGTGGGAAAGTCCGTCGAACGCGTACTACCCGCCAGGACCACCGGAGCGTCAACGGAAGCGACAGCGGGGAGAGCCAGACTCCACGCCATGTCTCTGTCGGAGCCGCCCAGGAATGTTCCGTAGATCAGGTCATAGGCGCCCATCCCCGTCGGTCTCAGACGAACCATGAAGGCATCCCCGTTCCCGCCGTTGTACGTCGGGTCGTAGGCGTCTTCGGTCACCGGAAAGTCCTGACCGGCGCAACCGCCCACTATCAGATCACCCAGGGCATCCGACGCGATTGCCGCCAGCTGGTCGTCCGCAGAGCCGCCAAGGTAGGTCGCGTAGCGGAGCTGCTCCTGCTGACTCCCCGCGGGATCGAAGCAGGCGATGAAGCCATCAATGAAGCCGGTTCCTCCGTTGAAGCTCGTATCGAAGGCTCCCGGGGTGATCGGAAGATCCCCGGAAGGCGTATAACCGCACACGGCGATTTCTCCTGATGGACGAATCGCCAGATTCCATCCCCCGTCCTTGCCGCTGCCCCCGTAATACGTGGAGAACTCCAGCGCGCTTCCATCGGAAGAGATCTGTGCAACGAAGGCATCACTGAGGCCGGCGAGTCCGGTCTGATAGGCGCCCGGCGTGACCGGGAAATCGATGGATTGAGTCCTCCCGCTGACGATCGATGCACCAACGGCGCTGACTGCGAGACCACCGATCGACCGGTCCGGGTACGCGGGAAAGCTATTGGGAACAACCTCGTCCGATCCGCCTCCGAGAAAGGTCGAGAAGACGAGGTCGCTCAGGGGCGGGTTCAAACGAGTGATGAAGACGTCATAGCCGCCGTTGTGCGAGGGGTCGTAGGCCTCCGGAGTCGTCGGGAAGGAGGAGGAGTTCGTGTATCCGGAGAGCGTGACACCTGACCCGCTGGCATCCACCTTCACCGCCCAGTCCGTTCCTGGACTTCCGAGGTAGGTCGCGCAGATGAGGTTGCTGCCGTCCTGACTCAGCCGGGCGGCGAAGCCGTCTCCCGAGCCGCCACCATAGCTCTGGTCGTAGCCGTTCGGGGTCGGGAAGTTGCTGGAAGTGGTCGATCCGACGACGAGAATCGACCCATCGGTCGCATCAAAGGCGACATCGAAGGGGAAGTCATCCCCTCCCCCACCGAGATACGTGCACCAGATGAGTTGCTCGCTTCCGCTGAGCGTCGGATCGAAGCAAGCGACCCAGGCGTCCCATCCACCATTGGAGGTCGTATCGTACGCGGCCGGAGTGACGGGAAACGCACCGCTGTCTGTGATTCCGGCGGCGATCACCTGTCCGTCGCTCCCAAACGCGGTTGTCAGCGCGCCGTCCGTTCCTGCGGTTCCGAGGAAGGTCGACCAGTGGAGCAGCTCGAATGACGGATCAATGACGAGGGGAAGACCCACGTCCCGGTCCGGCACCTCGAACCCATACCGAGCTCCTTCCAGAATCCGGTAGCGACAGACCGCCGCCATGCGGCCGCCGTACGGCAACTCCTGCCAGGTCGCCGGCACCGGTTGCAGCAGCATCCCTTCCGCCGTCTCCATTTCGAGCGAGCCGTCCGCAGCCAGTCGGAGCGCCGTGACGCCCGAGCACGAGATCGTCACCGCCGCAAGCTCCGCTCCGGGAGCGACCCGCACGTCATACTTCAGCCCCCCGGCATCGTTCCGGACGCGCACGTCCACCCCCGGGTACAAGTTGCGGTAGGCGACGCGATGGTAGGAAGGCACGCCCCGATACCAACGGGACGGATCCTTGCCGATGAGAAGATTCGTCGCCGCGCTCGACCGGCCCTCACCAACCACCACGGCTCCGGGGGACGACCCCTCGAAGGAGAAGCGTAGCCCGACCCTCCCGGCCGAGTCGTCCGGTCCACGGGGCAGGTCGAGCGCCAAGGCGTTGCGTTCGATCCGAGCCGTTCCCCCGCCCCAGGCGGCTACGAACTTCGTCCCCACATCCCATTGGCCTACATTCTCGAGAAACGGGCACGGCGGACGCTCCATACCGAACACTGCGGCTGGAGTCAGAGCCGCCATTGCGGCCATCCCAAGGACGGCCAGGACACTGTAGAGTCTCATCTCATGTCCTCCTCAGGTCCGTCTGGACAAGCCAATCCGAAGCCACTCGCGACAAAGTCCATTGCAGACTCGCGGCAGCAGACCTTCTTGAGGACCACGGCCTACGTCATCGCATGACCCGTGCCGACGGGAACGATGACGGGTTTCACAGGAAGGTCGCCTCCTGCTGCGGCGCCGCACCGGCATGCGTCTACTGGACGTACCCTGGTTCCCGTTCACGCGTTCGGGGCGCTGTACCGTGACGTTTGCGTCGTTAGACGCGAAGCTCGCTAGGAGACCCCCGTTTGAGCGCAAGCACCGTACCACGAACGGCCTGAGCGGTCAAGCCGAAAGATGCGGCGGTGCGCGGAGGCCGCAGCACCGCAATCGCGCGAGCGCCTCGCGAGCTTCAGCCCCCGCCGCCTGCGCGGCATGGAGCGAGCGGCCCAAATTCCTCAACCCGCGGATCTCGTTGCGATTCGACCACCCTGCGGCGTCAGGACCTCGGCTCACCCGACCGAAGCACCGCGACCCCGGGCTCTACGGTCGCATTTCCAGCTCACCAAGGGCGCGCTTACCGTTCTCGTTTTCCGGGTTGAGTTCGATCGATCGCCGGTAGTGCTGGACGGCGAGGTCCCGCTGGCCGGCGTTCCTGTACGCCTCGGCCAGGCTGTCGTGGGCGTTCCACGCTTCGGGGAAGACCTCGACATTCATCTTGAAGACCTCGATCGCTTCGGGAATTCGACCGTCGGCCATCCATCGGTAGCCGAGGCTGTTGAAAGCGGCCTCTTCGAAGAGAAACCGGTGTCGCGGATCGGCGCGCAACTGGAGAAACCTGGCCCTGGCCGCGGCAGCGCCGGAGTCGGCCAGCACCCTGCCGACTTCGTCCGCGGCCGACTCCTTGAGCTGCCGCCAGAAGGCGCGGAGGTTGTCATCATGGTAACGTCGGATCGTCTCGTCGGAGTGGCCCAGCTCGCGCAGATAGTAGTACCTCTCCCCCAGCGGGAGCCGCTCCCGCGCCGCGGCGAGATCCAACCCCTCGGCATCGGCCGCCTTCACGCCTTCCCATAGGGCCACGATGTAGTCGCGCCACATGCGCAGCTTCTCCGGCGTCCAGAGATCGAGATGGCCCGGCAGAACGGTTCGGATCGAATCGCTGCCGTCCAGGACGGTGTGGAGAACGTCGATCCAACGGGGTATGTCGAGCTCGTCCATACCGGCGAAGAGCGGCAACCACCGTCGATCCAGGAAGAGATCTCCCGTGATCAGGAGCCCCTCTTCGGGAACCACGACGAGAATGTCGGTGCCCGAGTGGGCTCTCCCGAAGTAGAACAGCTTGAGGGTCAGATCGCCCAGGTTCACGGTCAGGCGATCGCTGAAGCTGATGGTCGGAGGCCGGAAAGTCATTCCCCGCTCGTATTCGGCCACCAGCCGTCCGTTCATCTCGATCCGGCGGCGCAGATCGGCTGCCTCTGTGCTGCTCGAGTCGAGGCCGGCGAGCCGCGTCCGGGATTCGGCGAGATCGGTGTGCATTCGTTCGATCCGGCGCGGCAGCCCGGCTTCGTATTCGCGGACCGGGGCGGTGCACCCTTCGTGCCCGACGACCTGCGCTTCGGGGAAGAGGCCGTCCCCGAAGGAGTGATCCCAGTGGTGATGCGTGTTGACGACGTACGCGACGTCGCGGCCCGGGAACTCCTCACGGATCACCTCGTGGATCCTGGCCGCGGCCGAGGGGGAGCCGGAGGTATCGAAGATGATCAAACCCTGACTCGACGAAACCACCACGATGTTGTTGTTCATGGTGTCCTCGGTCAGCACCAGCACGCGGTCGCTCAGCCGCCTGCGCTCGATCCGGATCTCCGAATCCGCGCTGGCGGATGCAGGAAAGCCCGCGCATGCCGCTGTCAGAAGGATCCCGATCCAGGGAGATCTCATCCGAACCTCCGGGTGATTGATCTGGCGTCCGGGTTGCCGGGCACGGCCTTCGGCCGCCTCCGATGTTCCGTCCGAGGTCGTCTCCGCGCAAGAATCGCGCCGGGGCGTCCACCGCACCAGCCGAATGAGACGAAGGTGCCCGCTGATACGCTCAAGGAGCCGTTGGTCGAGATGGATGCGCCGACTGCCTCTTGACTGGCCACGATCGGCACCGTTCGGTTGCCCGAGGAACAGCGCGGACACGCCAGCGGGGGCCGGAAACGCCTTCGGCTCCGCGCAGGATTGCCGGATCAGGGCTGGCAGGGTGCTGAAAGGCCCACTCAACCGCGTTCGGAGCGCCGATCGGTCGGCGGTGAGCCGCCAGGATGTACATGCGCGCCTGGAGCCCATCGGGGCACTACCCCAACGGCAAGGCCCGCAGCGTGGCCGAGAATCCGGGAAGGGACAGGGTCGTCACGCACTTGCCGAGGATCGCCACCGTTGTCTGATGTCGTCCCCTGGAGGTTGTCCATTCCCCGCCCCTCTGCTACAGTCCATCAGGTTTGCCCAGGATGTCGCGCGAGGCATGATGACCAGACTTGTCCACGAAAGCGTAACCAGAACCATCATCAAGATGGCGGTCCCGATGCTCGCGGGGACATTCGCCATCAATATGTACAACCTCACGAACACCTGGTTCGTATCCCGGCTGGGAACCGCGGCGCTGGCGGCCATCTCCTTCGCCATTCCCGTCATCATGTTCCTCATGTTCGTCACCCGAGGCCTGAGCAGCGGGGCCATGACCTTGGTGGCGCACGCCATCGGTAGGCGCGACCAGCAACAGGCGACCGTGCTCACGACCCACGCGCTCGCCCTGGCCATGGTCTACGCGGCCATGATCTCCACCGTCGGCCTGCTCAGCACCACGGCTGTCTTCGCTCAACTGGGGGCTTCCGGTGAGACCCTTGCGACGGTCGTGCGCTACATGAGGGTCTGGTACACCGGCGCCGCAGTGATGATTCTGCAGATCGTCGCTTCGGACATCATCATCAGCACCGGCAACACCAAGGTCATCAGCTTGCTCATGGTCGGGAGCACAGTGGTGAACGTGCTTCTGGACATGGGCTTCATCTTCGGCATGTTCGGCCTGCCCAAGATGGGGATCGTCGGCGCGGCCGTGGCCACGATTCTTGCACAGGGAACAGCTCTGGCCGCCGCCCTCTTCATGCTCGTGAGGAAGATGAAGTTGATTGACCTCGGAGTCCTGGCTCCGCGGCCGGTCCTTCGTTCCTGGGGCCGGATTCTGAAGTTCGGCATACCGGGAGCCCTGGGCATGATCCTGACGCCGATCTCGGCCGCCGTCATCACCAGGCTTGTGTCCGGCTATGGGGACGCGGCGGTCGCGGCGACCGGGGTGGCCGGCCGGATCGAGATGTTCGCTTTCATGGTGCCGATGACCGTCGGGATGTCCCTCATTCCCTTCGTGGCCCAGAACTACGGTGCGGGACGGATGGACAGAATCCGAAAGGCCAGGCGAGGGGCCATGACCTTTGCCGTGCTCTACGGGATCCTCATTGGCCTGCTCTTCATTGCCTTCGCGGGACCCATGGCGGGCGTCTTCTCGAAGGAGCAGGCCGTCGTCGATATCTTGCGAACCTACATCTACATCACCGGCATGGGATACGGCATGCTCGAGGTTCACCGCTATGCCGGGTTTGCCATGACGGGGGCGCATGAGCCCATCCAGGCGACTGTGCTCAACGTCGTCCGCGTCGTGGTGCTGCTCATTCCTCTGTCCATGCTGGGCAACGCCTTGCTGCAACTGCGCGGGATCTTCTGGGGCCGATTCACGACCGATATCGTGGCCGGCCTGGTGGGGGTCTGGTGGTCGGGGCGGATTCTGGCGTCAAGGGAAAGAGGTGGGGCTCCCTCGAGGATCGACCAGGCGGCGCCGTCGTCTGAGTCACTCTGACCCGTGTGATCCGTGAGCTGGTACTTCGCGAAAGTGCCAGGTGCGACGACTATCTGGTCCGGGGAGCCGTCAGGGCCAGACTGTCCGGGCTTCGGGGCGGAGCTCTCCCTCTGGTCCGGCCCGGTGGCGAAGTCCGGCAGGGCCACGTGACGGCGAGCGGAGGATCGGATCGGACCGACGCCGCGAAAACCGGCGCGAGTGCCGGCGTCTTGCCCGTTACCGCGGACCGACGGCACCGGCTTGCGGCCACTCCGTATCGCCGATCCTCACCAGGTTGGCTTCGAAGAAACGGCAGCGGTCGCGAGCCTGACTGTGAGTATGAAGAGTCCTCTTCCGCGAACAGTCTCACCGGTCGTACGCCGATCAGTCCGCGCTTGAGGTAATGCGCCGCGTTGGCGGGCCGGACGGCCTACGCTCCTCCCCCGGCGGTCTTCATCATGGCCGCGAGACGTCGCTCCAGCTCCTCGTGACTCAGGTCCTCCTTGTGGGTTGCGATCGTCCAGACATGTCCGAACGGGTCGGCCAGGGTACCGCTGCGGTCGCCGTAGAACTGGTCGATGACCGGACGCTTCACCGTGCCACCAGACTCGATCGCGCGTGCGAAGACCTTGTCGACGTCCTCGACATAGACCATCAGACTGACCGGCGTGCCGGCGGCGCCAGTGGGGCCGGAACAACCTTCGCCGGCACTCTCATCCGCGAGCATGATCCGCGAGGTGCCGATCTGCAGTTCTGCGTGCATGACCGCATCGTTCGGTCCCGGCATGCGAAACAGCTCGGTGGCGCCGAACGCCTGCTGGTAGTACCGGATCGCCTTCGAGGCGTCCTTCATCATCAGGTACGGGGTGACGGTGTGATATCCAGGGGGAATGGGTTGGACTGCCATGGCTGGGATCCTCCACATCGACTTCTGGGGAGCGAGTGTGACTCCAGCGCCGCGGAATCGACTCGCCGCCGCCGGAGGGAACCCGAGAGCCTAGCAGATGTCCTTGTCCATCCGACACTGTACAGACCACAGGGCCTGGTTATCGAGATAATGGTCCGCAACAGGCCAACCTTGCGCGCCTGAACCCGCACGCGCGATGAAGTCCTCCAGCCGCGTCCCGCCGGGAACGTACGCCTGGATATGCTTACGTGCCCCCACGGGGAGCGGCCGAGGGAGCGCCATGTCGCCGACCGCCACGCGACCGGTTTTCGCCCGGCGGCGCCGCCTGCGAGTTCGAAGGAACCGGGATCCTTTGGACAGACGCGCGCGCCGATGTACGCTCCGCGGTCGACTTGCCCGGATCGTCCCGGCGCTACCTTCGTGATGACGGCCGGTGTCTTGTCGCGATTCGATGGCGGCCGGCCGAGCCGGCGAACGGTCATCAACCGCGAGCTCATTCGCCTGCCGCGTCAGGGACGGTTCATCGCAGAGGAGGAGTACATGGCGAAACCAGCAAAGAACACAGTCTGCCTTTGGTACAACGGCGACGCCGAAGAGGCGGCGCGGTTCTACGCCAAGACGTTTCCCGATTCATCCGTCGAGGCGGTGCACCACGCCCCGGGGGACTATCCCTCCGGCAAGCAAGGAGATGTCTTGACGGTCGAGTTCACCGTGATGGGAATTCCCTGCCTCGGGCTCAATGGCGGACCGGCGTTCCGGCACAACAAAGCATTCTCGTTTCAGGTGGCAACTGAGAACCAGGAGGAAACGGATCGCTACTGGAATGCGATCGTCGGCAACGGGGGCCAGGAGAGCGCCTGCGGCTGGTGCCGGGACAGGTGGGGCTTGTCCTGGCAGATCACGCCGATCGCTCTCACGAAGGCGGTCACCGATCCCGACCCCGCGGTCGCCAGGCGCGCCTTCGATGCCATGATGGAGATGGGGAAGATCGACATCGCAGCGATCGAGGCGGCACGTCGCGGTTGAGTTGCGCTGTTGGCGGGGCTCTTGTCCGTGCGGCGCGCGCCGGAACCGGCGCCTCGGCCTTCTGCCGGGGTCAATCGTTCTCCGGCGCGGAGAGTCAAAGGTGGAAGTGTCCCGGGCCTTCGACCGACAGGACCCGGCGCGACATTGATGAGATTCCAAAGGCCAAGAGATCAGCGACAGGCGGGGGCATGAGCGAGACGGCGGGAGCTCGAAGGACAGGCCGGGGCGGTCGGGCCGGATGGCTCGAGCGAAGGACAGGCCTGGGCGATCGGGCCGGCTGGCTCGAACGAGAAGTGAGGATCGAGCGGCCGGGCGCAGGGCCCCAGGGTTCCACCGCCGGCCGCAGAGATTTCCTGAAGGCGGGAGTGCTCGCGCTCGGAGGACTGGCCGCAGGCGCGGCCGGGGCCTGGGCCGGCGGATTCCGGGCCGTCGTCGGCGCCGCCGAAAACGCGCGGCGATCGGGGGGGATTCATCCAAGACCTGTGTTCTCGGGAGAGGAGCCGAACATGTCCATCCGACCGATCAAGAGCGTCGTCGAATCCCAGCCGACGGTGGAGGGAGCGGGTGTCCGTCTCCGCCGCGCCTTCGGCTTCAACGAGAAGAACGAGTACGACCCGTTCCTCCTGTTCGACGACTTCCGGAACGAGATCCCGCGAGACTACGCGGCCGGTTTCCCCTGGCATCCCCACCGGGGAATCGAAACGATCACCTATGTTCTGGCCGGCCAGGTCGAGCACCAGGACAGCCTCGGCAACAGAGGAGCCCTGGGATCGGGCGACGTGCAGTGGATGACGGCCGGGAGCGGGATCCTGCACCAGGAGATGCCGCAAGGCGACTCGCGCGGGCGCATGCACGGGTTCCAGCTCTGGGCCAATCTCCCCTCCTCCCTCAAGATGACCGAGCCGCGGTACCAGGACATCCCGTCCTCCGTCATTCCGGAGGTCACCGATGACGACGGGACCAAGGTCCGGGTCATCTGCGGCTCCTTCTGGGGGAAGGCCGGCCCGGTCGACGGGATCGCGGCCGAGCCCCGGTACCTGGATGTCTGGGTTCCGCCCGGGCTTCGCAAAGTGCTTCCGGTGGACACGCGGCAGAACGCCTTTGCCTATGTCTTCGACGGGTCGGGCTCGTTCCGGGACGCCTCCGAGCCGCGCGAGGTCCTGACCGAGAACGCGGTCCCGAACTCCGGCCCCGACCGCATCCGCAACCGGTCCCTCGTCCTCTTCGACAGCGGGGACGCCGTGTCCGTTCAGGCGGGGGAAGAAGGAGTCCGCTTCCTCCTCGTCTCCGGCAAGGCCATCCGCGAGCCAGTGGCCTGGCGCGGCCCCATCGTCATGAACACGAACGAGGAGCTGCAGCGCGCCTGGGCCGAGCTTCAGAGCGGGACCTTCATCAAGCACAAGTAGAGTGGGATCATCGCGTTCACGTCGCCGACCAGCGTGACGCTCTCGCCGAAGGCGGCCTCGGTCTGCCCTCCGTCGGCATCCCAGTTCGATCCCGACATCGCTCCTCGCGCGGCCGCGCCGGGCTCAATACTCCGCCGGCTGTCCCTTCCACAAATGCCGTCTGCCTTGCGCCCCTTGCCGTTAGCGTAGAGCCCCGATAGGCTCCAGGCCATGCTCTACGTCATTTTCCGAGCCCTGACTTCAGCCTTACGGTCGCGGTGGGATCTCGCTGCCGAGAATCTGGCCCTTCGCCATCAACTCAGTGTCCTCCAGCGGACGGCCAAGAAACCGCAGCTTCGTCGAGGCGATCAACTCCTGTGGGTCTTGCTGTTCCGGTTCTGGAAAGGCTGGCGGACATCGCTGACGATCGTCCAACCCGAGACGGTCATCCGCTGGCATCGGGACGGGTTCCGGCTCTACTGGCGATGGAAGAGTCGACCGAGGGGTCCGGGCAGGCCGAAGGTCGTCCAGGAGGTCCGGGATCTGATCCGTCAGATGTCGGAATCGAATCCACTTTGGGGCGCGCCGAGAATCCACGGGGAGCTGCTCAAGCTGGGCATCACGATCGGTCAGGCGGCGGTCTCGAAGTACATGATCCGCAGGAGGAAGCCCCCGTCGCAGAACTGGCGGACATTCTTGGAGAACCGCGCCAAGGAGATTGTCTCCGTCGACTTCTTCACGGTGCCGACAGCGACCTTCCGGATTCTCTTCGTCTTCTTGATCTTGAGCAACGTCCGGCGGCAAGTGGTTCACTTCAACGTGAGACCGGCACCGAACGCAGCGTGGGCCGGCCAGCAGATGGTGGAAGCGTTTCCCTGGGACACTGCGCCGAGGTTCCTGCTGCGGGACCGGGACGGAGTCTACGGCCACGAGTTCAGGCGACGGATTCACGGGATGGCAATCGAGGAAGTGGTGATTGCGGCCAGTTCGCCGTGGCAGAATCCGTATGTGGAGCGGCTGATCGGCTCGATCCGGCGGGAGTGTCTGGACCACGGCATCATCATCAACGAAAGGCAGCTGCGCCGTTTGCTCAAGTCCTACTTCGCCTACTACCACGGATCGAGGACGCACCTGGGCTTGGAGAAGGACTGCCCAGAATCGAGGCTGGTCGAGTCTCCCGCTCAGGGGCCAGTCCGGTCCGAGCCGATGGTGGGCGGGCTGCACCATCGGTATTTCCGCCAGGCAGCCTGATTCCGGTTCTCCAGCGACCTATGGATGATAGGGGATAGATGCGTCTGGGCCGCAGCCGACCGGTGGAGATGAGCTTGGACTTCGGGATCTGGCCGCCGTATCATCCTTCACGCGCCATCCTGGACCCAACTGGGAGGACGGGACTCCGGGGCCGTGGCCTCGGATGGGATTTGTGGGATGAACAGCCGGCGAGCGCCTCAGGCGCAGGGATCACTGCCCGTCAAGGGATGGGATCCATCTGATCGAAGGACCCTCAGCTCAGCCCGCCAGGGCAAGTGGGGTTTTCGCGGAGTACGGGCATCCCCTCGGCCCGAAGGCCGCCGCGGTCAGGTCAAGCCGGCAGTTCGTCCAGGAACTCCCTCAGCGGGATCACCTCCGCATCGCCCAGTTTCATGCGGCGGGGACCGAGGAAGACCACGATCCGGCGCTTGAGCGCCGGCGCATGTTCGGCCAGAGCCTCGAAACCGCGAAGACTGCGGCGGTCCACGTCGCGCGCGTGCTTCACCTCGATGCCCCAGGTCTCTCGGCCGTCCTGCACCACGAAGTCGACCTCGGCGCCCTGGCGGGTGCGGAAGTGGAAGAGAGTGGCCCGAGGCCACAGCGTGCCCAGTCGCCGTTGGAGTTCGGTCGCCACGAAGTGCTCGAGCAGGAGCCCCCGCTCATCGTCCAGCGGCCGGTCCAGCGGGCGGCGCAGGAGCGCGTTGCGGACGCCGAGATCAAAGAGATAGATCTTCGGGTGGGCAAGGAGGGAACCGCGCACGGAGCCGCTCCACGCCGGCACGCGAAAGAGCATCAACGTGTCCTCGAGGACCTCGAAGTAGCGCCGAGCGGTCTCGTACGAGATCCCCGAATCCTGGCTCAGAGCACGCAGATTCAGGATCCGGCCGGAGGCGGCTGCCGCCAGATCCAACAGCCGGGCGTACCCCCCGATGTTGCGCACCAGGGCTTCCGCCTGCACCTCCTCGCGGAGATAGATGTCGGTGTAGGCCCGGAGATCCGCCGCGCGCAGTTCCGGGTCGGGCTCGGCGGAGATTCCCGGCAACGTCCCCTGGGCCATGACCCGATCGAGCTGGAAGTCATCGCCGAGCTCCCGGGCCAGCAGCGGGTGGAGATGGTGCATGTGAATTCGGCCGGGAAGGAGGTTGGCCTGGCCCCGGCGGAGCTTGCGTGCGCTCGACCCAGACAGGAGAAAACGGAACCGGCGCGGGCTCTCGTCCAGCAAAACCTGGACGACATCGAAGAGAGCCGGCACGCGCTGCACCTCGTCGAGCAGTACCGTGTGCACTCGCGCCGGCACCGCCCGCAGCTCCGCCTCGAGGCGATCCGGGTGGGAGGAGTAGTCCCGGAAAGCGGCCGGGCTCGCCAGGTTGATGGTCAGGTCCGGGCACAGCGAGGCCAGGAGGGTCGACTTGCCGACCTGGCGCGGACCAAGCAAGAGAACACTCCGGGCCGTGGAGGCGATTCGGTGAGCAAGCAGTCTTTCATACATGTGGGTAAAATAGCTGGTATTTTACCCGGGTGCAAGAGGCATTCTGGTCTCGACTCGATCTTGAGCGATCCTGTCGGTCCCGAAAACTCGAGCTCATGGTGCCGCATCAGGCTGTCTGCGCGCCACCATCCTCCTTTCCGGGCCGATGTAGGCTTCCGGAATGCTGAGAACCCTACTCAACTTCGTCCGAGGCTTTCTCCGGTCTCGCCTCGCCCTCCAGATGGAGGTCCTGGCCCTCCGACACCAGCTCGCCGTCTATCGGCGAACCGTTCCACGGCCTCGAATCCGGCCAGCCGATCGCGTCCTTTGGTCCTCGCTGTCCCCCCACTGGTCTTGGTGGCGCGAGGTACTGGTATTCGCTCAGCCCGCCGTGTCCCCCAGCGGGGGAAAACGGTCATCGCCTGGCGACGAAGGAAGTTCCGGGAACGCTGGACCAAGCCGGCTACTAATCCCTTTGTCCGTGAGATCTTCGTTATTCTGCAAGAAGCTCCTCACGCCGCAACGGTAAGCAGTTGCGGAAAGGCGAGTTCCTTGACTTGAATGGAGGTAGCCATGACCCGGCGCCCGAAGCGGGTGGTTCGCCATCTTCGGGAGCGGGGTATCTTCGCGATGAGGCCATGGGCATGAAAGCGCTGGAGGATGCGCGAGACCTTGGCGCTTCGACGCCTCTCGTCCGGCCTGACTCGGCGCAGGTGCGTGGTGCCCGTCAACTGCCTGCGGATGTCGCCATTCTTGAAGCCGCGCAGGCTGTGCTGGCCGTTCAGGAACGCAGCAAACAACTCGACGTCGTCGCGGGACAGGGGGTTGAAGACCTTGGCCGTCCGGCTGGAAGTCACCCGCTTGGGTCTGGTGATCCGCTCCACCTCGCGTACCCTGGCCGTGGGATCGCTGACCACCGCCAGGCCGTCGAGGTAGCGGGAGTTGGCGCTCCGGGAAACATCCCGGTATCGGAAGAGATAGGCCACTGCCTTGAGCATCGGTGCCCACTGCATGGTCCGGCGGCCGCGCCGCCGGACCCGACGGCGAACCCGGAACTCGGCCGGGTTGTTGATCACCGTCTCCACCCGGAGCACGAGACCGGCCGTGTCATACATCTTCAGCCAGTTCTCTTTCACTCGGTGTTTGATCCGGGCACCAGGAATCCGCAGGCTGGTCAGTTCCAGCAGGTCAGTCGTGACTTCACCCTGGAAGTTGCTGCGCAGCTTCTTGCCCAGAAATCCCATCACGTCCTTGGCACCGCAACAGACCATGCCATGCCGCAATAGTCGCGGGTACAACTCCGCCAGGGCCGAACGGCTCTTGAAAACCACATCGGTTGCGTACTCCATCTGCGAGGAGACCCAGTAGTAGTGATTCCCCCGGAGCAGGCTCTTCATCAGGGGGTTGATCTGCCTGGTCCACCAATCCAGGATCCGCGGCCATGGCAACGACGTCAAACGGTCGGCAAAGGCCTGGGCTCGGCCGAAGTCCCCTACCTCCACCAGCACGTTGTCCAGCTTGGCGAAGGAAATGCCATGGGCGCGCAGCTTCCGGGACAGCCACTCCTGCCCATTGACATAGACCTGCAGGGTCAAGGGGAACCAGGTCTGGAGCTTCAGATGAATCAGGCCAAACTCCCGATCCATGAAGTAGTAGTACAGGTGCAGGCACTTCCTCCGGTCGGAGTGGACAGTCGGCGGGAGTCTTCGAAAGCTGAAGGAATAGGTCCGGCACAGCTCCAGACGGGCGAAGACGCACACCAGGCCGTCCTCGATCGCATCCCTCTTCGCCACGGCCCGCGCCTCCTGCTCCATGGGCAGGGACGTGTTCAGGTAGCGGTAGGGTCGACCTCGTTCTCTCGCCATCCTCTGCGCGTGAACCTTCAACGCCCCGCTGGTCTCCAACAGAAACGGCTTCAACTTGCTGAAGGGTATGCCCCGTTGCCGGAGGAATCCGGCCATGCCCTGGGGGTACTGTAGGGGAAGGTATCCTCGGAAGAGCATCCGGTCGAAACACGACAGGACACCCTTGATCTTGCCCTGATGGTGAAGGATGAAGTCTCTCATGGGCACATGATACCGCGGCACCGAGCGAGGTGATCGAAGGGCGGATCGTCACGGCGAAGCCGTGCTTGGTTGCGGCCGAAGGCAGCGATAAGCAAGTTCATCGGCACTTTGGGTCTCTCGGGCCGGAGGGTGGGGGTGTTCCGGAGAGGGGTCCAGCGGCACGCGCGCGCCCTGGGGCGCGTTCCGGCGCGGACCTGGAGTCCGGAATCCTCCAGAAAGGGCGGAATCCGGGCGGATGGTGAGAGTGGCGTGAGTTTTGGGGCGGAGTTCTCCCTCGGGCCCGGCGCGGAGGCGAAGGCCTCTCGGGTTCCGGGGACAGAAACGGAGGATCGGCCCCGACCGCTGCCGGGGGTCTGGACGCGGCGCGAGGTCAGGGGGGCGGTCGGGAGGGCGGGGCCTGTGGACCGGACTCCTCTCCGCCGCCTCCTACCGCATCCCTCGGCTCCCCGTCCTCTCCCGCCCGCGGGAATCCCCGTTCCGGCTGCGGAGCCCGGACGGGGACCAGGGCCGGGGCGGAGGTGGGAAGCCCGAGATGTTGGAGAATCTTCT
>CAYYQN010000017.1:0-87704 GCA_964473865.1 uncultured bacterium | reverse complement strand
CGCGCCTCACCTAGGATCGCCCAACTCCAATCTTCCGGCCACAACCTATCTATTCTCCTTCTCTTGTGTTATCCTTGTTGCGGTTCTGCCTTATGGATGGGCGCGTCCAGAGGGGGTCACGACTCGTCCTGAGGATCAGCGGGTGCGCCCGACGCGGCGGCGTCGCGCCCAGGAGGGCATCTATGTACTCCCACTCGATTCCGAGGGGGCCAGTTCTGGCCTTCACATTCATGACCGTGCTCCTGATTGTCGCTGCCGTACCGGCCGGAGCGGTGTGGATGTCGACCGGCGGGAGCGAGGGGGCGCCGGTCGACGTCCGGGTGCTTGAGTCCGCCCCGGACCGCATGGTCATCGAGTACACCGTGCCCGGGTTCTATGCCGAGCCGGTCGCCGCCAACGGCGGCACCTACCACACCATCGCGCTGCCGGGAGAGGCCAACCTGTTGCGGGCCCGCTTCCCCGAGCTTCCCCATGTCGCGCGGAGCATCATCATTCCCGATGCCGCGCGAATGCGTGCCCGCGTGCTGCGGATGGACGTCCGGGAGTTCCCGGGCCTGCCGGTCGCCCCCTCCAAAGGGAACCTGTTGCGCACCGTGGACCCTGCCTCCATCCCCTATGACTTCGATCCCTTCTACCGGAGCACGGCGGAGTTCCCGGAGAGTCGCGTCGAGACCGGGGAGCCGTACATCCTGCGGGACTACCGGGGGATCGTGGTCGACGCCTTTCCGATCACGGTCACCGGAGACGGCGTTCTCCGGGTGGCCACCCGGATGACGGTCGAGGTGTTCACGGACGGCTCCGACGAGACCAACGCGATCCATCGCTCCGGTCCGCCGGAAAAGGTGGTGCCGGAGTTTGCGGCGATCTACCGCGAACGGTTCCTCAACTTCGGGTTGGAGCGGTACACGCCGGTGGTCGAGCGCGGCAAGATGCTCATCATCACCTACGACGCCTTCCACGCCGCCCTGCAGCCCCTCGTCGACTGGAAGATGCAGTCGGGGATTCCCACCACAATCGTGGACGTCTCCACCATCGGGAACACATCGACCGCCATCAAGAGCTACATCCAGACGACCTACAACCAGGGTGGGCTGGCGTTTGTCCTGCTTGTGGGCGATGTCGCGCAGATCGCTACCCCGTCCGCGGCGGGCGGAGCCTCGGATCCCAGCTATGCGCTTCTCGCGGGCTCCGACCGCTATCCGGAAATCCTGGTCGGGCGCTTTTCGGCCGAGACGGTGGCGCACGTCCAGACCCAGGTCCAGCGGACGATCGGCTACGAGATGACGCCCGCGGCCAGCGCCGCCTGGTACCACCAGGGGACCGGCATCGCCTCCTCCCAGGGGGCGGGAATCGGCGACGACGGCGAGGCCGACTATGAGCACATGAACGTGATTCGCGGCAAGCTGCTCTCCTACGGCTACTCGCTGGTCGACCAGATCTACGACCCGTCGGCGACTGCCGCCATGGTCAGCACGGCGCTGAACGGCGGACGCAGCATCGTGAACTACACCGGTCACGGCTCCATGACATCCTGGAGCACCACAGGGTTCAGCAATTCCAACGTGAATGCGCTCCAGAACGACTGGATGCTGCCGTTCATCTTCAGCGTGGCTTGCGTGAACGGGGAGTTCGACGCCGGGACCTGCTTTGCCGAGGCCTGGCTGCGCTCCGTCCACAACGGCAACCCGATCGGGGCGATCGGCACCTACATGTCGTCGATCAACCAGTCTTGGGCCCCGCCGATGTGCGCCCAGGACGAGTGCGTCGACCTGCTCGTGGACGACGAGATGTTCACCTATGGCGGACTCTGCTACAACGGATCCTGCCAGATGATGGACGAGTACGGCGCGACCGACGGCGGCGATATGTACCTTACTTGGCACATCTTCGGGGACCCCTCGGTGCTGGTGCGCACCAAGACTCCCGAAGCTATGACGATCCAACATGACGGCACCATGATCCTTGGGCAGTCGGAGTACGCGGTGAGCGTGGTGGGCGTTTCGGACGCCCGGTGCGCCTTGTATGCGAACGGTGTGCTCTACGGCGCGGCCTATACCAATGCCGCCGGTGCCGCGGTCATCCCGCTGGACCCGGTGCCGCCGGAGCCGATGGCCCTGACCCTGACCGTGACGGCATTCAACCGGATCCCCGAGATCGCCGCGGTCGAGGTCTCCCCGGCGCAGGGCGCGTTCCTCGTCTATGGCGGCAACGTGGTGGCCGATGTCGAAGGCGACGCCGACGGCCAGTGCGACGCCGGCGAGACGGTGGATCTGACGGTGAGCCTGCGCAACGCCGGCGTGGAACCCGCCACCGGAGTGACGGCGGTGTTGCTCGAAGACGACCCGTTTGTGGAAGTCACCCCCGGCGCGGTGACGTTCGCCGACATCGGCGCGGGAGAGACCGTGGCCGGGGACTCGGCCTGGGTCGTCCACTTCCTGCCGGAGTGCCCGGACAACTACATCGCGGCCCTGTCGGTCCAGGCCACGGCTGCCGAGGGCGGCTGGACCCGCTCCTTCAGCCTGGTGGTGGGCGCGCCCCTTCTGTCCTGCGCCGATCAGGTCATCGATGACTCGCCGGCCCAGGGCGGCAACGGCAGCGGCTGGATCGCCCCCTCCGAGGCATTCCAGCTGGTCCTGACGCTGGGTAACGTCGGACACGCGAATGCGCGCAATGTGACCGTCACCGTGACGGATGCCGGGCCGGATCTCACGATTCTGAACGGGACGGCGACGGTGGAGGACATTGCCGCCGGCGGTCAGGCCGTCCTGAACGGGTTGCAGTTCCAGGTTTCCGGCAGCTGTCCGGTGCCCACCATTCTCACGGTGCAGGCGGCGGTCGCGGCCGATTTCGGCTACTCCGGGACGCTGGAGTTCTCCATCCCGGTGGGCGGATTCGCAGACGACTGCGAGCAGGACCGGGGCTGGACGCTGTCGGCGCCGGGTGACAACGCCACCACCGGGCTGTGGGTGCGCGCGGATCCGGTCGGTACCGTGTACAACGGCCAGGTGGCGCAGCCCGAGGACGACAACACCGTGGATCCCGGCGCGCAGTGCTTCGTCACGGGGAATGGGGCGATCGGCGGCGCGGCCGGCGATGCTGATGTCGACGGGGGCAAGACCACGCTTGTCTCCCCGATCCTCGACCTGGGTCATGTCGGGGCGGCCTCGGTCCACTACTGGTTCTGGTATACCAACAACCTGGGGAACAACCCGGGGGCGGACTACTGGACGGTCCAGGTGACTGCAGACGGAACGACCTGGGTGAACCTGGAGCGGACGACTGCCAGCACCAACGCCTGGGCCGAGCGGACGTTCCAGCTCGACGAGCATGTCACGCTGACCAACCGGGTTCAGCTGCGCTTCGTCGCCGAGGATCTCTCGCCGGGCACGCTGGTCGAGGCGCTGGTGGATGACTTCACCCTGATCGTGGAGGAGGCCACTACCGGCGTGCCGACGCCGGTGCCGGTCACCGGCTTCGCCCTCGCGCGAGTCGCGCCCAATCCGGCGCGGAATGCGGCGGAACTGCGGTTTGCGGTTCCGGTGGCGGCGCGGGTGGAACTGGAGGTCTACGATGTCTCCGGCCGACTGGTACGCTCCCTGTTGCGAGAGCCGGTGACGGCGGGCGCGCACACGGTGGTCTGGGACGGGCGGAACGGCGCCGGCCGGCCGGCCGGTTCCGGCGTCTATTTCGTGCGTCTGGCCGCGCCCGGCTTCTCGCAGGTGCGGACGGTGACGCTGCTGAACTAGCCGGAGAGACAACGTCGGGGTTGACCACGGGGGACCCGACGTTACCATGCGATACAGGGCCGGGGGCGCGAGCGACCCGGCCCTGAAGCCATCAGGGCTCGGTTGTGCCCGGGAGCGGTCCGGGCGTTCTCCGGGCCCGAATCGAAGGAAACGCCGTTTTCGGAGGGATGTGGTGACGCCACCGCCGCGACGCGTGTATGCCGGGCTCTTCCTGCTCTCGGTGGGTGGGTTGCTGTTCCAGGTCACGTTCGTGCGGATTTTCTCGGCGGCCATCTGGTATCACTTCGCGTTTCTGGTCATTTCGGTCGCCCTCTTCGGCATCGGCGCGAGCGGCATGACCCTGGCGCTGGCGGGTGCGCGCTTGCGAACGGATCGCTGGCGGGGTATCGCGCCGCTGGGATTCGCGGTCTCGGCCGTGCTCGGATACCTGGCCGTCAATGCGATTCCGTTCTCGCCGTTTCGCATTCTTCAGGAACCGAGTCAGATCGGCTGGTTCCTGCTGGACGATCTGATCCTCGCGATCCCATTCTTCTTCTTCGGGCTGGCGGTGGCGCTGGCACTGCAACACTGGCCCGGCCAGGCCGGCCGGCTCTATGCGTTTGACATGCTGGGCGCGGCCGCCGGCTCCGTGCTGGTGTTCGTGGCTCTGCGTCCGCTCGGCGCGCCGGGCACCATTGCGCTATCGGCCTTTCTGGGGGCGGCATCGGCGGTGTTGTTCGCCCCTCCGGGGCGGCTTCGCGCGGGGGCGGCGGTCGCGGCCGTACCGTGCCTGCTGTTGGTGCTCCAGCCGTCCTGGCTGCCGGATGTCCGCGTGGACATCTCGAAGACGGCGCAGCAGCAGGTCGCGATGCAGGGCGGGCGGCTCGTGTTCACCGCCTGGAGCCCGCTCGCGCGCGTGGATGTGGTGGAGCGCCCGGACCTGCCGCCGACCATCTTCCTCGATGCCGCGGCCGCCACGCCGGTGGCTGCGCCGCGCACTCCGGCGACCGCGGCGGGGGAGGTCAACGGGCTGGCGGGCGCGTTGCGGCCAAATGCCTCCTGCGCCGTGATCGGGTCCGGGGGCGGCGTGGATGTCCAGAATGCGCTGGCGCTCGGGGCGCGCCAGGTCACGGCCATCGAGATCAACCCGGTGGTTCTCGATCTGGTCCGGCATCGGTATCGCGATCTCGTCGGCGCCGTGTTCGAGGATCCGCGGATACGGGTCGTGAACGACGAGGGCCGCAGCTACCTGGCCCGCAGTCGTGAGCGTCACGACATCATCCAGATCTCGTTGATCGACACCTGGGCCGCGAGTCTGTCCGGAGCCTACAGCCTGAGCGAGAACTACCTCTACACCGTTGAGGCCATGCGCACCTACCTCGATCGTCTGGCGCCCGCCGGCCTGGTGTCGATCGCGCGCTGGAACTACGAGACCCCGCGTCTGGTGTCGCTGGCGCGCCAGGCGCTGGTCGAGACAGGCGTGCGGAATCCCTCATCTCACGTCGCGGTCGTCGAGGAGCGGCTGCAGTCCTTGACGCTGGTCCGGCGCGAGCCGTTCCCGGTGGAGGACGTCGCCCGGCTGCGCGCTTTCGTGGCCGCTGCGCCCGGGCGACTCCTGCGTCACGATCCCACGGCGCCGGATCCGACCTCGACATACGGCGCGCTGCTTGGCGCCGCGGACCCCCGCGCGCTGTACGCCGCGGCCCCGAGCGTCCTGGAACCGGTACGCGACGAGAGCCCGTTCTTCTTCCAGATGGGACGCTGGCGGGACGTGCGGCCGTCGGTGCTCCGCGACTTCTCGGGCCGGGGCTTCCTGGAGCCGCTGGCCTTGCCGGTGGCGCAAGTTACGCTCCTGGCGGCGCTGGTGCTGTCGGTCGGGCTTTCGCTGGTGCTGCTCGGAGTGCCGCTCGCCGCGCGGGCCGTGCCCCGCGAGAGCCGGTGGAGTGTGCTCGCGTACTTCTTCGGCATTGGCGTAGCCTACATCGCGGTCGAAGTGTCGCTCATGCAGCGCCTCGCCCTCCTGCTCGGGCACCCTACGTACTCGGTGACCCTGGTCCTGTTCACGATTCTGACCTGCTCCGGACTCGGGGCCGGATGGGTGGATCGCCATGGCGCGGCGCTGGCGGCGCGCCCGCGGTGGCTTCTGGCCGGAGTCGTCGTGGCGTTGGCCTTCGTGGCCTTCGGGGCGCCGGCCATCGCGTCCCATGCGCTCGGCCTCGAGCTGCCGGTCCGCGTCGGCGTGGCGGTCGCCACCGTGGCGCCGGTCGCGTTTCTGATGGGAATGCCCTTCCCACTGGCCATTCGTCTGCTCGGTGAGCGACATGCCGGGTATGTGGCGTGGGCGTGGGCTGCGAACGGCTGTGGCAGTGTGGTCGGGTCGGTGGCGGCGGTCCTGGTGGCGATGCTCAGCAGCTTTGGCGCGGTGCTCGTCGTCTCCGCGCTGATCTATGCCGGAGTGCTTTCGCGGATCCCGGCGCTCTCTCGGGCCGCATCCGGCGACCGCGCCGCCTGACCGGATCCGAGCCGGTCGAGCCGCGTTCCCGCGAGGTGCGGACCTCGCCTCCCGGACCCCGCCGGTCGTCCCGGGATTTCCCCTGTCGCATTCGAACTCTGCGCGATATTCTTCCTCCGCGCGGAAGGCCCCACCCGGCGCAGCGGAGGAAAGGATGCCTCGACGCCCGTGGTCGCTGGAAAGTTGGCGGGAGTTCCCTTCCCGGCAGCAGCCGGTCTATCCGGATCCGCATGCGCTTCTCCGCGATCTGGAGAAGGTGCGGAGCTACCCGCCGATCGTCGGGGCGGGCGAGATCGAGGGACTCAAGCGGCTCCTGGCGAACGCGGCGCGGGGCGAGGCCTTTGTGTTGCAGGGGGGGAACTGCGCGGAGCGGTTTCTCGACTGCAACGCCGAGAGCATCGCCGACCAACTCAAGATCCTCCTCCAGATGAGCGTGATCCTGACCTATGAAGCGCGCCGTCCGGTGATTCGCGTCGGTCGCATCGCCGGTCAGTACGCCAAGCCGAGGTCGAAGGACACCGAGACCCTGAACGGCGTCGTCCTGCCGTCCTACCGCGGCGATGCCGTCAACTCGATCGAGCCCGATCTTCGCGCCCGCACTCCCGATCCCTCGCGACTTCTGTCCTGCTACTTCCATTCGGTGGCCACCCTGAATCACGTCCGAGCGCTCATCGGAAGCGGGTTTGCCGACCTGCGGAGGCCCTATGACTGGAACGTCCAGGCAAAACCGCATGGGCGCAACTGGGAGGAGTATCGCCTCGTTGTCGACCGGATCCTGCAGGCCATTCACTTCATGGGTTCCTTCGGCGCGCTTCGAGTGGAGGCGCTCGACCGGGCGGACGTCTTCACGTCGCACGAGGGGCTGCTTCTCGGGTACGAAGCGGCGCTGACCCGCCAGGACCCCGCCTCCGGTCGCTGGTATGACACCAGCACGCACATGCCCTGGATCGGTATGCGGACCCGGCAACCCGATGGCGCCCACGTGGAGTACTTCCGGGGCATCGCCAACCCCATCGGGGTCAAGATCGACGCGAAGGCCACGCCCACCGAACTGCTGAGCCTTCTCGAGACGCTGAACCCGTCCCGGGAAGAGGGGAGGATCCTCTTCGTCACGCGGATGGGGGCGTCCCGGGTGGAGGAGACCTTGCCGCCCCTGGTGCGGGCGGTGCGGGAGTCGCGGCAACCGGTCGGCTGGAGCTGCGACCCGATGCACGGCAACTCCGTGGCGCTGGCCAGTGGGCGCAAGACGCGTGACTTCTCGGTCATTCTCGATGAGCTGACCCGCACCTTTCGCATTCACCGCGAGAACGGCAGCCGCCTCTGCGGCGTGCACTTTGAGCTCACGCCGGACAACGTCACCGAGTGCACCGGTGGATCGGCAGTGGTGACCAGCGACGACCTGGAGCGCCGTTACGAGACCTATTGTGATCCGCGCCTGAACGACTCGCAGAGCCTGGAGATGGCGTTTCTGATCGCGCGGCTGATGCGGGGAGAGGAGCAGGGCTAAATAGCTTCGCATGAATCAAAGATCACTTCGGGTCGCGGCATCTAGCGCATGCTCCCGCCCAGCCGCGCCAGGTGCCGTCCCTCGATAGCGATTAGCTCGACGTCGGCGGGCGCGCTCTGAAAGGCAGCACCAAGCGAGAGACCTGGTCGGCGCGCACCGGATTGGAAGTCGCCAGCATCGGCTCGCGCGAGGCGGGCGGCTGATCTTCCGTGGTCGATGTAGCCGGCGAAAGCGCGACATCAACTGTCGTCCAGGAGTTCCCGCTCACTGTGACCGGAACCATTTCGGCGAGGTAGTACATCCGGTTCTGCTCCTCCGACAGCGTGTCATATCCGTAGCTGGTGTGGTAATTGGAGGTTACGCCATCATGTCTTCCGCGGAACGGGGGACGGATCCTCTCCTTGCTCGGCGTGTCGCAAGCACCATGACGCTCTCTGCGGGGAATCTGATTGACGCTGTGAGACGGGCGGGCGCAGAATTGAGGAGGACTGGGTAACGGCTCGGAAGTGATCGGCCGACGCGGAGGGAGGAGCAAGGCTCCACCTGGGGCCTTCCGAGACCAGGAGTGTGTGCGATGCGGTCCATGGCTCTGAAGGCGTTGGTGACAGGGTTGCTAGCGACGGGTGGGCTTATCGGTACGAGTGGATCGGCCTCGGCTGAGGGGACAATCGTGGCCTGGGGTTGGAACTACTGGTACCAGTGCGATGTCCCGGCTCCGAACAGCGATTTCATTGGGGTTTCGGCCGCTCTCATGACGAGCGCCGCGCTGCGCTCCTCCGGGGCGGGAGTCGTATGGGGCTTCTGCCAGGCGGTCGGCACGTGCGAAGTCCCGCCACCCAATACAGGGTTCGTCCAGATCTCCCAGGGAAGCTATCATACTCTGGGGCTGAAGGTAGATGGGTCGATTGTGGCTTGGGGCGACAACTCGGGAGGGCAATGCAATCTCCCCACGCCCAACAACGGCTTCATTGCCGTAGCGGCCGGCGGCGGCTTCAGCCACGGGCTTAAATCGGACGGGTCGATCGTAGCCTGGGGCTCAAGTGACTACGGGGAGTGTGAGGTTCCGAGCCCAAACTCCGGCTATGTAGCAGTATCGGCCGGGTATCGACATAGCGTCGCGCTCAGGTCCGACGGCACGATCGTGGCGTGGGGTCTCAATGACTATGGTCAGGCAGAGGTGCCGGGGCCCAATTACGGGTTTGCAGCCGTTGCTGCTGGGTACAAGCACAGCCTTGCCGTGAAGAACGACGGCTCGATAGTGGCCTGGGGATCGAGCAGGTACGGCGAGGGTACGATTCCTACGCCCAACACCGGTTTCACGGCAGTTGCGGCTGCCGAGTGGTGGAGTCTTGCACTGAAGAGCGACGGTTCCATTATCGCGTGGGGCTATGACGACTATGGCCAGGGTGACATCCCGGAGCCAAACGCCGACTTCACGGCAATCGCCGCGGGAGCTCGCCATGGCCTCGGTCTGAAGAACTCCCTCCTGGGCGGCTGCTGCCGAGCGGACGGTTACTGCACGGTGTCGGCGGAGCAGGTTTGCCTCGCACCGTCCATCTGGCTCGGGGCCGGAACCTTGTGTGTGCCCCAGCCCTGCGCGCCTCTGTCCGCCGGGCCAGCCGCGCGCGAAGTCCCACGGCTCGCCTTGGTCCCGAACCCTTCGACCGGCTTGGTCACGATTCTGCTCGGCTCATCCGTGGCATCAGGATCCACGGTGGACGTACTGGATGTGTCCGGTCGGCTGATCCGGCAGCTTGCGCACGGATCGGATGGCACGTCGGCCCCGGCCCCCGTGTGGGATGGCCGCGATGATCTGGGCCGTGAGGCGCCGAGCGGCGTGTATCTGGTCCGCGCTGTCACCACCGAAGGCCTGCAAACGGGCACGTTCGTCAGAAGGAGGTAACCGCGCACAGGACTCGACCGCACGCGAGTTCGCACCTTTCAATCCATTGGTGTCATCGTCACGCTCGGCAACACGGAGGTTCCGGTGAAGGTGCATCGTGCCGTTCTCATCCTGGTCGTCCTTTCAACCTGCTTTCCCTGTGGGTCTTCTGCCGCCGACATTCCTACCGACCTAGAAATGCGCGCCGCCGCCGAGTCGTGGCTCCGCGGAAACATCGCGCTCCACGGCCGTTGGTCGCATGACGATCCCGTCGATGGTGACGTCGCGATTGGAATCGCGAGATCGATCACCTCCGGGGACACACTCATCGGCATGGCCTACGAGGTCAGTTCCGGCGGCGTGATCATCGTCGCCCCAACGAAGCGACTCCCGCCCGTGCTTGTCTACTCGACATCAGGTGGTTGGCCGGATCTCCAAGCCGGGCCCGGCTGCAACCACACCTACCGAACGATCAGGCGCTTGGTGCAGCGGGCCCTCCGAGCTGGACCTGGCGGCGCAGTCGATGCGGCGTGGTCCCTGATGACTCCCGACAAGGCCGACTTCCCCTCTGGAACGATCATAAGCGTGGAGCCGTTGATGGAGGGGATCGATTGGGGACAGTGCCCGCCCTACAACCAGATGTGTCCGTCGATCGGGAGTTGTGATCCCGCCTGCAGCCTCAACGATTCACTCTGCGTCCTGGGCTGCGTCGCCTCGTCCCTCTCACGGCTTCTCCGGTACCACGCGTACCCGGACGCCGGCACCGGAAGTTCCTGCTATTGGTGGCCGGGAGAGGCCGACACCGCTTGCGTGGGCCTGCCCGGCGACACGCTGTGCGCCAACTATACATGGCCCATTGACTGGGACATGCTGCCCGAGAGCTGCGTTGGGGGATGCAGTGGCGCAGAGGAAGACAGCCTGGCCAGCCTCTGTTATCGCGTAGCGGTGGGCGTGGAGATGCAGTTCGGGCACTACGGATCGGATACGGACTTCGTGAAGGTCCCGCCCCTCCTGGAAGACCATCTTGGTTACCGGTGCGACCCATGGTTCTACTGGTACGAGGACGACACGCCGTTCGAGAAGCTGCGCACGGAGGTCTGCGCGCACCGGCCGGTACACGGAGACTGGGATGGGGTACATTCGGTATGCTTCGATGGGTGGGCCATCGACAACGCCGGGCATCGCTGGATCCACAAGAACGATGACGCCTCAGATAACTGGTGGATCGACTCAACCTGGGTCTCCGGAGGCTTCTATCCCGGGATTCGGCCCCTCGGCGCAGTGGATTCGGTCTTAGTCAAGGCAGACGGATCGGGGGACCCCTACCACACCATCCAGGGTGCAGTCGACTCGGTGTCAACGGGCTGCTGCATCTACCTTGATGATGGCACCTATACTGGATCCGGAAACCGCGACATCGACTTCGGTGGCAAGGCAGTCACGATACGGTCACTAAGCGACGATCCGGACGCCTGCATCATCGACTGCGAGGGATCGGCCCAGGATCCGCATCGGGGCTTCTACCTTCATAGCGGGGAGCGCGGCGACGCGGTCGTTCGCGGGATCACGGTCACGAACGGCTACGTTGCCGGGGGTGGAGGTGCCGTTTTGGTCACTTACCCGACCACGTGCAGCGAGCCCTCGACGCCGCTCTTCATCAACTGCGTGTTTCGGGGCAACGAAGCAAGCTGCGGTGGCGCCGTGGCCGCCATCGACTGTGCCCGGCCCCGTCTGGAGTGGTGTGTGCTCGCGGACAACACCGCCGGTCAGGGGAGCGCATTCTACGCCTCCTCGGACTATTGCTCCTTGGTCAACTGCACAATCGCGGACAATACCTGCGGGACCTCATCGCAGGGTGCTGTCTGCACGGACGGTGGCCAGGGCCTGCTTCTGGATCGGTGCCTGGTGACCGGCACGAACGTCGGCGTGTCGACGACTTGCCTGAACGGCGGAGAGGCCACGTACTCGCGCTCCGACATCTGGGGCAACCAAGCCGGTACCGGGGACTGGAACTTCCGAGGCTCCTGCATTCTCTCTCAGCAGTACGCGGACTCCAACCTCTGCGTGGATCCGGAGTACTGCGGGTCCGCCTACGAGCTGACCTGGGGGTCGCCGTGCCGGGATTACGGAGGCGATCCGGTGGGGGCGCGTGAGGAGTGCGATTGGGTCTCCGTTCCCGGCGACTTTTCATCGATCCGCGATGCCATTGACGAGATCGACTTTGGTTCTCCAAAGACCATCGTCTTGACGGATTCTGTCTACTCGAATGCGGGCGGCGGGGATCCAAATCAGAACCTCGAGATCACGGATGCAGGGGTCACCATACGCTCGCAAAGCGGAGATCCGGGTAGTTGTCGGATTGTCCTCTCAGGGCAGGCGGATCACCGGTTTGCGTCTATAGACCCCGCGAGGGGCCTGGCTCTGTATGGGGTGACGATTGAAGGCGGGAGCTGCAATGGATCTCCCGGAGGCACAGTGCGGGTCTTCGGCACGGCCGTTCTCACGGACTGCGTCATCGACAGCAGCCGGGCTTATGATGGTGGGGCGTTCGCCGTGGAAGTAGGCGGGAACCTGACCCTAGCCGGTTGCAGGATCCAGCGGTGCGATGGGTATACAGGCGGGGCCGGGGTCGTCCGGGGGACGCTCGAAGCGGACAGCACACTGTTCTGGGCGAACTACGGCCATAAGGTCCTGTCGCAGTACCCGTATGCAGGGGGGATCTTTGTGGAGGCCCAAGCGACGGCAGACCTCATCCGGTGCACGTTCGCCGCGAATGGAACAACCGGCCCCCCGCCGATGGCAAGTGCCATGTATGTGGGAGCGGCGGCCGTCGTCGCCATCGATCGTTCGATCCTTGCCTACGGGACCGGAGGGGCGGTTCCGGCCGTTGACGGATGTGCGATTGGAGATGAAGTCATAGCCTCATGCACGGATGTGTTCGGCAATGGGAGGAACTGGTACGCGTGCTTGGCCGATCAGGACACGGTCAGCACGAATCTGACCGCGAACCCCGGCTTCTGCGACGCCAGCGCTGGCGACTTCCATTCCGACTCGCTCTACATCTGCTGCGGCGACTGCGGGCAGATCGGCGCCTACGACTCGGTCTGCGTCGTGAGCAAGATGGCGATACCCCGGCGAGCGAAACCTTTCCTCGAACTCGCGGGGCGAAACCCCTCTCACGCTCCTGCCTTGCGGTTCAGCGCAGGTGAGGGGGCGAGAGGGGTTCGAGTGGACGTAAGTCTCTATGATGTGACGGGGCGTCGAGTGCGGCAGCTCTTCGGCGGCCTCGGCGCCGGTGCCCCCCAGATCGTTGTCTGGGACGGTGCCGGGGATGCCGGGCAGCGTTTACCCTCCGGCGTCTACTTTGCGCGGATGACCGTCGACGGCGTCCCAAGCAAGGTGCAGCGACTGGTCGTTCTCCATTGAGCTTCAACGCCGAGATCAAGAGTCCTGGGTCCGCCTTTCTGATCGGCGAGGGCGGACCTCTCCGTTCGGAGTGGATGCAGTGGTATCCCTCACCTCACTCGACACAGACCAGCCGCAGCGCCCGCTCGTGGCTTCCCGCACGGACCCGCAGGAGGTAGAACCAGCGGGAGAGCCGGTCCGAAAGGACTTGCTGGGCTCTTCAGCACTCCGCCTTCTCCGGATCGGGACCCGCGCGATCCGCTACCGGCAGCGGGCCCGGACTTCCCGCATCGTCTCTCGATAGGCTTCCGTGTCGGGATCAATCGCACCGGCGCGCGCGGCGGCAGCGAGTGCCTCTTCACAGCGACCGGCGGCAAGCGCGGCGCGCGCCAGGGTGTCGAAGTAGGGCGCGATCGGGGATCGAGTCGTGGCCTGCTCGGCCAGGCGCACCGCTTCGGCGGGAGATCCCCCGGTAAGAAGCAGGGTCCAGGCCAGACCGTTGGCGGCGGCCGCTGAATCGGGGGAACGCCGCAGCGCTTCGGCGTAGGCGTCGCGGGCCCCCTGGTGATCTCCCGTCTGCAAGAGGCAGTCGCCGAGCCCGAGCGGCGCCTCCACGGCGTTCGGCATGCGCACCGCCACTGTGCGCCAGAGCCCGGCCGCCCGGCTCCATTGATGCCGGGCCTGCGCGATCACGGCCGCCCATCCATCCCAGTCAGCCTCGGACGGGGCAAGCCGCTGCCCTTCCGCGGCGATCGATTCCATTCGGTCCAGGGCGCGCATCCCCAGGAGGTGGATCAGCAGTCGCTTGCGGGCGCGGCCATCGGCGGGGTCGGAGCGCAGAGCCTCCTCGAGGAACCGGATCGCCTCGTCCTTCCGGCCCAGGGAGTCCAAGGCGCACGCCACCACGTCGCGCGCATCCCGGCTCCGGGGGTTCAGGCGAAGGGCCTGCTCCGCCGTGTCCAGCGCCTCTCGAACGTCCCCGCGCTGGATCAGCTCCGTCGCCAGATTGACCCTCATCTTGTAGCTATGCGGGGCGGCCTGCACCCCGGCCTTGTACAACGTCAGTTCGTCGGAAAAGTCCGCGCTGCGAACCCAGGTGCGAACCGCCCCGGCGATCAGGGCCAGGGCCAGGAGGCCCTGCAACACCCTCGACACGCTGCGGGACCGGCCGCTCCAGCGCCAGCCGGCGGCCGCGGGGATCAGGAGCAGACCGGCCGACGGGAGGAAGAGCAGCCGCTCGGCGAAGATCGTCACGGCCACGACGATGAGATTCGACGCCAGCGCGTAGGTGATCAGCGCCCACCCGGCACCCCAGCCTTCCGGCCGGCGGCTCCACCTCCAGGCTGCGAACGCCAGCCCGACCGTCCCGACGAACCCCAGGAGCAGGTAGGGAGTGAACCCCTGCACGCGCGCCAGGACCGGCGGGGCGTAGTCCAGGGAGAGCCGGTTCGGATAGAGCAGCAGCGCAAGGTAGCGTCCCGCGCAGTCGAGCGCCGTGGGAATGCGTTCCAGGATTCCGGTTCCGACGAGAGGGTTGTCGGCCGGGTCCGCCCCGGCCGCGAGCCAGACGCCGGTCACCGCTCGCCGCAGCAGCAGGAACACCAGCACCGGCAGAAAACCTGAGAGTGCGAACCGCCAGGCCCAGGCGCGGGCCGCCGCCCGGGTCGTCCAGAAGGTGTACAAGATGAGGATGGGGAGAACCGCCGCGGTTTCCTTGGCTCCGACCGCGAGGAAGATGGCCAGGTAGGTCCAGGGGCGCAGTCGGCGCCGCTCGGCAAGGGCAAGATGGAGCGCGATCAGGCAGAAGAGCGCGGCGAGCAGATCGCCCCGGCCGGAGATCCATGCCACCGCCTCGCTGTGCAGCGGGTGCGCGGCGAAGAGCAGGCCGGCCGCCAGGGCCAGGGCGGCGGAGCGGAAGAGACGCCGCACCAGGAGGGCCCAGAGGACGGTGATCGCCGCGTAGGAGATGAGATTGACGAGGTGAAACCAGACCGGACGGCCTCCGCCGAGTCTCCAATCGAGGGCCAGGGAGAGCGTCGTGACCGGCCGCCAGATCGCGGTCTCGGGAGCGTTGCCGATCAGAGGCGCCGTCAGGAGCGTGCCCAGGCGAAACGGGCCCTGCACCGCCGGATGCCGGGTGATGAGCGACTTGTCGTCGAAGACGAAGTCGCCTCCCAGGGCGTTCAGGTAGGGAAGCACGCACAGGCCGATGAGGAGAGTCCAGCCCAGCCGGCCTCCGGCTCGACGGCCCTGATCTGACTCGGCGCTGGCCATTGACTCACGTCTCCACCGGCTTGTTTGCGCGCGCCGGCGCGGCGGCTGAAGCGTCCCCCAACGTGTCCGGCCGAGGGTCCCGAGGAACCTGCCGGGCCGTGCTACAATGCGCGGCAACCGAAAGGTGGAGCGAATCATGAAGAACATCATTCGACCCGTCAAGGGCACGCGCGACTTCTATCCCGAGCAGATGGCCGCGCGCACCTGGTTGTACGATGTCGCGCGGCGGGTTTCGGAATCGTTCGGCTATCAGGAATACGAGGCGCCGATTCTGGAGAGCCTGAGCCTGTATGCGGCGAAGTCGGGAGAAGAGCTGGTCAAGAAGCAATCCTATGTCTTCACGGACCGGGGTGGCGACGAGATCACGCTGCGCCCGGAGCTGACCCCCTCGCTGGCGCGCATGGTCGCCCAGCGGCAGTCCGAGCTGGTCTTCCCCGTGCGCTGGTGGTCGTTCGGTCCGTTCTGGCGGTACGAGAAGATGCAGAAGGGGCGCTCGCGCGAGTTCTTCCAGTGGAACGTCGACATGCTGGGCGTCGATTCTCCCGAGGCCGACGCCGAGCTGATCGCCGTCGCCGCGACGTTCCTCCGGGAAGTCGGCCTGACGCCCGAGCAGGCCCGGATCTGCATCAACGACCGCCGGCTGATGGACGGGGCCTTCGCGGCCCTCGGGTTCTCTCCGGAGGAGAAGGGCGTGGTCTCCGGCCTGGTCGACCGGCGCGGCAAGATGGAGCCGGAGGCCTGGGAGGCATCGGCGCGCGAGGCCGGGCTCACTTCCGCACAGCTTGCCGGGTTGAGGGAGTTGCTCGCCGACGGCGAGGCCTGGCGGCGCTCTGAGGAGCTGGTCCGCGTGTTTCAGGCGCTGTCGGCGCTGGGTGTCGAGGACTATGTCCGGTTCGACGCAAACATCGTACGCGGCCTGCTCTACTACACCGGCACCGTGTTTGAGGCGTTCGACATCACCGGCAGCGTGCGCCGGGCCATCCTGGGCGGCGGGCGGTATGACAACCTGCTGGCCGATGTCGGGGGCGAGCCGATCTGCGGGGTCGGGTTCGCCATGGGCGACGTGGTCGTCTCGATCGTGCTCGAGGAGCTCGGGCTCATGCCGGAGCGGTTCGGGAGCACCGCCGCGGTTCTCGTGACCGTCTTCAGCCCCGAACTGCAGGCGGCCTCGCTCCGGCTGGCCGCGGAGTTGCGCCGGCAAGGGCAGAACGTGATCTGCTACCCGGAGGCGGTCAAGCTGCCCCGGCAGTTCAAGTTTGCGGACCGGGCCGGAGTCCGCGCAGTCCTGGTGCTGGGGCCGGACGAGGTGGCGCAGGGCAAGGTGGCGGTCAAGGACCTGGAGCGCGGCGCCCAGCAGGTCGTCAGCCAGGGGCGGGTTCTGGAGACGGTGCGGGCGATCCTGGGGAGCGCCTGAAGCCGGCTGGCCGGGCCTGGCCCCAGGTTGGCGCGGGGCAGGACGGGTGGGAAGGGTGCTCCCGGCCGCGGTCTGCGTGCGCGCCGAAATGCCGAATCCCGCTGCCGTTTCCCGCTGCAGCCACCGTCCGAATTCGCTATAATCAATAGAGTTGTGATTTACCTGGGAGGATGGCATGCCCTCGCACCGCATCCGGGTCTGTTTCGGCCTCGCACTTCTTGCGACCATGCTTATCGCCGACTTCGGCGCGGCCTCACCCGAGTCCGGCGCTCGGCGAGAGGGCACGAGCGAGGCCCCGGCCGATCGACCCTGGCTTCACGCGTCCGGGCCGGGTGCATGTCTGCTCGGAGACCGGGCCGACACCACAGACATCGTCGATCATGTCTCGGACGTGACCTTGACGGTCCGGCCCGACGGCGAGGCGCTCCGCCTGCCCTACTATGCGAACCGGATCCTGGGGACCTCCTACCCCGAGGTCACCCGGGCGGTCATCGTGATCAACGGCACCCTGCGGAATGCGGACGAGTACTACCAATACGCGTTGGAGGCTGCCCAGATGTCCGGGGGCGCCGACAGCAGCGCGTTCATCATCGCGCCGCAGTACCTGACCGAAGCGGATCTCCAGCACTGGGATCTCCCGGACGACTATGCCTTCTGGGCCTACATGGGATGGCGCAAGGGGGATCTCTCCCTGAGCACGGTGCATCACCCCCGTCCCGCGCGCCTCAGCTCCTTCGCGGTGGCGGACTCGATTCTCTACCGCCTGGTGACGACCTGCCCCAACCTGGAGCAGATCGTGGTGGCGGGACACTCCGCCGGCGGGCAGTTCTGCAACCTGTACGCCGCGGGCACCGGCATCCCCTCGTGGATCCTGCAGAACTACGAGGTGCCCATGCGCTGGATCGTGGGCAACCCGTCCTGCTACATCTACTTCAACGAGGAACGCTGGATCGAGGGGACGTCGTACGCCTATGCGGCGCCCTCCGCCGAGGCGATCGCGGAGTGCCCGACCTACAACGACTACAAGTACGGGGTGGTGAATCCCAACGAGTACATGTCGATCGGCACGGATTCGCTGCGGGCGCGCTACAGCCATCGCCGCGTCATCTACCTTCTGGGGGAGCTGGACGTCAACCCCAACGACTTCTACCTGGAAAGAGGCTGCGAGGCCATGCTGCAAGGGGATTACCGTCTGGAGCGGGGTCTCGTCTACTGGAACTACCTGGGCTACTACTTCGGCGAAGCGATCTGGGACCAACAGGCTCTCGCCATCATTCCCGGAGTGGCCCACGACGGTCATGGGATCTTCACCTCGGAGTGCGGCCGCTACTACCTTTTCGACCACGGGACCTGCACCGAGATGCCCCCGGTTGAGGCCTGGGCGGACGTGACCCCGACCCTGCTGCGCGCGCCGAGCTGCCGGTCCGTGGCCTGGATTGATCACGATACCGACGGCGACGCGGACCTCTGCCTTCCCGCGACCGACAACGCCGATCTCCTGGCGGATAACGACGGCCGAGGCGCCTTCACGGACGTGACCCCCGCGGTCCTGCGGTCCCAGAACTACACCATGCTGGTCCGGCCGGGCGACTACGATAACGACGGGCTCACCGATCTCTACGAGGTGAACTGGCGGGCGGCCAACCGGCTGTTGCGGAACACCGGTGGGGGAGTCTTCGTTGACGTCACGGCCAGTCCCTTGGGCGTGAACGGGGATTGCACCGATGCCCACTGGGTCGACATCGACAACGACGGCGACCTGGATCTGTACCTGGTGCGAACCGGCAACACCCAGACGTGCATGCTGTTTCGAAACGACGGGGCCTCCGGCTTCGAGAACATTTCGGCCGCGCCGGTCAACGCGAGCGGAAACGTGCGTTACGCCGCCTGGGGGGACTACGACAACGACGGGTGGACGGACCTCTTCCTGGCCAAGGACGGTGCGGACAAGCTGCTTCACAACGACGGCGACGGGACCTTCACCGATGTGACGGCGGGGCCGCTGGGCGATTTTGGGAGCGGAACCAGCGCCGCCTGGGGCGACTATGACAACGACGGGTTCCTCGATCTCTACATCGTGAACCGGAACGGACCAAACAGCCTCCTGCACAATGACGGGGACGGCACGTTCAGCGCAGTCGCCTTCAGCCCGGTCAACGTGGTCGCCAACGGGCGCTCCGCGGTATGGGGCGATGCGAACAACGACGGTTGGCTCGATCTGTACCTGTGCAACGACGGGGATCAGAATCGGCTCTTCCAAAACACCGGCAGCGGCTTTACCGACGCCACGATCGCGCCCCTGGACGTCGACGGGCCGAGCTATGCCGCAGCCTGGGCGGACTACGACGGTGACGGCGCCATCGACCTCTATCTGGCCAAGAACGGGTCGGTCAACCAGCTATTTCGAAACGCGTCGTGTCCCGCCGCCCACTGGCTGCAGCTCAAGCCGGTCGGAACGGTGTCAAACGTCTCGGCCGTTGGAACCCGGGTCCGGTTGCTGGCGGACGGCCGGTGGCAGATCCGGGAGGCGGGCGGCCAGTGCGGGTACATGGCTGAGGGCTCGCCGTTCCTGTCATTCGGCCTGGGCGAGGCGACCGTGGTCGACTCCCTGGTGATTTGCTGGCCGAGCGGAATCATCCAGCGATTCGCCGGCCTGGGCGCCGATGTCGCGCTAAGGATCGTGGAGTCGGAGGCCCCGGTCGCCACTCCGGACCAGCCCGGGGACAACCGGGACGCGGTCGTGCTGCGGGCCGCGCCGAACCCTTTGGGTGCGACGGGAACCCGGTTGGCCTTCCAGCTTCGCGAGTCCGGCCCGGTCCAGCTCTGGGTCGTTGATCCGCAGGGGCGCATGGTGCGTTCGCTCACCCGGGCGCGCGCGCCCGCGGGCCGCGGCGAGTTCCTCTGGGACGGGCGAGACGAGAGCGGACGGGAGCTGCCGTCGGGCGTGTACCTGGCCCGCTTCCGCGCGAACCGGACTGCGGGAACGGTACGACTGACGCTCATCCGGTGAGACGGAGCGACCCTGTCAGCTCGCGACGGACTGGGGCGGCCCTCTACCAATCGGGGAGGGCCGTCGTCTTTCTTGCAGATCGTGCCTGTCTGCAGACCTGGACCGGGCGGGCGGGACGGCCGGCATGGCCGCGTGCCTCGCGCGCAACCCCCCGCCCGGCATGCTATGGTCGAGACCGTAGCCGCTACCGGCAGGGATCAGGGGGCCAAGCGCGATGGAAATCCGCCCACAAACACTCTTCTGTGACGGCAGGTGTCCCTGTACGATCGCCTGTTGCGTGCCGCGTTCTCCCGGCCACAGAGAGGGTCCCACCATGGACGAACAATTCCACCGGCCCGGCACCGTCCCGGAGGCGCACCGCCTGAAGCGACGGTTTGCCGGCCGTTCTGCGTATCTGGCGGGGGGAACCCTGGCCAATGCCAAGGACACGCGCCTGCACGCGGACCATTGGATCAGCCTTGCGGGACTCAAGCTCGATCGCATCGACGAGCGGCGCGGAAACCTCGTCCTCGGCGCGCTCTGCACCTTCCAGCGGGTGATCGACGACGAACGCACTCCGGAGCCGCTGCGCTCCGCCGTCGCCCAGGTGGTGAACCGCAACATCCGCAATGCGGCGACGATCGGCGGGCATGTGGCGGCCAACCTTCCGTACTCCGACCTTCTTCCGATGCTGGTGGCGCTCGAAGCGTTGGTCGAGCTGCGGGGCCCGCGCGCCGTGCGGATGCTTCCGATTTTCGACTACCTCGGGTCCGCCGTCGCCTCCGTCCGAAACGGTCTGGTCGCCGCCGTTGTCATCCCCCGGACGGGCCGAGGCCGGCCGGCGGCCTGCGGCAACCTGCGCGGATCCGCCAACGCCCGATCGCTCCTGAGCGCGGCCGCATCGCTGGCGCGGCCGGGATCCGGCATCCAGGATCCGGTCCTGGCGTTGTCGGGCGCCACCGGCCGCGTCGTGCGTCTGACCGCGGTGGAAGAGGCTCTGAACGGGAGACCTCTGCCTCCGGTTGACCAGCTCGAAGCCATGATCAGCCGAAGCGTGAAACCGGCGGCCACGCCGCTCGCCGGCGCGCCTTACCTCAAGCACCAGGCCGGGGTCCTGGTGGCGCGGGTCCTGCGGGCCGCCGTGGAGTTGGAGGGGGAGCGGGGATGAAGATTCACGTCACCATCAACGGGACGCCCCGCGATCTCGATGTCGATCCGGGAGAGCGGGTGCGCGACCTCCTGCGGCGCCTGGGCCTGCTCTCGATCCGCAACGGTTGCGACGGCCAGGGCAGTTGCGGCCTTTGCACGATCCTCCTCGAGGGTCGGACCGTCAACTCGTGCCTGCTGCGCGCCGCCCAGATCGACGGGCGGGAGATCCGGACCGTCGAGCAGATGGCCCGGACCCGAGATCTGTCGGCGATCCAGACGGCGTTTCTGGACGCGGGTGTCGTCCAGTGCGGTTACTGCACCCCGGCCATGCTCCTGGCCACCGAGGAGCTGCTGGCACGCGAGAAAGAACCGTCGCGCGACCAGATTGCGGATGCGCTCTCGGGCGTCTTCTGCCGGTGCACCGGCTATGAGCAGTACTTCGCCGCGGTCGAGCTTGCGGCCCGGCGGCTTCGGGACCCGCAATACGCGGGGGGGATGGCGCCGGAGTTCCGGGACGATCTGCGCGTCGTCGGCAAGGTGGAGCTGAAAGTCGACGGTCCCCGGCTGGTGCGCGGAGACAAGGCGTTCGTCGAGGACATGGTTCAGCCCGGCTCCTGCTACCTCCTGATGCTGGGCTCGCCGCACGCGCACGCCTACATCCGCAAGATCGATACCGCCGAGGCCGAGGCTACGCCGGGGGTCGTTCTGGTCCTGACTCACCGCAACTGCCCGGACGTCTACTACAACCAGGCGGGGCAGGGATTCCCCGAGCCCTCTCCCTATGACCGGAAGATGTTCGGGCAGAAAGTGCTCCATGTGGGCGACCGCGTGGCGGCCGTGGTGGCCGAGTCGCCCGCCATCGCGGCTGAGGCCATCCGCAAGATCAAGGTGCAGTATGAGGTGTTGCCGCCCGTTCTCTCGGTCGAGGCGGCAGCCGCGCCGGACGCCCCGATCCTTCATCACAGCGTGCTCGAATACGTGACCGGCGCCCCCGCCGACCTGGACAACAGCCGGGCCGACCCGCGTGACGGCCGGATCATCTACCAGTTCCCGATCCACGCGGACCCGCACCGGAACATCGCGGCGCGCGCGGCCGGCGGCATCGGCGACCTCGAACAGGGATTGCGCGCGGCCGAGGTGGTCATCGAGCGCGAGTACGAGACCTCCCAGGTGCAATGCACGCCGCTGGAACCGCACGTTGTCTACACCCGAATGGACGGCGACCGTTTGGTCGTCCACGCCTCCACTCAGGTTCCGTGGCACATCCGCCGCATTGTCTCGCGGGTCCTGGGCATCAATGAGAACCTGGTCCGCGTCATCAAGGAGCGGGTCGGCGGCGGCTTCGGATCCAAACAGGACATCGTGCTGGAGGAGGTCGCGGCCTACGCCACCTGGGTGACCGGACGATCCGTCCTCTACAAGTTCACTCGCGAAGAGGAGTTCATCGCCTCGCGCACGCGCCACCCGATGAAGATCCGGGTCACGCTCGGCGCGAAGAGGGACGGCACGCTCACCGCGATCCGGATGGACGTCCGGGCGAACACCGGCCCCTATGGCGCCCACTGCTTGACAGTGCCGATGAACGCCTGCTCCAAGAGCTTGCCGCTGCTCCTCTGCGAGAATGTCCGGTTCGACGTCACCACCTACTACACGAACGTCCCGCCCTGCGGGGCGTATCAGGGTTACGGCGCGCCGCAGGGATCGTACGCCCTGCAGCTCGCCTGCGCCGAGCTGTCCCGGGAGCTGGGAATGGATCACCTGGCCTTTCTCGAGAAGAACCGGGTGAGCGATGGCACCATGCTCGAGATCCTGCGCTGTCTGGGGGAAGGGCGCGAGGGCACGCCCCAGGCCGTGTCGAGCTGCGGTCTGGGGCCGGCGCTGACGCAGGGCGCCGAGATGATCCGTTGGGGGGTGAAGGAGGAGAGCGGCGACCCGGACGTCCGGATCGGCAAGGGCGTGGCCATCATCCAGCAGGCCTCCGGGTTGCCCGGCATCGACTCCGCCAATGCCACCGTGAACCTGCTCAGCGACGGCACTTTCATGCTCCTGAGCGGCGGCACCGACATGGGGACCGGGCTCGACACCATGACCACGAAGATGGTTGCCGAGTGCCTGCAGGCGCCCATGGGCGAGGTGGCGTTGATCGCGGCCGACACCGACGCGACGCCCTATGACGACGGGGCTTATGCCTCGAGCGGGACGTTCTTCTCCGGCAATGCCGCCCTGCAGGCGGCCGAGGGCCTGAAGGAGAAGATGCTCCGGGCTGCGGCCGCCATGCTGCGGGAGCCGCGGGAGGATCTGGCTCTCGAGTACCCGTCGACGATCCGGGGTCGGACGGGCGCGGTAAGCTACGCCGAGATCGCCCGCTTCACGCAGTCGGGCACCGGCAGCGGTCCGTTGTCGGCGTCGGCGAGCTATACCACGGACAAGGCGGCCTTCCCCTACGGCGCCCACTTCTGCCAGGTGGCGGTGAACACGCGCACCGGCCGGGTCAAGGTCCAGAAGTACCATGCCCTCCAGGATTGCGGCACCCCGATCAATCCGGAGCTGGCTCTCGGCCAGATCTACGGCGGGGTGCTGAAGACCATCGGCCACTCCCTGTCCGAGCGGATGGTCCTGGACGAGAAGGGCCGGTGTCTGAACGCGAACCTCCTGGACTACCAGGCGCCGATGATCCACGACCTGCCGGAGGAGTTCCGGGCGGTCCTGGTGGAAACCAGCGACCCATTCGGGCCATTCGGGGCCAAGTCGGTCTCGGAGATCTCCTGCAACGGCGCGGCCCCGGCGATTGCCGCGGCCATCCACGATGCGATCGGCGTCTGGTTGCGCGCCTGGCCGTTCACCCCGGAGAAGGTCCTGGCGGCCCTGGGCGCGCCGCCGGGCCAGGGCAACCGATGAGCGAGCGGCGCGCCGGTGCCGGTGGGAGGGGACGATGACGGCGCCGCGCGCGACCTGCGAACGGAGGGGACGATGACCAGGCTGCCGGCGATCTGGGGGCGGAGCGGACGATGACGGCGCCGGGGCCCCTGGTCTGTCGCGCGGCCTTCGTGCTCCCCCTGGACGCGGCGCGCGGGGGCGAACGGATTGCCGACGGCTACGTGCTCTCCGAAGGCGAAACCATCCGTGAAGTCGGCCCCTACACGCCGGAAACCGGCCGGCGTCTGATCGACACGTACGGCGCATCGTTACGGGTTCTCGGTCAGCGCGAGCAGGGCGAGGGAGAAGCCCGTCTTCGCGCCGCGGCGGATCCGGGTACGCCGGGCGGGCGGACCGCCGCCCCCCCGGGCGCGCGGGGTGGGCTTCGGGCGGGCGAGGAGATTCCTCGTCTCCCGGCGGTTGTGATGCCCGCCTTCGTCAAGGCGCACGGCCACGACCACGAGCAGCCGATCATCGGGATCGCCAAGGATCAGCCGCTCACGGCCTGGCTGGACCACGCCGTCAATCCATTCACCGCCTTCATGAGCCGGCAGGCGGAGGCCTTAGGGCGGGAACTCGGGGAGTCGCCGCATCGAGTCACCTACCGCCTGGCGCGGCTCTGCGACATCCACTACGGGATCACGACTTGCCTGGTCCACCATTGCAACTTCAACAAATACCACGGCGCGGAGATCGCGGCGGCCAACGAGGCGGCCGGCACGACGATGATCGTGGCGATCGGCAGCCAGGACCGCCACTATGTCCGGGAGGCGCTGGACCGGCCCGCGGATGCGCTTCAGCGGCTCGATGCCGCGATCCGCATTCCGGGGCTCCGGCGCACGAGCTTCTGTCCCGGGCCCGATCAGGTCTTCTCCAACAGCCGCGAGATGCTGATCCCGCTCAAGGCCTGGGCCCGGGAGCACGGCACCCTCTTTCACATCCACAGCGCGGAAGAACCGCACACCACGCGCTGGTTTACGGAATCGATCGAGCCGGGGTTGAGCGAAGTGGAGTTTCTCGACGCGATCGGCGTTCTGGATGCAGACACCGTGATTGCGCACCAGGTGAACTGCGGTCCCCGCGACATCGAGATCCTTGCGCGCACCGGCGCGCGCGTCGTCCACAATCCGCTGGCGAACACCATCCTGGGATCGGGCATGCCGCCGCTGATGGAGATGATTGCGGCGGGCATCCCGGTCGCGATCTCGACCGACGGCTCCGGTTCGGCCGACAATCAGAACATCCTGGCCGCGGCCCGGCTCGCCGCCCAGTACCAGAAGGCTCTCCATCAGGACGCGACGCTCCTTCCCGCGCCGCAGCTTCTCGAGATGATCACCAACGTTCCCGCCCGGATCCTGGGTCAGAACCAGGGGGAGTTGGTCCCGGGCCGTCGGGCCGACTGGATCGCGATCGGTCTGGACCGGCCCAATCTGACTCCCACCCGTCTCGACAACGTGATGGAGAACCTGATCTGGGCGGCGGACGGCAGTGAGATCGACACGGTTGTCGCGCGCGGGGAGGTTCTGAAGGCCGCCGGTCGAGTCCTTCCGTTCCGGGACGGGAGCACCCCGGAGGCGATCCTCTCCTCCGCGCAGATCCTGTCGGAGCGGTTCGCCGAGTATCTGCGGACCGCGCCGGAGCTCCGCGGAACCGGGGCGCACCAGTGAGTCGTTGCTGAAGTGTCGGCGGCCGCGCGAAAGGGTGGGCCGGAGTACGCGCCCGCGTCGAGAGGCGAGGGGAGCAGTCCCCTCAAGGTGCTCATCAAGGGTGCCGGAGAGCAGGCGTCGGCCACCGCGCACCGGCTCTTTCGTTGTGGCTTCCGCGTGGTGATGACCGAGCTGGAGAGGCCGACGGCGGTGAGAAGAACCGTGTCGTTCTGTACCGCGATCCGAGGCGGCGAGATCGAAATCGAGGGCGTGCGCGGGGTCCGCCACGAGCTCGCCCAGGCCGAGACGCTCGCGACGTTCGACTGGAGCCACATCCCGGTCTTCGTCGATCCAGCGGGCCGGCTGCAGGCCGCCTGGAATCCCGATGTGATCGTCGATGGACGGCTGCTGAAGATGAATCTGGACAATCACTGCCGCGACGCGGATCTGGTCATCGGCCTGGGTCCGGGACTGATCGCGGGACGCGACGTGCACTACGTGGTCGAGACGCATCGAGGCCATTACCTGGGCCGCATCATCACGAAAGGGCCCGCCGCCCGCAACACGGGTCAACCAGGCGAAATCAACGGCTACACCCGGGAGCGGGTGCTCCTGGCTCCGCGCGCCGGGCGGTTTGTGACCCACCGGGAGATCGGCGAGCGGGTCCGCGCCGGCGACGTCGTCGGGGAGGTGACCGCAGGCGGGCCCCGGGTCGAAGCCAAGGCCGCGTCGATCGCTGAGCATGCTCCGCCGCCGGCGGCGTCTCCGGCGACGATCCCCGCCGGGATCTCCGGCGTGATCCGCGGCCTCCTGGCGACGGACACGGACGTCGGCGCGGGCCAGAAGCTTGGGGATATCGACCCGCGCGGCGACCCCTCCTTCTGCCACACCTTGTCGGACAAGGCCCGGACGATCAGCGGGAGCGTCCTCGAAATCGTGATCCGCCATGCCCGTGTCAGATCCGGCGCACCTGATTGAGGCGCTCGCGCTGAAGCGCAATCGCCTCGTCTCCCTGATCGGCGGAGGGGGCAAGACCTCGCTCATGTTCGCGTTGGCGCGCGGGCTGGAGTCTTCGCGCGGCACCGTCCTGACCACCACGAGCACGAAGATCCTCTTTCCGGATCCGGGCCAGTCGCGCCGGGTCATCGTTGCGCCGTTCGATTCCAGTCTGATCGCGCGGCTCCCGGGGGAGATCGCGGAGCATCGGCACGTCACCTTGGCGTCGGCGGTATGGACGGAGAGGCCGGCCGACCGTGCCGCCGGGGAGAAGCTGGTCGGATTCCGGCCGGATCAGATCGACGCCCTGGCCGAGGCCGGGGTTGCGGGCCACCTGCTGGTCGAGGCCGACGGCTCGGCCGGACGTTCGCTCAAGGCCCACCTGGATCACGAGCCGGTGCTTTCGAGCCGCGCGCAGTTGGTGGTCGTGGTCATTGGCGTCGACTGCGTGGGGCAGCCGTTGCACGAGCGCTACGTGCACCGCGCGGCGCTCTTCGGCCAACGTCTGGGTCTGCCGCCCGGGGCCCGCCTGTCCCCCGAGGATGTGGCCGAAATCGTCTTCCATCCGGACGGCTATCTGAAGCGGGTCGGAGGGGATTCGTCGGTCGCCGTCTTCCTGAGCAAGGTGGGGACATGTGAGGCGGAACGGACCGCTCAGGATCTGGTGGAGGCGCTTCGACGGCGGGACCGCGAAGATCGGGTGGAGACGATCGTGACGGGTGAGCTCAAGAGCGATGCACGACCACCCGGGCAACCCTCACCCGGTCGCCGGCATCCAGCCGGATGAAGTAGACGCCTCCCGGCACCGGCCGGCCCCGAGCGTCGGAGCCGTCCCAGGAGATCGTGTGGCGTCCGGCCGGAAGGGCGCGTTCCAGCACCGAGATCACGCGACGCCCGCTCGCGTCGAAGACGGTCAGCGATACGGGGGCGGCGGTGGGCAGCACGAAGGCGATCTCCGTGGAGACGGAGAAGGGGGTGGGGCGGGCGGCGACGAGGAACCGCTCCGGGTCGCGGTCCGGGAACGGTGCAGATGCCTCCCCGGATGGCGGCGACTCCACAGAGCTCAAGCCACCGGCGATGGTGCCGGCGTCCTGTTCCAGGAGGTCGGTCAGCTCCTGGCGGTTGTGGCCGTATCCGCCCCACATGTAGAACTCGTAGGCTGCCGAGTCGCCGGGAGCGAGGACGCCGAGTTGCTTCTCGAAGAAGAGGTTTGCCATATCGGCGCACGTGCCCGCGGGGATGATCGGGTACTCTCCGGTGAAGTTGCCGAGCGGGGGATCGCAAAGGAAGTAGGCGCGGGTCGGCATCGCCTCCGCGGTCCGGCCGGGCAGGATCACTCCGAGGGAGTAGAAGGACGACTGGTCGAACGCCGCGAACCAGTTCCCGTCGATCTGGGCCGGTCCGAAGCCGTACTCGCCACCGTACGAAGCGGCGTCATTCGGCAGGAGGCCCCGATCTCCGTCCTCCCGGTCCGAGCCCGCCGCGCTGCCGTAGAGCCACTGTTCCCGGCCCCACACGAAGTCGAAGTCGTGGCCCGCGGTGTCGATGTTGCGCAGGAGATAGCGATGCCGGAAGAAACGGCTCTCGGAGTAGAACTCCACCCGGCGGTCGACCGCTACCTTGTTCGCGAGCCCGTACCCGCCGCCGGAGAGGAAGCGGAATCGCAACGAAGAGAGGTCCGCTCCCTCCATCCAGGATAGGGCGTCGCCGCCCCACTTGATGTTGCTCGGGTAGGTGCCGGACCCGTCATTGAATGCAGCGTTGTCGAGATGTACCGCCACCCGCTCCATGCAGTCCAGCGTGTGCGAGCTTCCGTTCGCGAGATCGGTCGCATGCAGGTCGACGATGCACCCGGGGCCGTGCGGCGAGGTGTATCCGGAGCCGAGGATCGCCGTGGAGATGTACCGGTTCCAGACCTGGTAGCCGTTTCGGAAATCGCGCAGGGCGATGTCACCGGTCTGGTACCGGTCGATTCGGGTGGCGGCGAGGTCGCTCGGGGCGTCGAACTCGATGGTGACGCGCCGGACGGTCGCGCCGGTCAGATCGCAGGTGAACTCGATCACATTGTCTCGAACCGCGACATCGGACACGCCGGTGCCGGTGACCAGTAGCCCGGAGAGGGCGTTCTCGCGCGGGAGAACCGGAATGCGGATCTGGGCGTTGGCCACAGAAGTGGAACGCACCAGACCGAAGTCCCGGATCTCGTGATGGAAGCCCAGGCCGGGACCGATTGGGGTCACGAAGAACGCCGTGTACTGATCGGATGGATCGGGAAGGTCGGTTGTGGAGATACCGGTCCAGCGGCGGACGCTGAAGAGCGAGAAGGAGGCGGAATCGTCGAATCCGTTCTCAACGCCCCGATAGGCTGTGGCTGTCACCGTGTAGCTCCCGGTGGGGCGGGCTTCGCCTTCCCCGGCGCCGATGTCGAAATACCCGCTGTACCGGCTGTCCCCGGCCGCGACATCGGGAGCGATGCCGTCGTCGGCCAGATGGGCCCGAACTCGCGGGTTCGCGGCGGAGATCGCCACCACGGAATCGCAGTCGGGGGCGGGGACTCCCTCCGCCTGGACGTCGGCGGTGACCGTGATCCGGCCGAACCACGAGTAGGCGGTTCGGTCCACGGTCGTGGCGACAGTCAGGACTGCGAACCGCGGGTCCGACGGCGGAGGGTCCGGGAGGCGGGCGGGAGGATCTTCCGGGTTCTCGACGCCCAGCGGCTGATCCGCGGCGGTGGTGACATCGTAGCCGTACGGCTCGGGACTCTCCTTGCCCCACGGGTTCCAGGTCGGCGTCGCGGCGGAGGCCGGCCCGGACCAGGCCAGAACCACCAGAATGCCAATCAGAGCCCGGACACCGGCCCGGGTCGGGATGCCGGCCAGAGCCCGGGTGCGGGCTGCGACCCGTATGGCGGCCGCCAGCGAGTACCGGGGGCCGGCGGCGGCGCCATCGATCATATTCTGGAACGCCAGGCGCAAGGCTGCCGGAGGTGGCTGGGGGCGAGACAACATGGGGGTCGACTCCGTGTGGGTAGACTCAACAGCATCCAGAGTTTAACACAGGCGGTCGTCTCGGCGCCGCATCGAAGTGAACGCCTTCGGAGAGAAGGCCGGTGGTAAGCAGGCCCACGGAGAGAAGGTCTGGCCGGGCGCTTCATCATGGCGGGGAAGGGTCTTCACCGCGGATGGATAGCCTGACCCGCGGCGCAATCACACCAGGCAGACCCGGTCTGCGGCCGCCAGCATTTCCCGGCCGACCGGCTGGAGGTCGATCCTGGTCAGGAGCAGCCCCGTCGACACCCGCTCGACGGCGCCCCACTCCCAGATCGCGGTTGCGTCCAGACCGGTGCGCTGCCCCAGCCAGCGGGCGCGCCCGCGCGGATCGCCCTCCAGGAGCTCGGCGGGGTCCTCGCGCATGATGATTCCGAGGTCGTACTCGGGCTCGGCCAGGAGGCCATCCGGGTCGATCAGCTTGAAGCCGCCGCCGGTCTGGAGCGCGTTCCACTGATGGACATCGCCGTGCACGAGCATCGCGCGCTCGTCGTCGTGCGCGGCGATGCGGCGCGCCGCGCAGTCCAGCGCGTACTCCACCGCGCGCTCGGAACAAGGCCGGTCGAGCGCTTCCCACGTGTGGGTGATGAACTCGACGAGCCAGCGGCCCTTCTCCGCCCCGCTCGGCAGTCCGCAGTCGGGTGCGGGGCGCCACACCCGCGCGGCCGCGGCGCAGAGGATCTCGTGCCTCCGCGCGATCGGGAAGGCGAGTTCCGACAGCGATGCGCCGAGTCGTTCGAGCAGGAGCGCGCCGCGGGCCGGGTCATCTCGGTACAGCCGCACGCAGCCGTCGCCGTTCGTCAGGTGAAGTACCGTGATCTCATTGCGGGCCGCGTCGCCGTCGCGGGGGATGATCAGCTTCAAGACCGCGCGGGTTCCGTCTTCGCGGGTGGCCTCCGCGACGAACGCCTCGGTGCCGCCGGCCAGAGCCCGGCCAACCCGGATGGACCAGTCGCGTTCCAGGTCGGCGACAAGCCGGGGGAGCTCGGCCAGCCAGGCTGCGGCGCCGGCCGCCAACGCCTTGGCGCGGACAACCGGGGGAACATCTTCAAGGTTCATGGCGGCCTCGGAAACATCGGAAGAGGCCTCGGACGGGGCGGCGGGTGTCCGGATTCGCCGCCGTCAGTGACCGGCGCTCGACTCGACCCAGCGGCCTTCTTCCGCCTGGCCGCCGCTCATGGCGTACCAGGCGAACCAGAAGGCGTACCGGACCGCCGGCAGTTCGATCGATCGCGGACCCGGGCCAGGCGTGAAACCGCGTGACTCCTCTCCGGGCGATCCACCGCCGATGTCGGTCCGTGCGGCGTGGGGGGCAGGAGCGGAGAAGGCGATGTTTCCTTCCGGGACGCCGCCGGGGCGACGGCCGGCCGGTTCGCTCGCCACGAACGCGTCGTCAGGCTCGATCCACGCGGTGGGCGGCTGCCCGCGATGGAACAAGCGCAACGCGATTCCGTTCCAGGAGACGCGCCGCGACTGCGGCGGCGCGCCCGCCGACGGCTCGGCCCCAACCGACCGTTCGATCGGAAACCACGCCGTACGTCCACTCGACTCCAGCACAAGGCCGGGCGTCTTGCGGAGCCGCCCGACCGAGGAAGGCACCGGCCGTACCGGAAAGCGCAGGAGGTCGTTTCCGTAGTAGCTGACGTAGGGGTCCCGCTTGTACTGCGCCTGAAGAGCCGGGTCCCGGGCCAGGACGGTCGTCTCCGGGTGGCCGCGCTTCCAGTCTTCCCAGCAGAGCAGGGCGCACGGGAGCGAGCGCAGGCGGTGCGCGGCCCGCGACGCGGGGCCGCTGATCGCCTCGCCGGTGAGCTGGATCCAGAGACTCTCGCCGGCGTGCCCGGGGCGGCGGTCGTACAGCAGCAGATCGGAATTGTACAGCAGCCCGCTGTGCCCAAAGCGGAGCGGGGCCGGATCGCCGCCGCCGCCGTCGCTTCGGTCGTACACCGCCACCGCATCGCAGAGCGGGCTGTAGGTGATCAGGATCGGAGAGCCGCCCAAGGTGTCGTTCACGACTTCGTGCCAGTTGAGCGCGAGGATGGGGTAGGCCCGCGACCGGCCGTTCCGCGTCACCCCGATGACCCGGTCACTGGGGACCAGGTATTTGCCACGGCGGACCCGGGCGAGCGAGTCGACCCGCGCCGTCGGCCAGGCCGGCGGGTCGTCCAGCACCCGCAGTCCATCGCGAGGCAGGCCGCTCGCGACGACCAGGTCAACCGGGACGCGCGCCTCGCGGAGATCGAAGCCGTAGGTTGCGGGATGGCGGCCGTCCCCGACGGCCCGCGAGCCGCGGGAGGACCGCAGATCCTGAATGCGCCAGAGTGAGGCCGCCGCGACGAGGAGCAGAGCGAGGAGCAGGACCGCGCCACCCGAGCGGAAGGTGAGTGGTCCCGGCGACCTCGTTGAAGCGCTCAAGGAACGAAGACCTCGGTGTTGCCGGAGGGCGACGGGAGGGAGAGCGCCGGGTTCGGGGCCGCGCCCGGCCGGGATGATCCGCGACCGCGTCCCTCCGGCGGCTTCGCTACATCGCGCGCCGGCGGCGGTGCGACAGCCCGTGCCGGCGGCTCGGTCGCGGCAGACGCAGGCGTTGGACGCGCGGCGCGCGCCGGAGGCGTCTCCGCCACGGGTGCGGGACCGATGGCGATTTCTGCAGCCGCCATGCCCACGGCGGGTCCGCGGTCCGCGAGCAGGAGGATCAGCAAGAGCGGCAGGTAGACGATGCTCCCCAGGAAGAGGCGCCGCGCGTGGCGAGGATCGCGATCCCGCCACAGCCGTACGGCGAGCAACAGAAAGGCGGTCCCGAGGACGAGCGAGCCGGCCAGGAAGATCGGCCCGGCAAGCCCCAGGAGCACGAGGAATAGGCAGAGCGGCAGCAGCGGCACGATATAGGTCAGGGCAAGCAGACTGGTGACCCTGCCGGTCGGGTCGATGGCGGGAAGCATGCGAAACCCGCCCCGGGCATAGTCCTCGCGATAGAGCCACGCCAGCGCCAGGAAATGCGGGATCTGCCAGAGAAAGAGGATGCCTCCGAGGATCCATCCCCCCAGGCCGAAGCCGCCGGTGCCGCCCGTCCAGCCCATGACCGGAGGGATCGCGCCACACACCGCGCCGACGATCGTGCAGAGTGGGGAGCTTCGTTTGAGGGGCGTGTAGACCAGCGTATAGAGCAGGATGACCAACAGCCCCAGCCCCGCCGTGAGCAGGTTGACCTTGGCGGCGAGGACGGCGACACCGGAGGCGGCCGCCAGCAACGCGGCGAAGAACCCGTGCCGCCGGCTCAGCGTCCCCGCGGGCAGGGGCCGGGTCCGCGTCCGCTGCATCCGGCTGTCCGGCAGGACTTCAATCCATTGATTGAATCCTGCGGCCCCCGCCGCGGCCAGCCCGGTGCCCAGAATCGTCCAGAAGAACCGATCCGGATCGAAAGCATCCCGGGTGGCCAGCGCGAACCCCGCCGCGGTCGTCGCGACCACGAGCAGCGAGAGTCGGGCTTTCACCAGCTCGAGATACGGATGCATCGGCCGGCGCTTCTCTCTGTTCATCGCTTTTCTCGATGGGACCAGCGCGGGACTCGGCGTCGAAGTCGATCGCCAGAGACCCCTCTCCGGTCATCCCTCCTTTCGATGCGGGGGTCGATCTTCCGGGCGTGATGGTAACCTCTCGCCGAAGCCGATACCATGCTCCCGGCGCCGCAGGGGAGCAAGCTCGGGCGCCGGTTTTCGTCGCCCTGCGGCGGTGCGACCGACGGAATCGGAGCGGGCCACGCGGAGACGATCGATCGCACCGTCATCGAGGAGATCGGGAATGTCACCAGGCACGGGGATCATCGGTCGGACCGAAACGCCGGTGGCGGGCGATCCGCCCCTCTCGTCCGCTCCTGCCGCAAGTGGGCATCCGGTGCTCGCTCTCGGCTTCGGGACGACCGTCGTGATGTGGGTCATCGGCTACACCTGCCGCATCCCGCCCGTCTGGGTGCCGGGCCCTCTCCTGGTCTTCCTGCTCTTGGTATGTCTGCTTGCCGGCGGCGTTCTGGCCGGGCGATGGGTGCCCCGGAACGCGACGCTGGGAGCGCGCGTCGGGCTGCTCGCGTCGGTGTTGAACCTCCTGGTTCTGGGAAGCCTCTTGACCGGCGAACCCGGCGAGAGCGTGCGTCCTTCGGTGTTCTGGTGGCTGCCCGGATCCCTGCTCGCCGGTGCGGCGCTCGGCGGTTGCGGCGGTTGGCTAGGCCGGCGTTTCCGGCGCGATGAGAGCGGGGCCCCGATCGACTGGACCGGCGCCTTCGCGGCGGTGGCGGCGTTCGCCACCTTGAGCCTCCTGGCGGTCGGAGGGCTCGTCACCAGCCGGAAGGCCGGGCTCGATGTGCCGGACTGGCCAAGCTCGTTTGGCTACTCGATGTTCCTCTACCCGCTCTCCCGAATGTCGGGCGGGATCTACTACGAGCACGCGCACCGGCTGTTTGGGTCGCTGGTGGGGCTGACGACTCTGGTGCTCGCAATCGAGCTGGTGCGCGGCGACCGGAGAGTGTGGGTGCGGTGGCTGGTCCTCGGGGCGCTGGCATTGGTCATCCTCCAGGGAGTCCTGGGCGGACTCCGCGTGACTACGGCCGAGATCCAGGCGACCGCGCAGGTGGTGACGGCGACCGCCGAGACCGGCCGGAGCCTGGCTCTCCGCGTGGTTCATGGCGTGACCGCCCAACTGGTGTTCGGGCTCCTGGTCTTGCTGGCGGCGGTGACAAGTGCCCTCTGGAAGTCGGATCACCGGCCCCCGATCACACCTTCGGCTTCGACCGATCGCGCGCTCAGCGGACTTTTAGTCGGTAGTCTCCTGGTGCAGCTGGTCCTCGGCGCGATCCAGCGGCATCTGGCGCGGGGACTCCTGCTGCACATCACCATGGCCACCGTGGTGCTGGTCGTTGCCGTCGCCGCCGGCGCCCGGGCCGCGGGTCTTCCGCACGGTCAGCCGGTGATCCGCCGGCTCGGACGCGGCGTGCTCTGGTTGGTGTGCGGTCAGGTGGTGCTCGGGATCGCCGCGCTGGCCGTTCGGGGTTTCGCCCGCGGACAGGTTCCCCCGCCGGCGTACGAAATGATCGTGAGAACGGCGCATCAGGTGACCGGGGGAGTGTTGCTCGGCCTCGCCGTGCTGCTCAAGGCGTGGAGCCACCGGCTCCTGCGGGCGTCTCCGTAGCCGGCAGCCTGGGCGTTTCGGCGGTCTGGGCTTTCCAGCAGCATGCGCTTTCCATCAGCCTGCCGGAGTTGCTCGGAGCTCGGCTTCGATCGGGCCACCGCCGCGAGAGGGAGGCTGCCGCGGCCGAGGGGCGTCTACCGCTTCGGAATCAGGTCGAACCGGCGGCCGATCGAGGCGCTGAACCGCGCCGTGCCGCCCTCTCGACCCACCGGCCAGGCCATCTGCATGCGAATGTAGGTTTCGGGCGTGGGATAGCCGGGGATGTCGACCAGCGCGAATCCGGCCGCCCCGCGCCACGCCTCGGCGGGTGGCTCGGACCAGTCTCCATCCGGGGAAGTCCAGACAGATGCGCCGTGCGCGAAGATCGCCGGATGCAGCACCATGAATCTCAGGTACGGCACCCGCAGGGTCCGTATCAGATCGATCCCGTGAACCAGCTCGATCTTGCCGAGAAGGAGACGGTTTCCGGCTTCGTCGCCGAAGCGCAGCGAGGGGATTGCGAGCGGGCCGCCCAGCTCGAAGCGATTCTGGGCCGGGCCCGGGCGGGCGGAGATGCCCGCCTCGGCCTGAAGGTGGGCCTCGCAACCGAGGAGGACCGCGGTTTGTGCCGCCGCCAGCCGGGCGCGCCAGCGCGCGCGCGAGGTGAACTGCCCTTCTGCGCCGGCGAGAGACAGGCCCGCCCGCGTGAAGGCCAGCCGGATGAAGCCTTCGGCATACGAACCGCCCCGGGCGGGGGTGACCCCCGGCACGCGACTGTCGGCTCCCCACAAACTGAATGTCGTCGCGCGATCCATCGATTGATCCCGCGCCGCCCGCCACCCGATCGTGGCGAAACGGCTTGCCTCGCCCCAGGAGAGTTCCACGGAGCCTCCTCGCCGCTCGTAGACGCTCTGCTGGTCGAGCCCGGTGCAGAGGGCCGAGAGTGCGCTGGAGAAAGGGGTGGCATGTTCGGACGCGAAGGGGATCGTCTCGCGCGCGTAGGCGAGCCGGACGGCGAGTGCCCCCCGCTGCCGGAGGGAGGCCGGAGTCACCGGCCAGGAGAGCGCGAAGCGGTACCTCCCCTCCTGGTGCGCGAAGCCGTAGCTGCCCCGGATGTCGATCGACCCGCTGCGATGGATCGGCCGCGACCCGCCGGCGCCGGCCACAAAGCCGGTGGCCCGGTGGAATCCGACGACCGGATAGGGGTGAATCCCCGGCCGCGACGGCACCATGGAAGCGGGCCGGATCGATCCCCGGACGAGGATGAGCGAATCGATGCCGGTCGTGTCGAAAGACGCGGCATCGCGGCCGAAGAGAGCGTCGGTCGAGTCGGCCAGTCCCCGCAGGAATGGAGCAAGGGGATCCGACGAAGCCTGGGCGAGGACCGGCCGCGCGCCGCAGAGAACCAGGAGGAGATGCGCGGCCAGGAACGCCGCTCCGCCGCGCGCCCTCCCGGCCGGCCCGATCCACACGATCCCGGTTGCCAGGCGCGGACGAAGCCTTCGAGTCCGCCGGGCCGTCACCTGGCCCTCGAGGATGCGGCCGGCGCAAAGAGCGAGTCCGGAATGTCGCCGTTGATGATCCAGTCGCTCCAGGACATGGTGAAGTCCGCCACCTTCGGAAGCCGGGTGCCGGAGATCCGGCCCACCAGACGGATCGGGCCGGTCAGCGTCACGCGCGCCAGAAGCCGCGAAAGAACCCAGTGCCGGCCGTCGATCCGGGTCCGCTCGAGCACGCACGAGTCGAGCGACTCCATGAAGAGCGGGGCGGGCGAACGGTCGCGGTAGGAGAACTCCTCCCGCAGGATCACAAAGTCGTTGGTGTTGATCCAGGCACGGCCGCTCGGCAAGACGTCGAGCGGCGATTTCGGCGCGAAAGAGATCACATAGATGACCTGATCGTCGATGAGGATCCGGTCCTCGATTCGGAAGCGATAGCGCCCGCGCGTCTTCGGATCAAAGGCAAAGCCGACGAACGCTTCGCCCATTCCGGTGTCGAACGAGACCCGCACGCTGCTCTTCCGGGGCTCCCCGTCCTTCTTGTCGCCCCCCTCCCGGTTCTCGGGGCCGCGCTGGTCCTGGTTGCTGGCGCCGTCGATATCGACCTCGAGCCGTCCCCCGCCCGATCTGTCCGGGTCGTCGTAACGCGACCAGGACCGCAGCGGTACGACTCGTTCCTTGCCGGGCCGCTTCTGGTACATCCGCGTTGCCACTTCGAGGTAGGGTTCGCTCCGGTCCAGCGCGTCTTTCTCGGAGTCACGACCGGTCATGCGGAAGAACAGGGTGTACGCCTGGTCGCGGATCAGCGAGTCCCGGTACGCCTCGCCCTCGGCCACCCGGCGCAGGATCTCGTCGAGCGTCTGGCGGGGAGCGGTCACCAGGACTTCGGGCAATGGCTCGGGTGCGCGCGTGCGCAGAGTGTCCTCGACGGCGAGCGTGGGGCCGGGGCGAGGCGGTGGCGTGGACCCGGAGTCCGGCGCGGCGAACGCTCCGGACGACAGAAGCATCATTGCCGCAAGGAAAGCGCGTTTTCGGAGGGAGCCGTGGCGCGCCAGGGCGCGGTCAGGCCGCGGGCAAGATCGGAGGTTCACCATGACGGGTAGGAATAGCACCGCTCCGGGCGGGGCGCAAGTTGGCCCTCTCCGGCACCGGATCAGGGCCCGGCGTCCGGCGCACCCGGCGGGCGTTTCTCCCGAGAAGTCGGAGTTGTTTTCAGGGTGGTTTGTAGATCACACGGGCATGCTACATTCGGGACGGTGCAAGACCACGAAGCGGTGGACCGGCCAACCGATGGGAGTCGAACGAGGTGAACCAGACCACGACACGGCCGGGGCGCGGGCGCTCTGCGCTTCTCTGGATCCTGGCGGGGTTGATCACGATCACGGCGGTAGTGTATCAGCGACAGATCGGTCCGACGCGCCCGGTGCGCGGCGTGGCCGAAGTTGCGGGAGAGACGTTTCGCTACCGCCTCAAGCGGAGCCATCCGGCCCCGGAGAGCTATCGGGTCGAGATTCCGTCCTCCATGCCCACGCTGGGCGAGATGCTGTCCGGCCGGAAGGCGGACGCGCGCCGTCCTGCGCTTCCGTCGTCGGTGCGCGGAATCCTGATGCAACGGCGGCAGAACACGGACGACCCTTGGACTTTCTCCCCCATGCGGCAGGAGGGCGGCCGGCTTGTCGGAGAGATTCCGGTTCAGCCCAGGGGCGGGAAAGTCGCCTACCGGGTGCACTTGTACGCCGCCGAGGATGACCGGTCGGATGAGGACAGGGCGGAGGCCTGGGCGATGCGGCCGCTTCGGGCCGAGGACGTTCCGGCGGGGGCGGTAGCCGTGCCGGCCGGGGGGCCGGTGGTCCTCCGGTTCACCGGGCACGTACCGATGGCGATCATCGTGCCGCACGTCCTGCTCATGTTCCTGGGCATGCTCTGGTCGAACCGCGCGGGTCTGGAGGCGCTGCGCCGCGGCGCCGATCCGACGCGCCTGGCGCTTCGGGCGCTGGGTCTGCTCGCGGTGGGAGGGTTTGTCTTCGGACCGCTGATGCAGTGGTTCGCGTTCGGCAAGGCCTGGACCGGGATCCCGATCGGTTGGGACCTGACGGACAACAAGACCCTGTTCGCGGTCTCCGGTTGGCTGGCGGCCTGGTATCTCGTCCGCCGCGCCGGGAAGCGGGGCGGCGTCGGACGCGCCCGCCTCTGGGTGCTGGCGGCGGCCTTGCTCACGCTGGTGGTCTTCTCGATCCCGCACAGTGTATGGGGGTCGGAACTCGACTACACCTCCGGGAAGGTGATCACGACGCGGTAGGGGCCTAACCCGGACTATTCATGAGCGCCCTGCTGCGGTGCCGGATCTGCCTGCAGCTGCTGCGTTGCGCTCGCTCGGGCTCCCCACGGGACGGGAATCCGCACGGTTCAGCCGGTCGGCACCCGGGAGTTCCATCACCTGGAGGCGAAGACCCCGGACGATGTGGTATCATCGTATCGGGAGCGATTGCACACCATCACCCGACCTCAGCCCCCTCGGAGACGAACCCGCATGCAGATCCGCAATGAGCCTCGTCCCGGCCGCGGCATCCTGACCGCGGTCTTCTTGCTGGCCGGCGCTGGGCTTCTGGCCGCCGGCGCGCCATTGCCGGCGCAAGCCCAGGAGCCGGACTCCAGCTACTGGCGACTGGCGGATATCCGGACCACGTTCGACGCCTGGTCGGCGGCGTATCCTGAGATCTTTCACCAGCAAAGCCTAGGCTTGAGCGGACAGGGCACGCTCATTCCGATGGCCCGGATCTCCGACAACGCGGCGACGAACGAAGCGGAGCCGGCCATCATCTTCCATGCCGCCCAGCATGCCAACGAGTGCAACGGCACCGGCGCGATCATGCGGCAGATGGCCGCGCTGCTCGAGGGGTATGGCTCCGATCCCGCCGTCACCGCCCGGGTCGACAGCCTGGAGCTCTGGTTCATCCCGGTCCTGAATCCCGACGGCCATGGGTACGTATTCAGCGGCGCCGCGAATTGGGACCAGTGGCGCAAGACGCTTCGCGACAACAATCACAACGGTGAACCCGACTTCCCCGATGACGGGGTCGATCTGAACCGCAACTGGGACTGGTTCTGGCAGGACGACCCGAGCACCAATCCGTCGGACGACTACTACAAGGGACCGCTGCCCTGGTCGGAAGCCGAAACCGGACTCATGCGGAACTTCGTGGTGGCGGAGCGGCCGATCCTGGTCATCGACTATCACTCCCCGGCAACGATTTCCTGGGCCAGCTACGTTATCTATCCCTGGGTCAGCACCCATGGCTGGGGTCAGAGCCCGGACTTCGAGGTTGCCCAGGCGTTCGCGTCCGGATGGGCCGCCGCCACGCGGAACGAAGAGAACCAGTCGTACCACACCATCTATGGTTACGACACGCTGCCGAAAGAGCAGAACTGGATCTACGGGCGCACCGGCATTCTTGCCTTTGAGATGGAGATCTCCGACCACCTCTGGTGGACCGGTGCCGTCGTTGACACGATCGCCGCGCGCGTGGCCCGCGGGTCGACCTGGGTGCTCGACCGGGTCGTCAATGGTCCGGGCATCCGCGGTCGGGTCACCGATGCCCTGACGGGCGCGCCGCTGGTGGCCGAGGTGCAGATCGCCGAGTTGCACGCTCCCGAGGTCGGGCCTCGGCTGACCGAGGTCCACTTCGGGCAGTTCTTCCGCTTGACCGGGAACGGCTCGTACACCCTGAGTGTCAGCCGTCGCGACTACCTGACTGAAACAGTGCCGGTCACGGTGAGCGGGAGCACGTGGACAACGGTCGACGTGGCGCTCTGGCCCGCCACGGCGGGAGGGATCGTGGAGCCCGATCCGGCCGGCGAGCCGGTCCTGTCGGTGACCAACCCCGCCCGCGCCGGCCAGCCTGTGCGCCTGGTGCTGCCGGAGGGAACGTCGCCCGCGAACGTCGAGTTGTACGACCTGGGAGGCCGGCGGCTGGCACTGCTGGGTCAGGGCCTCGCGCCGGGGCAGGAGCATGCGCTGCGCCTCTCGCCCCGGCTCTCCAGGGGGATCTACCTCCTGCGGGTTCGCGCCGGAAGCGAAGAGCAGATGCTGCGGCTGGTCTGCGTGGAGTGAGGCAGACGGTCCAGGCTTGATCAGCGGCCTCCACGCGACGACTGTCACATCAGCGAGCGAGAGAGCGGGCGGCATTTCGGGACGTAAGGGAACGCGGAACCGCTGTCTCGGAGGCGTTGGAGTTGCCGCTCCCCGTCGCTGATGGTATAGGCGCTGTTCCCAGGACGGTGTCGGTTCCGGGCTTCCTGCCTGTACACCGGAAGGACACAGGTTCGCGTTCGGTACGGGGAGGCGGTTCGCTCGGATACGAAACTGCGTGAGCCGAGATGTAGAAGAAGACCTCGGCGGCAGAGACCCACGGAGTGTTTCCACATCCGCAGGTGGGCGCGAGTTCTGCGAGTGCGTGATCGCGAGCGCGACGACGACGCGGGTGACGTGCGTTCACCAGAGAATCCGGCGGACAGCCGGAATCGGGTCGATAACGCCTCTGACTCTCTGACTCTCGACTCTCTATCGGCGAGTGGTGAACAACCGCGTCCGGCGCGGGGGGCCGTGGCGGACGGTTTACGAATTCGGGGCGTCGGCGGACCGGTTGAGGGACATGTCGAGCAGGTCGGCAGTGGCGCAGGGATCCGGAGTCCGGCGGTCCACGGTGTCGTCCTGCGGGGCTGCATACGGCGCCGAGAAGCCTCTTGAGACCAGCATTGACAGCCCTCACTCTCGGGAGTAGGCTTTCGGCGGTCGTTGAGCAGGCGTCTTCTGCCGCGACCGCAGTGTTCGTTCCGCTGATCCTCTCGCCTTCGGGGCAGGTGAGGGGGTCAAGGAGAACGTCGATGGCGAGTATTGCCCCGTTCTTCACCGGGCTCAGGGCCCGCATCGCTGGGGCCACCCCGCTCCGTCCGTGCGCTCTACGCCTCCACCACCCGTTCCCTGGCCCGTGCGCTCCTTCACTCACGAGGAGGTCCGCGATGATGACCCGAATGCTCGCGTTCTGTGCCTGCGCCGGATTGCTGCTTTGGCTCGCCGGCCCGGCCTTCGCCGGCCCCAACGAGGGCGGTACCCTGATCCTGCACGCGAACCCATCCCTCACATTCACGAGCGATATCTCCAACTACTGCGGCATGGCCGGCCTGGACTCCTGCTCCCACGCGGTGACGAGCGTGCCCTGGGAGCCAGGCAAGAAGATCGTCTTCCACGCCTTGGCGGCATTCCCGCCGGAAAGCAGTCCGCGGCTCAAGGGGCTCTCATTCGGCATCAGCTACGACCCGGCGAAGTTCATCCTGGCCGCTCGGGGGAGCTGCGCGGACTTCGAGTTGCCGGACGGTACGTGGCCGGCGTCCGGAACGGGCACCGCCCAGACCTGGACGACGGAGACGCAGACCGGCGCGCTCACGGAGTGCTACTGGTTTGCGGGCTACGCCTACGCGGAGAACGAGGAGATCCCGAACTCCACGACCGTCGAGCTGATCCCGCACCCGTTGCACGGGGGGAGGTTCATCGACGACGCGTTTCCGGCGCAGGAGGATACGATTGCGGGGTATGGGAAGTTGGCAATCGGGACCACCGGAGGACCGTTGTGTCCACCCCTCGAGGCCGCAGCCGCCGATGCGGGCACTGAAGGCGTGCCGCCGAACGGGCCGTCTGGGCCAGACTCCCCCGCTGAAGAGACTCCGTCGCTCCAGGTCATGCCATCGTTCATCAACGCAGGATGGGGACGATGGACCTTTCTCACCTCGGGGGGGACTGAGGGGCTCCGTCAGGTCGTTCTGGATCTGGATGGAGATCGCTTCGAGCCCACATGCGCCCAGCAGACGTCGTCGACCTCCTGTCTCTGGACGTTCGTCTTCCCCCCCCGCTCCGCCCCCCGGTCGGTACTCCTACGACGCCCTGGGGGAACCGCTGCGGATTCGCTCGTGGCCATTGCGGTGGACTCCTCGCCTGCCGATCCTCGTGAAGGCGCTTACGCTGTCGATTCGTTCACCTTTGTCCCCGCCCGTGGATCCCTGGGCTATCCACGGGGATCCTTCACTTGTACTTTGCCTGAGCTGGTCCATCCGGACTCCACTCTGTATGCCGCTCTGCAGCAACTCGGGGTGATTCGGCTGAGAAAGGTCGGTCGATCTCCCGGCGAAGATCCCGTGACGGATAGCGATCGCGTGATGCCGAGACTACTCCGAACCTATGTGGCAACGGTTCAGCCATGCCACTCGATGCCTGCGTTGGCCGCGATGATGGCGGGCATTCACGCCGTAGAACTGGCCAAGCCCGCCGGCGTAGTCCGTGCCTGGACACAGGACCCCTGTGCGTATGAAGCGGCCGGAGACACCTTCTACCCAAACCAGTGGTACTTGCAGCCGCACACCCCGACGACCTTCACAACGGATGCAGCCTATGGCTGGTGCGACAACCAGGGTTGTGACTGGGCAGGTCATAGAGCCAACATCGTCGTCATAGACTTCCCCCTCCTTGGCTATCCGAGCCCGATGCATGCCGACTTGACACGTCCAGACGGATCCTCGGTGGTCTCATTGGCCGACGATCTGCACTTCAACAACTGCCCCGAAGACTCATCCATATGCCACCACAGTCTTCATATCGCTGGACTCGCGGCCGCGGCTGCGAACCAGGTCTTCACCGTTGGGATCGCATACGAGGCGAGCGTGCTCCTCTATGAGCTTCCCTATGGTGCCCTCGATGACGATCTGGTCTTGGCCTTCAAGTGGGTATACGACCGGTCGCCGTACATGGACCGGAGCCCAATCGTCTCGTGCTCTGTGGCAACGGAGGTTGAGCCAGACGGACTTCAGTACTGGCTAGATTGCCTGGTCAGTCAAAGAGGCGTGGCTGTGATCTGCGCGGAGCCAGGGTGGCCACCAGTAACGTATCCATCCGTCTGGGACCAGTCTTCGGGGACGGGTCTTGTCCTTTCCGTCGGCGCCTCCAACAAGGCAGGGGAAGACATGGGAGTCCCGATGCCCAAGGACATCTTCGCGCCGGCTGAGAGCTTGTGGGTACCGGACAAGTTGGGTGCGCTGGACACCTTTACGTGCGTTACGTCAGCAACGCCGAGTCTTTCCGTGCCACAGGTTGCGGCTGCAGGTGCAATGTACCAGGTCCAGTATGACTGGACATGCGGTCCGGCGGATATCTACGACCAGCTGATGGGTCGGGCGCGGGTCGCGGGCGGAGGCCGCCGGATCCTAAACGTTGGGAACACGCTAGGCGTCACCGGAATCACGGATATCACGAACGTCTATGCGTTTCCAGGGAACAGTGAGTGCACGATCCACTGGGAGGTGCTTGATGCTGAGAACATCAGCGGCTTCTGGATATACGACCGGCCGTCCTGCGGCGGGCGATGGGAGCTTCGCCGCTCGGTGGAGAATGCCGGCGAAGGATCGTATAATGAGACGTTGGAGGCTCCATATCTGCGACCGTACTACTACAAGATGGTGGCGCATTGGGGCGGGGCGACGGCAACATACCCGTGCGCGGCAGTGACGCCGCTGACCGGTGAGGCTGTCGTCTTCCCCACAGTTCCGACGCCTGAGTTCACTTCGATGCCGGCTTATGGTGGCAGGCTTCGGTGGTTGAGGTCGACATCTCCGAGCGCGAGCGAGTTCGTGGTGTATCGGGAGATGACACCAGGTCCGATGGCGACTTGCGTGTCGTACCGTGGCGTCGTGGTCAACAACGGTCTGTCGTGCACAGATCCACCGAACACCATGTGCGCATGCTGGTATGATCATGATCTTGTGCCTGGGCTGCCCTTCTCCTACAGGATCGGGGCGGTCGTGCGGGATCTGCAGGGACGTGTTAGGTGCGAAGTGCAGTCGTCGGAGGTGGTCGGAGAGATACCGGTTGCTGGGGTAGGCGATGAGCGAAGCGTGGCGGGCTCCGATAACGGGGAATTGTCCTGCCAGATTGTGGGATCGCCATCGACGAGCGGCGGGGCTGTGCGGGTGCGGATGCGTAGCAGCGCGACGCGGTATGCCTGCATGGGAATGTACGACACGACCGGACGGTGCGTGCGTGGGGGGGAACGACGCATCGTGGTACCGATAGGGGAATCGACAGTGGAGTTGGACGGCGGGACGCGGCTTCCTGCCGGGGTCTACTTTCTGGTCGTCCGATGCGACTCCGGTGAGCAGGTGGAGCGTCGGTATGTGGTCGTGGACTAAGTAACGTGGTCAAAGAACGGAGGCGAATTCGTGTTGGACACCAGCTATGGCGTGCGATCCGAATCCGACCTCAGCGGGTTGGTCGCGAAGTGCTCCTTCCCGTAGGGTCAAACCAGGCAGCGGAACTTCAACTGCGGCAGGAGAGAGGACTTCGGTGGCCTCGGTGAGTCGATCTCTCCGGGGATCCTGGTGGTGGATATTCGCCAGTGGTCGTGCCTGCTCCGGCCAGGAGTTCGCGATGGGACTTCGGCGTTGACACGAAGCCCCGACCGGTGTAGAAACTACCCCATCGCGGTGAACGCACCGCAAGAACGATCACCAGACAGCGACCCGGCCGCAGAGCGGAAGGCGTTGTGGGTGTTGCTCCCGCAGCCCATGGCGCTTTTGTCGTTTCCGCCGATTCGGCCCGACACGTCGATCGGTCTTCCGGTAGGTAAGGAATCGAGGGTGCCAAGGATCCGGCGCTCACGATTCACCCGATCCGGGAGATCCAATGGCCTTCGAAGACGACCTTGATGAGATGGCACCCGAGCAGCGCATTGCGGAGGTCGCCACGTTCCTCGCTGCCGCCTGGCTCCGGATGCGCCAACGCCCTGCCATGCTTGCTGCTGCCACCGACAATCCCGCCCCGTTCACCGACAAACCCCTGGACTCTGAGGCCGAACCGACGCCCTTGTGTGACCACGGGCCGGCACGCAGAGGCCGGACTCCGGCGGAGGATGCGGCATGACGCCAAAGGTCGCGCCGCAGATCGATGCCCTGCGGGACATGACCGTCCCCGAGCTGCGCGAGCGGTATGCCGAGGTCTTCGGCGAGTCGACGCGGTCGAAGCACAAGGACTATCTCCGCAAGCGGATCGCCTGGGGACTGCAGGCCAGCGTCGATGCCGGCCTGTCCGAACGGGCGCGGCGCCGGGCGGCGGAGTTGGCCCGAGACTCGGACCTGCGTCTGCTGGCGCCACGTGTCCGGACGGTCACCGGGCGTCTCGTCTCCAAGCAGGACCCGCGGCTGCCGATGCCTGGGACCGTGCTGACCCGCGAGTACCGCGGCCAGACGATCGTCTTCACCGTCCTGGACGCTGGCTTCGAGTATGGCGGCACGGTGTACCGGTCGCTCTCCGCCGTCGCCAAGGCAGTCACCGGATCGCACTGGAACGGCCTCCTGTTCTTCGGCATCGCCGGCAAGGAGCGTGGGCGGTGACCAGGCGCACGATTCCGGCGCGGACCACGGACACCCCGACAAAGCCAGTCCGCTGCGCCATCTACACGCGCAAGTCCACGGAGGAAGGCCTGGACCAGGCGTTCAACTCCCTGGACGCCCGGCGGGAAGCCGCCGAGGCCTACATCGCCAGCCAGAAGCACGAGGGCTGGACCTGCCTGCCGGACCGCTACGACGACGGTGGATTCTCCGGCGGCAGCATGGACCGACCCGCTCTGCGACGGCTCCTGACCGATGTCGAGGCAGGGAGGATCGACTGCATCCTGGTCTACAAAGTGGACCGCCTCAGCCGCTCTCTCCTGGACTTCGCCCGGATCATGGCGACTCTGGACCAGCACGGGGTGTCGTTCGTCTCCGTCACCCAGCAGTTCAATACCACGACTTCGATGGGCCGGCTGACGCTGAACATCCTGCTCAGCTTCGCCCAGTTCGAGCGGGAGATCATCGCCGAGCGGACCCGGGACAAGATGTCGGCGGCCCGGCGGAAGGGGAAATGGTTCGGCGGTACCCCGCTCCTTGGCTACGACGTGGATCCGAACGGCGGGCGGCTGCTCGTGAACGAGGCCGAGGCGGTCCGTGTGCGGACGATCTTCCAGCTCTACCTGGAGCAGGAGTCCCTCCTCGACACGGTCCACGAGCTGAAGCGCCGGGGCTGGGCCGCGAAGAGCTGGACCACGCGGGCCGGCCGCACTCGGGGCGGGAAGCCGTTCACCAAGGGAACGCTCTTCGCCCTGCTCACCAACGCCACCTACACCGGGCAGGTCGAGTTCCGCGGGACGGTCTGCCCCGGAGAGCACGCCGGCATCGTCGACGCGGCCGTCTGGGAGCGCGTCCAACGCCTCCTGCGGTGCAATTACCGGGCTGGCGTGAGCGAGCCGACCGTCGACAGCCCGAAATCCCTCTTCACCCCCGCCAGAACCCGCGCCCGGCGGGATCATCGCGGAGCGCTGGGGAGGCAGCTACCCCAGGTCCCGACGGATCCGGCGCCGCAGGGAAACGAGCGGAACGACGACGGCGTGAGCATGCATCCAGATCAGACCGAGGAGCCGCCACCAGCCGCGGTCGAGGCGCCGGCACCGTTCCCCCCGCCAGACGCGAACCACCCGCCCCAGCAGGTCCCCGGCGCCGTACGGCCCATCGATCGCGGGCAACGCGTCTCCTTGCAGGTAGAACCCGCCCTTCCGCACCCCGACGACACGATGCAGCACACAGCGGTTCGTCCCGACCCGGACCAGCACGACATCACCCCGCCGCGGCAGCCCCTGTCGGGGCTCCAGCTCGACGATGTCCCCATCGTGAAGGAACGGTCGCATGCTTCCGCCGGTGGCGGTCAGGCGCACGTCCTGCCCCCGGGCGATCGCATCGCGGACCAGCGGCGCGAGATCGCGACCGGCGATCCTGCGAGGCGGGAACGTCTCACGGCCGGTCGCGCGGGCGGCGATGGGAGCACCGGGTGCACTCCGGGGTGTCCGCGGATCGCCGCGCGCGCTCGGGAGGTCCGGCGGTAGCCCGGCGAGGCAGCGCGAGGCCGGCGAAACGACGCGAGCGTTCTGCGGCGTCGCCGGCCGGCCGCGCGCGCTCACAGGATCGCCCGCACCAGCGGAACGACCGCCGGCTCCGGACGGCAGCGGAGACGGTAGACGGGAGTCCGCTCCAGAATGCCCTGGAGATTGCCCAGGGCCAGCCCCATGAGCCCCCGGTCCCAGTAGGGCAGGAATGCGCGAGCCAGGATCAGGGGGGCCGCATCGGCGACCGACAGCCGCTGGAGCTCGTTGTCCGGCGCGTGCTCCACCAGCACGAGCGCGGAGAGGGGCGCGCTGCCGTTCCGGGCGATCTCCAATGTGCCCCCCCACGGCGTGCCGTAGGAGCGTGCTCTGCCGTCTTCGATGCGCACGGCGATCCGGTCGTCACTCAGGGGGACCGTGTCGCGCTGATCGCGCCAGAGCGCGACCTGCGTGCTCTTGCCTGCGCCGGAGTGCCCGACAAAGACGATGCCCCGCCCGCCGACGTCCAGTCCGGACGCATGCAGAACCAGCCCGCCCGCAGCCAGGACCCCCGCGCGGACCAGAAGCTCGGTGGCGCCGCTGCGCAGCACGCTCTGCCAGTGCGGTCCGTTGCGGTGCTCGATCAGCGTGAAGTCGGACCAGGTGTCGTTGGTCTGCAGGATCGCGCGTGGCTCGGTCGGGTATTCGAGCGCGACCTCCAGATCCCGGCCGGCGCGGTAGAGCCGCCACACCGCCCCGGGATTGTAGATCAGCGCGCCGTGGGGCAGCGGTTCGGCCGCCGCCTCCTCCCAGCGCACGCGCCGGCGCACGGCGGGCTGTTCGGGCTTCGCCAGGAACGGGCCCAGCCGCCGGGTGATCCCCAGCTCGGCTGGCGTGAGAGGACACTCGACCTCGAGCTCGATGCCGGCCACCGTGATGGAGAAGCTAGACCCCGGCGCCATGGCGAGCCTTCCTGGCCCGGGCGATTCCGCACAAGTACTCCACCGGTGCGTCCAGGGTGCCGGTCTCGATCCACGACCAGGCGGGACAACGCGCGCAGTAGACGCGGGCGTCACAAGCGCGGCAGGGCGCGGCAAGGGGAGGAGCCGCCGCCGCGCGTCGCCGTACCGCTTCCCACGCTGCCGCGAATCCGGCCTCGAGTGGTCGGGCGCCGGGCTGGCGCAGGTCGAGGCAGATGTTCATCGCTCCCGCGGGGTCGACCGCAAATGCGGATTGTCCGGCCAGGCAGTAGAAGTTCTCCTCGCCGGCGACACCAGAGGCCGCCTGGTCTCGGCTGAGCGCTTCCCACTCCGCCGTGGCGGCGCTGTCCAGGGCCTCGATGGCGAGGCACTCGTCGGTGGAGAGCCGGCAGTCCTCGACTTCCGAGGATCCGCCGTCCCTGCGCCGCGAGAGCAGCCAGCCGGCCCGGAACGGCACGCCCCAATCCCCGGCCAGGCGACGCAAGGCTGCGAGATCGGCGGCATTCTGACGCGTCAGCGTGGCCTTCAAGCAGAGCGGCACGCGCCGATCCACCAGGCGCTGGACGCCGGCACAGGCACGGTCGAAGCTTTCGCCGCGGCCCGTGACCGCGGCATAGGTCTCGGGCGAGGCGCCATAGAGGGTGACCGCGATGTGACTGGGCGGCGCGGCCGCCAACCGGTCGGCGACCTCCTCGGTGATCAGCGTGCCGTTGCTGAACAGCGTGAGGACGACGCCCAGGCGCGTCAAAGGCTCGTACAGCTCGAAGAAGTCGGGACGCAGGAGGATCTCTCCTCCGGTCAGCAGAAGGAAGACCGTCCCCTGGTCCACTGCGGCGCGCGCCAGCTCCAGCCAGGCGCCCGCCGGAAGCTCCCGCTCCAGCTGCGCGCGATCCGCGGCGGGCTGCCGGACATAGCACATCCGGCAACGCAGGTTGCAGCGGCTGGTCAGCTCGAAGGTGCCGTGCAGCGGCATTCCGACTGCGGCGGCGCGGCGATGCAGTTCGCGGACCAGCGGGCCATAGGCCGCGGGCAGACTGCGGGAAGAGCGGCCCGCGGGGTCGGGCCCGTCGGATGAGCGCCCGGAGGGCGGGGAGCCGCATCGACCGGCGGCGCGGGATCCGCGGGGCGCGGAGAGGTCCGGCGGGCGAGCCCCGGGACGTCCGGAAGGACTGGATGGGACGGCACCTCGCGCGACGCCGGAATCGGTCACGGCGCAAGCAGCCCCAGCCCGGCCAGCTGATCCACGAATTGCTGCACGTCGGCGCGTGCCGACTCGGGCGTCACCTCGAAGCGCGCGCTGACCGCCTCCGCGAGCTCGTCGGCGGAGCGCTCTTGCGCCAGCTCCTCCCAGACGAACCGACCGGTGGCGTTGAGCACCAGGAGGCCGTTGAGGTCCACGACCTTCGCGCCGAGCGGGACCAGGATCGCCTCGCCGGCGACATCATGGAGCACTACGTCGCCGCTGCGCTTCATGCGGGTTCCTTCACTCCGATCCGGACGCGCGTCAGCTGATATCGGAGGCGCAGGTGCCCATCTTCGTGCAGGCCATCAGGCGTTCTTCGATCTGCAGCGGCACGAATGTCACCATGGGCGGCTCGTAGGGCAGCTTCCCGGTGGCGCCCTCGAGCGCGGGCGGGGCTCCAGGGGTACGCGGCGCGTTCGGCGCGGGAGGTTGGCGCTCCATCAGATCCTCCGTTTCTGTCTTGCGCGGCTGGTGGTGCGGGCGCGAATCCAAGCTACCAACTCGCGCGCGCCCGGTCAATTCCGGAGGCGCCGCCGCCCGCGGCAATCCGCGGGCAGATTCCGACGCGCGTCGATGTCGGCGGGGGCGAGGTTCTACGGGGCGTCGGCGGACGCGGCGGCCCCGCGCCGTACCTGCCGGTATCGGCCACGGGGATCGCCCGGCATTGTCGGTGCGCCACCGCGGTCAGGCGGTCCCGGCAATCCAGGATCACGCCGAGGTCGAAGACGAGCAGAGCCAGGTCTATCGCGCTCCAACCGCGGCAGCAGTCGTCGAAGTCGCAGAACGTGACCTGGCCGCCGGCCTGGTCCACGATGAGATTGTCGAAGTGCAGATCGCCATGGATGGCGCCCCAACCCGGGCCGCTCTCGCCGAAAGCCCGGCAGATCTTGAAGTACTTGCGATAGACGTCGAGCGCCGGGCCGCCGCCGGAGCCCTCCGGATCGGCGAGACAGAAGCAGCTCACGTGCGCAAACCAGGGAGGAAGACCAGCGTCGGCGCCGAACAGCGCATCCATGGCCGCGTGCAGTCGAGCCAGGGCGCGGCCAATCTCGGTGAAGCCGCGATCGGCGAGGTTGGTCTCGGAGAGTCGCTCGTGGGAGGAACCGATCGCCTTCTCCATGAGCGTGGCGACTACAGCGCGCCCTTCATAGATCACCGGCTCCGCGAACAGGCCGCGACGGGAGGGCACCGGGCACACGACCGGCGCCCCGAGCCGCGCCAGGCCGGCGAGCCGCTGCATTGCGGCTTCCAGGAGCGCCGGGTCTTCGCCGGCGGGACTGAGGCGGAGGATGCGCGGGCCTTGGCCGGCGTCGATCTCGAACGAGGCATGGCAGTTGCCGGCGCCCAGAGGCCGCAGGCGCCGGGCCCACCCGCGATCGCGGCCTTCAGCCGCGCGGGCTCCGCCGGTCACGAACGTTCCGGGGGGAGCCGACTCCCCGCCGCCCTTCCTCAGTCCGAAGGCTGGAATGCCCGGAAGCGGGGTTTACTGCGCGCGCACCACACGGCCGGTCGCCGATCCCGCGGCGTTCGCGGCCTTGACCAGGTACACCCCTTTGGGCACCTCCCGACCGGAGTCGTCGCGCCCGTCCCAGACCAGCCGCGTCTCCCCGGCCGGCAGATTCCCGTCGTGCAATCGGCGCACCCGCCGGCCGGAAGCATCGAACAGCACAATGGTCGTTCGCGCGTCTGCGGGGAGCAGGCAGTGGATGGCGAGGCTTCCGGTGCCTGGATTCGGGGCGGCCACGACCTGGAGCCGCGCGCCGGGGATTCTTCCCTCCGGTGCCGCTGCGGACCCGGGGCAGGGGTTGGGCTCACAGACCCCGTTGATCGTCCAGGTACCGCCCGCCGTGACACAGGCTGCGGAGGCGAGAACCTGGCAGGAGCCGTCAGGGAAGCAGCAGGATCCGCTCGCGGCCGTGCAGGTCTGCGCACTACACGGGACGCAGGCGCCCAGCCAGTCGAACGAACAATCAAGCTCGACCGTCATCTCGCAGGCGCCCGTGGCGTGGTCGCAGCAGGCGCCCGCGGGGACACCCTCCGATGGGCAGGGTGTCTCGCCGGCCTGGCCGAACCCGAGCGAGCCGTACCCCGCGATGGGAGCGGAGATCGCCGGAACCGCGTCACTGAAGAAGAGCCCCAGGTCCGGCTGGTAGTACGGCACGGTGTGGAAGGTCACGGGTCCGCCGGGGGGAGAGGCGTAGCTGCGCCCGGTGAAGTAGAAAAGCTCGACCACCGCGGTGATCCGGGGGCCGGTGGTGAATGTCTGGTAGATCATGCCGCCGCCGGCGGTCGGAAAGCCGAACTCGGTGATGGCGATGTCCGTGTATGGACCGTCCTCGTGCGGTAGCCCGCAGCCGGTCGAGAGCACCCCGACATACGCGTAGGGGGAGGCCGCGGCGTCGGGGAAGTCGATGCCCCAACCCACGCTTTTCAGCCGGGGGTGGCTTCCGGTCGGAAACGCCGCATAGACCTTCCACACCCGGTCGATTCCGTCCTGCGGCTGCTCGTTGTCGACTCCGGTGATGTCGGCCGGAGGCGGGCTGACGACGGGTTGTACCAGATCGGTCGAGTAGACGATGCCGGTGTCGTGCACCCAGAGCACGCCGTTGGCGTTGGGATTCTGGCAGCTGTTCGGGACGCAGGCGCCGGCCGCCGTCCAGACGCCCGCGCAGGCGGTCTCCAGCGTGACCAGGCAGGATCCGTCCGGGTAGCAGCAGGATCCCGGGGCGGGGGCGGGAGCCTTCAGGCCCAGGCTGTGATAGAGCCCCGCCGCCATGGCGACGAAGTCGGAGTTGGGCGCGGGGATATTGCACTGGCCGTGGAAGTTGGCCCCCCAGGCCGCGATCGTGCTGTCCGCTCGAAGTCCGAGGCTGTGCTGGTAACCCCCGGCCACGGCCACGAACCCGGCATTGGGCGCCGGAACGGTGCACTGATAGTAGGTGTTGTTCCCCCAGGCCGCGACCGAGCCGTCGGATCGGACTGCCAGGCTGTGAGAGTATCCCCCGGCAATGGCCGTGTAGCCGGAGTTCGGTTCCGGGACCTGGCACTGGCCATCATAATCATCCCCCCAGGCTGCGATTGTGCTGTCCGCCTTGAGGCCAAGGCTGTGCGTGCTGCCCGCGGCGATTTTCACGAACCCGGCGTTGGGCGGGGGAACGATGCACTGCCCGCTCCAGTTGGCTCCCCAGGCGACAATCGCGCCGTCTTCCTTGAGGGCCAGGCTGTGATACCCGCCGGCCGCGATCGCCGTGAAGCCGGAGTTCGGCTCCGGGACCTGGCACTGGCCGTCGTCGTTCTCGCCCCAGGCCACAATCGTGCCGTCTTCCTTGAGGGCCAGGCTGTGGAAGTACCCGGCCGCCACCATCACGAAGCCGGTGTTGGGCGAAGGCACGTTGCACTGGCCCTGGTAGTTGGAACCCCACGCCAGCACCACTCCTTCGGCCTTCAGGCCGAGGCTGTGCTCGTACCCTCCCGCGACTCCCACAAAACCGTTGGTGAGCGCCGGAACATCGCACTGGTTCAACCAGTTTCCGCCCCAGGCCACGATGGCGCCGTCTTGCGCGCTCGCCGTGGTTCCCCCCTGGGTGCCGAGAAAAGCCAGGAAACACGCCACCATCACCCACCGCATGGGGTCCTCCTTTGACGCCCGGTCCTTACCAGATCACTCACAGCGCGCAAAGGATACTACCGGGGGGCCGGCGGTGCAAGCGGCGTCATCGCTCAACGCCTCCCGCCGGGCGGGCGCGGCGCCGAGGCGCCGGGCGCCTCGCTCACGACGATGCGCTGCTTGCCGCGATCGTGCTCGATCGCGTCGATCACTTCGAGTCGCACCGGCACCTCCTCGCGCACGGCCTGGCGCAGCCGGTCGGCGCCCCGCTGCATGAGGGCGGCGGCGTTCGGGTCCCTGCCCGGCACACAGCGCAGCCGCAGCGAGTAGTCCGCCGCCTGCCAGATCTGGTAGAAGCGGACCGCGTCCGGCGCGTCGTCGAAGATCTCGAGGATGCCGTCACCGGAGACCACGAGCCCGCTCGGGAAGCGCAGCGAGTCTGTGGAGCGGCCGCACACGGGTTCGAGCTGCGGGAACGCGAGGCCGCAGGCGCAGGCGCCCTGCTTCCAGCGCGCGCGGTCGCCCAGGCGATAGCGGATGAAGGGGAAGACGCGGTTGCGGAAGTCGGTGACCACGACGCTCCCGGTCTCGCCGGGTCCGGCGGGGCGGCCGGTGGCGTCGAGGATCTCGACGAGCCGGCAGTCGGCGAAGACGTGGAGTCCTTGGCGCGCCCGGCACTCGCCGGCCAGCATCGGCACCTCCATGCACTGGTAGGTGTCGTAGACGGGCGCGCCGAAGATTTCGCCCAGGTACTGCTTCTGTGCCGGTGAGATCGGCGCCGCCGTGGTGCCGACGGCTCTCGGCGGCGGCAGCTTTCGGCCGCGGAGCTCGATGGCGCGCGCCACTTCGATCACGGCGCCCACGTAGCCCAGCAGCAGGGCCGGCCGGACCCGTTTCCACCCCTCGACAAAGGAGGCGAGCGCCGCGGCGTCGATGGCGTTCACGTCCAACCGCAGGGTCCGTGTGGGCCACCAGAGGGCGTCGTGGCGGAGCATCTGCCAGCGCTTGAAGCTCGTCTCGCGCCAGGCCACCGCGTGATTGTCGCTGGGCTCCACGCCCCACCACCGGTAGAGCCGCCGGCTGATCGTGCGGTGCTCCGCGCGCGCGTCACGCAGGATCCGCAGCGGCTCGTTCGTGGTGCCGCCGGTCACCTCCTGTTGGGAGTTCTCGGGCGTTGCCTCGACGGAGCGGATTCGCTCGAAGTGATCCCTGACGTCGGCGCGCTCGAGCACCGGAAGTGACTGGAACGCGGCGGGGTCGGAGAGGTCGCGCTCCCGGACCCCCGCGCGCGCATAGCGCTCGCGATAGAAGTCGCTTCGCGACATCGCGAAGCGCACGATCTCGGCCGCCCGAGCCCGCTGGAGGGCACACAGACGCTCGGGATCGAGCCGCTCGTGACGCGCGAGCTCGCGCAACTCGGTGAGTTCCGCGGGACGCGCCAAACGCAGCTTGGCCTCGAAGATCCGGCGTCGCAGGGATCGGACGACGGTGTCGTCCTCGCTCGGCACGCGAGCGGGCGCGCAGTGGCCCCCCTCCGGGGTCCGGATCAGGCTTGCCATGGGGTCTTCGCATCCTCCGTGCGCTTCGATCCGGCGGCCTTCCGGGACGCGTTCCGGAGTGACAAGCCGCGCGCGTGACAAGCCGCCACGCGGGGCCGCTCTTCTCCCCCAGCTCCGGCTTGCGAGAGAGGGCCCGGCGATCGAGGCCGAGGATGCGCGCCGCGAGGGGCTTGTTGCCGCCGGCCGATCGCATCCGTCCGCACCCGGGGTCTCCCGCGGCGGAGGATGGCGGCGGGGCGGAGAGGGGTCAAGCGGCATCCATCAGCGGAACGTCCTCCAGCGGACTGCCCGGAGCCGAGGCGGGTCGAGCCGCCGGATCGGGGGCCGTCCGCCCAGAGCCGATGAATGGGCGGGTGCGGACGGCGAGGCAGCCCACCCGAGGCGTCGGCCACGCCGACGGCCGCAGCCGGAGCGACATCCCGCGCCGGCGGGTCCTCGTCGCCGCCTTCAGGGCCCGACGAGCCGGGCGGCGCGCGACCGTCCTCAGCCGGCTCCAGGTACCGAACCCAAGCGTCCTGCACGATGTCCTGCGCCTCCGCCCGCTCGTCCACGATGGCGGGGGCCAGTCTGAAGAGCCGTGTCGGGTGGGCATGAAGGGACAGTGGTTCGAGAGACGCGAACCCCGGTGCAGCCGCCTCCATCCTCCTTCCGGCGGCGGGGCCCCGGGCCGGTCCCGGTACCGTTCTGGACACATGTTGGCGGACGCGACACCGGATCCAAGCGGCGATCGGTGAATGCCGGTGATTCGTCGACGGACGCCGGAAATCGTCGCCGAGTACCGGTCTCGGAGCGGCGCTCCGCACGGGAATCGGACCGCTGTCAGCCTGGCGGGAGCCCCGGTTCGGGCCTCCGCCGGGCCTCGGCCCAGGGTCGGACACGGGGTCTTCACGCTTGGGGGAGCCGTGACCGTACTTCAGACGTCGGGCACGTACACGGCCGACCGCGATGGCCGCAATGTATTCCGGGACCTGCGGCGGGTCCACCCCCATGGATGAAATGCGGTCACGGCCTACGTGCATGTGCGTACGACGTGAACGGAATGGGGACACGGTCCCCGTACGTGGACGAAGGCCTCGTCCGGTGTCGGGATGTCGGCTGCGTCCAGGTGCGAGGCGCCTGAACGATTGTCGGATGCGCCCCATCAGCCGGCCGGAGGGCGCGGCCGAGATGCGGACATCATCGGGTTACATGGAACCGAGCGACGACCGAACCCCGTTCCCGCCCTACGCACGTGTAACGGGAGGCCGGCCGATGATCGGACGACCACCCCTCGGGTGTGCGGATGCCATGACCGGACCCGGACAGGACGTCCATACATGCACATGCGCCACGACCGAACGTCGGACACGGGTCAGTTCCATGTACGAGGGTGTCGACCGCATCCGGGACCCGGGCGGGACAAGCGCGCAGGCCTTGTTGCAGACTGCGTGAAGGTGGTCTGCACGAAAGCGACCGTTGAAGCACGGGACTCGACGGCCGGCCGCCGCCGGCATCCCGCGCGGCCTCACGGCGCCAGGCGGAGCGCCAGCTCCTTCGCCTCCTTCGCGCAGTTGTTCACGGCCACGCCGCGATAGGAGTTGCCGATGAGCGCGACCCCCGGCAGCGTCGCCAGGCGGGCGTCGATGCGGGCCAGTCTCTCGGCGTGTCCCACGAGATACTGGGGGATGCCGAGGGGATGGCGGAAGATCAGCACGGAACAAGGCGTGGCCCGAATCCCCATGGCGGTCTCGAGATCGCGGCGGGTGATGGCGAGCAGCTCCTCGTCGGACAGACCGACGGCTTCCGGATCCTGCGCGCCGCCGATCATCGCGCGCACCAGGACCCGACCCGCGGGGGCGCGATCCGGGAACACGCTCGAATCCCACAGGCAGCCCAGGATGCGCAGGCCTTCGCCCCGCGGGACGAGAAAGCCGAACCCGTCGGGCGCGGTCCCCAGATCCGCCTCGTCCCAGGCGAGCGCCACCACGGCCAGACCGGCATAGGCGATCGCCTCCAGTTCCCCGGCCAGCGAGGCCTCGAGCGGCCGCAGGAAGCCGGCCGCGTGGCGTGCGGGAGCGGCGACCACCAGGTGATCGCACCGGATCTCGCCGTCTGCGGTATGGACGAGATAGCGGGCGCCAGGATCTCCCGGTTCGCAGGTTGTCACCGCGGTCACCGGCGTCCGGAGGCGGATGCGCTCCGGTCCGATCCGCTCTCCGAGTCGCGCGACCAAGGACTCCATCCCGTGCCGCAGCGAGGTGAGGGCTCCGGCGGGCCCCGCCGGCCCGCCGGTGGGTCGGGTCCCCGCCCGCTTCGCTTCTCTCTGCCGCGCGATCATCGCCTTGACGAGGCTGCCGTGAATTCGCTCCATCTCCTCCATGCGGGGGAAGGTGCTCTTGAGCGAGAGGACGCGCGAGTCGCCCGCATACACGCCCGACACCATGGCATCGACCAGGATCCGGGCCGCCTCCGGGCCGATGCGCCGCGCGGCGAAGCCGAAGACCGTCTCGTCGCCGGGCGGCCGCGGGCGGGCGAACGGTTCTCCGAGGATGCGTACGCGCCCGGCGCGACTCAGCAGTGCCGAGCGGAAGAAGGCCGGTGGTCTGAGCGGGATCTCCCAGAGACGACCCGCACGGAAGAGAAACCGTCTCGCCGCGGCCTGATTGGAGGGGAGAAGCTCTCCGGTGAGCCCGATCTCTTCGATCAGCTCCAGGGTCTGAGGGACATTGTTCAGAAACCCGTTCACCCCCCACTCGAGGGTCAGGCCTCCGTCGAACGAGGTGCGGATGTTGCCGCCCAGGCGGTCTTCCGCCTCCAGGAGTAGAAGGTCGAGGCCGGGCCTTCGTTGCCGCAGGGCATGCGCGGTGGCCAGTCCCGCGATCCCGCCGCCGATCACCACGACGCGCTTCACGGCGTTCTTCCTCCGGCACCCAGAAACGGTTCGGCAAGATCGGCCAGCGCGCCGATGAACCCCGGTTCGCAGTCGAGCGCCGCCGTCCGCACGAAGTGCCGGATGCCGGCGCGCCGGGCCATATCGCCGAAGAGCAGATCGATCTCGTAGAGCGTCTCGATGTGGTCCGAGACGAACGAGACCGGCACGACGACCACCGCCTCCGACCCGGCCAGCTCGGCGATGACGGTGTCGGTGCCTGGCTCCACCCACGTCACCGGGCCGGTGCGGCTCTGCCAGCCGAGACGATGGGCGTGTCCGCTCCCCATCCGCGTGAGGACCGCAGCGACCGCCTCCTTCACCTGGGCTACGTAGGGATCGCCGCGTTGCGGCAGCGCCGCGGGGACGGCGTGGGCGGAGAAGAGGATCACGGCGCGGGAGCGGGCCGCTTCCGGCAGGGAGTCGAGGGCGGCCCGCACCCGTCCGGCCAGCGCCTCGAGGTAGCCGGGTGCCAGATGCCACGACCGTACGGCCGAGATCTCGAGACCGGGCGCCAGCCGCGGCTGCCACCACTCAAGCTCGGCGAGGCTTGACCCGGTGGTGGCCCGGCATTCCTGGGGATAGAGCGGGAGGGCGAGGGCGCGCGTCTCCCCGCGCGCGGCCAGGCGGGTCAGGACTTCGGCGGCGCGCGGCGGGGTGTACCGCATCACCGTTTCGACCTGGACCTCTCCGTGCCCGCGCCGCCCGAGCTCGGCCAGAAGCGCCGCGGCCTGCCGCCGGGTGGTCCGCAGCAGGGGCGAACCGCCGCCGATCGAAGCGTACGCCCGTTCCACCTTGCGAGCGCGCACCGCGGGAATCAGCCGCGAGAGAAACGGCCGCAGGACGGCGCCCCCCGGCAGGTCGATCAACATCGGGTCCGAGAAGAGCTCGCGCAGAAACGGCCGCACCTCGGACCGCGTCGAAGGCCCGCCCATGTTCAGAAGGAGAATCGTCGCCATCCGCTTCCCTCCCGGCCTACACCGTCCGCGAGAAGACCGGCGTGTCCCCGCCTTGTCTGGCCCGCAGGTGACGGTCGAAGACCATCGCGATGTTGCGGATGAAGAGCCGCCCCCGCTCGGTCACCTCGATTCGTCCGGCATCCGTCCGCAGGAATCCGTTCTCCTGGGGAGTCTTCAGCGCTTCCGACTCCGCCGCGAAGTAGTCGGAGAATCGGATGCCGAACCGCGCCTCGACCTCCGCGGTGTCGACGGCGAAGTTGCACATCAGGCGCAGGATGACGTGGCGCCGGATCCTGTCGTCCTGGTCCAGAAGGTAGCCGCGCTCGATCGGCAGGAGGCCCGCGTCCAGCGCCTCGTAGTAGCCAACCAGCTTCTTTCGGTTCTGCACGAAGGCGCCCCGCAGGTCGCCGATCGCCGTGATTCCGAAGCCGATCTGGTCCGCGGCCGGCATGACGGTGTAGCCCATGAAGTTCCGATGGAGCCTTCCTTCCCGCTGCGCCACCGCCAGCTCGTCGGTGGGCAGGGCGAAGTGGTCCATTCCGATCTGCGCGTACCCGGCCTGGGAGAACGCTTCGAGGGCCAGCAGGAAGAGCTCGAACTTCGTCTCCGGGGACGGGAAGACTGCGGGATCGAGGCGGCGCTGATTGGCCTTCACCCAGGGGACGTAGGCAAAGCTGTAGACCGCCACGCGATCGGGGCGCAGCGTCAGCAGCTGCTCGAGGTTGTTCCGGAAGCTCTCCGGGTTCTGCCGGGGCAAGCCGTACACCAGATCGACATTGACGGAGTCGAAGGCGGCGGCGCGGGCGTAGCGGTAGAGGTCGACCGTCTCGGCGACGCCTTGGCGGCGCCCGATCGCTTCCTGCACCTCGAGAGTGAAGTCCTGCACTCCCATGCTGAGCCGGTTGAAGCCGAGCGCACGCAGGGTGTCGATCTGCTCGTGGCTGGTGACGCGGGGATCGACCTCGATGGCGACCTCGGCTCCGGGAGAGAGCGTGAACTGCCGGCGGATCGCCTCCCAGAGGGTGCGCATCTCCGCGGTGCCGAGGTGGGTCGGCGTGCCGCCGCCCCAGTGGAGTTGATTCACGGTCCGCCGGTGGGGAAGCCGCCCGGCCACCATCTCGATCTCGGTCTGCAGGTAGTCGAGGTATCGCCCCACCACTTCCGGCTTGCGCGTGATGACCACGCTGCACCCGCAAAAGGTGCACCGCTCCCGGCAGAACGGAAGGTGGAAGTAGAGCGAGAGCGGCTCGTCCGACACGGCATCGGCCTCGGCCAGCGCGGACGCGTAGGCCGAGCCGTCGACCCCCTCGTGGAATTCGACGGCGGTGGGATAGGAGGTGTAGCGCGGGCCGGGCCGGTCGTAGCGGCGGAGCAGCTCCAAGAGCTCAGCGGGGACGTGAGATCGGGTGGGGGTCGGTTCCATGAAGACCTCTTCGTCTCGGACCGGAGCGGATCCGGCGGCTTGCCGCCCCCGGTCGGTTTCCGGGCTCTACCTCTGCGAGTGGCGGCGCACCGCTTCCACGAAGTACGCGGCATTCTCCACCGGAGTCTCCGGCAGGATGCCATGGCCCAGATTCATGATGTGTCCCTTGGCGCCGCGCGCTTCGTCGACGATGCGGGCGACCTTCTCCTCGATCACAGCCTGGTTCCCCAGAAGCACGCCCGGATCCAGGTTCCCCTGCACCGCGGTCCGGTCGCCCAGCACCTCGCGCGCGCGGGCCAGGGGGATTCGCCAGTCGACGCCGGTCACGTCGGCGCCCACGGTGCCGATGCGATCCAGGAGCGTGGAAGCGCCGGGAGCGAAGTAGATGCGCGGCACCGACGGGTCGATCTCCCGCACGCGGGCCAGCGCCTCGCGGGCGTATCGCAGCGCGAACACCTCGTAGTCTTCGGCCGAGAGCACGCCGGCCCAGGAGTCGAAGAGCTGCACCGCCTGCGCGCCCGCCGCGATCTGCGACCGCAGCGAAGCCACAACGGTGTCGGTCAGCCGGCCCAGGAGCCGGTGGGCCAACCCGGGATTACCGAAGAGCAGGGCCCGCATCTCCGACTGGTTGCGGGATCCCCCGCCGCAGACGGCATAGGTGGCCAGCGTGAACGGAGCTCCGGCGAAGCCGATGAGCGGCACCTCTCCCTGCAGCTCGCGGCGGAGCATCCGCACCCCGTCGGTCACGCGGGCGAGCACCGGGGAGTCGTCGGGCGGGCGGAGCGATTCGATGTCGGCCTCGGTGCGAAGCGTCCGCGCCATCACCGGGGCCGGAGTGAAGTCGATCTCCATTCCCATCGCCACCAGCGGCACGAGGATGTCCGAGAAGAGGATCGCGGCGTCGACGCCGATCCGGCGCACCGGCTGCAGGGAGACCTCGGTGCAGAGCTCGGGGATGGTGCACATCTCCCAGAAGGTGTGCTTCTCGCGCACGGCGCGGTACTCGGGGAGGTAGCGTCCGGCCTGACGCATGATCCAGACGGGGGTGCGTTCCACCGGTTTGCCGGCGGCTGCGCGGAGGAAGAGGTCGTTCATCGAGAGTGCTCCTCCTGGGTCGGACAGCCTCTGCGGTCTGGTCGCCTCACGCCGTCTCTCCGAGCGCAACCTCCATCGCCTGCCGGGCGGCGTCGACGATGAGATCCACGTCGCTCTCGGTGTGCGCCACCGACAGGAATCCCGCCTCGAACTGCGACGGCGCGAGATAGACCCCCCGGCGCAGCATCTCCCGGAAGTAGACGCCGAACCGGCGCGTATCCGAGGCCTTCGCCTCCGTCCAGTTCCGAACCGGGCCTTCGTGGAAATAGAGGCACCCGAGCGACGCGATGGAGTTCCAGGTGACCGGCGCGCCCAGCTCGCGGATGTTCCGCTCCATCCCCCGCCGCAATCGTTCGCCCAGCGATTCCAGCGTGCGGTAGGCGGAGCCATCGCGGAGCAGGGCCAGCATCGTCCGGCCCGCGGCCACCGCCAGCGGATTGCCCGAGAGCGTCCCGGCCTGATAGACGGGGCCCTCGGGCGCGAGCTGCTTCATGATCTCGCGCGGCCCGCCGTAGGCGCCGAGGGGCAGCCCGCCGCCCACGATCTTGCCCAGGGTGGTGAGGTCGGCGCGCACGCCGTACCGCTCCTGCGCCCCGCCGTAGGCCAGGCGGAAGCCGGTGATCACTTCATCGAAGATGAGGAGGGCGCCCTCGCGATCGCAGATTTCGCGCAGGCCCCGCAGGAACCCGGGCGCGGGCAGGTTGACGCCGGTCGTCACGCCGACCCGGTCCCGGGCGGGTTGCGGGCGGACGTCGAGGGAGTCGGGCTGCGGCAGGACGCAGCCCATGTTCGCGGCCACCGGCTCGACGATGATCGCCGCGATGCGGCCGCGGAACTCGGCGCAGAGCGCCTCCACCGCCGCGAGGTCGTTGTACGGGGCGTTGAGGGTGTCGTGCGCGGTGCCGGCGGTCACACCCGGGCTGGAGGGACGACCGAAGGTGGCCGCTCCCGACCCGGCCTGAATGAGGAAGGCATCGCCGTGGCCGTGGTAGCACCCCTCGAACTTGATGATGAGGTCCCGCCCGGTACAGCCGCGCGCCAGGCGCACGGCGCTCATGGTCGCTTCGGTCCCGGAGTTGACGAGCCGGACCATCTCGATCGACGGCACCGCGGCCACGATCGTTTCGGCGAACTCCACTTCGGCGGTGGTTGGCGCGCCGAAGCTGGTGCCGTCGCGGGCCGCCTGCGCGATCGCCTCCAGGATCGCCGGATGCGCGTGACCGAACAGAAGCGGTCCCCAGGAGCCAACCAGATCCAGGTAGGAACGCCCGTCCTCGTCCCGGACGCGCGCGCCTTCGCCGCGCCGGAGGAAGAGCGGCCCTCCGCCGACCGCGCGAAAGGCGCGCACGGGCGAGTTCACCCCGCCGGGGATCACGCGGCAGGCCCGCTCGAAGAGGCTCTCGCTTCGGGGGCCCTCCCAGGGATGTGCGGGGGCGTTCATCGTGTTTCCCGAAGCCACTGGGCCACCTCCTTGGCGTGATAGGTCAGGATCAGGTCGGCGCCGGCGCGCCGCATGGAAGTCAGGGTCTCGAGAACGATCCGACGGCGGTCGACCCAATTCCGCTCGGCGGCGGCGCTGATGAGCGCGTACTCCCCGGAGACGTTGTAGGCGGCGACCGGCACCTCGAACTCCGCGCGCAGGCGCTGGATGATGTCGAGGTACGCCAGCGCCGGCTTGACGATCACGATGTCGGCTCCTTCCTCCAGATCCAGCGCCACCTCGAGCGACGCCTCGCGGGCGTTCGCCGGGTCCATCTGATATCCCTGCCGGTCGCCGAACTGCGGCGTGGAGCCCGCCGCTTCGCGGAACGGCCCGTAGTAGGCCGAGGCGTACTTGGCGGCGTAGGAGACCAGCAGGGTGTCGGCGAATCCCGATTCGTCCAGCGCCTGTCGGATGGCGCCCACCCGGCCGTCCATCATGTCGGACGGGGCCACCGCGTCCGCCCCGGCCCGGGCATAGGCCAGCGCCGTCTTCGCCAGCAACGGGAGGGTGGCATCGTTGTCAACCTGCCCGTCGCGGATCACGCCGCAGTGCCCGTGGTCGGTGTATTCGCACAGGCAGACGTCCGCCCACACCGCGAGATCGGGAGCCGTCCTCTTCACGGCGGAGATGGCGCGCGGGATGATGCCTTCGCCGGAGTACGCCTCCGAGCCCAGCGGGTCCTTCCGCTCGGGAATTCCGAACAGGATGACCGCCGGAATGCCGAGGTCGTATGCGTTGCGGCATTCGTCGGCCAGGAGGTCGGCGGAGAGCCGTTCCACGCCGGGCATCGAGGCGACCGGCTGCCGGACGCCCGTCCCGCCCACCACGAAGAGCGGCCAGACCAGGTCGTCGACGGTGAGGCGCGTCTCCCGCATCATGCGTCGCAGCGTGGCGGTTCGCCGCAGCCGCCGAGGTCGACGGACCGGAAAGCTCATGGGTGGACTCCTTGCTGGATGTGCACGACCCGAAGGGCGGCCTGCGCCAGCGCGCGCAGCGACGGTGCTTCGGCCTCGGCCGCCGTTTCGAGCCCGCAGGCGCGGACGGCAGCGGAAGTCGTGGAACCGATGGTGACGATCGGCGCGTGCCCGTCGGGGCCGGCCAGCCAGGTGGCGCCGATCTGCGTGATGAATGCCTGCACCGCGGATGGGCTGGCGAAGGTGACCGCGGCGATCGCTCCATCGCGGAGCGACGCGCGAATCGCTTCGGCGTCCACGACGGCCGGCACGGTGCGGTAGGCGACGACCGGCTCGACGAGGCCGCCGGCATTCCGAAGAAGCTCTGCCAGCTCCGGGCGGGCTTCCTCCGCTCCGGCCAGGAGGATGCGCGCGCCGCGGACGGGGGCGCGGCGCAGGATCTCGCCCGCGAGACCCGCCGCGCTCGATTCGGCGGCGGCGCAGTCGCAGCGTCCAAGGAGCTTCCGGGCCCGCTCCGCGGTGGCGGGGCCCACGACGCCGATCTGCGTGGCGGCAGGCAGAGCCGGCCGGTCCGCCTCGCGCCAGACCGCGGCGAACGAGTCGACGCCGCGCGCGCTGGTGAAGAGGATCCAGGCAAAGGATCCCGCGTTGTGGATCGCCGCCCGCAAGGGCGCCAGGTCGGCCGGCGGCTCCGTCCGCAGGACCGGAATCGAAAGCGGACGGCCGCCCAATCGCGCGATCTCCGCGGCCAGGCCCTCACCGGGCTCTTCTTCCCGGGTGATCGCCACGACCGCGCCATCCAGCCGCGCGGCGCCGGCCGCGCTCGAGGCCGGGCTGTCGTCCGTGCGCAGAGCCCGCCACACCAGGTCGAAGAGAAACGCCGGCGCCTGATCGGGTCGCGGCGGAGCCGGCCCCGAGTCGAGGCAACGCCTCACGACGCCCTCCATCGCTCCGAAGACGAGGTCGGCGGTCAACTCCACCGGGAGCGGACGGATCCGCCCCGCTTCCATGCCGCGGGTCAGCAGGCAGCGAAGCAGGTCGCGCAGGCGCGCGCGCAGCGGGCCCACCTCCGCCTCGGAGCCCGGGAGGGTTCCTTCCTCCCGCGAATCCTCCTTGCGCATCATCCGGAAGAAGTCCGGGTACTTGAGCAGGAACATGGAGGAGTGCACGAGGAACTTGCGCAGCCGGATGCGGGGGTCTTCCTCCTCCTGGAACGCGGCGTCCAGCGCGTCGAGCAGCACCGTCAATCGAGAGGAAAGGATCGAGAGGTAGAGGTCTTCCTTGGAGCGGAAGTAGAGGTAGATCGTTCCTTTGGCCACTCCGGCCCGGGCCGCGACCTCCTCCATTCGCACCGACGCGAGGTCCCGGCCGCCGAAGAGCCCCGAGGCGGCCTCGATGATGCGCTCGCGCTTGTCGGGATCCCGGTGTCCGCCGGGCGCGGGCCGGTCGGCATGGGGGGGCGACGTCGCCGCGGCACGGTCTGCGGAATCCGGAATCATGCTCGCCTCTCGGGCGGAGGCCCCGCCGCCGGACCTTCCTCCGGGCGATCCATCAGCTCCGGCGCGATGGCCATCCGCTCGCCCTCTTCGGGCCTCTCGCGCGGCGGATGGTGGCCGGCCGGCCGCGGATCGGGTCCCGGTGCTTCCGTGTGGTCGCCGCGACGTAACGTCTCCTCCACGTCCGCCAGGATCGCGGCGGCGCCCTGCCCGATCAGCTCTCGCGCCAGCGCCTCGCCAACGCCGGCGGTTTCGGCAGCGAGTCCGGATCGGCGGCCGCGGAGAAGGCGGATCCCGTCCGGATCGGCCACCAGGCCGTCCAGGAGAACGCCGTCGCCTTGCACTCGCGCCAGCGCTCCGACCGGAACCTGGCAGCCGCCGCCGAGCGCGCGCAGGAACGCCCGCTCCGCCTCGACCGCGGCGCGGGTGGGCGCGTCCTCGAGGCCCGCCACCAGCGCCTCGATTCGCGAGTCCCGGTGACGGATCTCGACTCCGATGGCCCCCTGGCCCGGGGCGGGGAGGATCAGCTCCGGCCGCAGAATCTCGGTGATGCGGGCGCCGAGGCCGAGCCGTTCGACTCCGGCGCGGGCGAGGATCACCGCATCCAGGTCCCCGGTGGCGGCGCGGTCGAGGCGGGTCGGCACGTTTCCGCGAATCGTCTCCACCCCCAGGTCGGGGCGCGCGTGCAGCACCTGAGCCCGGCGGCGCAGGCTCGATGTGCCGATCGTCGCGCCCCGCGGAAGATCCGCGAACCGCTCCCCGTGGGCGCTGATCAAAGCATCGCTCGGCTCATGGCGCGCCAGCACGGCGCCGAGCGCGAGCCCGGCCGGCAGCGTCGTGGGCAGGTCCTTCAGGCTATGCACCGCGAGGTCGATGCGGCCGTCCCCCAGCGCCTCTTCGATTTCCTTGGTGAAGAGCCCCTTTCCGCCGATGCGAGACAGCGGCGCGTCGAGGACCCGGTCGCCGGTGGTGACGATGATGACGATCTCCACCGTGAGTCCGGGATGGCGTTCCCGCAGCCGGGCGGCCGTGTGCTCGGCTTGCCAGCGCGCCAGCGCGCTGCCCCGCGAGCCGATCCGCAGGGGAGCGTCCGGGTCGCGGCGACGGGGGCGAGGTGCGTCCGCCGGGCCCGGGGCGGCCCGCTCGCCCGCCTCCGCTTCCGGGATCCGGCCGTCCGGGCGCGGATCCTCAGACATTGTCATCTCCGTCCCTCCGTCCCGCTTCGGCCAGGCCGAACAGGCGGCGCACCATCTCCACGCGGGTGGCCGCACCCGGGCTGCCGCGCGGAAGCCGGCGAATCGCCAGGGTGGGCTCGTGCAGCAGCTTGTTGATGAGGCCGCGGGTCAGGGCCTCGACCTGCTCCTGGTCCTTCTCGCAGAATCGATGCCGTGCTTTCTCCATCTCCCCGGCGCGGACCCGCTCGAAATGCTCGCGCAATTCGCGAATGACCGGCGTGGCGTCGAGCCCGGCGTACCAGCCGAGGAACTGCTCCGTCTCGGCCTGGATGATCGCTTCGACGCGGGGAATCTCGCGGTGCCGGCGCTCCAGGTTCTCCCGCACCAGCCCTTCGAGCGAATCGAGATCGTAGAGGAAGACGTTGGGGATGTCGCGCACCGAAGCCTCGACGTTCCGCGGCACGGCGATGTCGAGGATCAGGAGCGGCCGGTTTCTCCGCCCCGTCAATGTTCGCTTCACGAGATCGCTGCGGATGATCGGCTCCGGGGCCGAGGTCGCGGTCATCAGGATGCTGGCGGACACCAGGGCTTCCTCCAGCGCTGCGATCGGCACGGCCGTGGCGCCCAGTTCGGACGCCAGCTCGACCGCGCGGTCGAAGGTCCGGTTGGTGACGATGAGCCGGCCAACTCCCATCTCCCGGAGGTGCCGGGCGGCGAGGGCGCCGGTCTCCCCGGAGCCGATGAGCAGTGCGCTGCGCTTGTCCAGGTCGGAGAAGATGCGCGAGGCGAGCGTAACGGCGGCGTAGCTCACGGAGACCGCGCCGATGGCGATCTCGGTCTCGGTGCGCACGCGCTTGCCGACGCGGAAGGCGGTGTCGAGAAGGCGGTGCAGGAGAGGGCCGGCGGCGCCGGCGCGATGCGCGATCTCGAACGCGTCGTGCACCTGTCCCAGGATCTGCACCTCGCCGACGATCATGGAATCGATGGAGCTGGCCACGCGGAAGAGGTGTTCCACCGTTTGCCGACCGCGCTTGAGATACAGGGCCTCGGCCGCCGGGTCCAGTTCCACGCCGCGGTGCCGGCGCACCAGGTCGAGAAAGCGGAGGCGCGTCAGCTCGGGGCTCTCGGCGAGGGCGTAGAGCTCCGTCCGGTTGCAGGTGGAAAGAAGGAGCCGCTCCGGCACCTGCTCGTCGGAGTTGCCGGTGCGCAGGATCTCCTCCGTCAGCGCCGGGTTGAGGGCGACCCGCTCCCGCAGGGCCAGGGGGGCCGTACGATGACTGAGGCCGATGACTACGAGTTCCATGTGAGGTTGCCGAATCGATGGAAGCTGTGCAGGAAGGCGACGACCGCGACCACTGCCAGCCCCATCAAGAGGAACCCACAGATCGACAGATAGATCGCCCGCTTGCCGCGCCACCCGAGCCGGTAGTAGGCGAAGACGGTGGTGGCATAGATTGCCCAGATCAGGAGCGAAACCAGGAACATCGGGTCCCGCGCGAATCCGGGGTAGAGGCGGGCGGCCCAGAAGACTCCCGCCGCGATCCCCACGGTCAGAGAGCCCAGCCCGAGGACGGCCGCGCCGATGCTCATCCGGCTGAGCGCCTCCAACGGCGGCATGCGCCGATAGAAGAGCCCGAACCGGTTGGACTTCAGCTCGTGATAGAGCAGCAGGAAGAGCACGCCGTAGATCGCCGAGACCGCGAACGCGGAGTAGCCGAGGATCACCGCCCCGGTGTGGATGCCGAAGGAAGGCCGGCGCAGCAGTTCCGGGACCTGCAGGTCCAGAACGATCCTCCCGGAAGAGGCGATCTGCACCAGCGTCGTGAACGCGAGGAGGAACATGCCGGTGGAGAGCTCTCGCGTGTGGGTCTCCACCCAGAAGTAGGCGACGCCGGTCATGAATGCCACCACGGTCAGGATCTCCGGCGCGGAGGCCAGAGGGATCCTCCGATGGGCCAGGATGAAGGCGGCAATGTAGAGCGCGTGCATGGCCAGGGTGACGGCGAGGGTGGGACGAGCGAACCGGGCCCACGGCCGGCCGCGGCCGAAAAAGTGAAGCAGGTAGAGTCCGAGCGTGCCCAGGTAGAGGGTCGGCACGGCGCATCGGAACACCGGGAGCATCTGGTCGAAGGGGTGGATGGATGGATTCATCCCGTTCGCTCCTGGTGTCGGCTGTGTTCGGCAGTCACCGGCGCCGTGCGCTGCCGCCCTACGGGTTCCCGATGACTGACTGGTCAGGTCAACAGGTCAGGATAGCATCGGGGCAGCCGGGGCGCGCAAGTTCGAACCTTCGGCCAGGAAGGCAGCAGGACCGGGGCCGAGTCCTGCGTCGCTGGGCGCGGATGACTCTGACGAGCCGTGGTTCGGCGGGCGGCGCGGGCGTCTCCGGACCGTCGGAGTCCCCGGGGCGAGGCTCGCCTAGACTCCCCACAGATGCATGGTATTGACTGGTTTCCCTTGTAGCTTCAGGTAGTAGTAGAGCTGGCCCTTGTGCTGAACGAGGTGTCCGACCATCTGCAGCATGCGGTGACCGAGTTTCATCTGCATCTGATCCCACGGCGCCGTTGCGATCTTCTCCTCCAGGTTCTTCTCGCCGGCTTGTTCCAGCATGGCCAGGGCGAGCTGTCGGTCCTGTTCCAGGAGCTTCTTGGCTTCGGCCACGCTCCGGATCGACGGCAGCGCTTCCGCCGGCGGCAACATCTGATCTGCCGGGAGCTGGCTCGGGTCCACTCCCTCGGGGAATCCCCAGTCTCCGGTGACGAACCCTTTGCAGGGAGCGCCGCACGCGTCTGTCAGATGCTGGAGGAGCTGCCCGACCGTCATCCAGTTGCTGCCCGTCGACGGTTTCCAGTTCAGCGTGTCATCATCGACCAGGTCCAGGAGCCTCTGCGTGGAGGCATAGGCATACTCGAAGTTTCCCCTGATCAACTCTGTCCAGTTCATCCCGGTTCATCTCCTCTCGGGTGATCGATCCTGACCCGGACCGAGCACCGTCGCCCGGCCTGCCCGGCACCTCGACCGGGGGAGTCGTGGATTGATCCTCGCCGGATGACTCGCCGGACACAAGTGCCAGTCTGGGACACTGCAGATAACTCGATGGTGAGCAATCAGCTATGCGATGGACTGTCCGGCGAACTGTCCGGAGGGAACGAAGCGACACGGACCGCGGATGTGAGGCTCGGGTCCGACGACGGGTTGATCTTCTTGTCCTGCAACGGGTCCGGGACGATCCGAGACGATCCGGGACGTTTCGAGACGGGATTTCACTCGCGGGCATGCATCTTGTGTGTCCGGACTCGCGAGAGGGAAGTCGCGAGGAAGATGTCGCGAGGAAGAAGTCGCGAGGAAGAAGTCGCGAGGAGAGGCCCGCAAGGAAGGAAACTTCGGCGAGGGAGCTACCGGGAGTGGGCGGGCAGCGCACGGGAAGGGGGCCGGAGATGCGACACGGATCGTTTCTGCTCGTGTTGGCGGCATTCGCGGCGATCGGCCTGGCTGGGTGTTCCCGGAACAGCCCGGAGCGGCTGCGGGTCGGATCCGCGATCACCGGACCATGGGGCGACGCGGAGGACCTTCGCGCAGTCGCCCTTGCGGAAAGCTCGATGAGCTGGGGACAGGTCAAACACCACTTCGAGGACTATACCCAGGCGCCCCCGCCGGACAGCGCGTGCGGGCCTCCGCCGGAGTGGTGATGCGCGGGCGGCCGTTTGCGCCAGGCCGGAACCGTCCGGACACCGGATGCCGGTCGCCTCGGGGGAGCAAGGGTTTCTCCCCGAGCCTCGGACCAGGCGCCGCGGAACGGCTTCTGGCCGGTGCTCTCCTCATTGCTGCGCCGGGACTGGTGCCGTACGCGGATGCGGAGCTGCTGCCGGTGGACGAGTGCCGGCGGCTGCGGGGCGCGTTCATCGAGTACCAGTTCGGCGCCGAGGACGTGCAGAACGAGGAGCGAGCCTTGATCTGCGCCGACCTGAACTCCATCGGCGCCGACTATGCCGCTTCGTTCCTTCACGGCGGACTCGGCGTGGCGTTCACAGATGTCGGGGAGGTCTACCTTCCCGTCGGCGGGCCGAACAACACCATCAGTTGGGTCGACAATCTGGGCGGCCCCGTGGGCCGCTGCTTCCGGGTATGCAGCGGAGCCAGCCCTTGGATTCTGCAATCCACGGATATCCGTTTCGGAATCTCGCCTTCCCAGTGGTGCTTCCTGGACTGCCCCGGAAGTTGCGGCCAGGGAGGCACCTGCTGGAAGTTCGACTGGGGGACGGTGTTTCGGCACGAACTTGTCCACTCCTTTGGCTTTGGCCACTATTGCGAGAACTGCGCGAACCCCAACACCGTCATGGTCACGCCGGCGCCGGGCAGCTGCGAGGAGTGGGACATCGGACCCTGGGATGTGCAGAGCGCGAACGCCATGTATACTGCGTTGCCGGATTACGGCGAGCCGGAGAACGATGCGCTGGACGGGGGGATCTACCTCGGAAGCGTCGCGGTCGACGGCGCGCACGAGCTGGCCAACGACGGGTGCCGGATCACCGGTCTGCGAGACTCTGACTGCTTCCGGCTCCTGGTCTACGACCAGGGAGACCTGTCCGGCTGGAGGATCCGTTTTTCCGTGACCCCGTTGGGGGAGAACGACGATCCGGCGATGGACGTGTTCTTCGAGAGCGGCCCGTTGGTGAGCTGCGACTTCGGAGGCCCGGGAGGGTCCGAGGGGATCGACCTGGATCTGCTTCCGGGGACGTGGCAGAGCCGGATCTATACGTTTGACGGCCGGCCCGGCGAAGAGAACTACACCATGTCTGTCCGGATCTACCGCGGGGCCGTCGCCGAAGTGGCGCGACCGCCGGATCGGGCCGAAGAGATCGTTGTGTTCGCGAACCGCGTCGAGCTCCGAAACGCGGGCGGACCGGAGGGGAGGCTCTCCCTCTTCGACCCGGTGGGTCGCCTGGTATGGTCCGAGCGGATCACCCCACCCCATACCGTGTCGCTGCCGGCGTTGGGCCTCTGCAGCGGCTGCTACTTCTGCCGGTGGGAGCAGGGCGCAGACCGCCGCTCGACCAAGGTCGTGGTGCTGCAATGAGGAGAAGCTCATGAAGGCATACGCACTCCTTCTGGGGCTGGCCGTGGCCGGTCCGGTGTGGGCCGCCGGTGAGGCTCCGGCTTCCTCGCCGCGGCCGGTGGGGTGGGTCGTGGGCACCGTTCTCGATGTCCTGTCCACGCCCGATTCGGCGAGCGGGGTCGCGACGACGGTCCGCATCGAGGTGATCAAGGCGAAGCCGAGTCGAAAGGGGGTGGTGGACTTCACCTTTCCGGGTGGGGCCGTGCTGGGCGGCGATTCGGCGGCGAGCCTCCCGGAGCGGATCAGACTCGGCAAGGTCGTCCTGGCCGATGCCGATCCGCCGGAGACGGCGCTCCCGGGTCAGCACTTCTCATTCGCCGTGGGCGAGCCGGTCTGGCTCGCGTACACCCGCGGGAATCGGGTCTGGGACAAGATCACCGTCATCTCCCGTGGATTCCGCGATTCGATCGTCTCCGCGCTGACGCACGGAGACCCGGTCAAGCTCACCCCGTCGTTGAGCGATGGCGATCGCCGGTCGAAGAACCTCCTCTTGGAGCTTGGCTCCGCGGACCTGGTGGGGTACCGGGCGTTCAGTCCGTTCGTCCTGGAGATGCCGGATGCGGCCGCTTCCGACTCCACGTGGGAGCGGGTTCCCATCGGGCAGAGGTGGCTGCGTCACCGCAGCTTCCTTCTGAGGCCGAAAGAAGAGGTGCGCGTCGACGAGGTGATTGCGCTAGCCGAGGCAAGGATGAGCGAGTAGGCGACGGCGGAGGCCGCCGCCCGCGCATCGGGGTCGCCCTTCACGCGCCGGAGCGGAGAGTCCGCGCCCGCTCCGCCAAGGTTCGTCGCCTCAGTCCAGTGGGAAGTCCAGCCCCGGCGGGCCGGGCCGCCCCAGGAGGCGGCACATGGCCAGTACCTGGCCCTGGTGCTGGTAGTAGTGGGTGAACGTCCGCACGAAGACCTGTGCGGGAATCAAGGTGCGCAGCTTGTCCGGCCAGGTCAGCATCTCGCGCGGAGTGTTCAGCTCCTCTTCGGTGGCTGAGCGCAAGTACGCTTCCGTCGCGCCCGCGACCTGCCGCCGGTAGGCCTCGAGCGCGGCGACGGTCGGGCAGACCGGTTCTTTCAGGTCGCCGGTGAAGCGACCGGCCACGACGTTGATCCAGTATTCCTGCGCGCCGATGGCGTGCTCGAGCTGCTGGCGCACGGTCGGATAGCCGAAACCCGGCAACTCGCGCTCGAACTCCTCGGTGCTGAGTTGCGCGCTGTGCGAGAGCAACCGTTGCAGGCCGCGCTGCCCGCGCTCGTGCAGGTCCAGGAGCGCCTTGACGCTGTACATGCCGTCACCTCCCTGCCGGGGAAGGATCGTCCTTCGGCCGGCGCACGTGAAAGATCGTGGTCCCCGGCGCATCGAGCGAAACCTCGGCCCGGGGCCAGGCGCGCAGGCTCGCACGGATCTCCGCCAGGCGTTGGGTTGCGGGGCTCTCGCAAGAGGACGAGCGCAGCAGCCGGCTCGCCGCCGGCTGCGGACTGGCCAGGATCGCCTCGCGCTGCGCTCGGTACGTCCGCCAGGCGCTCTCGAAACGGTCGTCCACGACGAGATAGGCCTCGGGAATCCCACACTCGCGGAGGTAGGCGTCGATCTCCGCCGCGTCCCCGCCGGCGCCGCACCAGGCCAGCCGGTCGCGCAAGGCGGTGGAAAAGGACCGACGATGGAGCGCCAGGTTCGCGTCGCGGCCGGCAAGCCCGTCCAGGACCCGCGCCTCCAGCAGCGCATCCAGCTCATTGACCACGGGCCAGTTGGTGAGCACGGGGATCTCGGCGGAGGCGGCCCGTAACCAGCTCGCTTCCGGGGGCAGTTGCGGAGTCCAGATCCACAGACGCGCCGCGAGACCCAGGCCGAGCACGGCGATGACCGCGGCGATTCCCGGCAGCCGGGCTGCTGCCGCAGTCCCCCGCGGCGCGCCGACGAAGGCTGCTCCCTGGCGCCACGGCCACGCGCGCAACGCGAGCGACGCGAGCGCGGCGACGACCAGGGCGAGACCGACCTGCAGCCACGGTGCCGCCGGCCGGACGACCTGCGCGAGGGCCACGACGGCGACACTCAGCGCGGGTGCGAGATCCCGCCCGGTCCGGCGCGGCGAGCCGGATCCCAGCAGCACCGCCGCGAGAAGCGCGAGCGGCAGCGCGGCCGCCATCAGAAGGCGATCCGTGAAGAGTTGCAGTGGCACCTGTACTCCAAGGCCGGAAAGAGCCATCGGGGCCAGGAGCGCGGCCGCCGCCAGCAGCAGAGTTGCCGCCAGAACGAATTCGCGCGCCTCGACCGTCCGCCGGTTCCGAACGAACGGAAACGCTCCCACGAGCAGCAGCCCGCCCAGCGCGATCCCCAGCATCCGCGCCACCGTGCGTGGATTCAGGGCCTCGACAGAGCCGGGCTGCAGCGCCACCAGGCGCACCGATTCCGGCGCGAAAACAAGGTCGACGAGCCAGGGGGAGAGCGCCGTGGCCACCAGACCGCCCGCGACGAGCGAGCTCAAAGCCGCGACCCGGGCGCGTGCGGAGGACCCGTTCACTCCGACCATGATTGCGAGTGCCAGCGCGCCCAAAAGCGCGATCTCGAGAGCGCTGATATGGCTGATCAGGATGGCGAGCGTGAGTGCCCCGAGCGCCACGGTCCGGGCACGCTCCGACAGGTCGCGGGCGCCGGCGACCCACCAGCATCCGGCGAGGAGGACCGCGCTCAAGAGCTCGGGTGCGGGCGGCTCAAATCGCGGGCCCGCCGCCGGCACGAGCAAGTAGGCGAGTGCGGCGAGAGCGCCCAGGCCGCGTTCCCGGTTCCGGCTCCCGAGGGCGAGGAACCCGCACGCGAGCGCGAAGTGAAGGACCAGGGCCGAGCATCGGAACGCCCCCACCAGCACGCCGAATGGGGTGAGGGTGGCGAGAAAGGCCGGAAAGCCTGGAGCGTAGGCGTGGGTGGAGGTCGCGAGCGAATGGCTCCAGGCGAGGTGCGCCCAGGCATCGACGAGAACCCGTTCGGCAGGGTCGGGGCCCAGCAGTGCCGTCAGCAGGGCCACCACGAGCGCCAGGAAGGCTCCGGGAAGCACACTGCCTTCGGACCTGCCCGGGCGCGAGATGCCTTGCCAGCCGGCGACGATCCACAACAGGGCGTGCGCGGCGCAGACGAGCGGCGGGCTCGGGTTCAGGCCCAACCGCGCCGCGATCACGAGTACGAGGATCGGCGCGGCGAGCGCCACGAGGGCCGCGGCGGCCAGCCGCGACGCAGGACTCAGACCTCGGAAGCAGCAACGTGCGAGCACGGTGAGGGAGACGAAGTAGAGCAGCGTGCCGAACAAGAGCGATCCTCCGCAAGTGGACGGGCGGCGCGGTGTCGGGTCTGGCAATCGGGATCCGAAATCGCGCAGGCCCGGCCCGCGCCGAGCACGCCGGCGCCCGCATCCTGCGTATCCGGCCCGTGCCGGCAAGCCGGCGCCGCGCAGTATGGGCGGCGCCACCGGCAGGGTCAACTCAAGGTCGGCGAGGTTGCGGCGAGCGGCCGGGCCCGGCGGGCCGCTGCACGTCGGCGGGCCCTTCCCGCCTGTCGGCGCGCCTGACCCGCGGGGGGCTGCGATCGGAACGCGTCCGGCCTCTTGCGGTTCCGGCGGCCCGCGCGTAGGATGGCGCGCGTCGGGCCGGGCCGGTGCGCGGGAACCGGCACTCCCGGCGAGCAGGGGTCCGAGACAGCATGCGGCATGAGGACGACTTCGTGATCCGATCCATGGTGCTTGGGGGTGTGGATCCCCCGGGGGGGCGTCGCGCGGCCCTTCGGCGGCCCGGATCGTTCAGACCGGCCGGACGGGGCTTGTGACCGAACCGGAGTACCGGACCGGCGGGGGATCGCCCGCGGCGCCCGGCGCGTTCCGCGTTCTCGTGATCGTGCCCGCGCACAACGAGCAGGAGAGTCTTGGCGACACCCTGGATCGGATTCGCGCCGAGCTGACCGGCCTCGACATCCTTGTGATCAACGACTGCTCCACCGACCGCACCAGCGAGGTGGCGCGGGCCCACGGGGCGAGAGTCGTGGAGTTGCCCTGGAACCTGGGCTACGGCGGGGCGGTGCAGACGGGGTTCAAGTACGCAGTGGCCCACCAATACGACGCGGTCATCCAGATGGATGCGGATGGCCAGCACGATCCGGCCTCGGCGCGTTCGCTGCTGGACCCGGTCCTGCAGCAGGAGGCCGACGTGGTGATCGGCTCGCGTTTCCTCGGCCGCGCCGACTATCCGATCGGGGCGGTCCGGCGACTGGGGATGACCCTGTTCGGCCACATCGCCACCGCCGTGACCCACCAACGGTTCTCGGATCCGACCTCCGGCTTCCAGGCGCTCCACCGGCGGGCGGTCGAGTTCTTCGCCCGAGACAACTATCCGTCGGACTTCCCGGATGCCGACACGCTCATCCTTCTTTCCCTCGCCGGTTTCCGCGTGCGCGAAGTCCCGGTCGTCATGCGCGCGCGCACGGCGGGGAGTTCGATGCACTCGAATCTCCGCGCGGGGTATTACGTTGCGAAGATGCTGTTATCGATCTGGATGGTGCTCCTGCGCCGGCCGCGCCGCCTCGCCCCGCTCGCGGGTGCGGATGCCACGGGCGGCGCCGGCGACCCGCAGACGGGCTCCGGCGGGAGGGTCCGGTCATGAACGAGCCTTTGAGCATTCCCGGCGGCCTGCAGCTACGAACGCAGATCTTCGTGATCTTGGTCGGGATCGGGATGCTCCTGTTCATCCTGAACATGGTCCGGCGGAAGCAACTGCGCGAGCAGTATGCGCTGCTGTGGCTGCTGAGCGCCCTGGTCATCACGCTTTGCGCCGTCTTCATCCGACAGGTGGACCGGCTCTCGCATCTGGTCGGAATCCACTATCCACCGGCGTTCCTCTTCCTGGTGGCCATTCTGCTGGTGCTGGTCATCCAGTTCCATCTCTCGACCGTGATCTCGAACCTGCGAGAGCAGAACAAGAACCTCACCCAGGATCTCGGCATCCTGGCGGCCGAGGTGCGCGAGCTGCGCCGGGCGCTCGAGAAGCGCGAAGACCGGCCGTGACCCCGGCCTGACAGGCGACCGGTCGGGCATTCTTTCGGCTCTCGCGGGGTCGAGGGGCCGGGGGCAATTCCCTCAAGAGATCGTCTCTCGCGGCCGAAACCCATAGCAGGTACGCACTTTAGTCCCGGTTTGGGCGATTCCCCCATGCGGCGTCTGGGCATGGGGCGGGAGAGCTGCTATGAAGCGACCGAGCACCTCGGTATGGCCTTTGATCGCAATCGGTCTGGCGGCGGCGTGCACCGTGCTGATGTTGCCGGTATCCGCTTTCGCCGGCTCATCGGTCCTCGATCTCAGCGTGGAAGAGTTGCTGCAGGTCAAGGTCACGTCGCCCTCGAAGAAGGCACAACTGCTGGAGGACGTCCCCGCCGCCGTCCACGTTCTCACTTCGGAGGAGCTGGGTCGCAGCGGCGTCACGAGCATCCCCGATGCGCTGCGGCTCGTACCGGGGCTCCAGGTGGCGCGGATCGACGCGAGCAAGTGGGCCGTTTCCTGCCGCGGGTTCAACGAACGGTTCGCGAACAAGATGCTGGTGCTCGTCGACGGGCGCTCGGTCTACGCGGAGCTCTTTGCCGGGGTGTTCTGGGAGGCGCTCGACGTCCTGATCGAGGACGTGGAACGGATCGAGGTGATTCGCGGCCCGGGAGCGAGTGTCTGGGGCGCCAACGCCGTCAATGGCGTGGTGAACATCATCACGAAGAGCGCGGAACAGACGACGGGCCGGTTCGTGCAGGCCGGCGGAGCCTCGCGGGACCGGCGGGCCGTGGCGGTGCGCCGGGGCGGCCGGGCCGGAGGCGGCGGGAGCTACCGGATCTACGCGAAGTACACGCAGCACGACCCCTTGGAGTCCGCGGAGGGGGATCTTCTCGCGGATCAGTGGCACTCCGTGCGGGGAGGATTCCGCTGCGACTGGACCCGGTCTTCGCGTACCGATCTCAGTCTGACGGGCGAGATGTACGGCGGACGCTGCGGCAGCGACACCTGGCTCCCTCAGCTCACCCCGCCCTACACCGTGGAGACCAAGAGTCGGGACTGGAGCGCCGGCCACAGCTTGAGGTCGCGTTGGACGCATCGGCCCTCCGGCCGGTCGGAAGTCGCGGTGCAGGCGTATTACATGCACCTGCTGCAGGGGTATGAGCGGCTGCTGTCTCTCGACGCGGACGACGTGGACCTGGAAGTGACGCACAACCTGACTCTGGGCCGGGGTTATTCGCTGACCTCGGGGCTCGGCTACCGTGTTTCATCGGTGCGCACCGAAGGCGGCGAGGTCGTCCGCTTCGATCCGGCCGACGCGACCTCGCGGCTGGCCAACGCCTTCACGCAATGCAATCTCCGGCTCTGGGGAGACCGGCTTCATCTGCTCGGCGGTACGAAGGTGGAACACAAGAGCCAGTCGGGCTGGGAGGTCCAACCGACCTTCCGTACGCTCTGTCGGGTGCACGAGCGCCACTCGCTGTGGGCCTCGGCCTCGAGAGCGGTCCGGACGCCGTCGCGGGCGGAGCAGGCCTCGATCTTCATCAATCGCGTCGTGGCCCCGGATGCCGGCTCTCCCGGCGCGCCGGCGATCGTGGTCAAGACCAGCTCCAGCCCGGAGTATGGATCGGAAGAGCTGTGGGCATTCGAGCTGGGCTATCGCGGCTCCTCGCGGTCACGATTGCGCTGGGACCTCACCGCGTTCCAGAACCAGTACGACCACCTGCGGTCCGGACAGCGCGGCGATGCCTACACTGTCGAGGGGCAACCGTACCTGTACGTGCCGTTTACCACCGGCAATGATCTGAAAGGCTGGACTCGGGGACTCGAGGTCTCTTCAGTCCTGCAACTCACACCCTGGTGTCGTTTGGGCGCGGATTACACACACCTGTACATGAGGTGCCGGCCGCGCGGCGGCGCAAGCTCGGACACCAACACTTCCGGTCTCGGCAATGACCCGGGTGACCAGATTTCCGCCCACGCCTCCCTGGACCTGGGACGCCGATTCCAGGTCTGGGGCGCCCTGCGCCACGTGGGCGCCTTGCCGAACCCGAGGATACCCGCGTACCTGGTGGGCGATCTCACCACCCAGTGGAAGTGGTCTCCTCACGTGACGGTCATGCTGGGCGTGCGCGACATCGGTTCGGGCAATCGGCGGGAATTCGAGTCGGTCTACATCCAGACCCGGCCGGCCACGATTCCCACGGACCTCTTCTGCTATCTGAATCTGCGGTACTAGACGAGGCCCGATGACCAGGCACCGAATGGCCAGGCGACGAACGCCCCAATCCGGAATCGAGGGCCAATGACCGCTCTGGTCGGGAGAGCGGCGAACGAAGCCTTGCGCCGGTTCCGGTCCGGTCCGGGGGTCCGTCAACCTCAGGATGGGCTCTCTTTCCGGCCTTTACTCCGGCTTCTGGCGGTGGCGGGGCTCCTGGCCGGCCTCCTCGCCGCGGCTCCCGCGGGCTGGGCCGAGACCTCCGGCGACTCCGTGGAATATGAGGTCAGGGCTGCCTACCTTCTCAACTTCGCGCGCTTCGTGGAGTGGCCCGCCGGCGCGTTCGAAGACCACGCCTCTCCGATCACGCTTGGAATCGCCGGGCCGACCGCGCTCGACCCGCAGATCACTCGCGAGATGGAAGCGCGGGTGATCCAGGGCCGGCCGATCCGGGTGGTTCGGCTGGATGATGCGGAGGCGGCGGCGGGATGTCACATCGTCTTCGTGCCCCGGAGCGTCGCCGATCCCCGAGCGGTCCTTGCCGCCATCGCAGGGAGGCCGATCCTGACCGTGGGCGATGGCGAGTCCTTTGCGGCGCGGGGCGGGGTGATTCAGCTCTTCGTGGAAGATGAAGTCATGCGCTTTGAAATCAACCGGCAGGCGGCTCGACGGAACCACCTGACGATCAGTTCTCGTCTGCTCGCCCTCGCCCGCTTGACGCCGGGCGGTTCGGATCCGCGACCGGAGACGAAGCCGTGAGCCGCCCCAGCCGAGGCGGGCGGCGATTCCCGGTGGGCAGACTGATACCGTTCCGGGCCCGGTCCATCCGGCAGAAGATGCAGCTTGTCACGCTGGCGGTGACGACCGGCGTGTTGGTCCTGGCCTGCGCGGGCATGGCGATCCTGGAGTACTCCGCGCTGCGCCGGGCTCTGGCGCGCTCCGTCACCGTGCTGGCGGAGGTGATGGCGGATAACACCGCGGCATCCCTCTCCTTCGACGACCAGACCGCGGCTCTTGGACTTCTCTCCGCCTTGCGGGCGGAGGCGGCGGTGGAGGCGGCCACGATCTACGATGCGGCGGGCCATGTGTTCGCCAGGTATCCGGCGACCTCCGGTCCGGTGGTAGCGGACCCACGGCTCCGGTCCAGCTCGCGCCCCCACTTCACTCGATCGCACCTCTATCTCTCGACGCCGATCCAGGTCGATAATGAGACGATAGGACGGATTGAGATCCGGGCCAGCCTCGGCGAGATCTACCGGTTGCTGCGCCGCTACGCCGGGTTTGTCTCGCTCATCCTGGCCGCGTGCCTGGCGGTGGCGGCGGTGATCTCCCACGAGCTGCAGCGTCGGGTCGCGCGCCCCATCGCCGATCTGGTGGAAGTGGCCGGACAGATCACGGCGAGCCGCGACTACAGCATCCGGGCGACCCCGGTGGCCGACGAGGACCTGGGGCTCCTGGTCACGGGCTTCAACGCGGTGATCACCCAGGTCGAGGCGCGCGACGCCGCCCTGCAGCGGGCGCGGGACGAGCTCGAAGCGCGTGTCGAGCAGCGCACCGCGGAGTTGAAGATGGCCAAGGAGCAGGCGGAGGAGGCGTCCCGTGCGAAGAGCGAGTTCCTGGCCAATGTGTCGCACGAGCTGCGCACGCCGATGCACGCCATCCTCAGCTTCGCCGAATTCGGGGTGAAGAAGACCACCAGCGTCGCCCCGGAGCGAATCGTCGACTACTTCGAGAAGATCCGCCTCGCGGGAGGACGCCTGCTGGCCTTGCTCAACGACCTGCTCGATCTGTCCAAGTTCGAAGCGGGTCGTATGGTCATGAATGTCGCCCCGGCGCGATTCGACCTTCTCGTCCGTTCGGCGGTGGACGAACTGCGCTCTCTGTCGCACGAACGGGGGATCCGGACCTCGTGCACGGGCGACGGGGTCGGAGAAGTGAACCTCGACGGGGGGCGGTTTCTTCAGGTTCTGCGCAACCTGCTCCACAACGCCATCAAGTTCTCGCCCGACGGAGCGGCGGTGTACGTCCGCTTTGGCCGACGCGCGGGCGTCGTCTGGGTGGTGGTAGAAGACGAGGGAATCGGAGTGCCATGCGACGAGCTGGAGGCGGTCTTCGACAAGTTCGTGCAGTCGCGCAAGACCAAGACCGGCGCCGGCGGGACCGGCCTCGGGTTGGCGATCTGCCGGCAGATCGTTGAGGCGCATCGAGGCCGCGTCTGGGCCGATCCGGCTCGTCGGGTGGGGGCGGCGTTTCACGTAGAGATTCCCGACAACCTGCCCGTGTCGGCGGCGCCGGCGCCCGCCCGGAAGGCAGAGGCGACGGGTGGACGAAGCCCCCGCCGCGCGGCGTGAGGTCGCAAGCAGAGGAGGAGAACGTGGAAGCGAATTGCGGTAACCGGGAGCGGGTTTTGGTCGTGGACGACGACGAACTGAACCTCCAGATCTTCGAGGAGATCCTCTGCGAAGAGTACTGCCTGCGGTGCGTGTCCGATGGCGCGACGGCGCTGACCGAGGCGATTCGATTCCGCCCCGGCCTCGTCCTGCTCGACGTCATGATGCCGGGGTTGAACGGCTACGAAACCACGCGCAGCATGCGCGAGATCCCGGAGCTGCAGTATGCCAAGATCATCCTGGTCTCCGCCAAGGCGATGCTGACCGACCGCCTGAAGGGATACGAGGCGGGGGCGGACGATTACATCACCAAGCCGTTCGACCACGAGGAGCTGGCCGCGAAAGTGCGGGTCTTCCTTCGTCTCAAGACCGCCGAGGAAGTGGAGCGGCTGCAGTCTGAGTTCCTCACCATCCTCGGACACCAATTCCGCACTCCGCTGACGCACGTGCTGGGGGCCGCGGAGATGCTCGCCACCGAGAACGACCTGGACCGGCCCGCGCGGCGGCAGCTGTGTGACTCGGTCCTGGCGGGAGCCCGCCGGATGAACTGGCTGCTCGACTACCTCAACCATTTCCACGTGATCCGGGCCGGCCGCGTGGCCTCCGGAGCGCGTCCGGTCCCTCTTCCCGACGCGGTCTCGGATGCGCTCCACGACCTCGCCCCTGCGGCGGAGCTCAAGCGGGTCGGCCTGTTCTTCGACGATACGCCCGCGTCCGAGGCGATCGTCGATCGGATGCACCTCGCCTTCGTGCTGCGGACGCTGCTGTCGGAGGCGATCTCCGCCAGTCCGGAGGGCGAGGCGGTCCGGGTCGAGCTGACCTGCGAGGGAGGGACCGCGCTGGTGAGGGTTCACGACCGCCGAGCGGTGATCGAACTGGTCCACCGGGATCGGCTCTTCGACCTCTTCTGGGTGCGGAGTGTCCGGCACCATGGAGGTGAGATCTCCAGCCTTCCGCTGGCCCGGGAGATCGCGCGACAGTCGGGCGGCGATCTCGTCCTCGAGGAGAGCTCCGCCGAGGGAACGACCTTCCTTCTCAGCGTGCCGTTGGGCGTGGCTGCCCAGGTCGGCGACCCGCCGGAGACGGCCGCGGACACCGACCTCGCGGCATAACCGCCGACCCCGGCCGCGAACGGGCCTTCCCCGCGGTTGGGGGCTTGAGCTCGGGCCCGCGTCCGTCCAGAATGGCCGGACGTTGCCCGGTCGCGCGCCGCCCGCGACCCGGCAGGTGCTATCACCCTCTGCCCGTCGCCACCAGGGGCCACGGAGGGAGGTTGCGAGCGGGGAGCGCTCCCCCAGGCGCCGTGCGGGTCGTAGGATGCCATGAACAAGGTGCTCGTGATCACGTACTACTGGCCTCCGGCGGGCGGACCGGGAATCCAGCGCGTGCTGAAGTTCGTCAAACACCTGCCGGAGTACGGTTGGGAGCCCTGTGTGCTCACCGTGCGCAACGGGGAGTATCCCACGCTGGATCCGTCGTTGGCCGCGGAAGTGCCGGAGCGCTGTCCGGTGGAGCGGACGGCGGCGTTCGAGCCGGGTCCGCTCTTCCGCCGGCTGGTGGGCATGCGCGCCGACGAGCCGATTCCGGTGTCGGTCCTGGCGAGTTCCCGCCGGAACCGGCGCCGTCGAATCCTGGATTGGGTCCGCCTCAACCTGTTCGTGCCCGATGCCAAGATCGGCTGGGTGCCGTTTGGCGTGCGCGGCGGCCGTCGGGTGATTGCGCGCGAGCGGCCCGCGGTGATCTTCAGCTCCTCGCCGCCCGCCACCACGCACCTGATCGCCCACCGGCTGGCGCGGACGTGCGGGTTGCCGTGGGTGGCCGACTACCGCGACCCTTGGACCCGGATCTACCACTACGCAACCGTTCCCCGCACGAGCTGGGCCGCCGGGCGCGACCGTCGCCTGGAACGGCGCATCGTCTCGGCCGCCGACGTGCGCGTCACGATCAACCCCATCGTGGCGGAGCAGCTTGGGGCCGAGGCGGTCCCCGGCGGGTTCCGGCTGGTGCCCAACGGTTACGACGAGGACGACTTCCCGGATCGATCGGATCCGGCGCCCGGAGGGCAGTTCACCGTCTGTTACGTGGGCAGCATGACCCCCCAGCAGAATCCTCGGCGGCTCTGGCCGGCGCTCTCCCGGCTGGCGGCGACGGTGCCGGGCTTCGCCGACGACTTTCGCTTCGTCCACGCGGGGGTCATGGATCCCGGCATCCGGCGCGAGGTCGAAGAAGCCGGGTTGCTCGGCTTGTGCGATCTGCGAGGCTACGTCTCCCACTCCGAGGCGATTGCCACCATGCGTCGGTCGCCAGTGCAATTGCTGGTAATCCCCGATTCTCCGGGCAACGAGGCGATCGTGACCGGCAAGATCTTCGAGTACATGGCTTCCGGCAACTTCGTGCTCGGCATCGGCCCGGTCCGGGGCGCGGCCGCGCGGCTGCTCGAGGAGTGTTCCGCGGGCGTCATGCAGCCGCACGATGCCGACCTGGAGGAGATTCTGCGTCAGCGCTACACGAGCTGGCAGCGCGGGGAGCGCTGGGCGGTGGACAAGACCGCCGTGAGCCGCTATACCCGAAGAGGGCTGACGGGGGATCTGGCCGCGATTCTCGCCGAGGCGGTCGAGCGACGGGCCGGGCCGGTCGTGCCGCCGCGCGCCGACGTCTCCGATCAGGGATAGGCCACAGCGACGCAGTTCCCGGGAGCGGCCGTCCGGCCCGGGGACGAAGGAGCGAGGGCATGAGCAACTTCGCGATCATCGGCGTGGGCGGGTACGTGGCTCCGAGGCATCTGCAGGCCATTCGGGACACGAACAACCAGCTCATCGCCGCGCTCGACCGGCACGACTCGGTCGGAGTGCTCGACAGTTACTTCGGCGATGTGGACTTCTTCACCGAGTTCGAGCGATTCGACCGCCACGCGTACAAACTGCGGCGTCTGGGGGAGCAGCAGCGCCTGCACTACGTGACGGTCTGCTCGCCCAACTACCTGCACGACGCCCACATCCGGTTTGCCTTGCGCATCGGGGCCGACTGCATCTGCGAGAAGCCTCTGGTCATCAATCCCTGGAATCTCGACCCGCTGGTCGAGCTCGAGCAGGAGACCGGTTGCCGGGTCCGCACGATTCTGCAGCTTCGCCAGCATCCCGCGCTGGCGGCCCTGCGGGAGCGCATCGCCGGGGAGCGCTCCAGGGGGAAGCACGAAGTCGAGCTCACCTACATCACCTCGCGCGGGCACTGGTACTTTGCCTCCTGGAAGGGCAGCGACGAGAAGTCCGGGGGCGTGGCGACCAACATCGGGATCCACTTCTTCGACCTGCTGCTCTGGGTCTTCGGTTGCGTAGAGCACTCTGAGGTCCACCTGGCCGACAACCGGCGCATGGCGGGCTACCTCGAGCTCGAGCGGGCCCGCGTGCGCTGGTTCCTGTCAGTCGATCGGCGGGACCTCCCCGAGGCCGTGGCGGCGGCCGGTCAGCGGACCTACCGATCGATCACCGTCGACGGGGAGGAAGCGGAGTTCTCGGAGGGATTCACGGACCTGCACACGGCGGTCTATCGCGACATCCTGGCCGGGGGAGGGTGCGGCATCGCGGATGCCCGGCCGTCGATCGAGCTCGTGCATTCGATCCGTGTGCATCCAGTCGCGTTGATGCGGGAACACGCGCATCGGTGGGTACTCGAGCGGGCTTGAGGGAGGCTCAACGACGTCATGGAAGCGTTTGTACACGAAACGGCGATCGTCGACGAAGGCGCGGTAATCGGTCCGGGCACCTGGATCTGGCACTTCAGCCATGTGCTCCGCGGCAGTGTGATCGGCGAGCGTTGCGTGCTGGGTCAGAATGTGGTGGTGGGTCCGGACGTGCAGGTGGGAAACAACTGCAAGATCCAGAACAACGTCTCGGTCTACAAGGGCGTGACGCTCGAGGACGACGTCTTCTGCGGCCCCTCCATGGTGTTCACGAACGTGATCAACCCCCGGGCGTTCATCGAACGCAAGCAGGAGTTCAAGCCGACCCGGGTGGGCCGGGGGGCGACCATCGGCGCAAACGCCACCGTGGTGTGCGGCGTGACCATCGGCGAGTACGCGCTGGTGGGCGCGGGGGCGGTGGTCACGCGCGACGTGGCGCCCTACGCGCTCATGGTGGGAGTGCCGGCGCGGCGCCGCGGGTGGGCCTGCTGGTGCGGGAATGTGCTGTATCGCGCCGAGGATCCGCCGCACCGGTGGGCCTGCGGCTGCGGGCGCGCCTACGACGAAGGCCCGAACGGTCTGGTCCCCCGCGACGGGGGGTGCTGAGGCCCCGATTCTCCGCGAGCCCGGCGGCATGCTCCTTGCGCGGTGATCCGGCTGTCGGCTCGGCGACGGCGGAGGGGTATGCAGGCGCGGGTGGACTCGTTCACTCTTTCGGGGATCGAGGCGGTGCCGATCGAGGTCCAGGTCTCGGTCGACAATGGCTATCCCATCACCACGATCGTCGGGCTTGCCGGAAAGGCGATCCGCGAGAGCCTGGATCGGATCACCGCCGCGTTCCACGGCGCGGGGTTCGGCACGCCGGACCGGCGCGTCACCGTGAACCTGGCGCCGGCGGAACTGCCCAAGGAAGGCTCCGCGCTGGATCTGGCGATCGCGCTCGGCATGCTGGCGGCGCTCGGAATCATCCGCGCCGAGGCTTTGGCCGGGCTCACGGTTGCGGGAGAGCTGTCGCTCGATGGCGAGGTTCGTCCGGTCCGCGGCGCGTTGGCGATGGCGTTGACGACGGCAAGGCTTCGACGCCGGGCGCTCCTTCTGCCCGCGGGCAATGTGGCCGAGGCGCGCGAAGTGGAGCGGCTGGATGTCTTCGCGGTCCGATCCCTGATCGAGACCGTGGAGCGGTTGCGAAACGGGGGATGGGGGAAGGACGAGGTCGGTCTGCCGGGACGGCCGCTGCCGGTGAGCCGGCTACCCTCTGCCGATCCCGAGCCTGACTTCGCGGAGATTCGCGGGCAGGAGGCTGCCAAGCGCGCCCTGGAAGTGGCCGCCGCGGGCGGACACAACGTGCTCCTGAGCGGACCGCCGGGAGCCGGGAAGACGCTCCTGGCGCAGCGGCTCTCGGGGATTCTCCCGCCGCTCGGCCACGAGGAGTCCCTGGAAGTGACCCTGGTGCACAGCGTCGCCGGTCTCCTGCCGCCGGGGTCGGGGCGCATGCGCGCGCGCCCCTTCCGGGCCCCGCATCACACGGTCAGCGGTCCCGGGCTGGTCGGCGGCGGCGCGATCCCTCGCCCCGGTGAAGTCAGCCTGGCGCACGGCGGCGTGCTCTTTCTCGACGAGATGCCGGAGTTCCGGGCCCAGGTGTTGAATCTCCTGCGGCAGCCCCTGGAGGAGGGAACGGTCCGGGTGGTGCGCGTGGGGCGCACGGTGAGCTTTCCGTGCCGGTTCATGCTGGTCGGGGCGATGAACCCGTGCCCGTGCGGGTTCCTGGGCCACCCCCGGAAGCCATGCAAGTGCACGCCGCACCAGATCAGAGTGTACAAGAGCCGCATCTCCGGACCGCTCATGGATCGAATGGACATGCACGTAGAAGTGCCGGCTGTTTCCGCGCGGGTGATTACAGCGCCAGGAGCTTCGGGCGAGGAGAGTTCGGCGGCGATTCGACAGCGAGTCGAGGCTGCTCGGCGAGTCCAGCGCCGTCGTCTTCGGACATACCCAACCTGCACCTGCAACGCGCAGATGGGAATTCGGGAGCTCGCCGAGCTCTGCCAGGTGGACGAGGCGACGCGGGCGTTTCTGCAGAAGGCCATCGAGTCGTTGTCCCTGAGTGCGCGGGCGGCGCATCGATCCTTGCGCGTGGCACGGACCATCGCGGATCTCGGCGTCTCTGACCGCATCCAGCTCGAACACGTCGCCGAGGCGGTGCAATACCAGGCGTTCGAACGAAGTGGCTCGAGTTGAGGGCGGAGGGTGCCGTGCCGCTTCCCGGTATCACTTGCCTGACGAACGCGCCCGATATCTTCCCCATTCGATTCCGAGCTTTCGCATGCGCGCGCGAAGCGTGTGCGGGTTGATCCCGAGCAGCGAGGCTGCGCCTTCCGGGCCCTCGATCCGGCCATCGACCCGGCGTAGCGCCTCCGAGATATGCCGCGCCATGGCCTCGTCGAGCGAAGGAAACTCGCGGTCGCTTGCTGCCGTCCCGCCAGGCTGCGAGGTGGCTGATAGGGGGGCGGAGGTGAGGAAGCCGCCGGGTGACCCTGACAGCGGAGTCTGGATCGCCGAAGTCGGTGAAGCCGCCGATTCTGCGGGAGAAGAAGCGTCTGGCAAAGATCCTGATCCCAGCGCGGCGGCCACCTCCAGGCACTTACCGTGTCCAAGAATGACGGCTCGCTCGATGACCGCGGCCAGCTCGCGGACATTTCCGGGCCAGTTGTAGCCCTGCAGAACCTCCACGTCCCGGAAGGAAGGTTCGAGGGGGAGAGATGCCCCGAGTCGTGTTCCCGCCCGCCGGGCGAAGTGGGAAGCCAGCGAAGGGATATCCCCCGGCCGCATGCGCAGTGGCGGCAGACTGATAGGAAAGACGCTGATCCGGTACCAGATGTCTTCACGAAAACGCCGTTCCCGGACCATCGACTGAAGATCGCGATGCGTGGCTGCCACGATCCGCACATCCGCCGTCAGCAACTGCTGTCCTCCCACTCGCTCGAAGGATCCGTCCTGGAGAATTCGCAGCAACCGTACCTGGGCGTGCGGGAGTAGCTCACCGATTTCGTCGAGAAAGAGCGTGCCTCCATCGGCCCGCTCAAACCACCCCTTTCGCGTCGCGACCGCTCCGGTGAAGCCTCCGCGCTCGTGTCCGAACAGCTCCGAATCGACCAGCTCGGGCGGAATGGCGCCGCAGTTCACCCGGAGGATCGGTCCGTCCCTGCGCCGCGAGCGCGAATGGATGGCGCGGGCCACGACCTCCTTGCCTGATCCAGTCTCGCCCAGGATCAAGACCGGCGCGTCGGTCGGCGCCACCATCTCCACGCGTTCCATCACCCCGCGCAACCCCGTCTCCGATCCGATGATTGACTCGCTCATGTCGAACGATGGGCCGGAAGCGCGTCGCTCGGCCAGTGCCGTCT
>CAYYQN010000016.1:0-89762 GCA_964473865.1 uncultured bacterium | reverse complement strand
CTAAAATGGCGCGACGATACCCCCCAGGGTTAGATCTTAGACGGCGCGATGCGCCGTCTTGACGCTGCTCCCCGGGACCTGGGACAATGGATCCTCAGTGCTGTTCCCCGCCGCCGCTGCCCCGAGCGCGTGCAACTGGCAGATGGGAGCCTGAGGCTTAGGCTTAGCGGCCCGCCCGAGCCGTTCGGCCCGGGAACCGCGGCGGCTGGGCGGGGTGATCCAGGCGCGCCAGGACTCGGCGCGCGGGAACCATGGGTGCGGATGAAGGGTGGGCCGATGACGCTTCTGGGATCGACGTTTGGCGGTCAGCGCCGCGCGGTGGCTCAGCGGAGCACGCCCCGCCGCGGCGGGGCAGGGGCGCGGAGTGGCAACAGCTGCCGCATCCCGATCTGGGCTCGCGTGTCCCCGGTCCTGCTTCTTCTCGTTTCGACAGGTTGGGTCTCTCCCGCTCCGGCGGCCTCGAACGAGGCCGGCGGGGAACTCCCGACGGATCTCACCGTCCCGATCCGCGCGCGTCTCTCCCACGCCACCGTCCACGCAGGAGGCGAGGCGACGCTGGCCTTGACCTATGAGATCCCCCCGGATGCCCATCTGCAGGTGAACGAGTTCCTCTACGTTCAGCCCAAGGAGGGCGAGCCGTTCACAATCGGAGCAGCGCGGCGCTCCGCCACGGTCCCGTACGACGGGGAGCCGGTCCACACCGGCCGCATGGTGTCGTGGCACCGGGTGCGGGTGGCCAAGGACCTGGCTCCCGGCCGGTACCTCCTGAAACTGACCGCCGGTTATCAGGGCTGTTACGAGCGGCCGGTCTTTGCCTGCTTCCCGCCCGCGGAGGTCGAGCTCGAGGTGCCGGTAGAAGTCGTGCCCGGGGGTGCGGCCGAGCAGACCGTGAACGACCCGCTGTTTGCCGGCGCGCCGACCGACCTGCCTCCGGCCGGCGTTTCCGGCGCCGCTCCCGCCGCGGCCGGAGCGGGCCCGCCTGGAGAAGGCGCGACCGGGGAGACCGGTGGGGCCGAAGGGGGAACTGCCGAGACCGCCGGAAGCGCCCCAGATGCCGGCTCGGCCCCTTCCGATGGCCAGGCAGGTTCCGGCGGCGCCGTGGCGTTACCGGAGCAGGCGGGCCTGGCCGGGAAGCTCCAGGAGGCGCTCGCCAAGCGGTCCCTGCTTGCCTTCCTGCTGGTGTTTCTCGGGGGGATCGCCACCAGCTTCACTCCATGCGTCTACCCGATGATTCCGATCACCATCAGCTACATCGGCGGGCGGGCCCGCAACCGGATCCAGGGGTTCCTCCTGTCGTTGGTGTTCGTTCTGGGGATCGCCGTGATGTACTCGGTCCTCGGCGTCATCGCCGCGATCACGGGATCGCTCTTCGGCGGGATCATGCAGTCCACGCCGGTGCTCATTGGCGTCGCGCTGGTCTTCTTCGCCATGGGGGCTTCCATGCTCGGAGCCTTCGACCTGGCGCTCCCGTCCGGGCTGCAATCGAAGCTGCAAGGCGGTCCCCGGACCGGCATCCTGGGGGCGTTCTTCATGGGGATGGTCACCGGCATCGTGGCTTCGCCGTGCGTCGGCCCGGTCCTGGTGGTCCTGTTGGCCGGAGTCGCCGCCATTGGATCGATCCCGCTCGGAATTGCGTTCCTGTTCACGTTCGCTCTGGGTCTGGGACTGCTCTTTCTCGCCATCGGAACCTTCGCGGGGATGCTCTCCAGCCTGCCGCAGGCAGGCGGCTGGATGGACACGGTCAAGCACATCTTCGGCGTCATTCTCCTGGCCATGGGGATCTACTTCCTGCGCGGCATCGTCGGTCCGGGCGTCACGCTGCTGGCTTCCGGCGTGCTGTGTGTCTTCGTCGGAGTCTTCACGGGGGCGTTCCATGCACTCGGGGAGGAACCGGACCATCGGCGGATGTCGGGCAAGGCCTTGGGACTCGTGATCTTCCTCATCGGCGGGTTCCTGCTCCTGGCCGGGGTGGCCCGCGTCATGAACGTGGGACTGGCCACGGCTCCGGCGCTGACCGCCGGCTCCGCCGCCAAGGGGCACGGAGACTGGCTGGCCGACGACATCACCGGCCTGGCCCAGGCGCGGTCGGCGGGCAAGCCCGCAGTGCTCGACTTCTGGGCCGACTGGTGTGGGGCCTGCAAGGAGCTGGATCACAAGACCTGGTCCGATCCGGAAGTCCGCCGCGAGCTCGAGCGCTTTGTGGCCGTGAAGCTGGATCTCACGGCCAGTAACGAGGCCAACCAGGCGAAGCTGGCGTCGTACGGGGTTCTGGGCCTGCCCACCGTGATCTTCCTTGACTCCACGGGGCGCGAGGCCGCCCGGTTCTTCGGATTCAAGCCGCCCGCGGAGGTGCTGGATCTGCTGCGCCGGACGTCCTAGACGGCACCCGGCCCACGGCCGCGCGCCGGGTTCCGAGGCAGACGCTTCCTCGCGGACGCGCGGCGGGTCCGTGCGGAAAGATCGGTTCGGGCGTGTTCGCTCCGGTTCCGGGGACGGGGGTCGATCGACTATACTGCGGCATGTTACCCGGGCGACCCCGGGACGGCTCGGATCGAAGGAGGAGTGATCAGATGGACATCGGGGTTCCCAGGGAAACGCAGCGTCACGAGCACCGCGTCGCCGTCACCCCGCTGGGGGCGCGGCGTCTCGTCGAGCACGGCCACCGTGTCTTCGTGGAGTCGGGCTGCGGTGAAGGGTCACGCTATGGCGACAAGGACTACCGCGAGGCCGGCGCGGAGGTTGCCTACCGCATGGAGGAGGTTCTCCTGCGCTCGGAGATGGTCCTCGCGGTGGGCGGGCCGACGAGCGAGCAGGTGGAACTGCTGCGCCCGGGGCAGTGCATCCTTGGCTTCCTCCACCTTGCGGTGGCTCCTCGCGATACCGTGCGCAAGATGATCGAGCACGAGATCACCGCCATCGGCTACGAGATCGTGGAGGATGACGAGGGAATCCTCCCGGTGCTCCACTCCATCGGCGAGCTGGCCGGGCAGATGGTGATCCACACCGCAGCCCACCTCCTGATGACGGAGGGAGGTGGCCGCGGCATGCTGCTCGGCGCGGTACCGGGAGTGGCCCCGGCGCGAGTGGTGATCCTGGGCGCGGGCACGGTGGGGTGCACCGCCGCCCATACGGCAATCAGCGCCGGGGCACAGGTCACGATTCTCGACAGCGACATGGCCAAACTCCACCGGGTGGCCGAGGCGTTCGAGAATCGCGTGGTGGCGATGCTGGCTGATCGCGAGACGGTCTCCCGCTACACCGCGGGGGCCGATGTGGTGATCGGGGCCGTCCTGGTGCCCGGCGGTCCCGCGCCCTGGCTGGTGACCCGCGACATGGTCGCGCGAATGAAGCCGGGGAGCGTCGTCATCGACGTGTCGATCGACCAGGGGGGCTGTGTGGAGACCAGCCGGCCGACGACACTGGGCGATCCGACCTTCCTGGTCAATGACGTGGTCCACTACTGCGTACCCAACATGACGGCGAACGTCGCCCGGATGGCGTCCAAGGTCCTGAACAACGCCCAGCTTCCGTTTGCGCTCGAGCTGGCGAACCAGGGTGTGGACAAGGCCCTGAAGGCCTCCCGGGCGCTGAGCCGCGGGACCTACCTACATCACGGCGAGATTCGCAAGCAAGTGCTGGCCGGACTGCTCGGTTCGGCCGATCGATAGGAACGAGGAACTCGATCCGGGGGCGGTGCCCGATCCGCACGCCGACCCGGTTCCCGGCCGTCTGGCCACGATGCGTGCGGGTCGCGAGGGGTCCGGGAGTGAGAGCCCGGCGGGAGGAGGATGGATGACGTGGGTCGATGACTACAAGCGGAAGCTCTGCACGGCGGCGGAGGCGGTCCGACTGGTCGAGAGCGGTCACCGGGTCTACTACAGCGGAAACGCCGCCATTCCGTACTGCCTGATCCAGGCCCTGGCCGCGCGCAAGGACGAACTGCGCGACGTGCAGCTCAACCACGTGTTGCTCCTCGGCAAGGACCCGTTTGGGGGACCCGAGATGGAGGGGCACTTCCGCCACAACAGCCTGTTTGTGGGACCCGCCGACCGACCCGCCGTCAACGAGGGGCGCGCCGACTACGTGCCGATCTTCCTCCACCAGATTCCGCGGCTCTTCCGCGAGCGGATCATCCCGCTTGACGTCGCCATGATCCAGGTTTCGCGCCCGGATGAACACGGCTTCATGAGTTTCGGCGTGGAGACGCTGGCCACCAAGGCGGCGGCGGACTGCGCCCGGATCGTCATCGCCCACGTCAACGAGAAGATGCCGCGCATCCTTGGCGACTCCTTCATCCACGCGTCACAGGTGACTCGTGTGGTCGAGGAGGCGGTCGACCTTCCCGAGTTGGGCCGCAAGCCCGGCACGGAGGTGGAGAAGCGGATCGCCGACCACATCACGGAACTCATCCCGGACGGTGCCACGCTGCAGCTCGGTATCGGCGGAATCCCGGATGCGGTCCTCTCCAAGCTGGAGGGGAAGCGCGATCTTGGGATTCACACCGAGATGGTCAGCGACGGCGTGATGGAGGCTATCGAGAAGGGGATCATCACCGGGCGGAAGAAGACCCTGCACCAGGGGAAGGCGGTTCTCACCTTCGCTCTCGGATCACAGCGGCTCTACCAGTACGTCGACAACAACCCGCTCTTCGAAGCTCACCCTACCGAGTACACCAACGATCCGTTCGTGGTGGCGCGCAACGACAACATGGTGGCCATCAATTCCGCCATCGAGGTCGACCTCACGGGCCAGGTCTGCTCCGACTCCATTGGCCCCCGGATCTACTCCGGATTCGGCGGGCAGGTGGACTTCATACGCGGCGCGGCCCAGAGCAAGGGGGGCAAGCCGATCATTGCCCTCCCCGCCACGGTGAAGGAGGGGGAGCAGTCGCGCATCGTGCCGATTCTCAAGCCGGGCGCCGGGGTGGTCACCAGCCGCGGCGACGTCCACTACGTCGTGACCGAGCACGGAGTCGCGCACCTGTTCGGACGCAGCCTCCGCGAGCGGGCGGAGCGGCTGATCGCGATCGCCGATCCGAAGTTTCGGCCGGAGCTGGAGAAGGCGGCCAAGGAACGCAAGCTCCTGTAGCCCCTCTTCTCGCCGATTCGATGGGAGCCGCCGCGGCTCGAGTCCCGGACGCGGCGGCATTCCTATGCGCTCCGCGGCGGTGGACGTGGGCGGGCTCTGGCGCTACTTCTGCAAGGAACGAGCGCGCCGCAGGTACTCCCGAACCGTGGTGGCGTCGGGTCCGTTCGGACTGCGCCGCAGCCCTTCCTCCCAGGCTTGAGTTGCCTCTGCGAGCTTTCCCTGGTTGGCGAGGAGCACCCCGAAATTGGCGTACGCGCCCAGGGGAGCCTTGCCGGTGGCGATGGCGTCCTGGTAGGCCCGGGCGGCGTCGGTGGTTCGTCCCATCTGCCCGTAGAGCGTTCCGAGGTTGAAGAGGACCACCGGGTGGCCGGGCTGTCTTTCCAGGCAGGCCTGATAGCTCTGCAGCGCTTCCTCCGATCTTCCCTGGCGCTGGAGGGAGAGCGCCCAGCGCATCAGGGCGCCAGGATGGCCCGGGTCGGAGGCCATCGCCTGTTCCGTCAATGCGGAAGCCTCCGCGGTGCGCCCCAACCGGTCCAGAAGCTCTCCCAGCATGATCAGGGCATCGGGATACTGAGGACTGATCTCGAGCGCTCGGCGATACGCCTTCTCCGCCTCGGCGGTTCGGCCGCGGGCCGCCTCGAGGATACCCAGCTTTAGCCAGGGTAGTGGGTCGCGCGGAACAAGTTCCGCCTCGAGAAGATACGCCGCTCGGGCCCGGTCCGGGTCTCCGGTCGCCTCGTAGACTTCGCCCTGGATCCGGTTGAGCCCCGGCGTCCTCGGATGGTCCCGAACGAGGGTCCGGATCGCCGCCCGCGCTTCCTCGGTCTGGCCAGCCGTCAACAGCGCCTGGATGCGCTGCCCCTTCAGATCGAGTTCGGCGGCGCAACCGCGGCAGTCGGCCAGAGCCAGATCATACGCCCGAACCGCCTCGTTTCCGCGACCCAGCTGGGTGAGGCAGATCGCGCGCTGCGCTTGGGCGAGGGGAGCGCGCGGGAACGCGGCGAGGACCGAGTCCGCGAGCCGCAGCGCGTCCTGCGGCCGATTGGCGGCCGTGCGGGCCTGGACCTCGGCCAGGGCATCCATGACCCAGTGCATGTCCTTCGGATCGGGCTTGTCCCCCGTGGAAGAGAGGCTGGATCCGCTCGCGACGTAGCCGAGGCTCCGCAGCCTTTCGATTGTCTCCGGGTCCATGGTCTGGGGCGCTCTCACCCCGGGGTCCTTGCGTAGCGCGAGGGCGAGGCTTGCCTCCATGCTCTGGCGCCGAACGGGCTCGCGGTCGGCCAGGTTCTTCGATTCTGCCGGGTCCTTCTGCAGGTCGTAGAGCTCCGGGCGGGGCGCGCGGATGTACTTCCAGCGCGCATCCTGGTAGCCGCGCAGCTCACTGGCTCCGTAGTCCTGGTCCGGGACGAGCGTCTCGTGATAGACCCAGCCGTGCGCCGGGGCTTGTCCGACGACGACGGGAAGGAGACTGAGGCCGCTGACGGCGGGCAGTTCCGCGCGCGGCAGGCCGAGCGCATTCCAGAGGGTCGGCACGATGTCCGTCAGGTTCACCAGCCCGGGGACGCGTACGCCGCGCCAGCCGCGGCCCGCGAACGACCGCTCGGCGGGCAGGCGGAGCAGCATCGGGACGCGCTGGGTCGTTTCATAGATGAAGTTCATGTGGGTGCGCTCGCCGTGCTGGCCGAGTCCCTCGCCGTGATCCCCGGCCGCGAGGATCACGGTCTGCTCGAGCAGACCGCGCGCGCGCAGGGCGTCGATCAGACTCCCGATCGCGGCGTCCATGGCGGCGACTTCTCCGGCGTAGGGATCGCCCGCGAAGCGTGTCTTGTACGGTTCCGGTGGCACGTAGGGTCCGTGTGGATCATAGTAGTGACACCAGAGAAAGAACGGCCGGCCCCTCTGCAGATCGAGCCACTCGAGGGCGAGCCGCGTCACCTCATGCGCGGGGCGCTGGGATACATCTGCGTCCCGAGCGCCGGCGGCGGCGGGGAACCGGTCATCATAGGTATCGAACCCCTGGTTCAGGCCGAACCGGCCGTCGAGAGGGAACGCTCCCAGCACCGCCCCCGTGGCGTATCCATGGGACTTGAGCAGCTCCGCGAGTGTGACCGCCTCGGGCGGAACCACGTAGGTGCCGTTGTTGCGGACGCCATGCTCGAACGGCAGAAGTCCGGTCAGCATCGTGGTGTGTGCGGGGAGGGTCACCGGGACGGGCGTGTAGGCATTCTCAAAGAGGATCCCCTCCGTGGCCAGCCGATCGAGACTGGGCGTGGTCGCCTTGGCGAATCCGTAGCAGGAGAGGCGATCGGAACGGGTTGTGTCGAGGGAGAGGAGGATCAGGTTGTACGGCGGAATCCCCGGAGCTACGTCCATCCAGGCGCTCGAGCCGGAGTCGGAGGCGGCATGGGCGACTCCGGTCATGGCGTGGGCCGCTGCCGTTGCGGCGCCGGCCAGAGCGGTGGCGGCGTGGGCCGCCTCGGTCACGGCCTGGGAGACTACGGTCCCGGCGGCAACGAGCTCGCGGTGAAGTGCGGCTGTCGGGGGGCGTCCGGAAGGAGCCAGGGCCAGCAGGGCAATTGCGGCCACCAGCACGACGCGAAGGCCGAGAGAGAGCCGCGAGGCCTCGTGAGCGGGCGCCAGGGCTGCGGCGGTCACGCGCGCGGCGGGGCGATGTCGCGGCCGCGCGGCCGGGGCGTCAGGTGGAATCGGCGGCCTCGCGTCGGTTGGTGCGCCTGCGGCGCGAGGAGTGCAATCAGGGGCCATCGTTCCTCCTGCCGGGTGAGATCGTCCCCGCCAGTCTACCGGTGTATCCTGCCTGCCCGCAAGAAGCTACGTGCAACGGCGCCGGATGCGTCCTGGCGCCCGAACGCCGTCCGGCGAAATCGACGACACGTGAGACCTGCCGCGCCGGCGGCGCCCTGATGCGGGCCCGGCCGTTGCGGTGGTATTCTCCTTTCGCCCACGGTCCGATCGAGCGCGCCTCACGCGGCTTGCGCGGCCCGCCACCCGCAGACTACAGGGAGAGCCGCCATGCCCGCCGTCCACGATGCCCGCCGGATCGCGCAAGGTCTTCTCGACTTCATCGCCGCTGCTCCGTCGCCATTCCACGCCGCCGAGGTTGCGGGTGCGCGCCTGGCGCAGGTCGGGTTCCAGCGCCTCGACGAGGGCGACGCCTGGGATCTGGAGCCGGGCGGAAAGTACTTCGCGGTTCGCAACGGCTCCTCGGTTGTCGCGTTCATCACCGGACACGACCGCCCGGAGTCGGCCGGTCTGCGCGTGGTGGGGACCCACCTCGATAGCCCGGCGCTCAAGCTGAAGCCGCAGCCGGTGATCGAGCGGCACGGGTTCATCCAGCTCGGGGTCGAGGTCTATGGCGGCACCCTGCTCAACAGCTGGCTCGACCGGGACCTCGGCCTCGCGGGGCGCGTAATCGTGGCGCCGGAAAAGCCCCGCCGCGCGCGCGCGGCCGCTCGTCGCCCCCCAGCGGACTCCGGCCGGAAAGGAGGCCGCGGTCCGGCAGGAAGGGAACGGGCCGCCAGAGCCGCGGCCGGCGGCCAGGGTGCGCGCGGCCCCGCCGGTCGGCGTCGCGGCGTCGAGGACAGCACTTTCGGCTACCCGGGGGAGAATGCCGATGGTACCCAGGCGCTCCTGCTGCGCGTGGATACACCACTCGCCCGCGTGCCCCAGCTCGCCATCCATCTCGACCGTGAAGTGAACGACAAGGGGCTCGTCCTGAACAAGGAGAGCCACCTCGTGCCCGTCATCGGCCTCTCCGGAGCGAAGGAGTTCGACTTCCCGGGCTGGCTCGGGCAGCGGCTCGGAGTGGACCCGGCGCGCATCCTCGACCACGACCTGCTCCTCTTTGACCTGGCGGCGCCGTCGTTCCTGGGTCTGAACGGGGAATTTCTCTCGGCGCCGCGCCTCGACAACCTCGCAAGCTCGTACGCCGCGCTTTCGGCCCTGCTGGCCACCGCGGGGGAACGGGCGCGCGCCACCCGCGTGGCCGCGCTGTACGACAACGAGGAGATCGGTTCCTCCACCCGGCAGGGCGCCGGGGGGACGTTCCTCGCCGAGGTGATCGACCGCGTCGTGGCGGCAATGGGCGCGAACGGTCCGGAGGCGCGGCACCGTGCCCGCGCTCGCTCGCTGCTCATCTCGGCCGACATGGCGCACGCCCAGCACCCGAACTATCCTGATCGCAACGAGCCCCGCCATGCCCCACGCTTGAACGGCGGGCCGGTGATCAAGTACAACGCCAACGCCCGCTACGCCACGGACGCGGCTTCCGGCGCTCTCTTCGCCAGGATCTGCCGGGAGGCGATGGTGCCGTTCCAGCGGTACGTCAACCGCGCGGATCTGGTATGCGGCAGCACCATCGGCCCCCTCGTATCGACGCAACTCGGGGTGCGCACGGTCGATGTCGGCAGCCCGATGCTGGCGATGCACTCCAGCCGCGAAATGGCGGGAGCGCTCGATCCGGAGTGGATGGTGCGGGCGATGCAGCGGTTCTACGTCTCCTGAAATGGCGGGGAACGGAGTCGCAGGCGGCGCCGCCGGCTGGCCGGTGCCCGGGAGTTGGCGACCCGCCGCGGTGCTCTTTGATCTCTTTCACACACTGATCGACGTGAATGGGGCTCCGGGGCTGGCCTCTTCGGAGATCCTGGGAATCGACCCGGCAACCTGGAATGCGCGGATCATGTACGAGGCGCACCACCACGCCTTGGGCGAAGTTGCCGACCCGTACGAGTCGATCCGGCGGGTGGCGCACGCCATCGATCCGGGAATCCCCGAAGCGCGGATCCGCGAGGCGGTGGAGGTTCGGCCGCGGCGATTTCGCCATGCGTTGCTGAAAGTGCCGGCCGCCACCCTTTCCGGACTGACGCGACTGAAGGCGCTGGGACTGCCGCTGGCGCTGGTCAGCAATGCCGGGCTCGACGAGATCGAAGCCTGGTCCGATTCGCCACTGGCGCCGTTCTTTGGTGCGGCGCTCTTCTCCTGCCACGAGAAGGTGATGAAGCCCGATCCGGAGATCTACGTGCGGGCCGCGGCACGCCTTGGCGCGGAGCCCGCCTGCTGTCTCTTCGTGGGGGATGGAGGAAGCGGCGAGCACGATGGGGCCCGCCAGGCCGGGATGCGGACCGTGCTGCTGCTCGGGATTCTCGCGCGGTCGCTGCCGACGGTGGCGGCGTCACGGCCGCGGAACACCGATTGGGTGCTCACCACCATGGATGAGCTGGCCACGCTCGTGGAAGGCCTCGTGGGGGGGCGGTGATCACGAGGAACCGGAACGATTCTGCCCCGATCCGCACCGAGCTGTCTCGGGCAGGCGGGCGTGCTTCGACCAGGAGCGAGGATCGCAGGAAGGAAAGGACTCGATGAGCAACGAAATGATCATCCGGATGCGGGGGAAGGCCCAGGTGGTGGCGGAGTTCCGTGGGATGACGATTCCCACCGACCAGCGTCCCGAGGCCGGCGGCGACGGCTCGGCGCCCGAACCGTTCACGCTCTTTCTCGCCGCAATTGGTACCTGCGCCGGGATCTACGTCATGAAGTTCTGCCAGGCCCGGGGCATCCCGACCGATGACGTCGTCATTCGGGAACGGCTCCTTCCGGACCCCGCCAACCCGGCTCGGATCGGCAAGGTCGCGCTCGAGATCGAGGTTCCTCCGGACTTTCCCGAGAAGTATCACGATGCGGTGATCCGGGCGGCCGACGGTTGTGCCGTGAAGAAGGCGATCCAGAATCCGTTCGCGTTTGACGTGCGGACGGTCGTGCGGAGCTGACGCCGCGCCTTGGCCCGGTCCGAGGCCGCATCGCACCGTCCGGTCCCGGTCCCGGGCGGCGCCTTCGCAGCCTGAGAGCGCTCAGCCGAGTCTTGGAGTTACCGGTAGAACCGCAAGAGGAGACCCGCATGGACATCCCCTCCCCGCCGGACTGGACGGACGAGCTTCCCGTGGCCGTCACCGTGACTGCGGCCGACGGCATCATCCTCTCCCTGAACCGCCGCGCGGCCGAGACGTTTGCCGAGGATGGCGGGCGCGGGCTGGTGGGGAAGAGCGTCTTCGACTGCCACCCCGAGCCTGCGCGCACGAAGACGGTCGAGCTCTATGCCGCCGGGAAGCCGAACCACTACACGATCCGCAAGCGCGGCCAGAAGAAGGTCATCCACCAGTTGCCGTGGTATCACGGCGGAGCGTTTGCCGGCTTCGTGGAGATCGCGATCCCGATTCCCGACGAGCTGCCGCACCACGAGCGGGGATGAGTGAACGCGCGGGGCGCCGGTCCGCCGAGACAGGCGGCGACGCCGCGGACCTCAGCGCAAGTGGCGCCCAGGCCGTCGCCGCCCGTCTAGCCCGGACTCGCCGTCAGTCCGCTTTCTCCAGCTTGGCCATCTCCGCCTGGTTCTTCTTCTCGTACTCCTGGATTCGTCCGACCAGCGCGGGGTCGGTGGCCGTCAGAAGCATGAGGTGGCTGCCGCCGGCATCCACCATGTCCAGTTTCGCGCCCTCCGCCATCAAGTGGCTCATCGCGGCGCACGATCCGCAGAGCTTCAGCTTCTCGCCGTTCAGCAACCGCTCGCCGAGCGCCTTGCACTTGTCGTGGGCCCGAAGGAATGCGGCTTCGTGGCTTGGCGCCACGGTCACGGCGCTCAGCATTCCGGTCGCGATCGCATGACTCTCCCACTTCGTGTTTTCCATGAGCCCCTTCTCGGCCGCCATGGGCGCGCACATCTCGCAGCTGCTCCAATCGAACCACCCCGCAGATGTCCCCGCCGCGGCGACGGTGACGGGGCCGAGGATCAACGCCAGCGCGGCCGCCGGCAGGCGGAGTCTCCATATGGACTTCATCGGACCTCTCCTTTTCAGTCTGGCCTGTATCAGTGGATAGGGTCTGGGATTGAATCCAGACCGACTCTCAGTAGCGGACAAGTCGACCCGGCGTGTCAATACCCTGATTTGGCCAGAGTCTGCTGGTTGATTGTGAGAAAATCAGTTACAGCTTATCGTTCAGCCGCTTCCATGCTGCTTCCGCGGGGCCGAAACCCGGTCGCAGCTCGCGCGCACGCTGTAGGTGAGCCCGGGCCGCGACCGTTCGTCCGGCGCGCTCCTCCAACAGGCCCAGGTTGCAGTGCGGCTCGAAGAACGTGGGGAAGAGCCGTATCGCTTCCTCGAAGGAATCGCGCGCTTCGTCGACCTGTCCGGCATCCCGCAGCGTCACGCCAAGATTGTTGCGATACCACGGGTCGGAGGGGCGGAGTTCGACGGCTCGCGCGAAGGCGGAAATGGCCTCGCTCTGTTGCCCCAGCGCATGGAGCGCTTCTCCACGCCCGGCCCAGAGATCGGCGAGCGTCGGATCGAGCCGCGCCGCGCGGGTGTAGGCGTCCAGCGCCTCACGGGCGCGGCCCTGCCGCAAGCGGAGGTCCCCGATCAGAACGCTGGTTCGGGCGCGGGGGCCGCTTCGGGACCGGAGGCTGGTCATGTCCTCCGCGGCGGCCCGGCTGTCGCCGCGGGCGAGGTGCAGGGCCGCGCGGTTCTCGAGAAAGAAGGCCGGCCGCACGCCCAGGTCGAGGGCCTGGTTGCAGGCCTCCAGGATCCGCAGGTCCCCGCCTCCCTGGCTTCCTGCCCGCAACCGGGCCTCCTGGTGGGCCGCATACAGCGGACGCCTTTCGACCAGCTTCGCGGCGACGTCCCACGCAGGACTGGGGGGCGAAAGCCGCGCCAGCGCCAGCATCCGCCGCTCTTCCCCGGGGGACCTGGTTTGCGTGGAACGCTCGACCCAGCCGTGGACCTCTTGCGCGAGCATCGCCCGCCAGCGCGTGGTGCGGGTCGAATCCGGTTCTCCGGTCGACGGATCGACGATTCGGCCCGCCTCCTCGTTGCGCCCGAGCTCCCGGACCCCCTGTTCCACGACGAGCAGCGAGATCTGCGACCGCGCGACGTCCGCCGCTTCCCCACTCTGCAGGAGCCGGGGATCGCGCGAGAGCAGAAGCAGAACCACGCCCGCGAATCCGCAGAAGACGATCAGTAGCACGGAATCGGGTCTCGGGGCCCGCAGCGTCCAGAAGGCGCTGGCCGCGGCGAGCCCGAGGGCCAGCACCCAGAAGGGTGGACCGAGCGGCAGGATCAGCGGCGCCAGAAGGTACGAGACCGCCACGAGCGCGGCCGTGGCGCGACGGTCCCACGGCGAGGCCAGAAGCGTCGCCAGCGTCCGGGTGCCGGTGCGGCGATCGCCGTCACGATCCTTGAGGTCCTTGGCGGTGAACCCCAGGGTGACCCCGACGAGGAGAGCCAGAGAAATGCGCGGCGGAAACGCCCACGGTGCGGCCTCCCGCGTGAAAAGCGAGTAGCCGGTCAGCATCGCCGTCAGCGCGAGGGCGCCCAGCGTGGCGGTCGCGACTCCGGGAAACCGCTTCAGACGCAGGGGCGGCGCCGAATAGGCCCATGCCTGCAGGAGGACGGCAAGCACCAGGAGCGCCGCCGGGTACGAGACGCAGAGCGAGAGAAAGAAGGCCGCGCCGGCGCAGGCCAGGGCTGCCCGGGCGGCGGCTGCGGGGGCGATCAGGCCACAGGCCACGGGACGCCGCGGTGCGTTGACCGCGTCGGCCTCGCGATCGTGCAGGTCGTTCCAGGCGAGGGCGGCGACAAAGGCGGCCACCATCGACGCAGTCAGCACGATCGCCGCCGCGAAGTCGGTCGGACCCGGGAACCCCGCGGGCCACGAGCCGCGGCTGACCAGGGCGCCCAGCCACACTCCGGCCGGAACCATCCCGGCGTAGAAGAGAAGGCGTGATCCCAGGACGGCAGGGAGGAGCGCTCGGAATCGCTCGCGATCCCGGTACGCGAGAAGAAGCAGCACCGCCGGCAGAAGCGGGAGCAGCATGACCAGGGCGTGCCGCCGGCTCTCGTCCGGAATCAGTCCGCCCAGGCGGTAGACACGCTCGTAGGCTGCCGCCGGTTCGAGTCCCTCGGTGGTGAGCCGGGCGAAGGTCGCGGGCCAGCCTCCCGCGAGCGCCGCGATCAGATACACCCCCGCCGCGGCGGCGAGGGATGCCAGGGTTCGCCGGGCGATGCCAGGCGAGCGCCGCGCGAGGTTCGCGGCGGTTTGGCTGCGCCCGGCGACGAAGGTGTAGAGAGCGGCGAGCACGCAGGCCAGAACGATCTCGATGCGCTGGCCGGGCGAGACCTCGGCCATGGACGATCGCGGGCTCCAGAATCTCCACAGGATGTCGCCGTACCCGCGCAGGTAGGCAAGATCGTATCCGGCCCCGCGCGACGCGATTGCGTCGAGAACCGGAGCGACCAGGAGCAGACCGAAGCCCAGGGAAACGGCGCGCAGGACCCCTGAAAGCGGACGGCGGGTCAAGACATGCAGCCAGAGGCAGGTCCAGGCGAAGACGACGAGATAGAAGATCGGGAAGTGCAGGAACACCATGGCGGTCGAGAGATCCTCCCGGCCGTCGAAGCCGAGGGTGTGGGGACGTTCGAGGATTCCCTCGAGGAGGTTTCGTCCCAGGATCCATGCCGCCAGGAGCGCTGCCCAGACCGGCCCCTCGCCTCCGGCATGCTCCACGTCGCGCAGCCAACTCGTGGTTCGGTCTGAGCCCGATGCCATCGTCTCCTCTGCGCCGGGTCCGAACGCGGCTCGCCCGGGTCTCCGGGGTATTCCCGCGGGCGCGGGCGCCGAACGGCGGACGCGCGCGTCGCGGGGCGTGCCGCACGCCGATCGAAGCGACGATCAGGAGCGGCATGGCCCCGGAGCGTCTGCCCCGGGGCCATTCTGGAGGCTCGGTGCCGGGTTCGCCAGCGGGAATCGCCGCGTCTGTTTGTCCCGCTACGCCGTCGGGAGCCGCCTGCGGATTCGGCTCAGCCCACGACGAGCTTGACCTGGGCCGTGCTCGTTCCCACCGTGACCCGACCGAAGTAGACTCCACGCGGCAAGGGGCGGCCGGACTGATCGAGCCGCTCCCAGGTCACGCGGTACTCGCCTGTGGATTGCCCCTTGTTGACGAGGCTGCGGACCGTCCGTCCCTGCACATCGACGATCTCGACGCGCACCGGCCCGGCATAGCCGGACGGCACGGTGTAGGTCAGGCGGGACAGGTCTCGCATCGGATTTGGGGTGGAGGTGATCGTGAGCCGTCGAGCCGGCTCCGCCGCCGTCACTGCGCTCGGCTCGGTGCCGGGCCAGCTGGCGAAGCTCCCGTTGACCACGACCGCAAACGGCTGCGGACCGTGCGGCACGTTGTATCCGGAGACCCGAACCGTCCACTGGCCCGGGTCGGGGACATTCCGGCGAACACACTCCTCGACGTTGAGCCGGTCATAGCTACCGGCGGTGGCCGATTGTCCGGCGCTGAAGACGTTTCCCTTGTACTCGACCGCATCCGGCCCGGTGACTGTAAGGTCCAGGTCGTTGATCAGCCGGGTGCCGCTGCCGGAAGTAGCGGGATAGTCGGTCCAGACCAGCGTGACGACCAGGCGCTCGACAGCGGCGTCGACCTCGAAGTCGGTCGTCCACTCCTCGCCGGTCGCCATCCCGCGATTCTCATCGTGGACCATCAACTCGCGCGTGTCGCCGTCGAAGAAGAGCGAATTGTCCAGCAGGATCCGACCCCACCCTTCGTTGTTGTTGGGGATGTCGGCGGCCGCCATGTCCGTGGTGCTGGAGACGAGGGTCGCCTTGATCAGCGCGGCGCTGGGTACGAGCGACTCACCCCCGGCCACGCCCAGAGGGTAGAAGCCGTCCATGTAGTACTGCCGGATATCCAGAGCGCAGCCCGATACGGCGGGGGTGGCCATCGAGGTTCCCTGGAACGGGCTGCCCGACGTGGAGCAGGTCGCCGTCGGCGGGTTACCGCTGTTGTTGTTGACCGAGTTGATGAATGTCGGGTCCTCGCCGCCCGGCGCGGTCAGGGTCGGCTTGCGCCGCCCGTCGTTGGCGGGACCGCGGCTCGAGTAGGTGGCGACGGTGTTCTGGTTCGGCGCCTGCTGCGTGGCTCCCACCGTCACGCAGTTCTTCGCCGTTCCCGGCGACCCGACGGTACTGGCATCCGGTCCGGAGTTCCCGGCGGCGAAGCAGACCAGGAAGTCCTTGTGGTTCCACATGGCGTTGTCGAGATCCACGCAGTAGCCGTCGTAGGCGTTGGACGTGCTGCCCCAGCTGTTGGTGTGCAGGCGCGCCCCCAGGTTGTAGGAAGCGGTGAAGGCGGCAGTCAGGCTGGAGGGGACGTTGACCGTGCCAATGTTGCAGGCCGCCCAGTCGTCGGCGCCCACGTCCTGAACCGTGAACTTCGCCTTGTAGGCCATTCCGTTGTAGCCGTAGTTGCCCTCGTTGATGTAGGACTGGTCCCCCGCGACCGTGCCGGCGACGTGCGAGCCGTGGCCGGTGTCGCAGCCGTCGTAGGCGGCTCCGCCAAAGATGGAGTAATCAATCACCTTGCGATGCGTCGGGCCCGGGGGAGCGCTGCCGATCTCGCGAAACCAGCAGGAGTTGTAGTCCACGCCCGAGTCCATGATGGTGAAGATCTGTCCCTCGCCATGAAGGCCCTGGTCCCACAGCGGGGTCCAGCCGCTGGAGTTCGACTGCACGACCCACTTGGTGGTGTTGTTCTGCACCCGGAACTCCGGCTTCTCTTCGATCCACCAGACTTCCGGCAGGCGGGCCAGCGCGTGCAGCTGATCCTTCGGAACGCTGACCAGGAGGCGGCGGGAGAATCCGTCATCGGTCATGTCGAGCACGCGACCGCCCAGAGACTCGATCTGCCGGCCGGTGCCGGACAGGTTCCGGAAGACACGGACCATCAGGAGGTAGTTCGGGTCCTGCAGCCTCTCGGGAGAGACGAAGACCGATAGCCCGATGTTCGGGTCGAGCCGATAGGCCGGGTGGAAGGGACCGATCCATGCCGTGCCGGGGTGCTTCTCGACCCGGGCGCGGGCGGCGTCGTCGAGGCCGACGAGGAACGCGTTCTCGCTGATGTAGCCGAAGATCCGGGCCCCCGCCCCCTCCAGCTCGCGTTGCCAGGCGTCGGTGACCGGACCGAGCCCCTGCACGAGGTAGTAGCCGGAAGCTGCGCCGTCGCGCGCTTCCGTGCGGAGGTCGGACGAGATCCGTGGCTCGCCCAACGCCGGGTCGAACTTGTATGCCTCGAGGTCGATCCGCGCGGCGCCCGCCGGAGCGGCGAGTTCCGCGAGCACGATCAGGATCAACCCCAGCCACGCCATGCCCATCTTCACGAAGAGCCTCCTTCCTGAACCTCCCCGGAATCCACTCCAGGGTGCGCGCCAAAACTCGCCGGGTCGGTGCTGTAGGGGGGTCTGTCCCGGCCCACGACTCGGAGCACTTCAACTATAGCAGAATCAGTCAGTTACAGTCAACCGTCCGTCAGCTTCCCACCGCCCGCAGAAGGTCCCGATTCGTGGGGTAGCGCTCCATCATCTTGATCAATCCGAGCATCGCCTCCTCTGGCTTACGGTCCGCGAGGAACCGGCGGAGAATGTGAACCCGGCTCACGACATCGACCGGGTAGAGCTTCTCCTCCTTGCGGCTGCCGGAGAGAAGCAGGTCGATGCTGGGGTAGATCCTCTTGTTGGCCAGGTCCCGGTTCAGGACGATCTCGGTGTTCCCCGTGCCTTTGAACTCCTGGAAGATCACTTCGTCCATGCGCGAGCCGGTGTCGATGAGGGCGGTGCCGCAAATGGTGAGGCTGCCCCCGTGCTCGATCTTGCGGGCGGCGCCGAAGATGCGCCGCGGGCCGTACATGGTGGAGGCATCAATTCCGCCCGACATGGTGCGGCCGCTCCCCTCGGCGAAGATGTTGTAGGCGCGCGCCAGCCGGGTGATCGAATCGAGGAAGAGGACCACGTCCCGTCCTTCCATCACCATCTCGGCGACCCTAACCACCGTCTCCTCCGCGGTGCGGACGTGATCCTCCGGTGTCATGTCGTTGCTGCTGGCCATCACCTCGCAGGGGACGCCCCGCCGGAAAAAGGTCACCTCCTCGGGGCGTTCGTCCACCAGGAGCACCACCACCGTGACCTCGGGGTGGTTCTTGAGGATCGCCTCCGCCATGGCCATCAGAAGCATCGTCTTGCCGGCCTTCGGCGGCGAAGTGATGAGGCAGCGCTGGCCACGGCCGATCGGAGCCATGAGATCGACGACCCGCGTGGAGAGGTTGTCGGGGACGGTCTCCAGGACCAGCCGCTGATACGGGTCGATACTGATCCCCCGATGCAGCATGTTGAGCCCTTCGAGCAGGTCGCGCTTGCGAGAGTCCCGCCCGCCTCGGCCGAAGCGGGATCCGGCGCCCCCAGCGCCGCTGCGCCCTGACGGGATGCGGGCGAGCGCCGATCGATTCTGAACCTGTTCCGGGCGGGCAGTGGTGGGGCGCCGGCCGCCGCTCTGCCGGTAACGGGCTGCGTCCCGCTCGCGCTGGATCCGGTCGATGCGGCGTTCGAGATGCGAACCGCGCTCTCCGCGGCCGTGGGCCTCCTCATCGCGCCCGCGCGGGCCCCGGGCCCGGTCGTCGCGCGGTCGCCCGCCGGGGTGTCGCTCGTACAGGGGGCGACCTTCCTGCGCGTGCTCGGGAGTGGCGCCCTCGCGCGACGAGGATCGGAGGGGTGGTCGTGCCGGTGCCGGTGGCGGTGGCGGGGGGATTAGCTCTTTGGACATCAAGCGCTCGGGCGGTGGCATCGACCGCGGAGAGGCGTCGTTTACCGGGGGCCGGGGTGCGGGAACCGCGGGCCCGCGGGGCCGCAGCTGGGCTGCGCGGGGACTGTCGCTCGCCGGCTCCTCGTCGACGGGGATTGCCGGCGGTTCGGGTGGCGGCGCGGCCGGCCGGCGATGGCGCGGGCCGGGTGGGGAGACCCGGGAGGCTGGCCCGGAGTCCGGGGGCTGCGGTGGCGGGGGTGCCGCCGGTTCCGGCCTGGGCCCGCGGGTCCGAAGTCGCGGAGACGCTTCGGCCGCGGGCGCGGCCGTCGCCTCCGGCGGTTCCTCCGGAGTGGGCGGCCGCGGCGGCCGCCGTGCGGCGGCCGGCTTCCCTCCCTCCGTGGCGACGCGCCGGGCAGGCTTGCGACGGGCGGGGGTGGCATCGGGCTCGGTCTCGGGAGAGCGTTTCTTTTGGGAGGGCACGGGGACTCCGATACGGCGGACGGGTTCTGTCGTCCGCGCGGTCTGTGCTCGGGCAAGAGCGTGTGCTATTCTCACCGGCTCGCGGAGCCGTCGGGCCGGCCGGACGATCCCTGGGGCCGGACGCGGCCACTTTAGAGGCTCTGCCCGGCAAGTGCAACCGCTGTGATCCGGTCGCGGATCGTTACCTGTACCGCCAGAGGGGACACGATGAAGAGTTGTCTGCAGGAGCTTGGGCTGAAGGACGTGAATTCCGGCGTCTTTGCCGACGGTTGGGTAGCCCGGCCGTCGGGCGGCGAGCTCGTATCCATCAACCCCGCCACCGGGGACCCGATCGCGGCGGTGCTCCAGGCCGGTGAGGCTGACTACGAGCAGGTGGTGATGGCCGCCGCCCGGGCCTTCGAGACCTGGCGATTGCTGCCGGCGCCCCGGCGCGGAGAGATCGTCCGCCAGCTTGGTGAGGCCCTCCGGCAACACCGGGCGGCGCTCGGACGGCTGGTCTCGATCGAAATGGGCAAGATCCTCGCCGAAGGGGAGGGCGAGGTGCAGGAGATGATCGACATGGGCGACTTCGCCGTCGGTCTCTCCCGCCAGTTGTATGGGCAGACCATGAACAGCGAACGACCGAGCCACCGCATGTACGAGCAATGGCATCCGCTCGGCGTGGCCGGCGTCATCACTTCATTCAACTTTCCGGTGGCGGTCTGGTCGTGGAACGCAATGATCGCGGCCGCCTGCGGCGACACTCTCGTCTGGAAGCCCTCGTCGACCACGCCCCTGACCGCCATTGCGGTCCAGAGGATCGCGCAACGCGTGATGGAGCAGAACGGGCTCACGGGTGTCTTCACCCTGGCCGTGGGGCGCGGATCGCTGGTGGGCGAGCGGATGCTGCACGACCGCCGGATGCCCCTCATCTCCTTCACGGGCTCGACCGCGCAAGGGCGCCATGTCGCCGCCGCCACCGCAGAGCGCTTCGCCCGCTCCATCCTTGAGCTCGGCGGCAACAACGGGGTCATCGTCATGCCCGACGCCGATCTGGAGCTGGCGCGGCGGGCCGTGCTCTTCGGCGCGGTAGGGACGGCCGGACAGCGGTGCACGAGCACCCGCCGCCTCATCATGCACCGCGCCGTGGCCGGAGAGCTGACGGAGAAGCTGCGCCGGTCGTATCTCTCGGTGCGGGTCGGCGACCCGCTCGATCGGAGCACCTTGATGGGGCCGCTGGTGGACGGCGCTGCGGTCGATACGATGATGCGGGCCCTCGATCGGGTCCGGGCGGAAGGCGGCGAGATCCTCTGTGGCGGGCGGCGCCTCGATCGTCCCGGCTGCTTCGTGGAGCCGGTCCTGGTCAAGGCCCATCCGGGCATGCTGATCTGCGGCGAAGAGACATTCGCCCCGATCCTGTATCTCTTCACCGTGGACACGCTCGAGGAGGCGTTGGCGCTGCACAATTCCGTTGACCAGGGTCTTTCCAGCGCCATCTTCACCCGTAACATGCAGTGGGCGGAGACGTTCTTGAGCGCCCGCGGAAGCGATTGCGGCATCGCCAACGTCAACATCGGCACTTCGGGGGCGGAGATCGGGGGCGCGTTCGGAGGCGAGAAGGAGACAGGCGGCGGCCGCGAGGCCGGGAGCGATTCCTGGAAGGCGTACATGCGGCGTCAGACCTGCACCATCAACTGGTCGGACGACCTGCCCCTGGCGCAGGGAGTGCAGTTCGAGTTCTGAGGCGGCCGCGCGCGCCGCTGCCGGGCTTTTCCCGATGGCGCGCCCGATCGCGGGTCCGGGCCGAGGTGAGCGAACCGAAGGAACCGGTAGATGCGGGCGCAGCGCAGGAGTTGGGGCAACGGGCCCAGCCTACAGGAGTGGAAGACGCGGGTACGTGCAGGACGCGGATACGTGGAAGCCGCGGAAAACGTGGAAGCCGCGGAAAACGCGGAAGAAGCGGAAGAAGATTGGAGGAGCAGATGGAACATGTGGTGGACGACACCTATGCGGCGCAGGTTGAGCAATCGGATGCTCCGGTGATCCTGGACTTCGGGGCGACCTGGTGCGGGCCCTGCAAGAAGCTGGAGCCGATCCTGGACCAGCTTGCGGGGGAGCTTGCCGGGAAGGTCCGCATTCTGAAGGTCGATGTGGGCGAAGCGCCGGAGACCGCGAGGAAGTTCGGCGTGATGTCGGTCCCCACCGTCGTCTTCCTCAAGGGCGGTCAGAAGGTGCACCAGTTCGTGGGGGTCGAGTCGAAGGACAAGATCCAGAAGCTGATCACGCAGCATCTCGGCGTGTAGGAAGGCCCCGCGGTGTCGCCGTTTCGGGCCTGGCGGGTCGAAGAACGCGCGGACGGGACCTTCGCGCGCCGGATCGTGGAGCGCGACGCCGCGGAACTGCCGCCCGGCGACGTCCTGATCCGCGTCGCATGGTCCTCTCTCAACTACAAGGATGCGCTCTCGGCTTCCGGACACAAGGGGATCACGCGCGTCTATCCCCACACGCCGGGAATCGACGCCGCGGGCACCGTGGTCGAGAGCGCCGCGGCGGCTTTCCGGCCGGGCGATCCGGTCGTCGTCACCGGCTATGACCTGGGAATGAACACGGCGGGGGGATTCGGCGAGCGGATTCGAGTCCCCGCGGACTGGGTCGTGCCGCTGCCGGTGGGGCTGACGCTGCGGGAAAGCATGCAGCTGGGCACCGCCGGCTTCACCGCGGCTCTGGCCTTGACGCGGATCGCCGCCCGCGGGGTGAGTCCGCAGAGCGGTGAGGTGCTGGTCACCGGGGCCAGCGGCGGAGTCGGTTCGCTCGCGGTGTCACTCGCGGCCCGCGCGGGCTACCACGTGGTCGCCGCCACGGGCAAGGCCGACGCTGCGGGGTTCCTGCGCGATCTGGGCGCCCGCTCGATCCTCTCTCGGGAAGACGTGCTGGACGCGACGAGTCGGCCGCTCCTGAACCGCCGCTGGGCGGGCGCGATCGACACCGTCGGAGGGGAGATCCTGGGCTCGGTCCTGCGATCGATCGACTATGAGGGCGCGGTGGCGACTTGTGGCAACGCCGCCTCGCACGACCTGGCCCTCACCATCTACCCGTTCATCCTGCGCGGCGTCAGCCTGCTCGGCATCGCCTCGGCGAGCTTGCCGATGCCGGAACGGCGTGCGCTCTGGGCGCGTCTGGCCGGCGAGTGGAAGCTCGACAATCTCGACCGAATCGCCCGTGAAGTGGCGCTGGCGGATCTGGAGCCCGAGATCGAGGCGATTCTGCGTGGTGGGCAGCGGGGCAGGGTGCTGGTGCGGGTGTAGGCCTTCGCGAGAGGCCGCCACCGCGCGGGCGCGGAGCGCCGAGGCATCCCGCCGGCCAGCGCCCCGAGTCCGGCGGTTCGGGCTCTTCGGCAGCGAGCTAGCGTCGCCCCGGCGCGCGTTCGAGAATCAGCGTACCGCCGCTCTGGACCGGGCTCTCGGGATCCACGGTGATCACCAGGCCGGACGGCTCCGTGAGTCCCATTCTTGCCGCCGCCCCGGCGGCGACCGTGACCAGGTAGCGACCGTGCGGCACCATGTCGAAGATGAAGAATCCGTCCAGGGAACTGGACGCGGTCCGCACCAGATCCCCCTCCGCGGTGCGAAGCTCCAGGGGGACTGCCGGAGCCACCCGCACCTCCGAATCCTCGCGGATGAAGACGGTGCCGTCGATCGCCCCGGTTTCCTGCACCAGGAACTCCAATGGAACGACGCCGCCGGGTCGGGGCAGGACGCTGAACCCCTCCGGCCGGACTACCCAGAACGGGTCCTCGAAGCTGTCGGCGTTGACGGACACGTCCGTCGGGCGGTGGGCGTTCAATCCCGTGATCAGCATCTCACCCTGCTCGTTGGTGCCTCCGCCCGGAGCCGGAGAACGGCTGACTCGGAATCGCGCCCCCGGCACCGGCTCGTCGTCGGGATCGGCCCGTCCGTTGCCGTTCTTGTCAAGCACCACCCGGGCCCGGGCGACCCCGGAGGCGGCCAACGGCTGGCCCTGCAGACGCCACGCTCCATCATCGGACCCGCGCCCCAGGCTGAAGCTCAGTGAGAGGGAGGCGGCCACGGCTCCGTCGCTGCTGGAGCTGCCGTCCAGCCCCAGCGTCAATTCTTCGAAGGTGCGCGTCCAGCCGACGGAGTAGGTCATCCGCGTGCGACCCGCGAGTTCCTGATCGACGCCGAGCCGGGTCCGGCCGATTCCCGGGGAACGCCGATCGGCCGACAGCGCAACGCTCAGGACTCTGCCTATGGGATGGCAGGAATATCGCAGCGCCGTGCGCACCAGGACACCGCCCATCCGGCTGTTCAGGAGGGCCTGCCCCGTAATCCAATCCTCCGCGTCGGCGGGTCCGGCAGCGCGGCGCCGCCAGGCGAGCTCGTTGGTGAGCAACACGCGGGGGAGCGAGAACGAGAGCCGATTGCCGGTGTTCGTCTCGATGCGGCCGGACTGCCGGCGCTCCTGGGCCGATTCCAGACTCCAGGAAACGGGGACGGCGAAGGTGGTGCCTCCGTCCACCCGGGCTCGCGAGCGGCGCACCTGCGGATCCGCCTCGGAGATGCGCTCGCTACGGTAGTCGCGGAAGCGGCCGTATTCACCCAGGAGGTTTATTCCATGCCAGCGCGTTTGCAGCGCGGCCTGTCCGCCCCACCCCCCGGCCACGTCGGCGGCGCCATTGACAGCGGTGCAGACCGAGCCAAGCGAGCCATGCAGGACCGTGCCGACGTAGGTGTGGGCCGTGGACTGCCGGTCCTCTTCGAGCGGAAGGCGGGCCAGCGAGACTCCGGCGGAAAGCCGCTGGTGCAGACCTCGTTCGTACTCCACGGAGAGTCGAGGAGCGCCGCTGCGCCCATCGCGCTGTTCGTCATCTCCGCCGAGGCGGCAGAGATCGGTCTGGTGCTGGTTGGCCGCCAGACGGTAGTAGCCGCGGCCCGGCTCAATCAGATCGGGTCCCACCCAGTACCTCCGGCTCTCCTCCCGGCGCTGTCCCTGCGGCCCGTAGAGGACGATTCCGAAGAGGTTCAGTCCGTAGAGCACGGAGACATCCGGGAATTCGTAGCGGCCGTCCGGCCCGACCACGCCCCAGTCGAGGAGCGCCCCATTGCGGTACAGCTCGACTTCCCACCCCGGGACGCCTTCGCCTCGCAGAGTGGTCCGGTCGAACTCGCTCGGGCGGTCCAAGGGGACGTTCGAGAGCGTGACGCCGCGACCCTTGCGGCTCTGGGCGACGAGGGACGATTGGGGCGTGAAGACGTCGCCAAGGCTGAACTCCGTTGCCCGCAACGGACCCAACAAGCCCGCCTCGGGGTCGGTTCGCCCGGCGCGCAGCAGCGTCTCCGAGACCGCACGCTGCCGATCTCCGGCCAGGAACCACTGCGCCCCCAGCCCCAGCAGGTCGGCGGTGGTGAACGCACTGAAGGCGACGGCCGACGTCGGGCTCGGGGAACGGCGATACCCGGCGTTGACCGCCAGGTCGCAGAAGGGCCAGCCCAGCCATCCGTACGGCGCCGCCGCGCGGGGGTAGGATGGCCGCTCCAGAAGCTGCCGGCTTTGCCGGGCGCGCTCCCGCCGCTGCTCCCGCGCCAGCCGTTGCTCGATCGGCAGCGGCTCCCGGGACGTGATCCGCAGGAGCAGATTCCGCGGATCCACCGCGAGATCCACCGGGAACCAGCTGCTCAGCAGGCCGGTTTCGATGAAGAGGTCCTCGGACTCCTGCAGGATACGGATCGCCTCGAACGGGATCTCCTGGTCGCGAATGCGAACGGTGCCGCGCGGGACGTCGAGCTGGAACGTCCGTCCTTCTTCGAGGAACCAGCCTTCCGCCGCTCCCGTCTGTGGCGTCACGCGGATCGCGAACTCCAGAGCGTCACAGAACTGGGTCAGGGGAACGAACACCTGGCCGCTGCGCTGGAGGGCCAGCATCCCGTCGGACAAGAGCACTTTCGAGAGCGTAACTTCAAGGATGAGCGGTTGGTCTTCCAGCGCGGATTGCCCGTGTGCGGAAGGCGCATCCGCGCACAACGCCGCCGATAGCAGCAGCCATCCTAGCCGCTCTCCCGCCGTCACTCGCCTTGCCTCGCTTCTTTGCGCCGCGCCCGCGGAGTCGGGCGCTGTGTAGTCGGGCTCAGCCCGCGCCGGCGAGCCCGTCTGCTCCCGAGGGAAGCACGATTTCTCCTTCGGCCATCAGCACGTCCAGCTCTCCGGCGGGCGTGCGATAAGAGACCTGCAGCCGGCCTCCAGGCTGCAGGCGCGCGGCGTCGTCGATCGCCACCTCGACCAGGCGCGTAGGATTCGGCGTGTAGACCGCCACGCCGCGAAGTACGCCGATCGTCTGCCGTTCGCCCTTCGCCGGGGGGACGTAGGCTACCGTCACGTCGCCGTAGGTGCTCTGATTCCCGGTTCGCTGGAGACGGAGGCGGACCTTGGCCGGGCCGCCGCCGTCGCCCGGCGGGACGAGCGTGAGCTCCGTCATCGTGACCTCGGCGGAACTCTCCCCTTGGCGGACGATCACGGGAATCGAGAGCGCGGGGTTGGCTCTCACGCCGATCCTGACCCGCGACTCCCTCGCCCGTTCCGGAGCCTCCGCTTCGGCCGGAGCGGCGGCCGGCACATCCGGCTGGATGACCAGGTGGGAACGGTACTCGCCTGCCTCCAGGCCCGCGGGACGGCGTACCAGGAATCGAACTTTCTGCGTCTCCCCGGGTAGCAGCGTCACCTGACGCGGCGCGAACGCGACCAGCCTCTCGGCGGTGAACCTGCCCACCTCGGCCGCGGAGATGTCCTCGAGTTCGCCCTGCTCTGTCATCCGCTTGTTCACGAGAGCCAGGCGGTAGGTCATCGTTGCTTCGCTGCGATTGACCAGCGTCAGCTCGGCTCCCCGCGTGCGCGCGCCGAGCACCAGGCGCGTCGGCGCCACTAGGAGGCCGCCGATTCCGCCCGATGGTCTGGTCTCCTGGGCGCGGATGGAAAACGCCGCACCTGACAAGATCGCGATCGCCAGCAGTGCCGATCGTGAGATCGTCCTGCCCATGTCCTGCCCTCCTCCTTGCGGCAGTGGGACAGACTGCGAGCGCGGAACGTTCCGCCCGTCAGTCTGTCCGCCCGAGCGCCCCCCTCCTGGGTAGCGGTATGAGCTCCATCCCCTACTGGTAGTTGACGGTCAGCGTGATCACCGCGTCGTTGTACGTGTTCGCCGAGATGCCGCTCACCACGTTCAAGGTGCCGCCCACCGTGACAGTGCCGGACCCGTCGCCGGCGATGGTGGTCGTGTCCCCGGCGGTGGTGAGGCTGCCCAAGGTCAGCGAGGCGCTCGCGAAGTCCGTGGTGACCTCTGCCGTCACCGAGACCGCCTGATTGGCGGTGCCGGTGACCGTAAAGCTCGCCGCCGCCGGGCTGCCGAAGGCGTCGCCGTCGCCGGAGCCGGGGGTGACGACGCCCGTGGCGGCCGCCATCACAAAGTCCTGGTTGCCGCTGGTCGGCGGGAGAACGTCGCCGAAGTCAATGTCTGCAGTGTTCGTCACCACGACGGCTGCCAGGATGTCGACGGTCCCGCCGCCGGTGTCGGAGCCTGCCAGGGCCTGGCCGCTCAGGAACAGCCCGGCGCCCAGAATGAGAGCCACCGGCAGAAGTCTCAGCACCCACTTCATCATGTCATCCTCCTTCAGGGAGATGCTGGGCGAAGACGCCGCTCGCCCGACGGTCGTTGCCACTTGTATCGGAGCAAGTTGGGAAGCACTTGAGCGGAACGACCCCAGCGATCCGACAGGGGTCAACGCACGGGGGTGCACGATAGAGGCACAGTTCAGATATATCGAGGTTTTGGACCCGGGAGCCGGAGCACGGTGTCAGCCCGGGTCGCCCGTCACCTCGAGACCGTCCGCGCCGCAGGCCGGCTCCGGCTTGCGGAAGGGGCTACCCTCCCAGCCGCCGAATCGCCTCCAGCACTTGCGGCGTGCGCGCGCCCAGATCGCGGCAGCGCTGATAGGCCTGCAGCGCTCCCGCGCGATTGCCTCGCTTCTCCTCGACCATGGCCCGAACCAGCCAGCCCGGTGGGTTCTCCGGCAACGTCCGCAAGCTCTGGTCGATGTCGGCGGCGGCCCCGGCGATGTCCCCGGCCTGCAGCCTCGCCTGCGCGCGGCCGACCAGGAGCGAGGCGGTCTGGAGTGGCGACGTCGAGGCGGGGAGGGCGCGGTCGTAGGCGGCCACCGCTTCCGCCGGGCGGCCCAGTGCAGTGAGAACGTCTCCCTGAACGATTTCCGCGCGCGCACGGGCCACCCGCCCGCCGCCCAGCCGCCGGGCCGACTCGAGCGCCGTCAGCGCCGCCTCCGGTTCACCCAGACGGCTGAGCACCGAGGCCAGCATCACGCGGGGCGGCGCCAGCGCCGGCGCGACGGCGGAACTCGCGGCGAACTGCGCGCCGGCGAAGCGGTCTCGACCGATGGCCAGGAAGAACTGGCCCAGATTCATCTCGCTCCAGGGGAAGCGGACCACGCCGAGATGGCGTTGCGCCCATGCGGGGACGGGGGGGACGCGCAGGGTCTTTGCCCCGTCCGCGCCGAGGGACGGGAACCTCTCCGCAATCCTCGCCTCCGTGATTCCATCGCGCTCGATCGCCTCCCGGTTCGCTGCGTCCTGACGTAGGAAGACAATAGCGTTGTCGTCCAGGAAGACCGGCGCCCAACCGGGGTCGCGCAGCCGTTCCAGCACCAGCTCCATGGCATCCATGTACTGCATGATCGCGGCATTGAACCGATACTGCGCGTCGGCTTGCTGCCAGGCCCGGCCGCCCCGCAGCATGAGAAGGTACCGCTCGTAGTGCGCGGTGGAGTGCACCTCGAGCCGTCCGTCGATGAACACCTTCTCTTCCGGGAAGGCCGAAACGAGATAGGATCCGGCCGCATACGTGTTGAAGAGCGGACCGCAGATGTGGTTCTCGCGAAGGTACTGCGCGGCGCCGCGGGGAAACGCGGTTGGTGCCGGGCCGGTGCCGAATCGCCGGTTCGTGTCGGCGTGGGCATAGATCCGGTCCGTCGCGAGCCCGAGGGCGAACCAGGCCAGGCCGAGGAAGGCGATTCCGGACATTGCCAGGGCCAGCGCTCGCCGGTCTGCGGCCGGCCGTCGGCGCCACCAGGAGTTCGCGACCGGACGGAGCCAGCCCCGCATCAGCCATCTCGCCAGCACCGGCGTGAGCGCAATCGGAAGCAACGCCATGTTCCGGCGCGCCGTCAACGAAAGGTAGACCATGGCGGCGGCGATCAGGAGCTCTCCCCGGCTCAGGCGCCGACCGGCCGCGCCGAGCGCCAGCCCGATCAGCGCGAGGTAGAACGGATACACGATCGCCGCGGGATGAAGCGCTTCTTCGTGGAAGGGACCGAGCAGCTCCCCGACCGTGCGCGAGTAGATCGGCATGCCCTGGTTGATGCGGGTGAAGAGAAGGAAGGGGTGGATTGCGCCTTCGGCGAACCAGGGGTTGGCCAGAGTCGCCGCCACCGAGAGGGCGAGCGACTGCCACAGCCGCCGGTCCCGCGGCGCGTCGACGATCGCTGCGCCCAGCACCAGGAACGCCAGGATGAAGAGACCTTCCGTGTTCACCCAGAGGAGGGTGACCACGGGGAAGGCCCACCAGGCCCACCGGGAACCTTCGCGGTGGCGTTGCCGCAGCCAGATCGAAAGTGCGAACCAGAGAAACGAGAGGATCTCCGGCCGGGGACTGAGCCGCTCACTGGCGACGACCGCGCCCAGGGCGACCAGGACGGCCGCCAGGGGGGCGGGCGCGTGCCGGCGAGCCAACCGGTAAAGGAGAGCGTAGGTGCCGAGCAGGACGATGCAGCTACCCCAGACCAGAGAGGGTTCGCGGCCGATCCGGTGGACGAGAACGGCGATGACCTGGAAGAGCCAGTGCAGATCCACGTACCGATTTCCCGCCGACGGATACGAGAAGGTGTCGGTTCGCGGCAGGTGACCGGAAAGGATCTCTCGTCCCGCGCGCAGGTGAAACCAGATATCCGCGTCGATGATGGAGTGGAAGCCGGCCAGGAAGACGCAGAGTCCGGCCGTCGCCACGAAAAGCCAGCCCGTTGGGGACAGCTTCTCGAACGGCGGGGGTATCTCCGGCCGCGCCGCCGCCAAGAGCCGTGTCTCCGGCCGCTCTGCCGCCGCCGACGGTCCGGTCCGGCGGCGGCGATACGTGACGGCCATCCTCTACCGAGCGGGGCGTGGCGGGTGGGTCTCGAGCCGTACCTCCACGGGGCAGGCGGCGCGCAGCATGGCCGAGGCCGAGCAGTACTTCTGCTCCGAGAGATCCACGGCCTGCTGGAGATCCTCCACCCGCAACCCGTCTCCGTAGAAGTGGAAGACGATCCGGATCCCGGTGAAGACCCGGGGATGCTCCGCTGCCCGATCGGCCTCGAGCGCAATCTCGAAGTCATCCAGCTTGACGCGCTTCTTGGCCAGGATCGACAGGACGTCCATTCCGGTGCAGCCGCCGAGGCCGATCAGGAGCAGCTCGAGCGGCCGCGATCCTCCGGTGAAGCCGCCGACATCTTCCGGCCCGTCCATCGGAACCCAATGGCCGCTGTCGGCCTTGCCGACCATGGCGACCCCGCCAACCCTGCGGACGATGGCTTTCACGTCTTCCTCCAGATGCCCGACCCGTCAGCGGATGCGGACGATTCGCTCTGTTGCCGTCGCTCCGTTTGCCTCCAGGCGCACGAAGTAAAGGCCGGACGCTGCGAAGTGGCCGGAGCCATCCCGGCCGTCCCAGCTCTCGGCGTTCCGACCGGCCGGCGACCGGCCGTCCCGCAGGACGCGGATCCGGCGTCCTGCGACATCGTAGACCTCCAGGCGAGCCGCCGTCGACGACGGCAGGAAGAACGCCACTTTGGTGCGCTCCCGGCTGGGGTTGGGCGCAATCGACTGGATCGCCACCGGCGCGCCGGCGGGCACTTCGGGCAGCAGCTTCGGCAGGATCGCTTCGGCGGCCGCACGCAGATCCGCGTGGTTCCAACGATGGGGGCGGCCTCCGAGCAGAGCGAACCTCCCGCGACCCGGGTGGGCGGTGGCGCCGCCCGGCGGGCCGAGAAGACCAAAGGCCCGCGTGGTGTCGCCCCCATCGGCATAGAGCAGTTCCGTTCCCTCGACTCCCGGCCGGACATGGAGGAACGACACGGCGTCCTGGATCCCGGTGGGGTCCAGGTCCGGCAGCCACCCGGCCACGGCCTGTCCGGACGTTACCGCACTGTCCCCCTCCGCCCAGGTTACGCCCAGCCAGGCGCGATAGGGCTCCAGCAGGAAGGTCCGGGCGCTCGGAACGAAGAGCAGGATGTTGCCTCCCGCCTCCAGGTAGGCGTGCATCGGGGAGTTGATCCACTGGTCCCGATCGGTGCCGAAGTTGTTTCCGACCCACACCACGGCTCGGTAGTGGGCGAGCAGATCGCTGGGGACCGGCCCGGTGCCGAGCGGCAGCGGAAGCGAGGGGGGATACCCGTCCACCGGCGCGGTCTGGCCCTCCCACAGGTCGAAATCGTATCCGGCAGTGAACGCGCGCGCCTCGTAGGCCGCCCGCAGCCGCGCACCGGTATCGCCGGTCCAGGGCACACCGTTCACCACCAGCAGCGGCTTGGCGAAGGTCGGTGGCGGAATCGGCGGCATCACCCGCCGCAGAATCCACTCGTCGGGATCGACATCGACCCGGAGGGGCCGGCGGGGCAGATCGAGGGTATAGGTCGAGTCACGCCCCGTGCAGTCGACCTGGAAGGTGCGTAAAGTGTCACCGCCTTCGCCCTCGATCCGCACGACGAGCTGCACCGGCATCGGGAAGACCGGGGTGTCCTGCACCTGGCGGAGGCGCACCCGCGCCGCCCAGCCCGGCCCTTCCGCCGCCTCGGCCCAGTCATACCGGTAGATCGGATACCCCGGTTCCCGGATCCACCGGTTGATCATCGGCCGCAGGTCCCGACCGGAGGCTTCACTGATCACCTCGGCGAAGTCGGCCGTGCTCGCCGAGCGGTAGGCGAACGCGGTGCGATAGGCGTTCAGCGCGGCGAAGAAGGTCGAGTCGCCAAGCACCCCGCGGACCATGTGCGGAACCCACGAAGCTTTGTTGTACGTGAGGGCCCGGTCGAAGATCCGAGTCCAGTCGTCGGTCACGGGGACATAGAGGGTGCCCGGACCGTAGTACTGGGCCATCTTCATCTCTTCCCGATAGGCGGCCGGTCCCTCCAGCGCCTCGGCATAGAGAGCCTCGCTGTAGGTGGCAAAGCCCTCGTTCAGCCAGATGTCGTGAAACGTGGCACAGGTGACCAGGTCGCCCCACCACTGGTGGGCCAGCTCATGGACCATGATGAATTCGCCGAACGCGCCGTGCCCCATGCTGGTGCAGGTCTGATGCTCCATGGCGCCGCCCCATGGGAACTCGGCCTGCCCGTACTTCTCGTCCAGAAACGGATACTCCCCGTAGCACTCGGCCAGAATTCCAAGCATCTGCTTCAGCTTGGCTTGCAGGCCTTCTACCCGCCCGACGCTCGACTGGAAGTTGTAGAACTGGATCTCCATCGAGTCGCCGGTCGCCGGGTGGTACCAGTCGGAGTAGACATGGTAGGAGTGGATTGCCAGCGACACGAGGTAGGTGGTGATCGGGTACGACTCGTGCCACCAGCTGAACGCCTGGGTGCCGTTGTCCCACTGCTCGCGGAGCGTCCCGTTGCTGGCCGTAATGAGGCCGCTCGGAACCGTGACGCGCACGTCGACCGAGTCCGCCTTGTCGTCCGGGTAATCCTTGCACGGCCACCAGGCCCGGGCGCCGAATGCCTCGCTCAGGGTCCAGATCATCGGCTGGTCGGCTGCCTCGTCCCACCCGAAGGACGGACCTTCGGGGTCCCCGGCGTAGCTGATGATTAGGGTCGCGTCTTCGCCGTTGGTATATGGGCGGTCGAGATCGACCTTCAGAATGCCACCGGTGTGGGTGTAGGTAGCGGGCACCCCGCCTGCGGTCAGCGCCGAGACGACCATATTGTCGTTGAGGTCCAGGTCGACCTCCGTCAGCGGTCCGCCGGTGACGGTGAGTCGCACGGTGACGGTGCCGGTGAGGATCTTCGCCTCCGGGTCCAGCGCGAGATCGAGGCCGTAGTACCGGGCGTCGTACTTCGCCTGGTCGGGCGTTGGCTCCTGGCGAAGCGCCGCCTTGGCCCGCATCCTCGCCGCCTGGTGGAACGCCAGGTACGCAGAAGGGTCTCGCGGATCGAGCCAGGCTCCCGGCCAGCCGGCCGGGGTGGGCGGGTACCAGATCGGCTCCGTCGGCAGGGAGCGGGGCGCGGGGCCCGAGTCGACTTGGGCGGTCGATCCGGGGGCAAGAACGAGAGTGAAGAGAGTCGCCGTCAGGATGCCGAGACCGAGGTGTCGCGAGCGTGTCGAATGCATCTGGTACGCCTCCGAGGAGCCGCCCGCAGACCGACGGCCGGCGCGGGTCGGCCGTGCGGGCCGACGCGGCGCGGCTCCGGAGTGGAGCCATGCCGCAAGCGCAGTGTAGCGCAATCGATCGCCGATGCGATCCCTTTGCCTGGCGGCGTTTCGGCCCCGCCGCCTGCCTCGGCGGCCGCGGGCGAAGGGGCGACCCTCCTCGCCGGGAGGAAGATCGCCTCCGTATGAAGGAAGCCGCCTCCGCGAACGCCGGAGAGGCGGCTTCGTGACCCCGCGACAGGGTTGCCGTCGATCAGCGCGTGCGCAGGATCCGCTCCTCCCGGGTTTCCGTCCCGGCAGCCAGGCGGAGGAAGTAGACCCCCGAGGGGACCGCTCTCCCGGCCGCGTCGCGCCCGTCCCACCGGACCCAGAGCTCGCCGGCGGGAACCGCGGCGTCGAGCAGCGTGCGCACCCGGCGGCCGGAGAGATCGAAGACCTCCATCCGCGCCTCCGCAGCGCCGGGCAGCGCAAGCCGCAGCACTGTCTCGGTGCGGAACGGATTGGGTGCTGCCGGGCTGAGCGTGAGCCGTGCGGGGATCGAGGCTACCGGCGCGCCGGTGAGCGGTCCGAGTCCGAGCAGGTTGCCGAGGATGTACTCGCAGTTGGTCCGCAGGCTGGCGTGGCTCCACCGGTAGGGACGCCCGCTCAAGAACGCCAGTCGGCCTCCCTGCGGATTGTAGGTGCCGCCGCCCGGCGGAATCCGGATCGCGCCGAGGCCCCAGTTGGGAACGTGCCCCACGACCGACTTGTACAGCAGCGTCGTCTCCGGTCCCACCGCGGTGTCGAACCCGGAAACCTGGTCCTGCGACCCGACCCGCGTGATGTTCGTCAGACCCGCATAGGTGGCGACACAGTCGATGACACTTCCGTTGCCCAGGAAGGAGACATCGAGGTAGGTCTGCAGCGGACCGCTCAGGAACTGGCTGCCGTGGCGCGAAAGAAGGAAGAGATTGCCGCCCGCCATCAGATAGGAGTAGATGGGCGAGTCCATCCATGCGGACAGGTCGCCGTTGAAGTTGTTCCCGATCCAGACCACCGTCCGATAGTGGCCCATCACCTCGGGCGGGACCGTGCCATGTCCCAGCGGTACCGGGAGCGTGGTGGGATACCCCCCGGCCGGGGCCTCAAAGATGTCCCAGAAGTCCGTCGGGTAGTTCCCGGTGAAGGCGCGGTCCTGGTAGGCGGTGCTGATCTCGGTGCCGTAGGTGGCCCAGTCCACGCCGTTCACCAACAGGAGCGAACGGTCGAAGGCCGGCTCCGGTAGCGGGGCGTTGACCTGGCGCAGGATCCAGTGGTTGGGATCGAGCGCCACGCTCGTGGGCTCGCCTGCCGTGTGCAAGGTGAAGACCTCGCTGGCGAGCGCGGCGTTCTCGATCTGGAAGGTCTCGTCGCCGGCGGTAGTGGTGACCGAGATCTCGATCGGCATGGCGAAGAGCTGCCAGCCCTGCAGTTGGTTCACGGTCAGGGTCAGATCCCAGCCGCCACCGGCCGCGGCGGTGGACCAGTCGTACTGATAGATCGGGAAGTACTCGCCGTAAACCCATTCCTGGAAGAAGGCGTCGAGATCCCGGCCGGAGACATCTTCCATCGCGGCCTGGAACTCTTCGGTGGTGGCCGAGGCGTACTCGAAGCGGTCGCGGTACTCGGCCAGGGCCGCAAAGAACGTCGAGTCCCCCATCATCCCGCGAAGCATGTGCGGGATCCACGACGCCTTGTTGTAGGACAGGTTGGAGTCGAAGATCCGGCCCCAGTCGTTGGTTTGGGGAACGTAGATGGTTCCCGAGCCGAAGAACTGCGCGGCCAGCATTTCGTCGAGGTAGGCTTCGGGCCCTTCCGTCTCCTCGCGGTAGATGGCCTCGCCGTAGGTGGCGAATCCTTCGTTCAGCCAGACGTGGTTGAAGGTGGCGCAGGTGATCATGTCCCCCCACCACTGATGGCACAACTCATGTGCGACCACCGACTCTCCGAAGTAGCCTAGGCTGGTGCAGGTCTGGTGCTCCATTCCGCCGCCCCAGGGGAACTCGGCGTGGCCGTACTTCTCATCGGCGAACGGGTAGTCTCCGAAGCGGTCGGCGAAGATCCCCATCATCGTCTTCACCTTCGCCTGCACTTGCTCCACCCCCGGGATGCTCGACTGCCAGTTATGGAAGCGGATCTCCGTCGAATCGCCGGCGAGGGAGACATACCAGTCGGAGTAGACGTGGTACGGGTGGATGGCCAGGGACACCAGGTAGGTGGTGATCGGGTGCGACTCGTGCCACCAGCTGAACGCCTGGGTGCCGTTGTCCGTCTGCTGGCGCAGCGTCCCGTTGCTGACGGTGATGAGGCCGGTGGGCACGGTGACCCGCACGTCGACCGAGTCGGCCTTGTCGTCCGGGTAGTCCTTGCAGGGCCACCAGGTCCGGGCTCCAAAAGCCTCGCTCAGCGTCCAGATCATGGGAGAACCATCGGCGCTGTCCCAGCCGAACGAGCTCCCGTCCGGGTTGCCCGCGTACTGGATCACCAAGGTGGCGTCCTCTCCGTTGTCGTAGGAGCGATCCAGGGTCACGTTCAGGATCCCCCCGGCGTGGGTATAGCTCGCCGGCAGACCCGCGCAGGTCAGGGAGGAGACGACCATGTTGTCGGCGAGGTCGAGGTCGACCTGCGCAAGTGGGCCGCCGGTGACCGTCAACCGCATCGTGACGGTTCCGGTGAGCACCTGAGTGGTCGGACTCAGCGAGAGATCCAGGGCGTAGTACCGGGCGTCATAGAGCGCCTGGTTCGGAGACGGCTCCTCGCGCAGCCCGGACTTGGAGCGCATCGTGGCTGCCTGGTGGAATGCCAGGTAGGGGGCCGGGTCTCGGGGGTCGAGCCAGGCGCCCGGCCATCCCGCCGGAGTCGGCGGGAACCACTCCTTTTCGAGGGTGCGGGGGCCCTGGTCGGCAGCGGGAGAGGCAACGGCCGGATTCGGGGACGAAAGGCTGAGAAACGAAAGCGCAGCAAGCAGAGCTGCAAGCGCCAGGCCGCGCCGACGGGCCGAAATCATTGGGGTGATCCTCCAGGTGGCGTTTCCATCGACCTTCCCCGATTCCGGGAGGTCCGAAACCGATCGATTGACGCAGAGAACGCCCATCCGGATTCCGAACGGGCGCCGGGGCGCCGTGAGGGGCTGCCTCGCGGCAGATTCGTGCCTCTCGGTTGAGTGTAGCACGAAATCATCCGGGATGTCGGAACCGGGCGGGAGTCGGGCAGCGGGCCGGGGGACGACTCGCCGGTACGGTCAGGTCGGGGATCACTGGCCGAACCCCTCAGGCCGGGGAGTCACTCGCCGATACGGTCAGGCCGGGTGTGATCACCCGGCCCTGGATCGGATTCGTCTGCGTGCTCACACGGGCGGGAGCATGAGCAGACTGCTGGGCCCATGGGAGCCGACCACGTCGACGACAGTCGGTGACGGCAAAGTGCCGATGGTGCGCCTCAGGAACCGAAGAAGTACGTCGTCTCCTTCGGCGCCTCCTCCGGTGGCGCCGGCGGTTCGCTGTAGGTGATCTTCGAGGTGCCGACGCGGACCCGGTCGATCGCCTCAACCGTCACCTTTCGGATCGGCCGGATTCCGTTGTTGCGCATCCGGTCATTCAGACGCTCGGCCTCCTTCGCACAGGCCATCACGAACTCGTACTTGCTGCGGATGGTGTGGAACTCCGGGGTCGGCTCGACGGTCTCGTTGGCCTCGCCGGGTTCGGTCTCGTCAAACATCGGGGTCACTCCACTCCTCGTTCTGCGGTCCCGGATCGACGGTTGCGGTGCTCGGACTTCACCGAGGCGCCTCCCGCCGCCGTCCTCCTGGCCGACCCACGCTGTCGGGGACGACCGCTCGGGGCCGGAGATGCCGGTCGGCACCTCCGGCCTGGAACAACCGATCTTACTCCGGAATGCGCACTCCGAGGAAGCTCTCCATATCACCCCGACGCACCAAAAAGAGGACGGGCTTCCCCGGACGGGCGTCCCGGATCGCGGTCTCGAACGAGCGGAGGCTCAGAACCTCCTGGCCTCCCACCTTCGTGATGATGTCTCCCCGCTGTAACCCTGCGCGTCCGGCGGGCTTGGCAGGGTTGACCTCCGTCACCAGCAAGCCCTCCACGCCCGCGGGGATGTCCAGTTCCCGGCGGACGGCCCGGGTCAGCTCTTCCAGGCTCAGTCCCAGGTCGGCAGTACGGTCGGAACGGACTCCCGGCGACTCGCCGCTTCCGGGCCGGTCGGTCGCTTCGCTCTCCAGTTCGCCGAGCTTGACCGTAATCGTGCGCTCATCGCCCTCTCGCAGGATGCGGAGGTCGACCCGGGTGCCCGGAGCATAGTCCACGACCTTGAGCTGGAGATCCTCGACGTCCTTCACGGGCGCGTCGTTGATGCTCAGGATCACATCACCCTGACGGATTCCGGCATCCTCGGCCGGACTTCCCGGCGACACCTGCCCGACGAGTGCCCCCCGCGGACGATCCATGCCGAAGATCTCGGCGGTGGTGTCGTTGATGTTCTGGATGCTGACGCCGAGCCACCCGCGCACGACTCTTCCGTGGTCGATGAGGCTGTCCATGATCCGGCTGGCCATGTTGATGGGAATGGCGAAGCCGACGCCCTGATTGCCGCCGTTCCGGGAAGCGATCGCGGTGTTGATGCCGACCACGTCGCCGTCGAGATTCACCAGGGCGCCGCCGGAGTTGCCGGGATTGATGGCGGCGTCGGTCTGGATGAAGTCTTCGTAGTCCGCGAGCCCGATGTTGCTCCGGCCGACCGCGCTCACGATCCCGGCGGTGACCGTCGAGGAGAGCTGAAATGGATTGCCCACCGCCAGCACCCACTCCCCGACCTCGAGGTGGTCGGAGTCGCCCAGCTTCGCCGGGTCGAGCCCGTCGGCCTTGATCTTGATCACGGCGACGTCGCTCTTTGGATCGGTGCCCACAACCTCAGCATCGAACGATCGGCCGTTTTCCAGGGTGACGCGGATCTTGTCCGCGTTCCGCACGACATGGTTGTTGGTGAGAATGTAACCGTCCGCGCTCACGATGACGCCGGAACCGGAGCCGGTCTCCGGCACTCGGTCGGGCGTCTGGAAGAACCGTCCAAAGAACGGGTCGGAGAAGAAGGGGGAGCCTCCCTGTCCGGGAAGGCCGGTCACCTGGACCGTCTTCTCGCAGACGATCGTGACGACCGACGGGAGCACCTTCTTGGCGATGGACACGAACGCCTTGCTCTGGCTACGCAGGCTCTCGACGCCATCCTGCGCGGTTTGAGCCTTGGCGACGGCCGGGGCGGCGTGGACACCCGCCGTCACTGCGGACGCGCCCCGCGAGATGCTCAGGTGCAGATCCAGTGGGCGAGCCAGCAGAGCCAAGGCTCCGAGGACGCCAAAGGCAATCGATAACCCGACAATTCGGCGATTCATACTCCTCTTACCTCCACGCCCCGGCCGCACCGTTGCAGGGTCGCGGCCCCGGTGGCGCCACGTACTGGTTCCCAGGATCGGTGGGATTTCGGATGCAGGAGAACCCCGGCGCCCTGGGAATGTTCCCAGGCCGCGAACGGGACCCGCCGACCGATCGGACCGCAGGCGGGGGCCAAGGGCGAGGAGTCGGGCCGGATCCGCTCGCCCGCCCCTCGCCGATCGGCATCCGGAGGCTCGCTCCGAGGACCTACTTGCGAAAGCGCGAAGGGAGGTTGCCCGGATCGAACGTCTTGTCCGGGTGGATCCTTCGGACCTTCTCGAGTGCCTGCTCCTCCGTCTCCGGCCGATTCGGATCAGGAAGGCAGCAGGAGACCGGGCAGACCGCCTGGCACTGCTCCTCGTCGTGGAAGCCGACGCACTCCGAGCAGAGATCGGGGTCGATCACGTAGATTTCATCGCCTTCGTGGATGGCTCCGTTGGGGCACTCGGGCTCGCAGGCGCCGCAGTTGATGCACTCATTCGTGATATGGGTAGCCATGGTCCTCGACCTCCCTGATGACGGATGCCTCCGGTATCGCCCCGGGTGCTGGCCCCGGGCAGCGGGGCAGCTTAGCAGCCAATCGCGGCACGCGTCAAACCGAGAACCGCGCGGAACGGTCCGCTCGCCTTGGGGCGGGCCGCCGCTGGCGGGGTGAACGCGTCCGCGGGACCGGGAGTAGGTGCCGCACACCGGTGTCCGTGCTGACGAGCGGAATCCTGCCGGCCCGGGATCCGGGGTGGCTGTGGGGCGCGAGTGCGGTATCTTCTGCCGGTGGTCTCTCGGCCACGGGCTCCGGGGTCCTCTGCGGGGGGCGCCGGGCCTCTCGCGGGCGCCGGAGGGCGACCCCGGCCGCGGGTAGGGGGGAGGTTTTGTCATGTACACCCTGGCCAAGCGCTTCCGGTTTGACGCCGCGCACTTTCTCCCGCTGCTGCCGGAGGACCACAAGTGCCGGCGCCTCCATGGGCATGGCTTCGAAGTGGAAGTCTCGGTGCGCGGAGACGCGGAGCCGCGGACGGGGTGGGTCATCGATTACGCTGCTCTGAGCCAGGTGGTCCGCTCGGTTCTGGCCCCGCTGGACCATTCCTTCCTGAATGCCGTCCCGGGACTGGAGAACCCGACTTCCGAGCATCTCGCTCGCTGGATCTGGGAGCGGCTTCAGCCTGCGCTTCCCGGCCTTTGCCGGGTCACCATCTTCGAGACCCCATCGAATCGATGTGACTACGAGGGAGAATCTCCGGGGGATGACGCGCGGAATCCGGCGACAGAAGCGAGTTGAGGGCGGCGAGGGTTTCGAGTCCTCGATCTCCGCGCGGCGGACGCGCCCGGAGACTCAGCGGCTGAAGAGAGCCTTGATGGCGCCCCAGGTCTGCTCCTCGGTCGCACTTGGGCCCTGCAGGAGCAACTTCACCGTCCGTTCGATCCGATCGCGGTCGTAGGTGGAGGGATCGGGACCCTGGAGAACCAAGCGGACGACGCCGCTGGGGTCGATCACGACGAGACTATGGTAAGAGATGTCGTACTGGCGGGCAGTGGCGCCGGCGTTTCCGAGGAGCGGGTAGGAGACGCCGCTGGCATCGGCAAACTCGCCGAGTTGCTGATCGGATCCATCCCAGCACTCCAGGCCGAGGACGATCAAGCCCTTCGCGGCATACGCGCCCTGGAAGTCGGACTCGATCTGTCGGGCCGTTTCGGAGCAGACCTGAGCGCTGTGTCCGAAGAAGTAGACGAGGCGCACCTTGCCGGCGCTCTCCGCGAGGGTATGGGGAACACCGTTCTGATCGGTCAGCGAGAAGTCGGGCGCGTGCTCACCAACGGATATTGCCGCGGCCGGACCTGCGAGCAGGCAAGCCAGGACGATGGCGAAGCCGGCAAGAAGGAAATGAGATTCGATACTGGAGCCTCGACGGACCACGGACAGGCCCTCCTTGATGCAGGGAAGCCGCATAAGATCCACCTATGAGCATACCATCTGTCCAGCGGCGCAACAAGGGCCGGTTTGGGCCGAGGTAGGCCGCACCGGCACGGATCGCCGGAACCCGGGAGGATCAACCGATGGATCGAGAACGCTGGAACCACGCGCAGATTCGAGGCCTGGTCGCGTTTCGGGTGTATGTGCTCCATACCGACATGGTAGGCGTGGTCTACAACAGCCGGTACCTGGACTGGTTCGAGATCGGACGGACGGAGCTGATGCGTGACCGGGGCCTGGCCTATGCCGAGGTGGAGGGCCGGGGGTACTCGCTCCCCGTGACCGAGGCCCGGCTTCAGGTTCGCGCCCCGGCTCGCTATGATGACCTGGTTCGGATCGAAACCCGCGTCGGGTCCGTGCGAAGCCGCGATGTCACATTCCTTTACGAGGTGCGGCGCGCCGATCTCCTTCTGGCGGAAGGCGAGACCTGCCACAGCTGCGTCGACCGGCAGAGTGGGCGAGCGACTCGGGTCCCCGGTTGGCTTCGGGAACCTCTGGTGGACGTGTCCTGAGCCCCCCGCGAGCCGATCCGGCATGGTTCGTAATGTGTTGTAATGCAGCGAGTTGTATCGGTGGCGGCTCTCCCCGTCGCCTCGGCCCTCCCCCCGGCCGCGAGCCGCGGACTCCGTGATTCTGCCGCTCGCGGATCCGGCGGGCACAGGTGGCGCGTGAAGCCCGTGAGCTCTCCGAAGCTGCGCCCCCGGATGGTGACGTGTATGCTCGCGGGTTCTTCGCGGTCCCACCCGGATCGCGCGGCTTGAACAACGGGCGGTGTCGGGCGGTGAGCTGCGGCGCGGACGGGCGCCGGCAGCGATGCATCCAGACAGGGGAGAACCATGATGGCTCACCGAACCAACCCGAAGTCGATCGGGAGCTTCCTGCTCCTGTGCACCATGAGTCTCTGGTGCGGCTGTTCCGACGACGAGTCCACCACCGGGCCGTCCGACTCGACTCCTCCCAGCGGCGTGACGACACTCTCCGCCGGGTCGGCGACCGACAGCTCAGTGACCCTCACGTGGACTGCGGTCGGTGACGATGGGAACGCCGGAACAGCGAGCAGCTATGACCTCCGGTACTCCGCCGCGGCGATCTCCGAGGGCAACATCTCCGGCGCGACCCCGGTCGCCGGCGTTCCGATCCCGAGGGCGGCGGGACAGCAGGAGACCTTCACGGTGACGGGTCTCGCGGCGGGCACCACGTACTTCTTTGCGCTCCGAGTCGGGGACGAAGCGTCGAACTGGTCGCCTCTCTCCAATGTTGCCAGCCGGGCCACAGACGGGCAGACCCTGCCGCCCCTCCCCACGGTGGCCTCGCTGATGCCCGCGCGGACGCTGGTGGGAGACACCCTGGTTGTGCAGGGGACCGGATTTGGAGACGTGCAAGACAGCTCTGCGGTGCTCTTCACGGGGAGCGCGCTCCTCACCGGGAGTGCGTCCGCCATTGGAGTTGCATCCGCGATCGAGGCCACGGTGCTGGCCGGAGGGTGGAGCGCCACTTCGATCCGCGTCCTGGTCCCCGCGGGGGTCGTCGAAGGACCGGTCGCCGTGCGTCGAGAAGGTCGGACCGGTCCGGGCGTCTCGTTCCAGGTGGCGCCCCCGATGCCGGTATCATTCACGTCCGACCTGCTTCCATTGTTTGGGATCCGTGGCTGCATCAGCTGCCACGGAGGCACCAACGGGCTGTTCCTGGGCAGCCGCGCCGCGCTTCTCGAGGGGAACTCGGTGCATGGACCTGTCGTGATCCGGCGAAACGGGCCGGCCAGCCTCATCGTCAAGAAGGTGCGCGGAACGGCGGGCTTCGGCGAACGGATGCCGCCCGGAGGACAACTGACGGAGGAGGAAATCCTCCTGATCTCAGACTGGATCGACCAGGGCACCCGGGACAACTGATCGGCCCCGCCGGGGCCGGGTCGCCTGCACCCCGCGGCCTTGGCCCGAGCGGGTACGGTCGGACCACAACCTACCCGACCACCTCCAGCCCCGGCGGGTCGGTCTCGAGCCGCGCCCTTCCGCCAAACGGCAACGCACCCGCCTCGCGCCCGTGTCCGTGAGGGAATCCGGCGAGGGCGGGAACCCCGAGCGCCTGGACCCATGCGTGGAGCAGGTCACGCCCGTCGGCTTCGGTGACCGCTCCCGGTTGACGCGGGCTGCAGTCCGTGAACTGCCCGAGGATCACGCCCGCAAGGCCGCGGTCGGCGCCGGTGAGGCGCATACGGCTGACCATGCGATCCAGGCTCTGAGGGGTCTCGTGCACATCCTCGAGGAGCAGGATCGCACCGTCGAGCGGCGGCATCCAGGAAGTGCCGAGGAGGCTGACCAGAAGCGAGAAGTTGCAGGGGAGGAGCGGGCCGGTGGCACGGCCGGGTGAGAGCACGATGAGAGACGCCTCGGCCGGAAGCGAGATCGGACCTCCCGGAGCCGTGCGGCGCACGCAGGTCAGCCAGCGCTCGCGGCTCCAGGCCGGCAGGTCCGGACCCAGCTGCACGGCGACCTGGCCGGCGATTCCTTCGAGACCGGCCCGATGCCAGAGAGCGAGGTGCAGGGCGGTGAGATCGCTCCAGCCGATGAGCGGCTTCCTGGCGTCCGCGGCGAGACCGAGGTCGAGCAGCGGCAGGAGGTCCAGTGTGCCGCTCCCGCCTCGGGTGGCCAGCACGGCGTCGATGTCGGGGGCGCGCAGCAGTCGATGCAGGTCGGCGATCCGGTCCTCGGCACTTCCGGCGTGAAGTCCGGTCCCGGCCACGGCGGTCGCCCCGCGGCGCACGCCAAATCCGGCCGACTCGAGCCAGGAGATCCCGGCCTCGAGCGCCTCGGAGGACGGCGGACTCCCCGGCGAGAAGAGGCCGAGGGTGCGGATCGCCCGCGACGCGTTCAGTGGGACTCCTCGAAGACCTGGGCCTGGAAGACCTTGAAGCTGGCTCCTTCCTTCCAGGCGTTGGCGTCCAGGCCGGCCTTCATCGCGAGATGACGAAGCATGGTCGGGGTGTCCCAGCCCTGCTCGGGAGCGACTTGCGGCAGGAAGACGGCTCGGCGTCCCTGCTTTTCGAGCAGCACTCCGTCGCGGCCGATGACGATCGCCTCCGGACCGGAGACCGGCCGCAACGGTGTGAGCACGGAGACCTCCAGATGCAGGTGCGGTTCCTCATCGGCGGTGACCGCCATAAACCGCGGGTCGTGCAGCGCCGCGTTCACGGCGTTCTCGATGACCCCGTCCACCAGCGGACGGTCACCGAGGATGTTGCCGATGCACCCGCGGAGCTGGCCGCCCCGTCGCTCCGTCAAGGTGACAAACACCCCGCGGTCCTCGCGCAGAGGGCTGTCGGCAGAGATTCCCTCCGGCAGGTCCGCGGCCGGAAGCGATTGGCGGCGCACGGCTGCCTGCACCGACTTCCGGGCGAGGTCGAGGAGGAATGCCTGCTCCCGCGCATCGAGGGATCGCGGGCTCGGCTCCTCGGAGCGTCCGGCGTCCGGTCTTTCCATTCTCTCCATCTCCCGCTCCGCCTGGGCTCCCGGAAAGAACGCCAGTCCGGCATAGCTGACCGAGTTGGAGAAGTCGTCTGTCAAGTCGCCGGAGCGGTAGTAGTCGATCCAGCGGCCTTCAACCGCGCGACCCTCCAGAGACCGCAAGAGGACCCGGATCGGCCCCGCGCCGCAGATCGTCGCGTCGGTCGAGTCCAGGTAGGTCTCGAACCCGGCCAGATCGCGGGAAAGGATTCTCTGCACCGCCCCTCCGTCGAGCTCGGCCAGCCGGCGGGGCACGTCGTTGCGGAACGGCTGGTAGTCGTAGTTGAGGCCGAAGTGGGTGAAGTCGGATGACACGACGAGGACCGTGCCGGGTTCGGCGAGGAGCGGCGCGAGCGCGGCGCCGATCGAGCGGACTTCCTCACCGGATACCCGGCCGATCACGATCGGGATCAGGGTGAACCCGGAGGGTACCGCCTTCTGCAGGAGGGGAAGCTCGATCTCCAACGAGTGTTCGGATGCGTGCGCGGCGGGGATGACCGCGAAGCCGGTCCGGCGCCCCAGGGCCGTGATCGCTTCGCGATCGAGCCCGATCCGGCCCAGCGGAGTGGCAAACGCCGCCACGTCGGGCAGGGCCGCGCCGCGAAACGCATGGCGGTGACTCGGGCCGATGAGGATCACCCGGTCGACGCCGGCTCCTTGCAGGAGGCTGAGGGTCAGCCCCGCGCAGGCGCCGCTGTAGACATGGCCGGCGTGCGGCACCACGACCGCGATCGGATGGCGCCCGCGTGCCGCCCAGAGGCGCGCTTCGCTCGAGCCGTCGGGAAACGGTACCTCCGGCCGGCCCTCGCCCCGGAGAAATCGCGCGGCCCCGGAGTCGAGCGCGGCGGGATCGCCTTCGTACCAGGTGCCGGCGAGGATAGGCGGTCGGGTCCCGGCCGTCTCATTCGTACCGCCGGATGAGCAGCTTCCCAGGGCCAGGCAGAAGACGAGGGCGAGGGTCCAGCTCCACCAGGAGGCAAGCGCGGACCCGAGCAGGGGCGGCGCGGCGCCGCCCCAGTCGAACGAAGGGGCGATGCAGGAGGCCATGGCGCGATCCTCCTTCCTTTCCGCGGCCGGCTAGAGATCCAGGCCCAGCGCGACTCGCAGGGTTCGTCCTTCCTCGTAGTGGTTCGGGTCGTCGAGGCGATCCAGGTAGTCCCGGCGAAACGCCCCGGCGTCCTTCCCCGCGGCGGCTAGGCCGTCCAGGTATTCGCGTCCGGCGCTGGACTCCAGCCAGCCATCGTCATCCGCCTCGCCGGTGGCGCCGTAGACCGCCAGCGGATTCCTCCGGCCCAGGAGATTCCGAGCTTCGACGAGCAACTTCCAGTCGTGCCGGATGAACGTGAAGCGGCGTTGCAGGCCCAGGTCGACCTGCCACGTCCAGGGCATGCGGCCCGAGTGCACCTCTGAAGCATCGAGCCTGCCGTTTCCGTTGGAATCGATCGGCCGACCGGGGATGAGCGCGGAAGCATCGTCTCCGCCCATCAGACCGTCGGCTTCCGCGTACGTCTCAGTGTACGGCCGCCCGGAGGCCGCGCGCAGAACCAGCGCCAGGTCGAAGCGATCCACGAGCGGGCCCAGGAGGGCCCCGCCCGAACCGCGGTCCATCCGGGCGAGCCAGGCGGCCGAGACCTGGTGGGTGCGGTCGAAGAGCGAGGGGAACCACCCCTCCACGTCCGGTCGGTCCCACCAGAGCGCGGGGAGCGCTGCGGTTTCCTGCACGCCCGTGCCTTCCGCCGGCAAGCCGGGGTACAGGAGCCGGCGATAGAGCGGCGCGGGTTCGATCACGTTGGTCTCGCGCCGGGACAGGTCATAGGCGATCCGGAGTCGGGAGCGAGCCGAGGTCGCGGCATCCACCGAAATTCGCACGCCCCGCTCCCTCTGTTTGCCGCGGTTGTCGTAGTAGCAGAGCGAATCCACTCCGGCTTCCACCCGGCGCACCACCCAGGTGTCGTGCGCCTCCGCGAGCCGGCCGGTCAGCCGCACATCCAGGCCCCGGGGCAGTCGCCGGTGGAGGCCCAGCGTGACCCGATCGGTCAGGACCGGCTTGAGGGCCGGATTGCCGAAGACCTGATTGCGCGCCGGATCCAGATGCAGCTGCCCTTCGCGCGCGAGTCCGGCCTGTTGCTGGAGACGGTTCGGCGAGACATAGAGCGCCTCGGGCGGCGGGATCTCCCGGGTCCGTCCGGCATCGATCCAGGCGCCCGCATGCCGGCCCAGGGGTATGAACATGCCGACCCGGGGATCGACGCCGTCCTCGTCCTCCGGGTCGGTGAAGTCCGCCGCATCCAGAACGCTGTCCGCGCCGATTGGATTGGAAAAATCGCGGACGACCTCCTGATCGGATGAGAAGCGGGACCAGCGGGCGCCCGCTTCGATGACTGCCGGCCCGAGCGGCAGACGCTGCGAGGCAAAGACGGCAAGCGTGCGGGGCCTGGGCGCCTCGTGCAGGCCCTGGTCTTCGTGGGCGGAGGCGTCCCGGGTATAGCCCAGATACGAGGCGTAGAGGAAGCCATTGTCGGTCGGCCCCGAGTCGATGATCGGATCGAGATGCTCGTACCAGCGCCAGGTGGTGAAGGCCGCTTCGGCCCCGACCCGGAGCGGCGTGCGGGCCGGAGAACCCACGCGCCCTTCTGCGCGCAGCGACCAGGTGGTGGCCAGCGCCTGCGTGAAGTAGTTGTACAGGTGGGGCGGAATCGACAGGTGGCTCGCGCCTCCTCCCCACCAGTAGAGGCGATCATCGGTCACCTGGTCGTTATTGCTGTTGATGCCGAGGCGGTACTTTCGCAGCGAGTCGAACGCCTGGCCGTCGCCGGTCTTGGTGAAACCGCGCGCGTAGCCTGCTTCCAGCCAGAGAGCATGCGGTCCCCAGGATCGGTCCCAGGCCGCCGCGGCTGTGAGCGAGGAGCGGTCTTCCCGAGGGTTGTGCCGGCTGTTGCGGGCGAACTCCTGGAGAAAGTGATTGCGGCTCACGCCGCGCGCGTGGAGGTGCAGCCGCAGAAGGCCGCCTCCGGGCCGCGCGAATACGCGCAATCGGGCCTCCAGGTCTTCGAGGTCATTGCGGGGCAGCTCATCATCCGCAATCCCGGTCGGACCGGCGTCGTCGCTCTGGAGGCCCGCCACGCTGAGTTCGGCCTCGGTGTGTCCGAGCGAACCCAACCGGCGCGCAGTCCGGGCGCGCACGCGCCCCCAGGGGGCCTGGCCGCTCGCCCCGCCGGCGAGCAGGGAGAGGGAGGCGTCGGCGCCCCGATCGGTGAGCGCCCAGGATACCGGTGCCGCCAGCCAGGCGGCGACGTTGCCAAGCGGCTGCTGGTAGCCGGTCGCGTCGTGGTCCAGACCGTAGGCCACCGGTTGGGATGGCGCCCAAGGAACGGCCGGCGCACCGCGAATCTGGGGGGCGGGATCCGCGATGGAGGGCAGAGAGAGCCGGCTGGGCAACTCCACGCCGCGACCGGGCAGCGCGGCGAGATCGAGGGGACCCCACTCGGCGGTGTTGCCGAACGGATCGGGGTGCATCGACGACACCTCGAGCAGACCGGTGTCGAGCCGAGCTTCCGCCACGGTCGTCACCTCCGCGGCCACGAGCAGCGACCAGCGCAGCAGCGGGCGGCCGTCGGGGCCGGCGAGGTCGAGGCGAGCCTGTCCGGACGGGAGGTCGGGGACCGAAGCGGTGTGGTCGGCGTGATCCTGCGGAAGGATCAGGATGGGGTCGCCTCCGGGTGCGGTGAGAAGGAACGCCGAGCCCTCGGGCGCCTGGCCGCTCCAGTTCAGAATGAGATGGCCGTCGCCGATGCGCGCCTGCGCCGGGCTCGGCGCCCCGGCCAGAATCGCAATGGCCAGGGATGCGGCCGCGACGATCCGGCGCGACCCCACCTTCAGATCTCGGGTTCGCATGCTCTCCTCCCCAGGTGAACCGGTTCGCCACCCCGGCGATGTCCCCCTGAGGATACGGCGCTCCCCGATCGGACCCAAGCACCGATCGGCCTCATTTCGGCTCCGATCGCCGCTCGACCCCGGCCCCGCGCCGCCCGGCTGACCGGCCGGAAGGAGCCTGCTATCCTCGCGGGGCAGGATCGCAACCGGAATGGAGGACCGTCATGGACGAGCGGGTCTTCATGCACGTCGACATGGACGCCTTCTATGCATCGGTCGAGATTCGGGACGCACCCTGGCTGTCGGGCAAGCCGGTCGTGGTCGGAGGGGCCGCTTCCGGGCGCGGAGTGGTCAGCGCGGCTTCCTACGAGGCGAGGCGGTATGGCATCCACTCCGCGATGTCGATGGCGCGGGCGGAGCGCCTGTGTGCGGACCTGGTGCGTCTGCCCCCGAACTTCGCCAAGTACCGCGAGGAGTCGGAGCACATCCGCAGGATATTCAGCCGCTTCTCGCCGCTGGTCGAGCCTCTGTCGCTGGACGAGGCGTTCCTCGATCTCACCGGAACGGAGCGGGCCCTCGGGTCGCCGCGCGCAGCGGCGGAGGCCATCAAGCGGACCATCCGCGAGGAGACCCGCCTGACCGCTTCGGTCGGCGTGGCCCCGGTGAAGTTCGTGGCCAAGATCGCGTCCGACCTTCAGAAGCCGGACGGGTTGGTGGTCGTCGATCCGGAGGGCGTGCGGGAGTTCCTGGCTGGGCTGCCGCTGGGGCGACTCTGGGGTGTCGGGCCGAAGACGCGGGTCGTGCTGGAATCGCTGGGATTGACGACCATCGGCGATCTCGCCCGGGCGGACGAGCGGATGCTGGCCGGGCGCTTCGGTGAGGTCGGCGCGGCCCTGGCGCGTCTGGCGCGTGGTGAAGACGAGCGAGGAGTGATTCCCGATGCGGAAGCGCGATCGTACAGCCACGAGGAGACCTTCGCCCGAGACAGCCGCGACGCCGAATTCCTCGAATCGGTGCTCCTCTCCCAGGCGATCCGGGTCTCGCGCAGGATGCGCCTGGACGGAGTGTGTGGCCGCACCGTGCAGCTCAAGCTGCGGGATGCCGGGTTCAAGACGCTGACGCGCCGGCACACCCTTGCGGCGCCGACGGCGGATGAAGACCGCGTGTACCTGGAGGTGCGCTCGCTGTTTCGCGCGGTCTGGAACGGCCAGCCGGTGCGCCTCATCGGCTGCGGCGTGGCCGGCATCGAGCCGGAATCGTACCGGTCGCCCGACCTGTTCGAAGGCCGCGGCCGCGAACGGCGGCGGACGCTGGCCGAAGCGGCGGACCGGATCGCGGAGCGATTCGGCGACGATGCGCTCACTCGGGCCCGGCTCTGCCGCCCCCGGCTGGTGAGCGAGGAAATCCGGCCCGAGGGTGGCTCGTTCGACGCCGGGGCGATGGCGCGGGGGGAGCCCGGTCTGCCGCGGGGGTTTGTCTGGAGGGGCGGTACCTGGAAGGTGGCGGCCCGCGTGCGCTCCTGGAAGGGCCTGCGTCCCGACGCCGCCGGCCCGGAGATGTACGTGCGGCGGCATTGTCATGAGCTGCGCATGGAGGACGGGTCGACCTGGGTCGTCTACTGTCTGCGGCGGACCGAGAACCGCCAGTCGTCGCGCCACCGCTGGTTCCTGGAGAAAATCGGGTCAGGACCGGAGACGGGCTGACCGCGGCTCCGGGGGCACGGTGGGCGGGAGGACGGGAACGCCCCGGCCCTGTCCGGCCGCACCGAGCTCGGAGACCAGCATCCCCGCGAGAATCAAGAGGCCGCCCGACCAGCCCGAGATCCCCAGGTGTTCCCCGAACCAGAGGTAGGAGAAGCCCGCGGCGAACACCGGCTCACCGGCAAAGATGAGCGCCGTCCGGGTGGGGCCGACGCGAGGTTGGCACTTGAGCTGGAGCCAGGTGGTGCCGGTCGTGGCCACGAACGCGGTGAGCGCCAGCGCGGCGCCCAAGGTGGCGTTCGGTTCGAGGCGTGGGTGCTCGAGTAGCGGCGAGGCGAGAAGGGCCAGGGCGGCGGTGGTGGCCAACTGGGAGAAGAGCAGGGCGCCCGCGGCGTGCCTCCGGGCCGATCTCTCGACGATGACCAGGTAGAGCGCGTAGAGGATCGCGCAGAGCACGGTCCAGCTGTCGCCCGGGGACCACGAGCCGGAGCCGGGCGAGGTGAGCAGCCAGAGCCCGGGCAGGGTGAGGATGAGTCCGGCCAGGCTCAGGCGAGCGATCCGGTGCCCCGTGAGCAGAAGAGCCCACGCCGGCACGAGGCTCACGTTGAGCCCGGTGACGAAGGCGGAGCGGGCCGGAGTCGTGATCGTCAGTCCGAACGTCTGCGTCGCATAGGCTCCGGCGAGCACGATCCCGAGCGGAATCCCCGCGCGCAGAGCGTCCTTGAGCCCGGGGTCGTGCCAGCGAACCAGCGGGATCGCGGCCAGTGTCGCCAGGGCGAACCTGATCCCGACGAACAGGATCGGGGAGACGCTCTGGGTGGCGGTCTTCACGGCGACAAAGGTCGTGCCCCAGATGACCGATACCAGAAGCAGGCCGAGCGCGTAGCGGTGCCGCACGATCCTCCCCGGAGTCGAAGGGTGCTTGACGACGCGGCGGCCGGTATGCTGAGCGCCGGTCGCCGACGGGACGATGGAGCGTACCACGTTGAGTCCGAGGAGGAGGAGTCGAGCATGCAGAAGATCCCGCGGGCTACGCGCATCGTCGCTACGCTGGGTCCGGCCACGAGTGGAGAGGCGGTGCTCACGCGCCTGATCCAGGCGGGAGTGGACGTCTTCCGTTTCAATATGTCGCATGGCACGCCCGCGAACCACGAGGCGCTGATGGCCCGCGCGCGCTCCGCCGCCGGCCGCGTGGGAAAGCCGGTGGGGATCCTCGTGGACCTTCAGGGTCCGAAGGCGAGGACGGCCGCCAACGAGGGAAGCGGCCTGATTCCGCTGCCGCGCGGCGGCGAAGTGCGTCTGGTGTTCGCCGGCCGCCGGCCCGCCGCCGCGAGGCGCAGCACGCCCGGCCGCATCGTGGTGGCGCTCCCCGATCTCTCGCGCGAACTCCGGGCCGGGGATCCGGTGCTCTTTGACGACGGCCGTCTGGCGGTGACGATCCTGGGGCGCGCCGGAGATACGCTGCGAGCGAAGGTGACGCGAGGGGGCGCGCTCAAGGAGCACGCGGGGGTGAACCTGCCCGGGCGGGTGTCCGCGCTGGCCGTCCCCACGCCCAAGGACCGGGTCGACGCCGTGTTTGCCGTGCGCCAGCAGGCCGACTTCGTGGCGATCTCGTTCGTGCAGTCGGCCGAGGACGTCGTGCGCGTCCGCCGCCTCCTCGGCCCCCATCCACCGCTGGTCATCGCCAAGCTGGAGAAACCGGCCGCTCTTGCCGACCTCGATCGGATCCTGGAGGTCGCGGACGGCGTGATGGTGGCGCGGGGCGATCTCGGGGTAGAGCTCTCGCTCGAGCAGGTTCCGCTCTGGCAGAAGGAGATCCTGCGCCGCGCCCGCGCGCGGGGAGTCTTCAGCATCACGGCCACCGAGATGCTCCAGTCGATGGTCTCGTCGCCGGTGCCGACGCGCGCGGAGGTCTCGGATGTCGCCAACGCCATCCTGGACGGGACGGATGCCGTCATGCTCTCAGCCGAGACCGCGATGGGCCGCTACCCGCTGGAGGCGGTGAAGGTGCTGGCGCAGGTGGCCGGCCAGGCCGACCGCCCCTGGCTCTCCCGCAACGCGGCGGAGATCGGCGCCGACGCGGCGCGCGAGGGCCTTGGAGGGGACGACCCGCTGGACGCCATCGCCCGAACCGCGGTCGAGCTGGCGGTCCGGATCGGGGCCCGCCGCATCGGCGCCTTTACTCGATCCGGGCGAACCGCGCGTCTGCTCTCCCGGTGCCGCCCCCCCGTACCTGTGCTCGCGCTCACCCCCTCCGAGGAGACCCGGCGGCTTCTGGGGTTGTGCTGGAACACGCGCAGTCTGCTCGTGCCGGAAACCAGGCGCGTCGATGACATGATGCGCCGGGGGATCGACGCCATGCGGCGGCATCGTGAGGTCCAACTCGGTGACACTCTGGTCCTGACCGCGGGCTCGACCGCGGCGCCGGCGGCGACGAACCTCCTGCGGATCGTGCGCGTGGGGGAGTGACCCAGCAGCCGGCTAACCCGGCAAACCGCGGTTCAGCCGGAAGACCGGGTTGACCTCGCCCACCGCGTCTTCGCGCCGGGTGAGGATCACCGGCTGGTGGTATCCGGAAAGCTGGTCGACGGCTTCTTCGGGGAGCAGATCAAGCTGGCGCAGGATCTCGATCGCAGCGGAATTGCGGGCCCGTTCGGCTCCGTCCTCGACTTTGAGGGTGACGCCGTAGGCCTCGCCGTCGTGAACAACCGACACCGCATAGACCCCCTCGGCCCCGCTCTTGGCGACCAAGGGCACCCCGTGCGCGGCGGCCACCCGCATCAAGTCGGTGTCCAACCGACCCCGGGACCCACCCAGGACCACCGGGTGCGCGACCATGGCCCGCCAGGTGCGCTCCAGCCCCCGCGGCAGGGAGACCGGCAGGGTGTCGTCGGTTACCCCGCCGGATGAACCGTCGGCGGGGCCGGCGCCGCCCTCCTCGGTGGCATCGACCTCGTACTCCTCGTCGTAGACCGCATCCTCCAGAGCTTCGTCCTCCTCCCGCACGTCGTCGATTCCCTCGCCGGCGGCGGCCAGCCGGGCCATCGCCAGGGAGAAGCTGCGCAGAGGCATGTAGAAGGCGGGCACCGCGCAACCGTCGATGCCGACCTCGACCTCCTCCGGTTCGAGGCCCGCCAGGAACGCCAGGATTCCCCGGATCGCTGTCTGCACGCCATGCTCGGGGTCGATGTAGTCATCGAGCGTGAGGCCCAGATGCCTGGCCGTGGCAAGCATGCCGGCATGCTTGCCCGAGCAGTTGTTGTGCATCACCGTCGGCACCAGGCCGGCCTCGACCAGGCTGCGGCGGGCCTGGGCGTCGAAAGGCGGATGGATACCGCATTGGAGCTGCTCGGCCCGCAGTCCGGTGCGACGGAGCAGGCCTTCCAGCAGCGCGATGTGTCGCGCCTCTCCGCTGTGGGAGCCGCAGATGAGCGCCATCTCCTCGTCGGTCACGCCGAAGGCGTCAGCGGCCCCGGAGCAGACAAGAGCCAGCGCCTGGAACGGCTTGGCGGCCGACCGGAGGTAGATCGGCTGCTTGGGGTTGCCGAGCGACGCGACCAGCTTGCCGCGCGCGTCGACCACGGCCACCGCCCCGCGATGGAGCGATTCCAGCCGGGAGTTGCGGGTGATCTCCACCATGGGTTGGTATGAGTTCGTCGAGCCCATGCCCCCTCCTCCGGACCATTCCCTGGCCCGGACCGGTTCGCCGGATGACGCGTTGCATCCTAGCAGCCCGGCAAGCGGCCGGGAAGGGGTTCTCCCCGGCGGAGCCTTGGCCGGATCTCGCGCCGGGGCGATCAGTGTCCGGGTTTCATCTCCAGGACGCGAAAGACCCGGATCGGCTCTCCCGTTCGCGGGTGCTTGATCGGGGCGTCGATGGAGTCACGAAGCACTTCCGGGCTGGTCCGGCTCCGGTCGAAGGTCATGACCACGCGATGAGTTCCGGCGTAGGCCTGGATCGCGGCAACGCCCGCGAATGCCGACGCGCGGCGGATGAAGAAGTTCGACGTGCCGGTGCATTTCACGCCCTGCACGGTGAACGACCAGGTGTCGGGCTGGGCCAGGTCGGCGGTTGCATAGAAGGACGCCTCCGCGGTCGGCAGGGTGAGGGGTTCCGAAACCCGCAGGCCGAGGACCATGGCCGCAGCGACCGGCACCGGCACCAGCCAGCGTGAGACCTTCCGGGCCGCGCTTCGTACGCCGCCCGGCCACGGCGGGCCGAGCTTCACGGCGAGCGCACCGGTGGGACAGGCCTCCAGGCAGTCGAGGCAGCGCGTGCAGTCCACCGCGGCGACGGTGGCCGGAGTGCTCACGGCGAGGCGTTGCAGACAGACCCGGTCGCACGCGCCGCAGGAGGTGCAAAGCGGCTCGCTGCGATGAACCCGGAGCAACCCGAAGCGCGCGAGCAGATCCTGGACGGCCCCCAGGGGACAGAGGAACCGGCACCAGAGCATCGGGACCACGGTGGAGCCGAGCACGAAGACGCCGATCGCGATGACGGAGACCAGGCCCAGGGTGCCGTGTCCGAAGCCGGAGAAGATGATGTAGAACGGGTCGTACCCGCGCAGGATGAGCTCGCCCGCCCGATAGGTCAGAACCAGCATGAGAGCGGTGAAGGGGTAGCGGAGCAGCCGCAGCAGGCGATCAATCCGAGGCGACAGCGCGACGCTTCGCAGATACGGAATCACCCGGCCGAGCTTGTAGAACAGCTCTCCCAGAAATCCGACGGGGCAGATCCAGGAACAGAACGCCTTTCCCGCGAGCAGCGCGAGGGCCGCCACCCCGACGAGCATGGCGGTGTTCATCTCGCTCGTGGTGCAGCTGTAGGTTCGGTTCCGGATCAGACCCCACGCGGCCTCGACTCCGCCAAACGGGCAGAAGGCCTCGAAGGGCCGGCGGCCATGGCCCAGCGCAAGCCAGGCCACGGCCCCGAGGATCCCCAGTTGCGCCAACCGACGCAGGTACAGCGGCCGCAGGAGCTTCTTCATCACAGCGGCCCGCCAACCCGCTGGACGGCCTGCAGCGCGCGCCGGACCCGCGCCATTCCTTCCCCGATCGTCTCGGCATCGATGTTGAGGGCTGGGCGAAAGCGCACGGAGTGGGTCCCGCAGGGGAGAATCATGAGCCCGGCTTCCCACGCCGCCTGCAGGAACTGGGACCGGTGGTCCCCGGCGGGCAGGTCGAACGCGCACATGAGTCCGCGGCCGCGCACGTTGCTGACCAGCTCCGGCATCTCCCTCGCCAGCTTGTCCAATTCCCCCCGCAGGACCGCCCCCTGCGTCCTGGCGTTCTCCAGCAGATTCTCCTCCTCGATGATCTCCAGATAGAGGCGGCAGCGCGCCATGTCGATGAGGTTCCCGCCCCAGGTGGAATTGATACGGCTGCTGGTGTTAAAGACGTGGTGTTCGTTCTCCTCGACCCGCGGTCCGGCGAGGATTCCGCAAACCTGGGTCTTCTTTCCGAACGAGATGACATCGGGCTTCACGCCCAGCTGTTCGTGGGCCCAGAAGGTCCCAGTGAGCCCCATGCCGGTCTGCACCTCGTCGAAGATCAACAGGAACTCCTGCTCGTCGGCGAGACGGCGCAGCGCCTGCAGGAATTCCGGACGGAAGTGGCTGTCGCCGCCTTCTCCCTGGATCGGCTCGATGATGAGGGCGGCGATGTCGTCCTTGCTCCGGTCGAGGCACTCGTTGATCTCGCGCAGGGCCTGGGTCTCGAGCGCCACGGTTCGCTCCAGGTTCGCCGCTTCCAGGGGGAAGACGGCCGCCGGCGCCGTAATCCGCGGCCAGTCGAAGCGCGGGAACCACTGGGTCTTGCGCGGGTCCGGCGAGTCGGTCATCGAAAGCGTGTAGCCGGTACGACCATGGAAGCAGCCGTGGAAGTGGATGACCTGGTGGCCGCGTCCGTTGGGGTATCCCTTCTCCGGGGTGTACCCGCGGGCCAGGTTCTTGCGCACCTTCCAGTCGAAGGCGGTCTTGAGCGCGTTTTCCACCGCCACCGCGCCCCCTTCCACGAAGAACGAGTACTTGAAGTGCGAGGGCACGGCAACGCGGAACAGGGTGTCGACGAACTCGGCCATGGTCACGGTATAGATGTCGGAGTTCGTCGGCTTGTTCACGGCCAGACGGCCCAGGTTCAGGATCGTCTCGTCACGCGTCAGGCGCGGGTGGTTCATGCCCACCGGGACCGAGGCGAAGAACGAGAAGAAGTCGACATAACTCCGGCCGCTGGCGGAGTCGACCAGCCAGGAACCGTGGCTCTTCTGCAGGTCCAGGACCATGTCGAATCCGTCAACGAGCATGTGCTGCCGGAGGCTCGGAAGAACTTCGGGCGCGGGGATGCGAGACACGGGCATGAAGGCGTCCTCCTCGTGCCGGCGGCGCGACCCCAAAGCGAGGTTCGTTCCCGCCGGCTCGTAGATCCTTGTGAAGCGGTGAAATGGAAGATCGAGCCGCCGCCGGCGGGCGGGTCACAGGTCGTGCGAGTGCCCGCCGCCGGCCCCGGGAGGAGGCGTCAGAGATTGCAGACGAGGTAGATGCAACGAAGCATGCGTCGCGTCTGGCGGTTCATGGTCCTTCCTCGGGTTCCGATGGGGGCCGCATCCGTCCGGCAGGACGCCCGCGCGAATGGCGGGATCCGCAACACCGCTCCGAGGATACCTTGCCGGGAGGGCGGAGGGCAACCCCTGTCAGGGTTGGGATCAGGTCGCAGTGGTGGGGGCGGCGCCCGAGCGGCAGGAGGAGGAGGGAATCAGGTCCGGCCAGTCCAGGCTCTCGTGACGGCAACTCGGAACGCCGGGGACCTTAACGGAATACCGAGAGGCCGTGAGTCGGGCGCACGAAGCGTGACTTCTGGCCATGGCGCTGTCCGGACCCTGATCCCTCCTGCGGGGCCCCGTCTTCCTGCGACGGGGAACCCGTGCCGCTATTACCGCGGCCCATCCTGCGTCCGCGGATATCGGGCGAATCGCCGCGTCCGGCACGGTGGGCTTCCGGGTGACAAATCGCACCCGTCTTCGTCGCTGCATCTACCGTGCCGAGGCGGCGACCGGCTCAGCCCCGGCGTCGGGTGTGCGTGCGAAGCACCCGTTTCATCACTTACGCCGGCGAGGACTGTCCGGGCCGAGCGGGCGTCTTTGTAGGAACTGCCAACGCGTGCAATTCTTACACGTAAAAGGGTGACATCTGCGATCCCTCACCGGTGGTCTGCGCCCGTAACTCCATGTCGTGGATCTGAGGCTGCCGCGGTCGGGCCGGGCATGGCGATTGCTGGGTTCCGTCGCGCGGGAGCTGGTGCCGCGGGTCGCGCGGGAGGCGCGAGGTCGCAGTGCGAGCCCGATCGGATCCGTCCAGCCGGAGTGCAGGCCACGCGGGCCAGGGAGCGCACCACCGCATCCCGAGGAAAGACCGGCTCGACCTGTGGGATTCCCCGGACCTGAAGCTCACCATAGATCGGCCTTTTTTACCGGTGAGCCAGACGGCGGGCGGGCGCCGGGACGGTTCGACTGTCCCGGCGCCTTTGTTACAGTGCGGCTCCACGGCGGAACCGGACGAGAGTCGCTCGCCGGGCCTCCGCCGGCCGGTACGCGATCCGGGCGCACTCGGCCGATCCCCTTCGGTTACGATTGCCGGGCCCGCAGCTCGGGTCCGGCGGGCAGTGCGCGCGTCTGCGTCACGCCGGCCGGCAGCCGGTTCCCACTTCCGGGCGGAAATGCAGGGCATGGAGGCGGCGATGCTCTCCGGGGTCGGTCATCGGAATGGTTTTCGTGAGTTCGCCGGAACCCGGCGCCCAAACCACGTCGCCGGCATCGGAATCCCGGGAGCGGTGATGCGGATCGTCGTGCTCCTGATGACGCTGACGATTCCGGCCGCGGCCTCCCTGGGCCCGGGCTCAGGCGATGGGCTCGACGGGGCGCGTGGCGAGCGCGCGCAGTCCACGGACCTGCCCCGGCCCTCTGCCGGAACGGTCCGTTCGTTGCCCGGGGCGGGAGACACCGCCGCCGACCCGTTCATCGTTTCCGCCCTTCCGTTCGCGGATGCCGGCACCACCGTCGGCTTCAGCAACGACTACGACGAGACCTGCCCCTACGCCGGCTCGGCCGCTCCGGATGTTGTCTACGCCTATGCCGCCGGCGGCACCGAGGCGGCCATCGCCATCGACCTCTGCCACAGCGGCTATGACACCAAGGTCTATGTCTACGAAGATGCCGTCACGCCGGGAGCACCGCTCGCCTGCAACGACGACTACTACTTCGGCCCGCCGTGCTACACCTACTCATCGTTTCTCGGCTCCGTGCCGGTCCGAGCCGGGCACACCTGCTACGTCGTGATCGACGGCTACGGCGGGGCCGGCGGAGCCTACCAGTTGAGCATCGAGGTGCCCGCGGTACCGCTTCCCACGGGCGCCTGCTGTGCGGTGAGCGGAGCCTGCGAACTCACGTCCGAGGATGGCTGTTTCGGCGCCTGGCAGGGAGAGACGACCCGTTGCGACCCCAATCCCTGCCCGCCGGCGCCGCCGGTCGAGTGCCCGGCGGATGCCCTGCTCGAGGTGGAAGACAACGGCGGATGCAACAGCATGCCGAGCGTCTTCCAGCCGCTGCGGGCGCAGGGCGAGGGCTGCGCCACGATGTGCGGCACCAGCTGGGCCACAACGAGTAGTCGCGACACCGACTGGTACGTGTCGATCGGCACCGGCGGAGAGATCTCCGGGCTCGCCGTTGCCGAGTTCCCGGTGCAGTACATGATCATTCACGGCCTCGACTGCGCGGCCCCGGCCTACGTCGTCGGGACCGGCGAACCGGGAGAGACGGTCGCGCTGTGGTGGACGGCCGAGGCCGGCGCCGAGGTCTGGAGCTGGATCGGCCCGTCCGTCTTCGAGGAGTGGCCCGAGAGTGCGTATCTGCTGGATGTCTGCGGAATCTCTCCAAGTCCGTCGTCCCTCGGAGGGGCATGCTGCAGGTATCCGGAGTGCGTCGAGATCTACGAAGAGGCGTGCGAGGCGATCGGAGGTCACTTCGTCGGCCCCGGGACGATCTGCGACCCCACGCCCTGCGAGGAGCTCGGCACCGAGAGCACCAGCTGGGGAGCGATCAAGGCTCGGTTCTCCCGCCCGGATGCCGGGCCGGGCGCGATGCCGGGAGGGTCGGGATCGACTGAGGCCGGCGGGGCGGCGCAGCGTCCTTCCGCGGCCGCGGGGCCGGCCGGAGTCTCGGCGCAGACCGCCCGCGTTGCGAGATCGGCCTCGAACGCGGCCAATGTGACGCCCAGCGGATCGGTGCCGGCTCTCCTCGGCGCGAAACGGCCGCAGACGCGGCCGCAGACGCGGCTGGCGACAGGCGCACCCTCGGCGCGCTAGGGGTGCGGCCTGTCGCGAGAGCGAGGCGCCGGGAGAATCTCGTTGCCGGTCAATCAGGTCATCAGGCCAGCGCTCCGGCGGGGGTCCGGCGCCGGTCAAGCCGCTTCCTGTTCGGCGATCCGGCTTGCCGCGACCGCCGCGCTCCGCTATGATCGGAGCGCTCGCAAGTGCAGGCTGCCATAGATCGGCGCGCGCCCCGGATCGACGGTCCGTGCCGCGGCCTCCGCCCTGAGCCCCGGGATCCTGGTCACGGGGTCGGGCTGCCCAGGCGCGTCGAGTGTGGAGACGCCTCGTGCGAACGCCCTGCGGATGGACCGCCGAGATCTCGCGACCTGTGGAAGTGAGGACCCTATGCGACGACTCCTCCTCCTCCTGATGGTGCTTGCCGGCACGAGCGCCACGGTGATGGCCGGGCCCAATGAGGGTGGTGTGCTCTGGGTGCACGACACCGGCCTGGCGTTCACGGACGACATGACCCTTCCGCCCGTGAGCCCGCCTCCGGCGGATTGCGCCGGCGTCGACAACGAGCAACCGCTGGACGGGATCGAGCGGATCTGGAAAGTCTACGCGGCGTTCCCTCAGGGGAGCGCCCCGCGGCTGAAAGGCACTGCGTGGGGCATCGAGTTCCCGGAAGCGGCCGAATCGCCCGCCGCCTATGTCGCCATCGACGCCCTGGGCTGTGGTCTTCCCGACGAGGATGGTCCCGGCACGGACTTCGCCGTCGCGGATCACGGCTTTCCGACCGCCAGCGGCGGAGACGTTGGACAGAGCTTCTTGAACGCCAGACTGGCCGCCGTGGTCGAGCTCTACTACTTCGCCGGATATGGCACTGGCGGGCCGGTGACGTTCTCTGTCCGTCCGCACGGTCACCCCGTGAATCGGTACTTCGTCGATGACGCGGTTCCACAAAACGCCGACCCCATCGTGGGGTACAGCAGCCTCGGCTTCGGTCAGGCCGGATCCACGAGCTGTCCGGCCGTCCTGCCGGTTGTCGCCTGCTGCGTTGACGACGGATCCTGCCTCCTGTTGACGCCTACCGCGTGTTCCGCCGCAGGGGGCGCGATCTACACCGGCTCGTGCGAACCGAACCCCTGCCTGCAGCCCGGGGCCTGTTGCTTCGCCAGCGGCTCTTGTTCCCTGCTCCAGCTCGCAGCGTGCGTCTCCGCGTCCGGCACGTATCTGGGGGGCGCGTGCGACCCGAACCCCTGCCTGCAGCCCGGGGCCTGTTGCTTCGCCAGCGGCGTCTGTTCGCTGCTCCAGCCGGCGGAGTGCGCCTCCGCAGCCGGCACGTACCTGGGCGGCGCCTGCGAACCCAACCCCTGCCCGCAACCCGGGGCCTGTTGCTTCGCCAACGGCTCCTGCTCCCTGCTCCAGCCCTCGGCGTGTCTCTTCGCGGCGGGCTTGTATCTGGGAGGCGCCTGCGAACCGAACCCCTGCCCGCAGCCGCCGGCGGGGGCCTGCTGCCTCTCCAGCGGAGCCTGCGTGATCGAAACGGAGCTTGATTGCGCCGGAACCTGGATGGGGCTCGGTACGACTTGTAGCCCGAACCCCTGCCCGCAGCCCGGAGCCTGCTGCTTTCCCGATGGTAGTTGCGTAGTGCGGCAGCAGGCTTCTTGTGCGCTTGTCGGAGGCGACTTCTTCGGCGGACCGTGCACGCCCAACCCCTGCCCGCCGCCGCCGGCCGGGGCCTGCTGTTTCTCCAGCGGTATCTGTGCGATGGAGACGGAGCTTGAGTGTGCGGGAAGCTGGATGGGTCCGGGTACGAGCTGCGACCCGAACCCCTGCCCGCAGCCCGGAGCCTGCTGCCTTCCCGATGGCGCCTGCCTGATCCAGCTGCCGGCGGCCTGCGCAATCGCTGGTGGCGTTTCTCTGGGCGGGCCGTGCTCGCCGAACCCCTGCTCGCCGCCGGCGGCCGGGGCTTGCTGCCTTGCTGAGGCGTCGTGCTCGACCCTGATCCCAGTGGACTGTGCGACAGCCGGAGGCAGGTTCCTCGGCGGCGTCTGCGATCCGAACCCCTGCCTGCAGCCTCCTCCGCCGCCGGTGGATTGCCCGGCGGGCGCGCTGCTGGAGGTGGAGGACAACGGCGGCTGCAACAGCACGCCGCGGGCATTCCAGCGGCTGAATCCGCAGGCTGAAGGTTGCGCCACGATCTGCGGCACGGCCTGGGCCACCGCCACCAGCCGTGATACCGACTGGTACCTGTCGATCGGTTCGGGAGTGCCGATGCTCGGAACGGTCACCGCTGCGTTTCCGGTGCAGTACATCCTCATCTACGGCACCGACTGTGCCGCGCCCGACTACGTGGTTGCCACCGGCGCTCCGGGCGAGCCGGTGACCCTGAGCTGGACGGTCGCCTACGGCGCTCCGGTCTGGAACTGGATCGGCCCTTCCGTCTTTGCGGATTGGCCCGAAAGCGGCTACGTTCTGGACGTCTGCGGCATCGAAAGCCCGTCCACGTCCTGGGGCGCCTGCTGCCGCAACGGTCTCTGCGCGTTCGTCAGCCCGGAGCTGTGCGCGTCTGCCGGTGGAACCTTCACCGCCCCGGGCGTGCAGTGCGATCCCAGTCCCTGCATGCCGACAGCCGTCGAGTCCACGAGCTGGGGGGCGATCAAAGCGCGGTTCTCTCATCCGGGCGGCCGGCCGGATGACGTGGTCCCCGATCCCCTCCGCGCGGAACCTCCGCCAGCGCCGCCGCGCAGAGGTGCGTCCGGAGGCAGGTAGAAGAGGCCACGACGGCTCCGGCGAGGCGGCATTCCATCGCTCTCGCGACCCCAGGGCCCTCCGCCGCTCGGCCGAGACGGAAGAGGCTCCGGCGAGACGGAGTTCCTTCGCTCCCGCGGCCCGGGATCGCCGCGTCGGCGGGATCGTGCCGGAAGGGCCGCCGCCCTCAATCCGTCCCGCGCTCTCCGGCCGGGAAATGCTCCTTGATCCACGCCACGCGATCGGCCGGCCCCTTCAGTTTCTCTCTCCAGCCGGGATCGGGGTTCTTGAGGAACGATTCGTGGCGCAGTGTGATCACGCCGTCGACCGAGTCGAACTCCCGCTCGGCGCCGAACTGCTCCTTGAAGAAGAGGGGGAAGTTGACCCGGTCCGAGAGGAGGACCATCTCCCGCGGGGTCACCTGGTGGAACGCGGCTCCGACCAGCGCCACCTGGTGCAGGAAGATCCACTTGAACCGGTCCTGCCTGCACGCCTCCTGGAAGTACGGATCCTCGTAGAGGGTGGCGAAGTCGCGAGCCCACCGACGGAACACCCCGCGTTCGGGACGCACCACGGGCAGCCCGGCGTTGAAGTAGGCCCGCAGGATCGCGTTGTCGGCGGGGGCGGTCACGGGGAACACCGAGTCCGGCGGCACGGAGAGCCTGGCGTAGACCCGCGTCCAGAATTCGTCCGGGGGTTCGGCATAGAGGGAGCCGATCCGCTGGTGCATGACCGGCCGATACCCGAAGCTGAACCGGTCTTCCAGGAGGAGTTCGTCCGGCTCCTGGAGAATCACCGTGTCGGGGTCCATCCAGATCAGAAACTCGGTCTTCCCGGTCGCCTCCTGCTCCGCCTGCGCCGCCGCGAAGACCTTGCGCCCGAGAAAGAACCGGAGCGCCTCGGCAGGTGTCTGGCTGCTCTTGAAGTCCGCGTGGAAGCCCTTCAGCCGCGCGACCAAATCCTTCTCGCTCTGAAGCAGCTCATCGGTGGAGAAGACCCAGACGGGGCATGCCCGGTATCGACCGCCGAAGGTGCGGAGGCTCTCAACGAGGATCAGAACGTTCTGCAGATCGTTCTGGTCTTCGGGGTTGGTGGCGATGATGATCCGGCCTGCCTCGGGAGTCGGATGGGGCTGCGAGCCGGCGGCCATGAGGATCACCGGGATCGATAGCAGCAACCCGAGGGTTCGCCACCGCTCATCCATGCAGCCCTTTCCGCTTCACATCCAGCGCCGCGAGCAACTTGTCGTACGGCTGGACGAACTTGACGATTCCTTCATCGAGGAGACGCTGCGTCGCCGCGGCCATAGAGATGCCCAGCTCCTCGACGCGGCGAAGGTGCGCTTCTGCCGCGTCGACCTCGTGGGTGACCGTTCCCGGCACGACGCGGCCGTGATCGAGGAATGCCTCGAGAGTGTCGGGGGGCATGGTGTTCACCGTGTCGGGGCCGATGAGTGGCTCGACGTACATGACGTCGAGGTACGACGGGTTCTTGGTCGACGTCGAGGCCCAGAGGGGTCGTTGCACCCGCGCGCCGCGGGCGCGAAGCACCGCGAACTCATCGCCCCCGAAGATCGCGGAATAGGCGCGGTACGCCAGTCTGGCGCTGGCCACCGCGGCCTGGCCGCGCAGCTCCAGGATCTCGGCGCGGACGGAGCCCTGCGTCTCCCGCGAGGCGGTTTCCTCCAGCAGCGTGTCGAGCAGCGTGTCGATGCGGCTCACGAAGAAGCTGGCCACCGAGGGGGTATCGGGCGCCTGTCCCGCCGCCGCCCGCCGCTGCAGGCCCCGGATGTAGGTCCGCGCGACCGCTTCGTAGGCATCGACCGCGAAGAGAAGGGTGACGTTGACCGGGATTCCCTCCCCGAGGAGCGTCTCGATTGCCGGGAGTCCCTCTGGCGTGCCCGGCACCTTGATCATGAGGTTGGGCCGCTCGACACGGGCATGCAGCCGACGGGCCGCGACGATGGTCCCCGCCGTGTCTCGGGCGAGGTGCGGCGAGACCTCCAGGCTGACGAATCCATCACCCCCGTGCGTCGCCTCATGGACCGGGCGAAGAACATCGCAGGCCATGCGGATGTCCTCAATCGCCAGGGACTCGTAGATCTCCTCCGCATTGAGTCCGCGCGCCGCGAGCCCGGCCAGCGCCGCGTCGTACGACGAGCCGGTCGTCATCGCCTGGTGGAAGATCGACGGGTTGCTGGTCACGCCGCACAGGGCAGCCCGGTCGAGAAGCGAGGCGAGGCGTCCCTCCTGCACCAGGTCGCGGCTCAGTTGGTCGAGCCAGGTGGCGGTGCCGGCTTCGCGCAACGCGTGGCAGGAACTACGGGACATGCGGTCGTCTCCTTCTCGGCGAGCCCTGGGCTCGGCCCGCCTTCCCGCCGGCGGCCGGACGGGTAGTGGGGTCAATCCGCCTTGGGCGCCAGCGTCCGGGCCAGGGCCTCGAAGCGGCGCGCCAGCTCCAGATCGAAGCCGGTGACACCCTGGGCATCATGCGTCCACAGCTCGATGGTGACCTTGGACCAGACGTTGCTCCAGTTCGGATGGTGGTCGAGGGCTTGTGCCTCCAGGGCGCAGCCGGTCATGAAAGACCAGGCGGTGACGAAGTCCGGGAAGTTGTACTCGCGGTACAGGCGCTGGTCCCGGTACTCCCAACCCGGCAGATCGGGAAGCGCCTCCCGGATCCGCGATTCGGACAGTAGCGCTCGGTTGGGCATCGAATCCCTCCTCGCATTGGCCCCGGCGGGGGATGGCTCCGGTCGACCCCCCCGGATCGAGTGTGCCAGCGCCGCCTGGTCGGGGCAAGCGCCGGATGGGTGTCGGGCCGATGCCGGCAGATCAGTCTGCGATCGCCGCCGTCACCTTGGCGCGTTCCACCTCTCGCTGGAGGAAACGACGGTAGACCGGGCAGCGAGTCGAGAGCTCCTCATGCGTACCCAGGTCGGCCATCCCGCCGTCATCCAGGACGAGGATCCGGTCGGCGCGGCGAATGGTGGCCAGGCGGTGGCTCACCAGGAGCACGGTGGCATCGGGCAGCACCGTCCGCAGGCCGGCCCACAGCCGGTCCTCGTTCTCCGCGTCGAGGCTGGCGGTGCAGTCGTCAAGGAGCAGAAGCTCCGGCCGGCCGTAGAGCGATCGGGCGATGGAGATGCGCTGGCGCTGCCCGCCGGAGACCTTCGATCCCTTCTGCCCGAGCACCGTGTCGGCTCCCTGCGGCAGCACCACCAGCTCGTCCTCCATCCGCGCCACGGCCAGGACCGACCGCACCCAGCGATCCCCGTCTTCCTCGGGCGCCGCCGCTCGGCCCATGCTGACGTTCTCGCGGATCGATTCGCTGAACAAAAGCGAGTCTTGCGGCGCGTAGCCGACGCGGGAGCGGTAGTCCTCCCAACGCCAGGCGGACAGCGGGCGTCCGTTCACGAGGATCCGCCCCGCGGTCGGCAGGAGGAGTCCGGCCGTCAGCTTGAGCAAGGTCGACTTGCCGGACGCGACCGGCCCGACCACCGCCAGCACCGAGCCGCGTTCGGCGCGGAAGGAGACCGCCTCGAGCGCCGCGCGGCCGTCGCCGTAGGCGAAGCGAACCCCCTCAAAGGCCAAGGACTCGATTCCGGGCAGCGCCGCGCCGCTTTCGCCGTGCGTCACCTCTACCGGATACTGCATCAGCTCTTCCTCGCGACCGATGCAGACGAACGCCTGGCGAGACGTCACGACCAGATTCGGGAGGTCCCACATCGGCTGCACGAGCATGTCCAGGTAGACGAAGAAGGCGTAGAGCGTGCCCACGGTGACTTCGCCGCGAACCGCCAGCGCCCCGCCCACGGCCAGAACCACGAGCTGGCCGACGCGGCTGGCCACGGTGTCGAAGGTGGTGATCGTGGCCCACAGCTTCTGCAGCCGGTACTGCACCCCGATCCGGTCGTCGAGGATGCGCTCCAGGGCGCGGGTCTGCCCCGGCTCGGCGCCGAACGCCTTGACGATGCGGATGCCCGAGAAGGTCTTTTCGAGCATCTCGTTGGTGTTGGAGATCGCCTTCTGTTGCGCCTGGCCCGCTTCGGTCAGACGGGCGCGCACCCGGTAGATCACGTACATCATCACGGGCAGGGGGAGCAGCGACAGCACGGTCAGCTTCCAGTTGAGCAGCAACATGGCCGCCACGCAGAAGACGAGCCGGCTTCCCGCATCGACGGCGCGGAAGATCCCCGAGCAGGAGAACCAGGCGATCTTGGGGTACTCCGAGATGTCGTCCATCAGACGCGTTGTCAGGTCGCCGGTGGCGAAGCGGTGAAAGAAGCGAAAGTCCTTCTGGAGGAGCCGGCGAAAGACCGCTTCGCGGACATCGACATCGATCTTGAGGTTCATCCACGCACGGAACGACGGGTAGAACCCCGCCACAAAGCGGCCGGCCGCGATCGCGCCGAGGAAGAGCAGGACCCGGCGCACCGCCGGCTCCGGGATCTGTCCGCCGGTATCCTTGGCCGCCCGCGCCAGGTGGTCGAGAACCAACTTGAACACCATCGGATAAGCGATTGTGACGGCGCTTGATACAAGCGTGAAGATGAAGAGGAAGACCAGGAAGCCGCGGTGTGGCCGCCAGTAGCTCCAGATCCAGGCCAGTCCGCGGCGCGGGGCGACCGGATCGGCGGTCGCCGCGGCGTCGGGTCGCTCCGGGCCGGAGGCCGGGCTGCCGGGGGGCGTGCCGCCTGCCGCGGGAGCTCCGTGCGTAGTCGAGCCCGAGGCGGCGGCTGGCGCGGCTGTCGCGGCTGTCGCGGAGGCTCGAGCGCCGGCGGGGGCGGCGAGCCCCGCCGTCTCTTTTCGATCCCGCCGCCTCATGACGCCACCTCTCCGGCCTCGAACTGCAGGTCGAAGAGACCTCGGTAGACTCCGTCCCGCTCGTAGAGCTCCTGGTGCGTTCCCTCCTCGACGAGGCGCCCGCGCTGCAGGACGAGGATCCGGTCGGAGGCGGTGATGGTGCTGAGCCGATGGGCCACGACGAGAGAGGTGCGTCCGCGGCGAAGCCGCTCCACGCTCTCCTGCAGCGTGCGTTCCGTGCCCGGATCGACCGACGAGGTGGCTTCGTCGAGCACCAGGATCTGGGGGTCCCGCACCAGCGCGCGCGCGAACGAGACCAGCTGCCGCTCGCCCATCGAAAGGTTCTGCCCCCCCTCGGCCAGGTCCGTGCGCAGCCCTTGCGGGAGCCGGAGGAGGATTTCCTCCGCCCCGAGATCGCGAACGGCGCCCTCGATCCGCTCGTCCGGGATGCGGTCGCTGAAGACCCGCAAGTTGTCGCCCACGGTGCCGGGGAAGAGATGGATGTCCTGAAGGACCAGTCCGATCGCGTCGCGCCAGGCCCGCAGGGAGAATCGTCGAATGTCGATCCCGTCCAGGCGGATCGCTCCCGAGCTCGGCTCGTAGAACCGAAGCAGGAGCGAGGTCACCGTGGTCTTGCCGCCGCCGGACGGACCGGCCAGCGCGACGGTCTCGCCCCGGCGCACCGTGAAGGAGACATTGTCGAGCGCCCGGGAGCCTTCCGCGTAGTCAAACGACACCTGATCGAAGGTGAGCGTCTTCCAGTCGCGGGGCAGGACGTCCATGGCCCCGGGGGCGTCGACCACGGTGCTGTCCGTGGAGAGGATGCCGAATACCCGGTCGGCCGAGGCGAAGGCGCGCTGCAGAAACTGGATCTGCTCGGCGAACATGAGCAGCGGGAAGAAGAGCCGGCGGGTGTACTCGACGAAGAGCACCAGCGTGCCCAGCGTCATCCCGGCGACCACGGCGCTCGCACCGAAACCCAGGCGGAGAATCACCATCACCGCCACAACCTCGAGGCTGAAGAAGAAGCTCCAGAATCCGTACTCGAGGAAGGCGGCGCGCTTCTCCGCATCGTACCGCTCCCGATTCACGACGCGCAGCTTCTGCATGGTCCAGGGGGCGCGGCCGAAGACCTGCAGCACCGGGACCGCCTGCACGTACTCGGTGACGAAGGTAGTCAGCCGCGCGTAGAGCCGCCGCACCGTGGCGTAGACTCGGCGCAGATACCTCAGGTAGATGAGTCCGCCGATGACGACCGGCGTCAGCATCGTCAGGAGAGTCAGCGTGATCTTCCAGCCGGCGAGGAACATCACGGTCAGCGTGCCGGCCAGCAGCAGCGTGCTGCGCAGCATCGCCAGCGCCACCTCGGAGAAGAGGATCTGCAGGCGTTCCGCGTCTGATTCCACGCGGGCCATGAGCCGCCCCGGGGGGTTGGCGTCGAAGTAGTCCAGGCCGAGGCCGAGGAGATGCTCGAACGTGTCGCGCTTGAGCTTCGTCACCAGCTGCAGGCCGAGGCGCGCCACCAGGAGCGCCTGCGCGTACGCGGCGGCCGAGCTGACCAGAAAGAGCCCCAGGTAGATGCCGGCGGTCAGAAGGATCCCCCCGACCTGTCCATCGCTCATGGCTGCCGGGATCACCCGGTCGATCAGGCGCTGCAGAACGAGCGGGCCCGCCAGGTCGCCGGCGACGGAAAGCAGCATGAGACCGATCGCGACGGCAAAGGCCCGGCGGTAGGGGCGGAGCCGGGGGGCGATCTTGCGCACCATCTCCGGCAGGCTCAGGCGCTGGAGGTGACCTTCCTCCGTGGAGCCGTCATCATCCCACATCGGCACGGCATGACCTCCGTTCAGCTTGACCAATCGACCTGCGCATCCGGCGGAACCGATGCCGGGGATGCCGTCGCCCGAAGCCGGCGACACCGCCGTGCGAGTGCTCGGCGGTCGCCGGGATCGGGGGCCCCGGCCGCCGGTGGAGGCGGCGCGGGATCACGGCGCGGCCCCAGATCGAGAACGCCGCCTGAGGAGTCTCCCGAAGAGGAATCCCGACGGAGGGGTACGACCGGCCGGGCGGCTACTTGAATCGGTAGACGACGCGCCCCCGGGTCAGATCGTAGGGCGAGAGTTCGACAGTCACCTTGTCACCGCGCAGGATGCGAATGAAGTGCTTGCGCATCTTACCGGAGATGTGGGCCAGGATGAGGTGGCCATTCTCCAGTTCCACCCGAAACATGGCATTCGGCAACGGCTCGACGACAGTGCCGGTGACCTCAATGGCATCCGGCTTGGTCGTCCTCTCCTTTTCCTCCACGGGCCCCTTGTTCGGCCGCTTCGGTTTGGGCCGGAACTGCTTCTGGCGAGGTCGGGGCATGAATCCTCCGGTCTCTGGGTTCGGGACGCACGACGCCCGGGCTCGCTGGCTCGGGCGAACGGGACTCGGCGACCCGGACTCTGCCAACGACAACGATTGACGTAGGATAGAGTCCGGGAGCGAGAACGTCAAGCTGGTGGATGGAAGTTCTTTTCCCGCCCGGCTCCGCTTTTGACGCCCCGACCAGGCAGGTCTATGATCCGGAACCATGCGCACGATGAGCCGAACTCCCGCGCGGTCCGGGGTCACGTCGGAGGCACCAGCCCGCGGGGCCGAGAGGCAGGCGTGCTTCCGGGCCGCGTCGGAAGCACCAGCCCGCGGGGCCGAGAGGCGGGCGTGGTCCCGGCGCTGGGGGGCCGGGGAGGGACTCCTGGCTCTGGGGTGTCTGTCGATCCTGGTCCCCGGGTGCGGGGTTTCGCGGAAGCTTGCCGTCGGATCGATGATCCCGATCATGCGGGAAACGGTCGACACCACCTACCGGAGTCGCGACGTCGCCTTGGTGCGGGAGGCGATCCCATCGAATCTCCTCCTCCTGCGCGGCCTCTGCGCCTCGGACCCGGGACGGGAGGAGATTCGGGTCCTGACTGTCCAGATGTTCTACTCCTACGGCTTCGGGTTCCTGGAGGACGTCGATCCGGCGCGGGCCCGGGAGTCGTATCGAGAGGGGCTCCGTCTGGGCCGGGAGGGCCTGCAACGGCACGAGTGGTACCGCCGCACCGAGGGGGGCGTGCTCCCCGATCCGACGGCCCTGCGAGAGATCCCCGAAGAGGGCGTGCCCCTGCTCTTCTGGACGCTGGCGAACTGGGCGAGCCTGGTCAGCCTGAACGTGTCCGACCCGGCGGCTGTGGCGGAACTGCCTCGCATTGAGGCATACCTGTCGCGGATCCTCGAGCTGGACCCGGGGTATTTCCATGGGATGCCGCACGTCATGGAGGGCACGATCCTTACACTGCGCCCCCGGATCGCCGGGGGAGATCCGGAGTCGGGGCGGCAGCATTTCGAGGAGGCTTTCCGGACGTCGGGTCGAAAGCTGCTTCTCTTCCAGGTTCTCTGCGCCCGGTACTACTGCCGTTCGGTGCTGGACGTTGGATGCTTCGAGGCCAACCTGAAGGAGGTCCTCGACGCGCCGGACGACCTGTTCCCGGAGTTCCGACTGCTGAACCGGCTGGCCAAGGAAAAGGCGGCCTGGCTCATGGAGAGGAGAGATGACTACTTCTAGCGCGCTGACCGGTTTCCGGCCGGGCTCGGCCCGGGTCCACTCGGGGTGCTTCTGGCTTGCCTGGATAGCGGCCTGCGTGCTGTGTCTGCCGGCCCCGGCCGAGGCGCAGGCTCCGCGGAAGAAAGCGAAGTACGAGCTGAAGATCGCGACGGTCGCGCCCGAAGGCTCGACCTGGATGAACGTGATGAACGAGCTCGACGCGGAGATCCGGGAGAAGACCGGCGGCAATGTGGGCCTGCGTTTCTACCCCGGGGGAATCCAGGGGGAGGACCTCGTGGTGCTCCGGAAGATCCGCGCGGGCCAACTCCACGGGGGTGGCTTCACCGGCGTCGGGTTGGGCGAGATCGACCCCACGCTCCGGGTCATGGAAGTGCCGTTCCTCTTCCAGAATCCGGCCGAGGTGCGCGCCGTCCACGAGAAGCTCGATCCGCTCTTCGAGCGCAGACTGCACGATGCCGGGTACACGCTGGTCGGCTGGGCCGAAGTCGGATTCGTCTATCTCTACAGCAAGGCCCCGGTGACCTCGACGGCCGAGCTGAAGCAACAGAAGGTGTGGCTCTGGGAAGGCGATCCGCTGGCCGAGGCCTTCCTGCGGGCCGCCGGGGTCGCCCCCGTGCCGCTGTCCATCACCGACGTGCTGACCTCGCTGCAGACCGGTCTGATCACCACGGTCTACATCACGCCGTACTCCTGCATCGGCATGCAGTGGTTCTCGCGGGTCTCCTACACCACGGACATCCCGCTGACGTTCAGCATCGGCGCCGTGGTGGTCACGAACGAGTCGTGGGACCGGATCCCCGCCGCCGACCAACCGATCGTGCGCGAGCTGTGCCGGACCTACTTCGGCAAGCTGACCGAGGCTACGGCCGCCGACGACCGCAAGAGCATGGAGGTGATCGCCAACAGCGGGGTCAAGTCGGTAGTCCCGCCCGCTTCCGAGATCGAGTCGTTCCACCGGATCGGGGAGAAGGTGCGCGGCGAGCTCGTCGGCAAGCTCTACGACCAGGCCACGCTCGACCAAGTGCTCGCCACCATCCAGGAGTTCCGCGCGGCGCATCCGGCTGCCGGAGGCGGAAACTGACCGGCGCGCGACATGAACGCTGAGCATCCGCTGCCTCTGGCCTGGCTCCACCCCGGGCTTCCCTTCCTGCTCGTCCTGATCGGGATCATCGGCGTTGCGCTCCTCCTCCGCGTCCTGATTGTCCGGCGGACGGGGGAGGAGCGGTTCCTGCGGGTCACCCGCCTGGTGGAGCAGTGGGCGCTGACCGCCGTATTCCTCGGGATCCTGGTCGCGTCGATGGTGCAGATCTTCATGCGGAACTTCCTGCACTCCGGCTTCCTCTGGACCGAGCCGATGGCGCGCTACCTCGTCCTCTGGATCGCGTTCCTGGGCGCCCTGACCGCGACGAGCCGGGCGCGCCATCTGGCGATCGACATCGTGACCCTGATCCTCCCGCTGCGCCCCCGGGCGATCCTGCGCCGCATCACCTGGGTGCTGGCTGCCGGTATCTGCGCGGTGCTGGCCGATGGCGCCTACACCTACCTGCGGCAGGAGTACCAGTTCGGCAAGGAGGCGTTTCTCGGGCTGCGCACCTGGCTGGTGCAGAGCATCCTCCTCTTCGGCTTCTGCCTGTTGGCCTACCGGTTCCTGGTCGGGGCCATCTTCGGGATCCGTCCCGATGAGGACGAAATCGCGGGGGCCGGAGAACGGACCCTGTCGCCGGCCGGCGCGGACCCGGCGCCGCCAGCCGAGCCGGTCGAGACGCCGCCCGCCGGACGGGTCGCCGTGCCGGCCAACGGCGAGAGGGCGTCATGAGCCTGCTCGTCATCCTCGCGGTGGTCGCCTTTGCCGTGCTCGGGGGGCCGCTCTTCACCGTCCTGGCGATCGGAGCCGTGGCCGCCTTTGCCTTCCAGGGGATCTCCCCGGCGGCGGTGATCTCCGAGATGACGCGTCTAGCGGGCTCGCCGGTCCTGGTCTCGATTCCGTTGTTCACTTTCGCGGGGTACGTCTTTGCCGAGGGGAAGACGCCCCAGCGGCTGGTGCGACTGACGAGCGCCGCGTTCGGCTGGATGCCGGGCGGGCTGGCGATCGTGGCGATGCTGGCCTCCGCCGTGCTGACGGCCTTCACCGGCGCCAGCGCCGCGACCATCGTCGCCATGGGCGGGTTGCTCATGCCCGCCCTTCTCCGCGAGAGGTACACCGAGCGATTCTCGCTGGGGCTGCTCACCACTTCCGGCAGCCTCGGCCTGCTGTTTCCGCCGAGTCTGCCGCTCATCCTGTACAGCTTCGTGGCGACCCAGGCCGCCGGCGGGTTGAACCTTGCGCCGGCCGAATCGCCGTCGGTCGACCGCCTGTTCCTGGCCGGAATCGTTCCCGGCGTATTCCTCATCCTGGTTCTTTCGATCCTTTGTGTGCGCGAGGGGCGGGCAAACCGGGTCGTCCGGACCCCGTTCCGCTTCCGGGAGCTTCTCCGGGCGCTGCGGGCGTCCATCTGGGACATGCCGCTGGCCCTGATCGTATTCGGGGGGATCTACAGCGGCCGTCTGACCGCCATGGAGGTGGCGGCCTGCACGGCGCTCTACGCGCTGGTCGTGGAGGTGGTGATCCATCGCGAGGTGCCGCTGCGGCGGCTCGGCGCCATCACCACGGAAAGCATGGTCCTGGTGGGGGCCATCCTCATCATCCTCGGCGCGGCCATGGGGCTGACGAACTACGTCGTCGACGCGGGCGTGCCGATGACGCTGCTGGAATGGACGCGGGGTGTCGTCAAGAGCCGCACCGTATTTCTGCTCATGCTCAACGCGCTCCTCCTGATTGTCGGCGGCCTCAAGGATGTCTTCTCCGCGCTGATCGTGATCGTGCCGCTGGTGGTGCCAATCGCGCGGGAGTACAACGTCAATCTGGTCCATCTCGGCATCATCTTCCTCACCAACATCGAGATCGGGTATGTGACGCCGCCGGTCGGGCTCAACCTCTTCATCTCGGCGTTCCGGTTCCGCAAGCCGATCATCGAAGTGTACCGGGCGGTCTTGCCCTGGTTGCTGATGATGGTCATCGCGCTCGGGTTTGTGACCTATCTGCCAGAGCTCTCGCTCTTCCTGCTGCGGTGGATACCGGTTCGCTGAGCCGGGGGCCGTCCGGGGAGACCGGCCGGCGGGGCGAGGCGGCCGGCCGGCGGCCGGTTCGGCGACGACGGGTGCGGGCGGCGGCGGGGCTCTCTCTTGCAGTGGGGCTCTCTCCTGCAGTGGGGGTCTCTCTTGCAGTAGGTCTCTCGCTTGCGGTGGCGGGAGTCCTCGGTGCCGCGACGGTCGGCGCCCAGACGCGGGTTTCTCCGCCGCTTCCGGGGAGCGCCGCAGCGGAGGACGGCGCAGTCCGCGCGGCCGGTACCGCCGGCGGGCGGGTCCTTCCCGAACTGCAGGCCGGAACGCCTCGCTGCGCGTCGTGTCTCCCGTCGGAGGGAGCCCGGGTCATCGATCTGGCCGAATCCGGGATGGATGCCCTGGGCCGGCGCATGACCGAGGTGAACGATTCGGCGTGGCGTCGCTGCAACCGCCTCCTCGCGGCCGGGGCGTTCGGGAAACCGAACTCCGATGAGGCCCGCCGCCGGACCCTGGCCCACTTCCAGCTCCGCTCGCAGAACGCCATGCATTACCTGGCCGAACTCGGCACCGACTCGGTCCTCTTCCGGGTCACGGAGTCCTCGCTCGTGCGCCCGTTTGGGTCCTGGTACGCGAACACCACGGTCTTTCCGATCCACACGTTGCGCGAGGGTCTGATCGGCCGGGGGAGGTTCTGTCTGGTCTATGACCTCGACGAGCCGTTCGATGGGACCTACATGCTGGGAGGGGTGCCCTTGCGCGTTCACAGCGCCGAGGTCCGCGAGGACGGGGCAACCGATTCGCGGCCGGCGCTCAGCGTCGAGTTCGGCAGCACCCTCCACAAGTCGATCGAGCTGCAGTTCCTGGCCCAGGTGTGCGGCCGGGTGCGCTGCGAGACGATTGTCGATCGAGGCGACACCCTCGAGCTGATCACGCTCTCCGACATCGAGGGAATGTTCGTGCGCCGCGCGGGGTCGCACCGGCTCGCGGCCCTGGCCGTCTGGCGCAGCGCGACGGTCGGAGACCGCGATCCGGTTCGGCCGCGTGCCGGGGCGTGCGCCTACTTTCCGAGGATTTCGATCGGTCTGCCGTTCCTCCCCGACGTCGGACTGGACGACCTTCGGGACTTCGACCTGCCCAGCCCGGTCGTCTCCATGCTCTGGGTGCACGCGCACCCCCGCGCGCCCTGGATGACCGTTTCTCCGGACGCGTACTTCCGCCCCTGGGAAGCCATTGGCCCGCGTCCCGCCGAGCTGGAGCGGAGGTTTCCGGACCTGTAGCCCGACTCCGAGGAGCTCCCGGGACCCGCCGGGCGCGCCCGGAGTCTTTGCGCACGCGGGCTCGGAGCTCCCGGTGAGGGGCCGGGTGCACCGGGGTCCTCCCGCCTGCGGACTCGAGGAGCCCCCCAAACCCTGAACCGGCAGTCCTGCGCGAGCCGAAGGCGGGTTGCGCCGTGGGGGATTGCCGGATCAGGGTATACTGGCGCAACGAGACGGCATCCTCGAGCCTACGGCAGCCCGGCCTCTCCCGCGCGACGCATGTCTGGGGAGGAATCGTGATCTACATCGGAACATCCGGTTACAGCTTTCGAGACTGGATCGGGCCGTTCTACCCCTCGGGGACTCGATCCGCGGAGATGCTCTCGCACTACGCGCGCATCTTTCCCGCGGTTGAGATCAACTCCACCTATTACCGGGTCCCGACGGCTCGGGTTTTCGCGGGCATGGCCGAGCGCACGCCGCCCGGATTCCGCTTCATGGTGAAGCTCCCCTCCGGGGCGACCCACGAGCGCTCGCGCGACCGGGGAACCCTCGAGTCGTTCCTGGCCGCGGTGGCGCCCCTGGAGACGGCGGGAAAGCTCCGCGGGTTCCTGGCGCAGTTCCCGTTCTCCTTCCGCCCGGGAGGGGAGAGCCGGACGCACCTGCGCTTCCTGCGGGAGGCTGTGGGCGAGCGGCCGCTCTTTGCCGAGTTCCGCCACGAATCCTGGGCGCGTCCGGAGACGTTCGCGCTTCTCGAGTCGACGGGAATCGGCTTCTGTGCGGTCGATGAACCACGTCTCGCCGGACTGTTTCCTCCGGTCGTGCGACCCACCGGGCAGGTTGGATACGTCCGGTTCCATGGGCGGAACGCGGGGGCCTGGTGGAGCGGAGACGGTTCCGCCCGCTATGACTATCTCTACAGCGACCGCGAGCTCACGGAGTGGGCCGAGATGATTCGCCAGCTCGAAGCCCACAGCCGGGACACCTTCGTCTTCTTCAACAACTGCCACGCGGGACAGGCTGCGGAGAACGCGCAGCGCATGGCCGCGATCCTCGACCTCCCTCTTCGGGGCTGAGTCCCGGATGGGGGGGCGGGCGCGGCGGCAGACCGGCGTTGACCCATCCCGGGTTTGCTTCCTATGATCGGGCAGGCAGATCGAGATGCGATCCCGGCGGCAGGTCCCGCCGATACGGCGCGGACTCTGTGTGGCCCGATACCCGCGGCCGACTCGCGGCGTGCGGCCCCCGGGGCGGGACGCACGGTGGGACGACGAGCGCCGCCGGGGGGCGCGACTCAGGATTGGCGCGGCATCGCCGAGGTCGCCATGCCGAAGAGGAGAGGATCATTGTGCAGGTTGCCACTGTTCGGCGCCGCGGCCGTCCCGCGGTGGGCAGGCGGTCGGCGCTCGGTCCGATCGCGCTCGCGCTCCTTCTGGCGGCCATGATTGCGCCGGTCTCCCGCTCCGACGACTCGGAGGCGCTCCTCGCGCGGTTCGAGACCATGGTCCGCTTCAACCTGGACAATGATCGCGTCGTGCCCAGCGCGATGCTCGACTCGCTGGCCAACGCCTGGGCCGACGAATCCTTGGGCGATCGCGTGGCGGCCTGGGCCCGCTGGTTTCTGGCCCGCGACGACGTCCGCTATCTCTACGGGCGCGATCCGGGCGGCTACGTGACCGAGGGACGGCTCTGCCAGGACTTCGCCACCGACTGCGTGCTCTTCATGAACCGGACCACCGAGCTGGCCCGCTCGGCGTCGGCCCGCGAAGCGGTGCAGTTCGCCTTCGGGACCCGTTTCTATGGTGCCTCCGTGGAGCGCGCGGTGCGGGAGGACGGGCGCGTCGACTTCGATGATCCGGTCCACCTCGAGTACTCCGAGGACATGGTGAAGAGCGGCATCTGGGGCGCCGACGTCACCGCCGATTGCGGCGCGGCTCTGCGGGACACGGTGGGCTCGTCGCGGGCGCCGGCCGACACCGTGCGCTACCTTCCCACCGCCGCCATCGATTATGCCCGGTTGCAGAGCGGCGACATCGTCTGGTTCATCGGGGACGAGACGGCTCCCGGCGCCGCCGACAAACGCCGCGAGGGGACGATGATCCATCACCTCGGAATCCTGGCGCGGGATGGCGAACGCGTGGACCTGATCCACCCCGCGGCGCGCCCGCTCTCCGGCGTCTACGACCGCACGGGTCTGGTGGAGGTCCCACTCGCCGCGTACCTCTCCCGCGTCTCCCGCTTCAAGGGGATTCTGGTGACCCGTCTGCAGGAGTTCTGAGCGCGCGCTCCGGTTCTTCCTCCTCCGTCGCGCCCGCGGCGTAGCGGGAGAGGATCCCTTTCAGCGAAGTGGGGTCGATGTTCCGGATGAGGTTGCCGCGCTCGGCCAGGGAGATGGAGCGCGTTTCCTCCGAGACCACCAGGCAGAGCGCGTCGGTCTCCTCGGTCAGACCCACCGCGGCCCGGTGACGGGTCCCCAGGCTGCGCTCGAGGTTGGGGTTCTGGGAGAGGGGAAGGATGCAGCCGGCGGCCAGGATCTGGTTGCCGTGGACGATCACCGCCCCGTCGTGCAGCGGCGACGGCGGCGTGAAGATCGTTTCGATCAGCTCCGAGGTGAGGTTGGCGTCGATGATGGTGCCGGTCTCGGCGACCACCCGCAGCCCGGTCTTGCGCTCCAGGGCGATGATCGCCCCCAGTCCGCGGCGGCTCAGGCTTACCACGGCGTCTTCGATCTCGCTCAGATGCGAGGTCTCGGCCACGCGAAAGAGGCGCCGGAACGGGCCGGCGTTGCCGATCATCGACAACGCCTTGCGTAGCTCGGGCTGGAAGATGACCAGAAAGGCGAGCACCCAGACCGTGCGCAGCGAGGTCAGGATCCAGTTGAGCGCCTCCAACTGCGCCAGCTCGGCCAGCACGCTCAAGAGCATGATGGTGACCAGACCGAAGAACATCTGGGCCGCGCGCGTGCCCCGCACCAGGACGATGATGTGGTAGAAGAGAAACGCGACGAGGAGGATGTCGAGCACGTCGAGTGCTGTCCGGTACTGGAGAAGGTTCATTCCCGGGCCTCCTTGCCGTACGCGGCATCATAGCAGAGGCGTCTTCCGCTCGCGAGGGTCGGGCGCGCCCCGCAGGATCGCATCGGCGACCCGCACCGCGCGCACGGTGGCCCGGACATCGTGGACCCGCACCACGTGGGCGCCGGCCAGCACGGCCGCCACCGCGATCGCCAGCGACCCTTCCAGACGCTCCTCGACCGGGCTCCCGAGAACTCGCCCGATGAGGCTCTTGCGGGACGCGCCGACGAGGACCGGGTACCCGGCCGCGCAGAGCCGGGGAAGGGCCCGCAGGATCTCGAGGTTGTGCTCTGCCGTCTTGCCGAAACCGATGCCGGGGTCGAGGAGAAGGTGATCGGGGGCGATTCCGGCCGCCCGGGCGCCGATCGCGGCGATCTGCAGCTCGATCGGGACCTCCGTCGCGGCGTCCGCGTAGCAGGGCGCCACCTGCATGGTCCGCGGCTCTCCGCGCAGATGCATCAGCACCACCGCGGCTTCCGTCCGGGCGCAGAGGCCGGCCATCTCCGGGTCGAAACGAAGGGCGCTGATGTCGTTGACGATGACGGCCCCCTCGTCGAGGGCGCGCCGGGCCACCTCGGCCTTGGTCGTGTCGATGGAGACGGCAAGTGCTGGGGCGAGGCGACGGGCCGCCCGGAGCGCGGGACGGACGCGGCGCCACTCCTCTTCCGGATCGACCGGTTCCGCGCCCGGGCGGCTCGACTCTCCCCCGATGTCGATCCAGTCGGCGCCCTCGGCGGCGATTTCCTCGCAGCGCGCGGCGGCGCGCTCGGGGTCGATCCAGCGCCCGCCATCGGCGAAGGAGTCGGGGGTGCAGTTCAGGATACCCATGACCAGGGTCCGGTCCCCGAGGGTCACGGTCAGATCTCGGGCGCGCAGCAGGTAGGCTCGCCGCCCCGGAAGCGGGCGATCCCGGTCGGCGGCATCGCTCGGGGAGGTTGCGGGCCCCGGGGATCCGGGGAAGACGGCCGGCGGATCGGGGGGGACAGACAAAGCCCCGGACGGGCGGTCCGGGTCTTCGCGCCGTTCGTCGCCCGGCATGGGGGGCTCAGGCCGAGGGATGCCCCGGAACCGTCGACTTGCCCGGAGTCGCCGCGGGAGAGGCCGGGTCCGGCGTCGTGGCCGCCGGGTCTGGCACGGAAGCGGCCAGATCCGGCGTCGCTGTCGTCTGGTCCGGCGCCACGATCGTCTCGACCGGCGCCGGGGATGCCGGACTCGACGCGGAGGCAGCCGGGTCCGGCGCACCGACCGCGCCGTCCGGGATGTCCGCGTTCGGCTCGCTGCCGATCCCCGCGTCCCCGTCCAGGATGCGGCTCAGCTCGGTGTGGTCGAGGACCTCGTGCTCCAGGAGGGCCTGAGCCAGGGCGTGCAGCTTCTGCAGGTTCTCGCGAAGAATCCCGAGCGCGCGCTCATAGGCCCCGGTGACGAGACTCCCCACTTCCGAATCGATGATCTCCGCGGTGCGCTCACTGAAGTCGCGTTGCTGGGAGATCTCCTTGCCGAGGAAGATCATCTCCTCTTTCTTGCCGAACTTCAGCGGGCCCAGTCGGTCGCTCATCCCCAGCTCGCAGACCATGGAGCGCGCGATCCCGGTGGCCCGGCGGATGTCGTCGCTGGCCCCCGAGGTGAGGCGGTCGAAGATCAGCACCTCGGCCGCCCGGCCGCCGAGCATGTAGGCGAGCATGGCGTTGAGCTGCTCCCGGGTCATGCTGTGGCGGTCGTTCTCGGGCAGCATGCTGGTGACGCCCAGGGCGCGGCCGCGCGGGATGATCGTCACCTTGTGGATCGGATCGGCCTCCGGAATCATCCAGCCCACCAGCGCGTGCCCCGCCTCGTGATAGGCGGTCGTTCGCTTCTCCTCTTCCGACAGGATGAGGCTCTTGCGCTCCGGGCCCATCATGACCTTGTCCCGGGCCTCTTCGAGATCGCGCATGGTGATCTTCTTGCGTCCCTTGCGGGCGGCCAGGAGGGCGGCTTCGTTCATCATGTTGGCGAGATCGGCGCCCGAGAACCCCGGTGTGCCGCGGGCCAGGGTATCCAGGACCACGTCGTCCGCGAGCGGCTTGTTCCGGCTGTGCACCCGCAGGATCCCCTCGCGGCCGCGCGCATCGGGCTGGTCGACCACGATCTGCCGGTCGAAGCGCCCGGGGCGCAGCAGCGCCGGATCGAGCACGTCGGGGCGGTTCGTCGCGGCGATCAGGATCACGCCGTCGTTGCTCTCAAAGCCGTCCATCTCCACCAGGAGCTGATTCAGCGTCTGCTCCCGCTCGTCGTGCCCGCCGCCCAGGCCGGCGCCCCGATGACGGCCCACCGCGTCGATCTCGTCGATGAAGATGATGCACGGGGCGTTCTTCTTGCCCTGATCGAAGAGGTCGCGGACCCGGCTCGCGCCCACGCCCACGAACATCTCCACGAAGTCCGACCCGCTCATGCTGAAGAACGGGACTCCCGCTTCACCGGCCACCGCCTTGGCCAGAAGCGTCTTGCCAGTGCCGGGCGGGCCAAGGAGAAGCGCCCCCTTCGGAATCCGTCCGCCCAGGACCTGGAACTTCTTGGGATCGCGCAGGAACTCGATGATCTCCTGCAACTCCTCCTTGGCCTCATCGGCCCCCGCGACGTCCCGGAAGTTGACCTTGATCTGGTTCTCGCTGAGGATGCGCGCCTTCGACTTGCCGAACTTGAGCGCGGCCGATCCGCCCGACTGCATCTGCCGCAGGAAGAAGATCCAGATCACGATCACGATGAGGAGCGGGATCGACCAGGTCAGCAGAACGTTGAGCCAGGGATTGCTCGCCTGCTTGGACTTGATCACCGTGGTGGAGTCGGCGGCCAGGATCTCCTTGGCAAGCTGGGGATCGTCCCCCGGGAGGTAGACGCGAAAGCGCTTCTGTTCCGCGCCCCGCGTCGAGCCGCTGGGGCTGATCGGGCGGCGGAACTCGCCGCGCGCCTCGCCGCGCACGATGGTCACTTCCTTGAGGTTTCCCCGCCGCGCCTGGGTGAGGAAATCGGAGTAGGTGATCTCGGACTGGCCGGTGCCGACGCCCGGCAGGTACTGAACGAGGAAGAGCGCCACCAGTGCGACGAACAGCCAGATGGTCAGCACCCGGAAGGGGCGGCCGCCCGGCCCCGGCACCAAGGGGCGGCGCGGCCCGCGCCGTCCGGGATCGGACCCCGGGGGCGGCGGGGGCGGCGGGGGCGGAGTCTCCCGGTCCCGCATGAGGACAGTCGGGCCGATCATGCTTCACCTCCCCGGTTCGAGCTGGTGGCGGTCAGGGCCGGGTGCAGTGCGCAGATGGCGGGCAGCCCGCGGAAGCGCTCCTGCCAATCGAGCCCGCAGCCGACCACGAACTCCCGGCCGATGCGAAACCCCACCTGATGCACCGGCACGGACAGGTTTCCATCCTCCGGCAGCACGAGTGCGCAGTACTCCACCTCCGCGGGGCCATGGAGGCGCAGGAACCGGTCCAGGTACTCGATCTTGGTGCCGCGTGCCCGGATCGCCTCGACGACAACCACCACCCGGCCCCGCACCGGAGAACGGAGGTCCTGCAACACCTTGACGTCGGTCTGGTCCCGCCGGCCCGCGTCGTACCGTGACATCTTCAAGAAGTCGATCTCATGCGGGGCCCCGAAGGCCCGGATTAAGTCGGACAGAAAGACGAAACCGCCGTGCAGCATGCCCACGAAGATCGGACAGCGATCTCCGTAACGCTGCCGCAGCCCGAGGGCGATGTCCTCGACGCGGGTCTGGATCTGCTCCGGGGGGAAGAGCACCCGCCCTTCCTGCTCACCCAGCTGTACGAGGTCACCGATCTGCAGGGTCGGTCTCCTTCCGGTTGTTGCGGGTTGGATGCGCGAGGACAACCTCGCGGCGGTCCATCGTGACCTGCAAGCCGTGCGGCAGGGCGAATCGCCCCCCTCGTCCCGACCGCACCCGGCGATCCAGGTCCACCAAGGGGGATCGCCGGATATCGCGTGCGGTGCCGCGCAGCTTCGCCAGGGCCTGTCGAAGCACCTCTACGGACACGGCGCTATGATACGAAGCGAGACGGGGGCGATCAAGGCGGATTCGGGTTGACGACTCTTCCCGGCATGCCGTCTGCCACGCTTCTTGCGCCGTGGCGGAAAGAAATCGCCGGGCGTCGCGCAGCACCTCGGCGGTCGCGGCGAGCGTGCGCGCCACGCCGGGCTCCAACTCCCGTTCGATGAGCGGCAGCAGGCGGTGGCGCACCCGGTTGCGAAGGAAGCGCAGATCCTGATTGGCCGGGTCCTCGCGGAATCCCCATCCGGATCGTTCCGTCACGTGACGCAGATCAGCCCGCGTGACCCCGAGCAGGGGGCGGAGCCACGGGGAGCGCGCCTCGTCCATGGCGGCCAGGCCGCGAAGGCCCGAGCCCCGGAGCAGTCGAAGCAGCACCGTCTCCGCCTGATCGTCCCGCGTGTGGCCGAGCACGATCCAGGCGGCGTCGCAGCGTCGGGCGAGGCGCCGAAGGCCCGCGCGACGCACCCGCCGGGCGGCCTCTTCCGGGGAGAACCCGCGCGCCGCAGCCGCCCCGGGCCGGGCTCGCAGACCCAGGAACGGCACTCCCTGAGCGTGGGCCAGATCCCGCACCCAGGCGGCGTCCGCGCGGGAGTCGGGGCGGAGCGCGTGATCGACATGCCCTACCGTCACTCGCCAGCCGCGGGCCGGCGCTTCAGCCAGGCACAGGCGCAGCAGCCCGACCGAGTCCGCCCCGCCGGATACGGCAATCAGGAGTCCACTGCCGTCCCTGACCTCCGCCCCCCGGATGGCGCGCCGGAAGCGCGCGCGGACCCGAAACTCTACGCGATCCAAGGAGTCCTCATGCCGGGAAAGCGAATGCCGCGTGACCCGCGGCGGGCGGCAAGAAAGGTGTGGCGGCGCACGGACTCGAACCGCGGACCCAGTGATTATGATTCACTTGCTCTACCAACTGAGCTACGCCGCCACCCGGCTTGCGAACCGGCATTGTGCCCGGGAGGAGGCCCCGATGTCAAGGGACCTTCGCCGGGCTCACCGGGTACGGCTGCCGCCTTGCGGCGCCCGCGGGTGGTCGCCGCGAGGGAGCGGGCGGCGCCTTGACCGATCCGGGGGGGTTGACTATACTGCCGGCATTGCCGGGGGATGTGAGTTGTCCCGGCTCCCGCCCGGTGCTTTTGGGGTCGGCGGGGGGGCGGGGGGTGGTGATGGGCCGTTCCCATCGTTGCAGAGGAGCAGGGCGCATGAGGTGGTCCGTTGGTGTGGCGGCGGCGATGGCGGCAGTGCTGGCGGTCGGGTCCGGGGCTCGGGCGCAAGGGCCGCCCCTCGAGGGACAGCCTGGCGACATTCGCGTCGATGAGACCGCGAGACCGCGCGCGGTGGAGTTTCCGTCCCTGTCGCGGTTCTCCAGCTATGGTTTCTCTTCCGGCATCTTCCGGGTGTTCGGAGGCGAGCTGGGGGAGGGAGCCCAGATCAAGCCGGTCCTCCAACCGATCTTCCGCTATCGCTTCAATGACACCTGGATCGGTGTCGGGGAGTTCGGATTCGGCTGGAACGACTTCAAGGATCGCGGCGATACGGTCGTGACGTTCACGTTCGGCACCCTGGGCGCGGCGCGCACGATCGGGCACGCGTTCGGATCGGACCTGCGCGTCAGCGGAGGGCTGGGATTCTATCGCTGGAACTACAAGTTCAGCGGGCAGAGCCTGCGGGATCGCGACCGCTACCTCGACAACGGCGAGTTCGTGCAGGGTACCCAGCGTTTCTACCGCGGGATGTCGCCGGGAGGATATCTCGGCCTGGAGAGCGAGTATCGGCTGACCCGGCATGTCACCCTGCTCGGGTTGCTGCAACAGCACTACGTGTTCACTGCCGACGAAGAGAAGTTCAACTCGGTCTTCGACGAGAACCACGCGATCCTGACGCTGAGGCTCGGCGTCACGTTCCACTTCTCGCCCGACGAGGGGATTCTCTGGGAGAGCAAGAAGGTGAAGAAGATTCGCCTCGAGTCCGGGAAGGAAGGGGCCTGATCGGACGCGCGGAGGCGGGGCGGTATCGGGCGGCGGCCGGCTTTTGCCGGCCGTTCGCATAGGCGCCGGGAGGGAGAACCCGGCGAGGCGAAGAGGGAGGAGCGATGACGGAGCGCGTGCTCGGTCCGGCCTTGACCTTTGACGACGTCCTGCTGGTGCCCGCGCGCTCGGAGGTCCTGCCCTCCGAAGTCAGACTCGGCGTGCGATTGACCCCGCGACTCAGCCTGAACATTCCGTTGATCTCGGCGGCGATGGACACCGTTACCGAGGCGCGCCTCGCCATCGCCCTGGCCCGGGCGGGCGGAATCGGGATCGTGCACAAGAACTTCGGAATCGCCGAACAGGCGGACGAGGTCGACAAGGTCAAGCGCTCGGAAAGCGGCATGATCGCCGACCCGGTCACTCTTCCGCCCGATCTGCCGGTCGGCGAAGCGCTCAAGGTCATGGAGCGGTACCGGGTGTCCGGTGTTCCGATCACGAAGGCGGGGAAGCTCGTCGGCATTCTCACCAACCGCGACCTCCGCTTCCTTTCCGATCCGGCGGTCCCGATCGAGGCCGTGATGACCAAGGACCGGCTCATCACCGTGCCGGTGGGGACCACCCTCGAAGAAGCGAAGCGCATCCTGCACGAGCACCGGATCGAGAAGCTCCCGGTGGTCGATGCCGCGGGGGTCTTGCGCGGCCTCATCACCGTCAAGGACATCCTCAAGAAGATCCAGTACCCCCACGCCTGCGTCGACGACCACGGCCGGCTCCGGGCCGGAGCCGCGGTGGGGATCGGGGAGGATCTGGAAGAGCGGGTGCAGGAGCTGCTGCGCCGGGGTGTCGATCTCCTCGTGCTGGACAGCGCCCACGGACACTCCACGCGCGTGATGGCGGCCCTCGAACGGGTCCGGCGCCTGGCTCCGGACGTCGACGTGGTGTGCGGCAACGTGGCCACCGCGGCGGCGACGACCGAGCTGTGCAAGCTGGGCGCGGACCTGATCAAGGTTGGGATGGGGCCCGGCGCGATCTGCACCACCCGGGTGGTGGCGGGCATCGGGGTGCCCCAGGTCTCGGCGGTGATGGAATGCACCGAAGCGGCCGAGAAGTTCGGCCGCCGGGTCATCGCGGACGGCGGGGTCCGCTACTCGGGCGACCTCACCAAGGCGATCGCCGCCGGGGCCAGTGCGGTGATGATCGGCAGCCTGTTCGCGGGGACCGAGGAGAGTCCGGGCGAGACGGTCCTCTACCAGGGGCGGACCTACAAGATGTACCGGGGCATGGGTTCGATCGGTGCGATGCAGCGCGGGAGCCGGGATCGCTACTTCCAGCTCGAGGAAGACGGCGCCGACGCTCCCGCCGAGGGGAAGCTGGTGGCGGAGGGGATCGAGGGCCGCGTGCCCTTCAAGGGAAGCATGAGCGCGGTGATCTTCCAGCTGATGGGCGGGCTGCGCGCCGGGATGGGATACTGCGGCGTCGGAACGATCGACGCGCTGCGGACTCAAACCGTCTTCCGCCGCGTGACCGAGGCCGGAGTCCGCGAGAGCCACCCGCACGACGTGGTGATCACCAAGGAAGCGCCGAACTACCGGCTCGGATAGACCGGGCCGCGGCGCGTCCGCTCAGCGTCCCGCTGTTGTCTGGATGCGCTCGATCGCCTCGCGGGAAAGGCCCGCGGCTCGCGTGCGCGGCGCCAGAAGCACGAGGGTGTTGTACTCCCCGAGGGCGTCCTGGAAGTCCCGCATGGATTCCCGCAGCCGCGCCTGGCGGTACCGCTCCATCGCCAGGTCTTCCACCCTCTGCCGTACCTGTGCCGCCACCTCGGCGTCGGGAAAGTCCTGCAGAAAGCGGCTCCCCAGCTCGAGGGAATCCAGCGCCGCTGCCTGGGCCGTCAGACGAGCCGACGCCCAGTGCCGCACACTGTCCGACTTCGAGTCTTCGAGGATTCTCGCGGCCGTGCTCAGCTCCTTGGTCTGGGGGAGCACATCCCGCAGCGCGGCCTGGGCGGCCGGGTCGTGGTCCGCCCCGCGCGCCAGGGAGAGGGCGGCCGCATCCGGGCGTTCCGTCAGCCGATAGCGTTCGGCCAGGCGCAACCGGACCGCCGCCGCATTCGCGTCATCCGGATAGTCCGTCAGGAAGAGCTCGAGGAACGGAGTCCCGACGTTCTCGCGGCTCAAGAGCTCCCGGAGCGGCTCCAGCGCGTCCCGGCGGTGCTGTTCGAGCGAGTCGCGTTCGGCCTGCAACCGGGCGCGAAGCTCGGCCGGGGCTGCCTGCCGGGAGGCGCGGGCTTGAAGCGAGTCGTAGTCGGCAATCAGCGGTCCGTAGGCCCGCAGGACCGGCTTGCGGTTTCGCATCCTTTCGGTTCGCATGCGGAGAAGGTCATGCTCCACCTGCACGGAGGACTCGCTGCCGAACGCGCAGCGCAGCGCGGACCGCTGCAGGAAAATGGCGGTCGGCTCGTCGAGCACCGAGCCGGCCAGCTCGGACAGACGCCGGCCGAGCTCGCGGCGGTAGGCCGACTCCTCGGTGGAATCGGGACGGATCGGGACCTCGCCCGCGGCCGCCCGCGCGCGAGCCACGCGGTCCGCGAAGTAGGGGTGAGTTCGCCAGTAGCCGTATTCGGCGTCCTCGTAGATATGGCGATGCAGCTCCTCCAACAACACCGCGCTGCCGCGAGCCGGGAAACCCGCACGCACCGCGAGTCTTCGTCCGCGATCGTCGGCCTCGTACTCCAGGCCGCGGCTGTAGCCTCGTTGCAGGAGTTCGCGAAACAGGCTGCCGAACAGGCTCGTGCCCTGGACCGCGGCTTCTTTACCCGCCAGCGACGTCCGCCACTCACCGGTCTCGGGATCGCGATCATACCCGCCCGAACCGTTCGCCGAGGGGACCATGACCAGAGCCGCGATCACCGCGGCCGTCTGCAGCAGCGACAGCGCGGCATCCACGCGCCCGGCGCGGGAGAAGTGATTGCCCGTGACGTGGGCGGCCTCGTGACCGAGAAGATTCGCCAGCGCTTCGTCGGGGAGGTGCAGGTCGGCCATGCCCCGGGTGATGAAGATGAATCCGCCCGGGAGCGCGAAGGCGTTGGCCTCGGGGACATCGAGGACGTGGAAGGTGAACAGGATCTCCGGTCGGCCGGCCTGGCTGGTGACCGCGTAGCCAAGTCGGTTGAGGCGGGCGAGCAGGGTGTCGTCCTGCACCAGCCCGAAGTGGTACGCGTACGCGCGGGCTGCCTGCAGACCGATCTCGAAGCCGTCCGGCCACTCCGGAGCGCCGGGCGCGCGACGGATCGGCCCCGGCTCCGGGGCCGCACCGGCATCACGCCGGCCGGAACCGTCGCCGCCGTCGTCGTCGGCGAGCCCCGGGAACTCCCAGACCCTCGCCCCGGGGTGGGCCTGGAGGGGAAGCCGACCGGCGGCGCGGGCCGGCGGTACGGCCGGTGGCAGGGCGGGCAGCAGGGCCGGAAGCCAGGTGGCGACCGCCGCGACGGCCGGAAGCAGACAGAGCGCCGCTCCGATCCGCTTGCGGAGCCCGGACGGGGAGAGGCGACCGGTCGCCGCCCCGTCCCGGGCGGGAGAGCGGCCGGTGAAATCCATTTCGTGCATCGCGCCTAGAGTACCCCACACCACCGCGGAGGTTCGGGGGAATGTGCGCGGATCGCCACCGGCGCAGGACGGCGGGGCTCCGCCGGCGCTGCTGGCGACGCCGGTCCGAACGCCCCGCCGATCCGTGCTGAACCCTCCGGGCGCCGGGTTCTCCCCGGCGGACCGGCGTCACTACCTCACGACTCCGGCACCTCAAACCGGAAGTCAGGCTGCAGACACCGTATCTCCTCCTGGAGCTTCCGCATCTGGTCGCGCAGGCCGGCCTCATGGGTCCGCTTCCACTCCAGATACAGGTCGAGCAGCTCGTCCTGCTTGCCCTTCAGCGAGTCCTCCCGGGCCGATTCGTTGACGACGCGCTCGAGGTGGTAGATCTCGCCGCGGCTGAGCGAGCGGACCAGGTTCAGGTACTCCCCGCGCAGGTGCGCGAGCACCCGCAGGTACTTGTCGAAGCCGACGCTCAGCTTCTCCAGCACTTCGGTCACCGCCGCGTTTCGGCCGTGGATCTGCTGGCTGTAGGAATACGCGAAGCGGTAGTAGGAGCGGCCGCGCCCGAGATCCGCTTCCTCCACGGGCCGGTACTCCCGGCGCAGGGCATCCGGCACCGGCTCGCCCCGGCCCGCGCCGGCGGACGGATTGTCGAAGATCCCCAGGCTCACCAGCAGAAAGTCCGCGTTGGTCTTGTACAACGTGTACTTCAGTCGCGCGTCCTTGGACTCTGCGAGTCGACGGAACACCTCGGTGTCGTACTTCGAGAGGAATGTTCGCGCGCGCTCCACATACTCCGGATTGATGAACGAGTTGAGGAGGTGCGCGATGTAGACGTTCACATCTTCGTCGTAGTAGTCCTTGTTGGAGAGCAGACCGGTCTCCATGCGGCTGTAGAGCAGGCACTTCATCATGAAAAGATAGGTCGGGCGGAGCTCGCGTCCGGTGGTCGGGAGTTCCAGGTACTGCTCGCGCGTGATTGCCATGCTGCCCCCACCGATGCCGCTCCGCGATTGACACGAGGCACCTGTTCCGTGGTATCCTCGCGGGTGCCACGATCCCGTCGTGGCAAGGTATGTGCCACCCCTTCGCCGGAAGATGCCGCCGCCCGCATCTCCCGGTGCCGTCGCACCCCGGTGGGTCGTAGCGCCGGTCATGCCGGTCGTGAGACCCGGTTCCGATTCGTGCGAGGCGCACGATCCGGCGGTGTTGGCGGTGCAACCTGCGGAACGGCGGAGGCGACCGGTGGAAGAGCCACGCACTCGTGACCAGGGTCGGCGGCGCGGCAGCCCGCGAGGGCGGGCGGCGCTCCTGGTGCTCCTGCCCTCCGCCTTCCTGGGGGTGGCCTACTTCCTCTATGTGGAGATCGTCCTGCGACAGGCCGGTCCGTTCGATGCCCAGACCCGGCTGCTCTTGCGCGTGGGGGGCGGCGTTCTTGTCCTGATCTCGCTGGTGCTGGCGGCCGCCTGCGGGTATCTGCTCGCCGAGCGGTTCCTGCGGCCGCTGCGCCTGATCCTCCGGCTGGCCGAGAGCGGCGACATGCAGCCGGAGCGCGCCGTCTCGCTGGAGGAGCGGGGTCGGGAGTACTTCGACCTTCATCGCCTGCTGCGGGTGCTGGTGAATCAGAACAAGGCCGGAGCTCGGGCCATGGAGGAGTTGGACCAGCTGCGGGCCGCGCTGGCCCGGTTCCGCGAGGAGCTCTCTCGCACCGGCCTGCATGGCATCCCGCCCGAGGTCACCGCGGCTGGTCCGCTGCGCGAGGTCGCGGTTCACCTCCAGACCAAGCGAAGTCAACTCCTGTCGTTCTTCCGCGATCTGCGCGAGCGCGTGGGGCGGGTGCGCCTGGAGCTGCAGCGGCTCGACGACCCCGGTGGCGGAGCGCCGGCAGACGCCGGGGGCGTCCGCGCCGGGCCAACAGGGCCTTCGGCGCCGGCGGCGGCGGTCGGGGCAGCCCTGGAACGGCTGCGCCAGCTTGGCACGGTGCTCGCTCTCGAGTCTGCGCGGGCAGGAAACGCACCGGCGCCGCGGGCTGCCGAGCTGTTGGAACGTTTTCATGCCTGCCTGGGCGAGCTCGAGGCCGTCTTGCCGATGCTGTCGCTCGCGCGAGCGGGTTCGGCGGGCCCGGATCCGGCCGACCCCGCGGCGGTTCCGGGCGGCGGCGAACTGCAGGAGCGCTGGCGGCTGCTCCTCGAAGGAATCGAGTCGGTCGAGCGACGGCTCGAAGAGGTGGAGGAGCGATGACAGAGCCCGATTCGGCCCGGCCTTCCGAGCCGCAACCGCAGGACCGGACAGCCGCTCTTGCGTCCATTCTTCGTGAGTGGGTCCAGCTTCGGGAGCGAGAGACCGACTTGTTCCGGCGCGTCGCGGAGTTGCTGGCCAGTTGGTCCGGCCGGGGCGAAGCACCCGATCGGCCGATCGCGGCTGCCTCGGAGCCGGCTTCGGGACGATTCGGCTCCGAGATCGATCCATCCGGCAAGGCCGGGCACGATTCGGCCTGGATCGACCAGACCATCGATGCGGTCCTGGCCGGCGCCTTCTCTTCCGACGCAGTCCCCGAGCCGGCTGATCTCCCGGCGGTGGACCTGCTGCTGCTCCGAAGCGGCGACACCTGGGTCGGCATGCCCTGGGACGCCGTGGCGCGTCTGGGGCTCGGTGAAGACGACCCGCCAGCGGCAGCCGATTCCCTGGTCTCGCTGCGGGAAATCCTGAAAGGCCACAACCTCGATGTCGACGGCGAGGAGGTCGCCGAGCCGTATCGCCTGATGTGGGAGACTCCTCGCGGGCAACGGGCCCTCTCGTGCGAGGTCCTCGGGGGAGTGCTCGCGGCGCCGGCAGCCGCGGCGCGCGGGATCGATCTCGTCTGGCTGCCCGCGGACGTAGAGGGCGGCGGACGGCTCCTGCCTCTTGTCGAGTTTCTCGCGTCGGGTCGAGCGCATGGCCCGAGCGGCGGTCTTTCGGATGAACGCGGTCCGTTCGCTCCCGCAGACGAAGACGCGCGGCCGGCGCCGGCGTCCGAACTCGCCGAACCCGCGCTTCCGCCGCCACCGGCTCCAGCCCCACTTCCGGCGGCCGCGCTCCCCGAGCCGGCCGCGTTCCCGGCCGAGCCCGCGCCTCCACC
>CAYYQN010000015.1:51229-96422 GCA_964473865.1 uncultured bacterium | reverse complement strand
CCGGCCCGGGAGGGCCGGGTAAGAAAACAAATGACTCGACGATCCCCCGTCGGGTAAGAAAATCAAATGGCTCGACAGGTCCCACCCATCCGCCCGCAGGCGTTTCTCGTTCTGAGAGCGTGTCACAATGCTGGCGCGTTGCTGACTCCCCCTGCGCTCTGTGGATCGTCCGGGTCGGGTGACGGAGCGCATCCTTCCCAACCACAACGCGGGAGTCTGAGCTCGAACCGGCCCTTCCGGAAGGCCCAGCCGGAGAAGTGGAGTCCTGTTCACGCGCCGGGTCATGAGGATCTGATGTCGCGGAAGAGCCACGCCGGAGAGCTACGCGGGCGGGCTCGGCCCCACCGCGGTCGCCTGTTCGGCCAGGCGGCGCATCGACGGGGAGGGGGGCAGCCCCAGCTCGGACTTCATGACTTCCTCATAGCGATGGTAGGCGGCAAGCGCCTCGTGGCGGCTCCCCAAGGAGAGCTGGGCCCGGACCAGATGAACATGGAAGCTCTCCCGGAACGGATCCTGGCTGAGTCCCCGCCGAGCGAGGGGGATGGACTCGCCCCATCGTCCCGCGGCCGCGTACGACTCCAGCAGACGCTCGACAGCCCGCAGGAACTGATCGTTCAGCTGCTCCCGCTCCGGGGCGAGAAACTCCTCATACGGGCTCTCCCTGAGGAACCCGTCCCGATGGACCTCGATCGCCTCGAGGAGCTTCCCTTCCGCCAGCCGCGACTTGTTCTCCCCCCGCAGCCGGGTGGCCGATCGGATCAGGTCCTCGAACGTCTCGACGTCGTACGTGTACCCCTTCCCCGGATCGAGACGGTAGGCGTTGTCGCGGAAACGAACATAGCGGGACAGACGGGTCTCCCGAAGCTCGGGCTCGAGGACCTTCCGCAGAAGGAGAATGCTCTGCCGCAGACTGGTCTGCGACTTCTCCGGATCCCCTTCCGGCCAGAGGGTCTCGAGAACCACCTCCTTCGGGATCCACTGGAACCGATGAACCAGCAAGAGATGGAAGAGCCGGATCGCGCGGGCGGACCGCCAGGCTTCGCGAGGACGGAGTTCGTCGCCGACCCGAAGCTCGAAGTCCCCCAGCGCCCGGATCCGCAGGGCAACGCCGGGCGTGAGCTCCAGCTCCCGGGCGGCCTTCCACGCCGCGCGCCCCGGTTTCGTCGTGGCATCGGCCGCGCGGGAGAGCGCGATGCGGGCTTCGTCCCCGCCGATCCGCGCGAGAAGACCGACGACCCGCTGCCGCAGGTCATCCGAGGGATGATCCAGCAAGGGCTTGAGATGGGGCACGGACGGCGCGCCCAGCCGGAGCAGCATCGTCGCCACGTAATCAGGTTCGATTGCGCGCTCGAAGGCCCACGGCAAGACCCGTGCGGCCCGCTCCGGTTCGAGATCGAGGAACAGGAAGGCGTGCTCCCGTTGGGCCACGCCCCGGATGAGCTCCTCAAGGAGGCCCGCCTTCTCCCTCTCCGACAGCTGATCCGTGTCGAGCCGCGTCAGGATCAGCCGGTGCAGCTCGAAGGAAGCGCCCATCGCTCGGAGATGGCGCTCCGGGACCTTCCACCAGCTCGTCCCGGCCCCCGGCCGGCCGCGATTCCCGGCGCGACCGCCGGATAGCCCGAGCTGGATGAGGCCGAGCGCTTCGTAGAAGTGATCGCGCCGCGCGCGGGCGAGCGTCGCGGCCTCCCCGGCGGCCAGCCGAGCGGCGTGTCGATTCCCCTCCGCGAGCGCCGCCTCGGCCAGACCCAGGCGAGGAAGGGTGCGGAGCGAAGGCTCCCGCAACTCGTCCCCGATTCGGCGGGCCGTCTCGAAGTGCTCCCGCGCCGCGGACGGCTCGCGAGCAAGAAGCGCACACTTCCCAAGGGTGTAGTGGCAGTACCCCTCGATCATCCGGTACCCGAGGGCCTCGGCCAGGCGAAGGGCTCCCTCGGTCATGTCCCGGGCCGCTCTCTCCTCCGCCGTGCTCATCGAGAGGAAGCCGAGCACGCCCATCGTGTGACTGATGCGCCGTTGGTCGCCCAGCTTCTGGAAGATCAGGAGCGCCCCGCGCGCGGAGTCCTTGGCTCTGCGGAATTCCCCTCTGAAGTAGTGGACGTTGACCGCGAGCAGGAAGAGCGAGCGCCCCTCGCCAATCGGGTCCTTGGCGGAGCGCGCGAGGCGGAGCGCCGTTTCCAGTTGCTCCTCCGCATCCGCCAGATGGCCGAGCTCCGCCGAGCAGAGACCGAGCAGACAGAAGATCGACGAGCGCAGCTTCGTCTCCCTGGCCGGCGCAGCGCGCAAGGCGGTCAGACAAAGAGTCCGAGCGGCATCGTGCTTTCCCCGCCGCTGGTGTATCTGCGCCAGGAGCATCATCAACTCGACTCGGACCGCCCCCTTCGGCGAGCAGGTGAGGGCCGTCCGGTACGTGTTTCCCGCCTCCTCCCATCGACCGAGGATTTCCTGCAGCCGGCCCAACACGGACAGGGAACGAGGGTGCTTGCACAACAGCGAGCGGGGAGCGCTCTCGATGGCCTTGCGCACCGCCTGGTACTGGCCGGCGGCGAGGAGACTCTCGCCGTGCGCATCGATGACGCCGAGCATTGCCTTCGCGTCGCCGACATCCGCGTAGGCCGCCACCGCCTCTGCCCAGGCGCCGCTTTGGGCGAAGAAATCGGCCGCCCGCCTGCGGAGCCGCAGGATCTCGGACGGTTCGAGTCGGCGTGCGGACTGCTCTCGCAGGAACTCCTGAAAGAGATGGTGGTAGCGATAGACGACGGGGCTCTGCCCTTCCTGAAAGGTGAACAGGTTGCGGGCCGCCAGATCCTCAAGAAGGCTCTGACTCTCCCTGATTCTGAGGACCGCGTCACAGGCCTCAGGATCGAGGCGGGGAAGGATCGCGGAGCGAAGGAGGAACTGCTGGCATTCGGGCTTCTGGCGGCTGACCACCTCCTCGGCGAAGTATGCGAACCAGCCGGACCCAACCCGCGCGAGTTGCTCCAAAGCCCGCTCGACCGCCCACGAGGATCCGTCCCCTGCCGCCTGAAAGAGGATCGCGATACCCGCAGCCCATCCCTCCGTCTCCGTCACGATCCGGCGGCTGAGCCGCGGATCCAGATCGCCACCGGGGCACCTGAGGCGGTAGAGGGCACGCACCTCCTCCTCATCGAACTGAAGGTCGCGGGCCGTGAAGGTCGCCACCTGCCCGAGGGAACGAAGCCTCGCCGTGCGGACTCCCAGAGGCTCCCGCGAAGAGAGCACGAGACTGCTGCCTTCCGGCAAGAGCCTGGTCCACCGCTCCAGGAATCGGAGGATCGGATCGACCCCGGCGACGACCTGAGCGTCATCGAGAACGAAGACAGCCCGCTGGCCCTCCGATTTCAGGGGCTGCAGAATCCTCACCAAGACGCGGTCTCCGCCGTCCGAGTGGGCCTCCGGAGCCGTGATCGCCTCCGCGCCCCGGGGAAACATCATCTCCGAGAGATGTGCGAAGAAGGTCGCTGGATCCGCGTCGCGTTCATCCAGCGCACACCAGATGCAGGGACGGCGATCCCCCGCCGCCTTCTCGGCCAGGAATGAGCTCTTTCCGAAACCTGCCCCGGCGGTGACGAGGATCAACCTGCGATCTGCGCACTCCGTCCAGCGTTGATCCAGGCGGCGGCGCGGCAAGTACGTGGAGGGCAGGGCTGGAGATCGCTGCGCAAAGCCATGGAGACTGGGTCCGGTCAACGCGCGACCTCCGATCACACCCGGGCACCGTACAATTCCTTCTGACACATATCGGACGCCTTCTGATCATAGCACGATCTTCACCACCGGGGAGCCGCCCGTTTCCACCACCCGCCCCGCGCCGCAAACGCTCCGCGTAACGCGCCGGTAACTTCACGAGCCTACCGTTCACAGTGATGGTTCCGCTCGCGGTCGTCGCGATCAGTCCATCAAACGGGAAGGGAGCGCGGTCTTGTCGACCTTCATCATCCGGATCCTGAAGGCCCATGCGGGCGCGATTCGCGGTCGGATCGAGCACGTGCGAACCGGCGAAAGGTCCACCTTCACCTCTGCCGAACAACTCGTGTCCTTCCTCCAGCAGATGGATGCGACGGACAGCGGAACGATCCTTCATGGGTACGAGGACAATTGCCTTCCGGGTGATCTCAGCTCCAGATCCCCAGGCAGGACTCGCCCTCTTCCGTGCAGCGCTCGCGGGGATCCCAGGGAGACGACCAGACGAGATCGAACTACGCATTCTTCACCCCGGGGACTCGACGGACGGCCATCTCGCCAGCCGCGAGGATCTGAGGGCCCATCGGGCACATCTGGCTCGTCAGCGTCGTCGCCCCGCGGACCTGATCCTCGGTGATCGTGTTCGCTTCGCGCATGATCACGCGCCCTCTCCGTGGGGCTTGGGCGGCGCCGGCGACCCGCGTTTCGTCGAACACGAGTTCCGGCGGGCTTGGAGTGCGGGTTCCTCTGCCGGGGGTTCGTGCGATTGCGTTACGCCGAGTGCGGGCGCGAACGCCGACGGCCGTTCATCCCTCCTGCGGGCGCGGCGCCCTCAATCCGACGCCTTCCCCCCCATCCTGAACCGCACCCCGAACATCGACGTGATGATCAGCGGCGCGCCGGGGATGAGCGACCACTGGAACTCCGCCCAGTCGTTGATCCGGCGCAGGTACTCCAGTTCGAGCGCGGTCATGTACAGCCGGTACTGCCATCCCTTCCAGACGCGGTCGCCGTAGAACTCGTCGTCCACGTATCCTTTGACCCGGTGCCAGTCCCGCCGGAAGCTCAGGATGGGCCCGATTCCGAGGTTGAACCCGTTGCCGCGCCAGTGACCCTGGATTCTCGGCCCCATGTGCAGCGATCCAGCATTGACGAATGCGCAGTCCCGGTAGAAGGACGAGGAGAAGCGGAAGAAGAACCGGTTGTTCAGCCGGTAGTCTGCGTTCCCCGCCACGCCGACGGAGAGCACGAGATAGGCTTTTTTGTCGAGTTTCAGGGGGTACACTTCCGGCGTATTTCCGCCGTGCGGGTGCAAAGTCAGCCCCAGGTACTGGACGGACAAGTACCAGGACGACGGATTCACGGGTGATGGATCGGCTGACTTCGAAGAGGCGTCCGCCGGGCGCAGGGCGACGGCCAGGAGCAGGATGGGGATGGACCGCCGGATCCTCGTTCTCATGGAAGCACGAGCCCTTTCTGTTGTTTCCGCGACGGATTTCCGGAACCGGAACGGGATCAGAAGCGCAGCAGGTCTGCGCCCCTCTCCGTGAGCAGTCTCGCCAGCATAGAACGGTAGCATTGCGCCTCGTCATCGCAAGAGCATCCGATCGGGAAATCGACGAACGGACGGACGGTGTCTTCGAAGACCGCAGCCGGTCCGGCGCCGGGTTGGGGGATCGAGGGGCAGCCGGCTGGTCCGCACGGTCCACGCCCGTTTCCCGGACCGCCCAGAACGGAATCCGATTCCAGGCGTGGATCCGCAGTCCCGGTTTGGGCCGGCTTGCGGTGTCGGCTCGTCTTCCCCGCCGCAACCCAGGGCGAGCACCATGAGCATTGCGCTCAGCGCGCGGAGTCTGTTCATGCCGCAAGCTTCCTCTGGCCGACCACCCCGGTGGTGGTACAATCGAGGCCGTCGCTGCTCCAGAGTTGTCGCTCGCGTGGCTGGTGGGCATCCTTCGCCGGGAGGATCCGGAGATGATCGCACGAAATCTCCTTGGGTCGGTCTGCTTGTTGTGTCTGGCGGTGTTCTGCGGCGTCGCGCTTTCCGCCGATGGGGCTCCGGTCACGCCGTCCGGCGTGTGCGCATCCAGTGTAGACAACCGGCTTTCGTCCGGCGCGCCGCCGCCGCGCAACGGCGCGGGGCACGGGAAGAGTCTCGACGGGTTCTGGGCGGATGGGTTCGGCCGCCCGATCGTCGGTCCCGGCGTCGACGATCCGGTGGCCGGGGTGGCGGAATCCGGCGGCTCCCTTTTCGTCGTCGGCTCGTTCACCGAGGTCTGCGGAATTCCGGCCGAAGGCGTGGCCCGTTGGGACGGATCGGTCTGGAGCGCAGTCGGGACCGGTCTCCGCGGGGATGCCTACGCCGTGGCCGCCTGGAGCGGCCAGATCATCGTATCCGGGCGTTTCGCTCTCGCGGAGGAGACTCCGTTCCGCCGCATCATCCGTTGGGACGGCACGCAGTGGCTGCCGTTCGTCGACCAGATCAATGACGCCGCGCTGGCGCTCACGGTCTTTGGCGACGACCTGATCGCGGCCGGCGCCTTCACCAGCATCGGCGGCGTGGCGGCGAGCGGAATCGCCCGCTATGACGGCGCAAATTGGTCGTCCCTCGGCGCGGGAGTGAGCGGCGGAACGGGCGGGTCCACCCAGGTCGAGGCTCTCGCGGTCTGGGGAGGCTCGCTCGTCGCCGGTGGCTTGTTCACGGTCGCCGGCGGGCTCCCCGCCACCCACATCGCCTGCTGGAACGGCACCGCGTGGAGCCCGCTCGCGGCGGGGTTGAACGACTACGTCTACGCCTTGGCCTCTGCGGGCGGCGAGCTCTTTGCCGGGGGATGGTTCACCGCCTCGGGCGGCACCAGCCTGCCGCACGTGGCCCGCTGGAACGGGGAGTCCTGGAGTTCGGCGGGCCCGGGCCTCGACGGCATCGTGAAGGCGCTCGCGTGCCATGACGGCTCCTTGTTCGCCGGCGGCTGGTTCTCGGCCTCCGGAACCACGCTGGTGGCGCGGGTCGCCCGCTGGACCGGCTCCGAGTGGGCCGCGCTGGGCCAGGGAATCGGGGGCGGTGTACTCGCACTGGGGAGCTTTGGGACGAGCCTCATCGCCGGGGGCAGGTTCACCTCAGCGGAGGGACAGGCATGCGCGAACATCGCTGCCTGGGACGGCTCCGCATGGAGCGCGATGGGAGTGGCGCCGGATTCCGAAGGAGGGTTGAACGAGAGGGCCCGCGCCCTGACGTGGTACGGCGGGGATCTGGTCGCCGGGGGCGCTTTCACCACGGCCGGCGCCGACTCCTGCAACTTCATCGCCCGGTGGGACGGCGCCCGGTGGCATCCGTTCGGCACCGGCGCAGACGAATCCGTGTCGGCGTTGACCGTCTTCGGCGGTGATCTCGTGGCGGCCGGGGCGTTCCACCAGATCGGCGGGGTCCCGGCGAACCACATCGCCCGCTGGGATGGCGCGGCGTGGCACGCCTTCGGATCGGGCGTCGACTGGGATGTCAGCGCGCTGTGCGTGCACGAGGGCGATCTGATCGCGGGCGGAGCGAGTTCGGTCGTCCGTTGGAGTGGTTCTGAATGGCAGGCTCTCGGACCCCCGTTTTCCGGGGCGGTCCGTGCTCTGGCGACCTTCGAGGACCAGATCGTTGCGGGAGGCATCTTCGCCCGGACCGGCGCCGGCACCGTGGTGAACTACATCGCGGCCTGGGATGGCACGACGTGGAATCCCCTCGGGACCGGCCTCGATCTGCACGACCCGGGCTGAGAAGTCGTCGATGCCCTGGAGGTCTTCCAGGGATCACTGATCGCGGCCGGCTACTTCTCCTCTGTAAACGGCGGGGTTCCCGCACACAGCATTGCGCGCTGGGACGGATCTTCTTGGAGCACGGTCGGTGCCGGTTTCGGAACCGGCCTCTGCGGCGACTACCAGTATGTCTTCTCGCTCTGCGTGACGGACGACGGCCTGTATGCCGGGGGGAACTTCCACTCCAGCGACGGTATTGAGATCGGCGATGTGGCCCACTGGAGCGGCGGGCTCTGGGAGTCGCTGGATTCGGGAACGGACGGAGATGGTGTGCTCGCCCTCGCGCCCGCATTCCCCGGCTTGTACGCCGGGGGCGATTTCCTGCATGCGGGCGACAAGGAATCGTACTACATTGCGCGCTGGTGGGAGTCGGCCGCCGCAGTGCCGCCCGCGGTCCCGCGCGGCACGACGGATCTCCGGATCCCGAACCCGTACCGCGCGGGGGACACCATCCTGCTCCGGATTGCTGCGCCTGCGGAATCCGAGGTCTGCTTGTACAGCGTCAGCGGAGCCCGAGTCTGCACCCTGTACAAAGGGGAATTGCGGGACGCCTGGACGGCCCTCGAGTGGGATGGACGCACCGATGCGGGCGCGAAGGCCCCGGCGGGAGTCTATTATCTCACGGCGCATACGAAGGAGGAGTGGCTGAACCGGCGATTGGTCCTGCTTCCGTAGGAGAGCTGCGGTAGGAGCCCGGGTCTCGGTGTGAGCCGGGATGCCGATACCGGCGCCAGGCGAAGGCGACCAGGATCCGGACTTCCGCCCGTCCTCCGATCGCCCGCCGCCCTTCTCCGCCGCGGGAGGGCGTGGGGCCGATCAACCGCCAACCGCCTGATTTGCCGCCATAGCCGCGCCCGGCGAGACGGAACGTTGGACGGACTCCCGGACATGCTCCTTGAAGCGCAGCAGGAAGGACTCGAAATCGGTTCCGTAGACCCTTCGGAACACCTCGTCGTGATCCGGGTCGACCGTCAACTCCTTCATGTACCGCAGAAACCTCTCCCGGCCATGGCTTTCGATGAGGTAATCGATGATGCAGCCGAACTCCGAGTAGATGAAGGCGATTCGGTGCGCCGCACGAAGAGGGACCTTGTCTTCCCTCCGCGTCTTGTAGTCGAACGGCGGCATGAAGTCGCCCTGCTCGATGCCCGCGTAGGTCTGTGCCTTGCCGGGGTACCACGATGTACCCATCTGATTTGCGCTGTACATGGCGATCCCTTCCAGGAGCCATCGCGGGTACGAGACATAGGCCGGCCAGATCCCCATGTTCTGGTAGAGGAGCGTGTGCGACAGTTCGTGCTTCAGATACGTCTCGAGGGAGATCGTGCCCTGCGCGGCCTCCTGCAGCGCCCACGGTGACACTACGAGACTGCCGTTGGGATACGCACAAACCCTGGCCTTGGTCGTAGTGCGCCGCAGGTAGCTGGCTCTGTCCCGGAAGACAAAGACCCTCGGCTTCTTCTTGAACTTCAGGTCGTGAAAGATCTCTACCGCGGGGAGGTACGCATCCACCTCGTCGCAGCCGTCCTGGTTGGCTCCGTTCTGCACGTAGATCACGACGCGAGAGAGCTCGTGCCGAGAGAAGCCGAGCACGACCGGGGAGTAGAGGAACAGCTTGCCCCATAGGAAGAGGTAGACGAGGGAGGCGACGGCCGCCAGGGCAACGGATGCCGCAATGCTTCTGGTTCTGACGCTGGCCACGAGGCCTCCAATGGTCCTGGCTCCGGGCGTCGTTTGGCGCCAACGACACCGACCTCTCTTCGGGGACCGTTGGCGGCAATGCTAGCCGAGCGCCCAGTTGGATTGAAGTGATGGCGGCCTGCTTGCGGGGCCGATGCGCGATTCCGCCCCCTGGCGCATCTGGAGGTCGACGGCACCGGGGCCCGGGTCATGGCGGCGTCCGAGGTGAGCGCCGCGGAACTGGCCGCGGCCGGCCTTCTTCTTTTCGGCACTCCTCAGACCGATCCTCTGATCCCAGGATGTCTCGAGAACACCCCCTTCCGTACCCCAGGAATCCGCCCGCATCGGGCCCGGTCTCGGCGGTTCCAGGCCGGGGAGCGCGTCGAGACGCCCCTTCGAAGCCGCACGGGCCGCTTGTACCCGCCTCAACCCGCCGCCCTTCTCCGCCGCGGGAGGACGGGTGGTCCCAACCCGTTCGCCCTCGTCCGCGCTCCCTGTGGGTGGTAGAATCCCCTGGCAGTTCCAGCGACCTGCGCGAGAGGGGAACCCCATGAACGCAACGATGCCTGCCTTCACGACAGCGTTTCCGATCGAGTCGTTGGGTATCTGTCGTTTCGCCGGCGGGATCCAGACGGTTCCGAGCCAGAGACTGGAGGCAACCATGAATCTCAGCGCAAAGCGAGTCTTCCGGGCGTGGTGCGTGGCCTCGCTGTCCCTCCTGCTGCCCGGCCTGGTCCCGGATGATGCGCACGCTCGGCAAGGCGTTCCACCCGCCAGCTTCAGCGAGGACGTGCAGCCACTGGCTGCTCTGGACATGGTGGTGCTCCCGCCGGTTGACGTCGAAGCGCTGCGCGCAGAGGACGAGGCGCAGCGCGACGCCGGCGTGGGCGGACCGGCCCGGTTCGCGGCGGCGATCTCCGTTGCGTTGTCGCCGGCAGCGGACGGCACCTGGGAAACGCTGCCGGACCGATCCCGGATCTGGCGCCTGCGGATCGTGTCGCCGGGAGCCTACTCGCTCAACTTCGGATGCACGCGACTCATCCTTCCGCCGGGCGCCACGGTGCACTTCTATCCCGCGGCAGCGGTACCGGCGCGAGCGGGGGGAACAGCCCCCAGCCCGGACCGTCGCGACGATCCCGCCCGGGATCCTTGGACAGATGTCTCCGTTCCCGAGGCCCGGACCTGGGACGGTCCGTACGAGTCAGCGGACACCTCTCCCGACGGCCAGTTCTGGACCGCCATCGTGCCGGGTGACGACGCCCTGGTGGAGTTGAGGGTTCCGGTGGAGGCCGCCTTCCAGCCTGAGCTGAACATCAGCCAGGTCGGTCACGACTACCGGGACTTCGCGGACCTTGCGCGGACGCTCCTGGCCCCGGAGAAACGGCAGGGCGCCTGCAACATCGACGTCATCTGTCCGGAGGGAGACCCGTGGCGAGACCAGATCCGGTCGGTCGCATGCTATTCGCTCGGGGGAAGCCTGATCTGCACCGGTTCGCTCCTCAACAGCCACAACCCCGCCCACCCGGCGTATTTCCTAACCGCCAATCACTGCGGGATCAGTCTCTTCAACGCCCAGAGCATGGTCGTCTACTGGAACTTCGAGTCACCGACCTGCGGCGCGCTCAGTGGGGGCTCGCTGAACCAGCACCAAACGGGGGCGCAGCTGCGAGCGAACTACGCGACCTCGGACTTCTGCCTGGTGCAGTTGCTCGCCGACCCGGCCCCGGAGTGCAACGTCTACTACTCCGGCTGGAGTGCCCGGGCAAATACAGCGCCGGCCTCCGCGGTCTGCATCCACCACCCGAACTGCGATGAAAAGGCGGTCAGCTTCTGCGACCTGCCGCTCACGATCACGAGCTATCTCCAGAACGAGGTTCCGGGCGACAGCACCCACTGGCGCGTGCATCACTGGAACCTCGGGACCACCGAGCCCGGCTCGTCCGGCGGGGGATTGTGGGACCCGGATCACCGCCTCATCGGGCAACTGCACGGAGGCAGCGCTTCGTGCACCTCGATCACCTCGGACTGGTTCGGGCGCCTGGCGATCTCCTGGAACGGGGGAGGCAACTCCTCCTCCCGGCTCCGGGACTGGCTGGACCCGTCGGCAACGGGAGGACCGATCATCGACGGACGCAACTGGGACGAAACCACCACCGGTGCGTGCTGCTTCGCGGGCGGGGTCTGTATGGCCCTGACCGAGGCGGACTGCGCAGACCAGGGTGGCCTGCTGTATATGGGGGATGAGACCCTTTGTGATCCCAACCCCTGCTTCACCGTTGGCGTGGCCGGGACCGGCCTCGCGACGATCACGGCGCTCCAGGCCGCGCCAAACCCGTTCATCACAAATACAACGATTCATCTCTCGGGACCGCCGGCGGCCTCTGCACGGGTCCTCATCTTCGACGCGGGAGGCCGGCTGATACGCACGGCCTGGCAAGGGAGCCTGGACGGTCGCCGGATGGCGATTCCCTGGGACGGCCGCGACCAGGCCGGACGCGAAGCGCCGGCGGGGATCTATCTGGTTCGGGTGGAGAGCGCGGGGGGCGAACCGCTCGTGAGGCTGGTGAAGACCCGCTGACTGCGGTGGTATCCTCTGAGCATCCGGCCGGGGATTCACGCAAGGAGGATCCCGTGAGACCGTTCCTGCTGGCTCTAGCGTTCCTGCTCTTCGCTCCCCCGGCGCTCGCCGGGCCGAACGAGGGCGGGGTGCTGGTGCTGCACGCAACCACCCTCGAGTACACGGTGGATGTGGATACCTACATGGGAATGTCCGGAGTGGCATGTGGGCAGGACGGCCCGCCGTCGCCGCAGGCACAGGAGTGCCCGCCCTACGACCCGGTTGGCGGTGCTGTCCCCTGCAATCCGCTGGCCTTTGTCTCGATCTCCACGATGCCGGCCGAAGTGGCGCACGTCTGGTACGTCCTGGCGGCATTTCCGCCCGGGAGCTGCCCCCGCCTGAAGGGAGTGGGCTTCCGGATTCATTACGATCCGAACAAGGTAATGGTCGAAGCCGATGGTCCCTCCGATGAGATGGTTTCCGTCCCGGTGCCGGTTCCCAGCGACGAGGACAACCGCGAGTTCCCGAGCAATCGGTCCGGTATCGGCCTCGGGTTCACGGAAGCGAGGACCAGCCTGCTGCAGGAGATCTGGTGGTTTGCCGGATACGCGTATGGCGGCGCGCCGGGCGCGACGTTTGCCGTGGAGCCGCTGGCTGGCAGCGAGTCGTTCAACGATGACTCCAATCCCCGCGTGCTGGATCAAATCGAAGGCTTCGGGGTGCTCTCGTTCGAGCCGGGCGCTCCACCATCGCCGACCGGCTCCTGCTGCTACCCCGACGGGAGCTGCGCGATCACGTCCCAGCCGAGTTGCGCTGGGGACTGGACCCTGTCCGGGACGTGCGATCCGAATCTCTGCCCCGCCCCGGACGTGGAGTGCGCCTGCTGTTCGCTGCAGGCGACCTGCACGTTGACGGTGCGGACGGAATGCCTGCCGCCCCATCAGTGGCACGCGGCCTGGCCCGCCTGCGATCCCAATCCGTGCCCCATCCCGGAAGGGGCGTGCTGCACTCTGGATGGCGCGTGCAAGATCTCCACGCAGGCCGACTGCGATCCATCGTCGATCTGGCACGGCGATCTCACATCGTGCGTCCCGAATCCGTGCCCCGCGATGCCCGCGGACCGGACCAGTTGGGGACAGGTGAAGAGCCGGTATCGGTAGCGACGATCGGAAGGTTTCCGCGAGGCTCGCCAAGGCATCCGTTCGCCGCCGCCTCTCACCCCTGACTTGCCGGTCCGCGCCGAAGCCTGGGCCAGCCGCTCTGCGCCTCGGTGGCCCCGCTTCGAGGGCACGGCGGGTTCTCGCTCCCCGCCGCCCAGGGCGTCCCCGCCCACGACCGGGAGGCACGGGAACGCCGGTGCCGCTACGGGCTGCCTGCCGCCCTGCTCCGCCGCGCCTGGTCTCCTCCTTCCCTGCGCTGGCGGCGACCCGTCCCGAAGGCTCGATAGGCCCTCCCTCTCCACGTAACGCCCGCGGAGGATCCTTGTGTCGTGTCGGGGTCCGGCCCTGGAAGGAGGAGATCCATGAAGGGCTCGATCGCTTCGCGTTCTTTCGGCGTGTTGGTTTTCCCCGTGCTGGTGGTCGCAATCCTCTTCGCCGGTCTCGCGGCGGGCGCGCGGGCACAAGAGTGTGTCGACTATTCCGCCCTGCCGCATCTCATCGGCCATGGGAACATCTATGGGGCCCGCGACCTGGTGCTGCAGGGCGATCGCGCTTACGCCGCCTGCGGCAACTACGGCTTCCGCATCGCGGATGTGGGCAATCCGAAGACGCCCGCGCTGCTCGGACACTCGTCCACCTCCGGCTTCTGCGACGATGTGGATGTCGAGGGAGACTACGCCTATCTGCCCGTAGGAGCCGCCGGGGTCCAGGTCTTCGACGTGTCGGATCCGGCCCACCCGCTTTCCGTGCGAACGATCGCGACGCCGAGCGCCAGCTACGGTCTCTGCGTCGAGGGAAACCTCCTCTATGTGGCCTGCCTCAACCGACTGGCCGTGGCCGACGTGAGCGATCCGCTGGCGGCCGTCGTGGTCGGATCGGTTCCTCTCACCGGCACGTTGAATGACGTGGCGGTAGAGGGGGGCGTGGCCTACGTCGCCGCAGGGACGGCCGGCTTTCAGGTTGTCGACGTCGCCATTCGGACCTCGCCCGTGCTGGTCGGCTCCCTCCCCCTCTCCGGACAGCTCTGCGACGTGGAAGTGCGGGGAAGCGTCGTCTACTTGATCACCTTCGCCGAAGGCCTGCGCCTCGTCGATGTCTCGACGCCCTCCGCGCCCGTGCTTCTGGCCTCCCTCGACACGGTCGAGGACCACGCCTATCTCCATCGGCTGGCCGTCGCCGAGCCGTACGCCTACATCGCCAGCGACGCCGGACTGCAGATCGTCGACGTGGCCGATCCGCAGGCTCCGTTTCTGGAGACGGAAGCCCGGACCGCCAGCGACGCCTTCGGGGTTGCGCTCGACGGCGCGACCGCGTTCCGGCCGCCAATTCCGCCGGCCTGGACGTGGTCGATGTCGGCAACCCGACCCTCCACGCCAGGACGGGTGCCTGGGAGTCGCTCACGATCACGGCCGGGATCGCCGTACGCGACAATCTCGCCTACGTCGCCGGTGTGGTCCCGGGTCTCACGATTCTCGATCTGAGCGATCCGGACCAGCCGGTGCCGCGCGGGCAGGTGGAGACGGCGAGCACGGTCTACCAGGTGGTTCTGGACGGGGACCGTGCCGTCGTCTGCGATCTTTCGTCCGCTCTGTATGTCATCGACATCGTTGACCCCGACAGCCCCCAGGTCCTCGGTACTCTGCCGATCCCGGAGATGATCGTGACCGGTCTGGCCGTCGACAACGGCTACGCCTATGTCTCCGTGCAGTGGTGGGGTGTCCTCATCGTCGACATCTCCGACCCGGCCAACCCCGTGCAGGTGGGCATCGCGGACGTGATCGAAAGCCCCTCGACAGTGCTGGCCGACTTCCCGCTGGTCTACGTCATCGACCTGGAGGGTGGGCTTGAGATCCTGGACGTGAGCGACCCCGGATCCCCCCAGCACATCGGGACGTACTGCTGCCCCTCCGGCGGCCTGGCGCTGCGGGGCCATCTGATGTTCGTCAACAACGGGATCGGCCTCGAGGTAGTCGATGTGAGCAATCCGCAGGCCCCGGTCCGCGTCGGGCAGGCCAGTGTGCCCGCTCGCGGCGACATGAAGCTGAGCGGAGATCTGCTCTACCTGGCCGGGGGCGAGACCGGCCTGCATGTTGTGGATGTGCAAGATCCTCTCGCTCCGGAGTATATCGGGGCGGGCGGGACGCAGGGGAACGCCTTGGCTGTTGCGGTGTCGGCGGAGCGGGTCTATCAGGCGGCCGAGTTCTCCGGCCTCGCGATCTTCCGGCCGCACTGTCTTGAGTCGAACGCCGTCGACGACCCCCCTCCCGGCACGACCGCGGGGTGCCGTCCCCTCGAGGCTCGGCCGAACCCGTTCTTGCCGCGCACCTCCATCTCGTTCGTCCTGGATCAGGAGTGCCGCGCGGACCTGGCGGTGTTCGATGCCGCGGGACGCCGCATCGCTGGCCTCACGGCTGGACTCCGGCCCGCGGGGCGGTACTCCGCCACCTGGGACGGCAGCGACGCCTCCGGTCGTCCCGTGTCCCCCGGTGTCTACTTCGTGCGGCTGGCGGCGGGGGAGACGGTCTTGAAGAACCGGCTGATGAGAGTCCGTGGAGAGCGGGCGGCCTGGTCAGTCTGAGCCCGAAGACCCGTTCGGGCTGAGCCCGGACGCCCGTTCCCGGGACTCCGGCGAGTACCTGCTTGCACCTCCCATGACCCCATCCTCCCTGGAAATGGAGCCTCCGGGAAGGCCGGTACAGTTCAGTCTTCCAGCATCCTGCTACGCCGCCTTCTCCTCATCCGCATCCGAGCGGATGGCGCCTCCGGAATCTCCCACCGGCGGGTCCGGCCCCCCCGCTTCGGGTGCCGCGGAAGCCTCGTCCCGGAAACACCACTGCTCCACCACCTGGGCCAGCTCTTCCGGCTTCAACGGCTTGCTGACGTAGCCGTCCATGCCGGCCGCCAGGCACTTCTCGCGGTCGCCCCGCATGGCGTGCGCCGTCACGGCGATGATCGGGATGTGACGCCGGCCCGCTTCCCGGCGCCTGATCTCGCGGGTGGCGTCAAAGCCATCCATGATGGGCATCTGGATGTCCATCAGCACGAGGTCGTACGGGATCGATTCCAGGGCCGCCACCGCCTCCTGCCCATCGGCCACGGCGTCGACGCGCAGACCCAACCTCTCGAGAATGCGCACCGCCACGCGCTGGTTGACCACATTGTCTTCGGCCAGAAGAATGCGGGCATTGCGGCGCCGGGCCTCGGCGAGGAGATGGCGCGTCACCAGAGGGTGGTTCGCCGGTCCCGGACTCGCTACCTGCAGACCCAGCACCGCCGCCAGGCAGTCGCGCAGCTGCCGCTGCCGGATCGGTTTGGGCAGATAGCCGGCGAAACCGGCCGCCCGCGTTCGCTCCGCGTCTCCGCGCATCCCCATACTGGTGAGGAGAATCAGGGGCATCTCCCCGCAGTCCGGATCCTGGCGGATCCGCCGGCCAAGCTCCATGCCGTCCATCCCCGGCATCTGCAGATCCAGCAGCGCCGCAGCACACGGCCGCCCCTCCGCCACGCTTCGCCGCAGCTCCCGCAGCGCCTCTTCCCCCCCGGCGGCCTCGACGACTTCGCAGCCCCAGCTCCGAAGCTGCGCTGCGGCCACGCGGCGATTCGCCGGAAGATCGTCCACCACGAGGATCCGACGGCCCCGCAGCTCCGCCAGAGGAATCGGCTCCGGCGCGTCCTCGGCCCTTCGCCGCTCGAAGGGGACCGTGAACCGGAAGGTCGAGCCGCGCCCCGGCTCGCTGGAGACTCCGATCTCCCCTCCCATCGCCGTCACCAGCTGCCGGGAGATCGCCAGCCCCAGACCGGTGCCACCGTAGCGACGCGTGGTTGACGCGTCCACCTGGATGAAGGGCTGGAAGAGACTGCCGACCTGCTCCGGCGCGATGCCGATCCCGGTGTCGGCGACTTCGAAGCGGACCAGGACCCGGTCTCCCGCCTCCTCCACCAGCGATCCTTCGATGGTGACCTGGCCGGCCTCGGTGAACTTGAGCGCGTTGCCGGCGAGGTTGAGGAGCACCTGGCGCAGCCGGCCGGGATCGCCGCGAAGAAGCGAGGGCACCTCGGGGGAGACCTGGCAGATCAGCTCCAGCCCCTTCTGCTGGGCTCGCGGGGCCAGGATGTCGGCCGTCTCCTCCACCGCCGTGCGCAGGTCGAAGTCGATGACCTCGAGTTCCATCTTCCCGGCTTCGATCTTGGAGAAGTCGAGGATGTCGTTGATCAGCCCCAGCAGCGAGTCGGCGCAGGATCGAACCGTGTCGGCGTAGTCACGCTGCTCGGCATTCAGGGCCGAATCGAGCAGCAGGCCGGTCATCCCGATGATGCCGTTCATGGGCGTGCGGATCTCATGGCTCATGTTGGCCAGGAACTGCCCCTTGGTCCGCGCGGCCGCCTCGGCCGCCTGGCGCGCTTCGACCAGCTCCGTCACATCAACGAACGAGCAGACAGCACCGGTGAGCTGCTGTTCCCCATCCCGGAGAGGAGTGGCGTTGCGCAGGACGGTGATGACCCGACCCGACCTGGTCGTGAGCTTCCGCTCCTGCCGCTGGATGCGGCCGCCGGCCGCCCCGGCCGCCCGGCCTTCGCAGACCAGCCACTCCCCCAGTCCGACGTCGCGGCAGGACCGGCCCAGCGCCTCCGCAAGGCCGTAGCCCATGGCCGCACAAAACGCCTCATTGGCGCCGGTGATCCGTTCCGCGGCATCGACCGTGAAGATCGCCGTGGCCGCGGTGTCGACCACGAGTTGCAGGAACTCCCGGGCGGAGGCCAGCTCCATTTCCGCCTGCCGCCGCGTGCTCACGTCCCGCTGGGCCCCGACGAAGCCGCCAATCTCCCCCCGGTGGTTTCGGATCGGAGAGATCGTGAGTTCGGCGTAGTAGCGGGAGCCGTCCTTGCGCCGGTTGACGACGTCTCCGTGCCAGGTGCGCCCGGAGGTAATCGTCTCCCACATCTCCCGGTAGAAGTCGTCCCGGTGCTCCCCGCTCTTCAGCGCCCGGGGAGTCTCTCCGAGCACCTCCTCCAGGGTGTATCCGGTGATGCGGGTGAAGGCGGGATTGACCGCCTGGATGCGCCCCTCGCCGTCGGTGATGACCACCGCGTCGGCGGTCGCCTCAACCGCCCGACTGAGACGCAACACGCGCTCCTCCGCCCGTCGTCTCTCCCCGGTTTCAATGATGTGCGCGACCTGATCAGCCACGGCCGTGGCAAAGCCGATCTCGTCGGCCTGCCAGCGCCGGCGCGGCCCCACCTGCTCCAGACAGATGGCCCCGACCACTCTCCCGCGGATCCGGATCGGCACGTCCAGCATCGAGGTGATGCCCAGGGGGGAAAGATAGGCCGCGGCGTAGCCTCGGGTCCGGGGATCGTTCACGGCATCCTCGGCATCCACATAGCGCGAGCGCTTCAACGCCTCCATCTCGCCCGCGAACTCCGTGGCCCGCAGAGTGGCGCCGCTGCTGAACCGCTTCGGCGTCCGCTCGTATTGCACCAGGCAGGACAGGACGGTGCCGTCCTCGTTCAAGAGCCAGATCCCCGTCCGCTCGACGTCCGCCGTCCGGGACACGATCTCGACGATGGCGCGGGCCGCCCCCTCGAGAGAGGCCTCCAGACCCCAATCGCGGGTGGCCACCAACGTCAGGGCCGCGTTCTGCGACTCCGCCCGGCGCACGCGCTGAAGCTGCTCGGACTTCTCCAGCTCGCTTTCGGTGATGTCCTGACCCAACGAGAAGACGGCGGCCAGGTTTCCCGTCGCATCGCGAAGAACGCCGTTGTTCCACCGGCAGGTGATGACCCGGCCGCTCTTGGTGAGGTTGTCGTTGACGACATCGGCTGCCGAATCGCCACGCAGGAGCTGCGCCACAATCGCCTCGGCCTTCGGGCGGAACGCACCGGGAACGATCAGGTCGAAGAAGCAGCGTCCGACGGCTTCCTCGCGGGACCAGCCGAACATCTCCTCCGCGCGGCGATTCCACTCCAGGATCCGGCACTCCCGGTCCCAGAGCATCCAGGCAATCGGGGCCATCTCGTACAGCGCGCGGAAGCGATTCTCGCTCAGGGTCAGGCTGCGGATGATTTCCAGCCGCTGCGCGACCTGGATCCGCGCGGCTCGCCGCAGTCTCCAGACCCCGGCGCCGAGGAGGACGGAAAGGATCAGGGCGATGCCGAAGCCTTCCGAGCGAGCTTTCTGGAGCCGGGACATGCGTTCTCGGAACCGATCCGCGGGGAGGTCCACGCCAACCACCCCGGCCAGTTCGCGCCGAGAGTCGAAGAAGGGGGCGTACCCGCTCCACGAAGTCCCCCAGGCGTCGGACGTCGCCTCTTCGTCCGCCTCCGGCTGTCCGAGGCGAAGCGAAGCCATCATCTGCGGCGGGACGTCGTCGTAGCGGTCCATCAGGAACGAGTGATCTTCCTGGCCATCGTGATCGGCATCGCCCGGCGGGGTGGCGTCGAGCACGAAGCACACGCTATCGCCCGATAGAATCACCGTGTAGATATACGAGAAGTCGCGGCACCTCTCCCGAGCCCGGCGAAGAGGCATGAGGGCCGTTTCGTAGGCGGCGGTCTGCTCCTGCGCGGGATCGACCAGGGTACGGTGCAGATCGCCATCGACCTGCGCGGCCAGCGAAGATGCAGTCTCCATAAGCGACTGCCGTTGCCCCTCGCGCAGACTCTCCTCCGCGCGTCGATGGAGCACCCCGAGCGCCAAACTGAAGCAGACGAAGAGGATAGCCGCTGCGGCCGCCCCCTCCAAGGCGGAGCGGAACGGGTGCCCGACCCGGGGAGACGCGGGAGCTGGCTTTGGCCTGGTCGGGGGGCAGCGCCTTTGCGGCCAGATAGACATGCTTTGCCATCGTCACCTGCAGGGCGGATCCTTAGTCCGCCATGCATCCGATACGGCGCTGTCCCGCGGCGGGAGCGCCCGATTCCGGGATCTGCCGTCGCAACGGCGCCCCTGCGCGGCGGATCGATGCTCGAACGGAGGACCGCTACCATGCACAGAGTCTCGCTCGGGAGCCACCAGACGCGCCTCCTGCTCACCGTCGCCGTCCTCACGCTGAGCTGGAGCTGCGGTGAAGACGAGTCTCCCACCAAGACCGAAGACACCACGCCCCCGCCGGCCCGAAAACTCACCGCGCAGTCGGTCGAAGCGGACCCCGGGCAGTGGTCGCCCGACGGGTCCCGGCTGGCGTTCGTCTCGAGAGCGGCCGGGGACGCGGACATCTGGCTGATCCCGGCTACGGGCGGCACTCCCACGCGCCTCACCAGCATGCCCGGGGACGAGTCGGGTCCGCGCTGGTCGCCCGATGGACGGCGGATCGCGTTCACTTCGACGCACGGCGATGACGTTCATGTCTTCATCGTCGCCGACTCCGGAGGGGTGCCGACCCAGATCACCAGCGGCACCGGGCAAGAGCAGAACCCGGAATGGTCGCCCGACGGCACCCGGATCGCCTTCGATCTCAGCCTGGGAAGGTACTGGGATCTGTGGATCACGGACCTGCTCGGCAGCGAACCGATCCAGCTGACGGAGAGTACCGCCGACGACCTGACCGCCCGCTGGTCGCCCGACGGGACCCGAATCGCCTTCGTTTCCCGGCGCTCCGGAGACGAGGAGATCTGGACGATCGACGTCGCCTCCGGTCAGGAGAAGCAGATCACCAACAGCCTCGCGCGGGATGTGGACCCTGCCTGGTCTCCGGACGGCAACAGCATCGCGTTCCGCTCGAACCGCAGCGGCCGGGATCAGATCTGGACCGTCTCCGCGAACGGCGGCGCCGCCCTGCGAGTGACCAGGGAGACCACTCTCACGGCGCGCCGGCCGGCGTGGTCACCGGATGGAACCCAGATCGCGTTCGAGGACATCACGGATCACTGGCACCTCTTCCTGATTCCGGCCGGCGGCGGCCTGTACCGGCAGATCACCCGGGGCGCGGGCGCGGACATCCACCCGCAATGGTCGCCGGACGGGCAATCCGTGGCCTTCATCTCCGACCGGACCGGTGTCAACGAACTCTGGATCGTCGAGCTGAACTGAGGGCCGGTTCGCGCGCCTGCCGGCCCCGCGCGCGCGAAACCGAAGTCCCGGCGCCTCTCCGCGTCAGGTCCGCTCCGCGTCAGGTCCGCTCCGCGTCAGGTCCGCGACTGCCGGCCCCGCGCGCGCGCGAAGTCGATGTGGCCACGTTCCGGATCGGTGTGGATGAGCCGCACCGTCACCCGGTCGCCGACGTCCAGGCCTTCCGCCCCCTCCTCCACCCGACCCTCGATGGGCGGATCGAAGATCCGGACCCAGGTTCCCTTGCTGGCGGCCCCCGTGATGATTCCCTCGAACTTGCGTCCGATCTGGCCTTCGAGCAGACAGGCCGCCGCCGCCTTCTCCAGCAGCCGCTCCACCTTCTGCACGTCGTCCTCGCGCCGGGCACAGCGCGACGCCAGCGTTTCCAACTCCTCCTTGGCATAGGGAACCGGCGCTCCGGCCAGCGCCGCCTTGAGCAGCCGGTGCGTCAGCAGATCCGGGTAGCGCCGGTTGGGCGCGGTCGAGTGGCTGTAGTCGCTGACCGCAAGGCCGAAGTGACCGGCGACCTCCTGGCCGGGGAAGCTCGCCTCGTACTCGCCCTTCCCCAGCAACTTGATGACCGTGAGCGAGAGATCGGGGAAGCGAAGCGGGTCGGCGGCGCGCCGGCGCACCAGGAATCCGTGCAAGGCCCGCGCGTCCGGCCGCGACGGGAGGTCCTCCCCCAGTTCGCGGGCCAGATCGACGATGCGCGGCCAGCGCGCCGGCGAACGGACCACGCGGCGCACGACCGGAAACCGCTTCGCCTCGAGGAAGCGCGCCACCTCCCCGTTGGCTGTGATCATGAAGTCCTCGATCAGCTCCTTGGCCCGGTTCCGCGTCTCGGGACGGAGCTCGCTCACGGCGTCTCCGTCGAAGAGCGTGCGCGTCTCGATGGTCTGGAGCTCCAGCGCCCCCTGTTCCTGGCGGAACGCCCGCAAGCGCTGGGCCGCCACGTCCTGCAGACGCAGATTCTCGGCCAGCCCCGGGACGGCGCCGACGGCCGGCGGCATCTCGCCCTCCCCCTCGAGCCAGGGTCCCACGCCGGAATAGGCGAGCTGAACCTGGTTGTGGACCCAGGCCCGATAGATCCGGGAGGACTCGCCGGTGCCGTCTCCGTCGACCAGGATCTCGATCACCAGGGCGAGCCGGTCCTGGCCGGGATTGAGGGAAGTGAGGTCCGTGCTCAGCCGCTCGGGCAGCATCGGAAAGACCTGCGGCGGCGTATAGATCGACGTGGTGTTCACGCCGGCGTGCGCGTCCACGGCCGAACCCGCCGCCACGAGAGCGCCGACGTCCGCCACGGCCACCAGGATGCGGATGCGGCCGGCGGGCAGTTCCTCGGCCACGGTAAGCTGGTCCAGATCGCGGGAATCGTCGTTGTCGATCGAACACCAGACAAGGCCCCGCAGATCTTCCACGTCGGGCTCGGTGGAGAATCGGACGCCGATGAGGCTCTCGGCCTCGGCCGTTGCCGCGGGCGGAAAGTCGGGCTCCAGTCCTCGTTCCTTCATCGCCTGGCGGGCCAGCCGGATGAGAAACGCGCGCTGCTGCTCCCGGGGGATGCTCATCAGAGTCGCCTCCGATTCGAAGGGAAAGGGATGCTTCCGGCGGATCTGGCCAGGGTCGGACTCTCGGAAGCGACCGCCGTCGCCAGGGACCGCTGCAGGATGTCGAGCGCCGGCGCCGGTTGGTCCACGAAGCGGAAGAGCTCCAGATCCTCCGGGCTGATCATTCCGTGCCGCGCGAGAGCCGGGAAGTCCACAATCTCCTGCCAGTACGCGGTTCCGTAGAGCAGAATGGTCATCGGCCGGTCGAGCTTTCGGGTCTGCGCGAGCGTCAGCATCTCGACCAGCTCATCGAGCGTGCCGAAACCCCCGGGAAACGCGACCATGGCGCGGGCCAGGTGCGCGAACCAGAGCTTGCGCATGAAGAAGTAGTGAAACAGGAAACAGAGTCCCGACGTGATGTAGGGATTCGGCCGCTGTTCGTGAGGAAGGCTGATGTCGAGTCCGATCGTGCGTCCGCCCGCGTCCGCCGCGCCACGATTCGCCGCCTCCATGATCCCGCCCCCTCCCCCCGAGCAGATGAGAAAGCGCTGCGCGGGCGGGGCAAGCTCGAGAGACCACTGCGTCACCAGGCGGGCCAGCTCGCGAGCCTCGGCGTAGTAGCGGCCGAACGGACCGTCCTCGGTGATCCGGGCCGAACCGAAGAACACGATCGTCTCGCGGACCTGCTGCTTGCGGAACGCCTCGAACGGCTGCAGGTATTCGGCCAGGATCCGCAACGGCCTGGCCTCGTCACTGTCGAGAAACGACTCGTCTCGATAGGCCAAAGGCGGGAAGACGGGGCTCTGTGCGGAGTCGGTCTTCTTGGGCATCGTGTACACCTCCGACCGGACGCGGGCCCGGAACTGTGTCCGGGTCGTTCGTCGGAGTGTGCCACGCTTCGCGCGAAGGTCAAGGGATGGCGGAGGGCGCCGGGGACTCCGGGTCGGGGCCGCGGCCAGGACGCCTAGGCCGCCGCCGGCTCCCGCGCCTCGCCTTCTTCTCCCTCTTCGCCGTCCGGGTCCGCTGCGGCTTCGTCTTCCACGGGGGGTGGGATCCGCCGACGGATTTCATCCTGGATTCGTTTCGGGTCGATCGGCTTCACGACGTAGCCGACGGCGCCGTGCCGGATCGCCTCTCGCACGCTTTCCGGCTCACGATCCGAGGTCAACATCACGACTTCCGTCCTGCGCTGATCGGGGTAGTGCTCGCCGATCGCCCGGATGTAGCCGAGAAGCTCGAGACCGCTGCGCCCGGGCATCACGATGTCCAGGAAGAGCAGATCATACGGTTCGCCCGCACGATAGGCCGCATGCAGCGCGCGCAGTCCCGACTCCCAGGCCTGGAACCCGTCCACCGCCGCGAGGTCCCGGGCGGCCTGCTTCAGGACCAGGATGTTCAGCATGATGTCGTCGATCACCATGATCTTCATCAGCTTGTCACTCCTCGGGTCGGCGGCCGGGACCATGGCCCGGGCCATCAGTCTGGTTGTCGGCCGTAGCCACCCGGTTCCTGAGCGGAACCCGGCGACTCGCTAGCAGGCTGCGGAAGAACCCACAACCGCCGGGCACGCCTCGGGCAGACCGGCCTCGGTGCCGGCCTCGGTGATGGCGTCGATCCGCGCGGCCATCCGGGCGTCCGTCAAGGCCGCAAACGGGCGGAGGTGCAGATAGAGGGCGGCCGCCGAGACGACGACCCGCACGGCTCGCGGATTGTGCCGAAGGCAATCGACCACCGCGCCCCAGAAGGGCCCGCGAACCCTGCGGTCCCGCAGGCCGCTGCGCCAGCCGATCCGTCCGAACGAACGCAGATCGCGCAGCAGGCTGCGAAGCGGGCGGCGCAGCTTGTGCTCCGCGAGGTCGAGTTCATGAGCCATGCGGCGGACGCGCCCGAAGAAGGCGTTCGGCTCGTAGATCGACTGGAGAACGGCGCGATAATCCTCCAACATCTCTCGTCGCGGGCGCAGGGTGGTGAAATTGAGACCCGAGGAGCACTGGTCCGAGAGACCGTCGTGGCTCGGCCGGTCGGACTCGGCATGGAGGCGCCCCTCGCTGGTCAGGCGCGTCGAGAGCCTCGTGTTGGGCAGCGCGTAGAGCAATCCGACCATACAGACCGGGATCGCGGCATCTTCGATACAGGCGATCATCGCCTCCGCCACGCGGTCCTTCTCCCCGTCGAAGCCGATGATGAAGCCCGCGTTCACGAAGATGCCGGCCTGGTAGATCTTCCGGATGCTGTCGGAGATGCTCCGCTTCGTATTCTGCCGCTTGCTGGTGCCGACGAGGGTATCGGTGTCGGGCGTTTCGATACCGACGAAGATCGCGAAGAAGTTCGCCCGCTTCATCAGGGCGAGCAGCTCGTCATCGTCCGCCACGTTGATGCTCGCCTCCGTCGAAAACTCGAACGGATGGTGGTGCGTCTCGAGCCACGCCGCGAGGTCGGCGAGGCGCGGCTTGATGACCTTGCGGTCGCCGATCAGGTTGTCGTCCACCAGATCCACATGCCCGCGATAGCCCAGGGCGTAGAGAGCATCGAGTTCGCGCACCATCTGCGCCGAGGTCTTGACCCGGGGGATGCGCCCGTTCAGCTCGATGACGTTGCAGAACTCGCAGGTGAACGGGCAGCCGCGGGAAAGCTGGATCCCGACATGCATGTAGTGGTTCAGTTTCAGCAGATCGAAGCGGGGCACCGGAGATTCCCGGATGTCCGGGAAGCCGCGGGCCGTGAACTCTCCCCGCCTCGCTCCCCCGCGCCACGCCGCGACGAACTCGGCCATGATCTCCTCGGCCTCGCCGACCACGCGGAAATCCGCCTCCGCGTAGACTCCCGGGCTGGAGGTCACATCCGGCCCGCCGACAACTACCGGCAGTCCGCGGGCGTGGGCCAGCTCGATCACTCTCATCGTGTCGAGCTGCTGCGGCAGCATCCCGCCGGTCATGACCAGATCCGCCCAGTCCAGATCCACGGGGTCGAGCTCCTCCGTGTTCCGGTTGACAAGCCGCGGAGTCCAGTCGGAGGGGAGAAGCGCCGCGACCGTGATGAGGCCCAGCGGGGCCGCGGAGTAGCGGGCGCCGACCACCTCACAGGTTGCCTGGTAGTTCCAGAAGGAGTGTGGGCTGAACCGGGGATACACCAAGAGCACGTTACAGGAGCCGGGACGCGTCATCCTGAACCTCGATTCGGGAAATCGCCTTGACCAGACAGGAGATCGTCGAGCAAAGAGGGAAGGGCCGGTTGCGGCTCACAACTCGATTCTGCTCCAACCTTGTTCTGCTGCACCGACCCTACGCTTCCCCCGCGGAGCGCGTCCATGGAAAGAAGTGGCGAGGCCGGCCCGGCCGGGTCGCTTGGGCACCCGCAGGTTGGGGCAGGCGCCCCGGGGCGGCGCGGAGACACGCCTGCCGCCGGCTTCGCCGCAACCGGCCCCCACGAAAGAACGCGACGGCCAGTTCGATGAGCAGGTCAATCACTGCGAACAGTCATCGCAACAGTAAGATACCTTGCCCGATTCTGGAGGCGGACTCGAGGAAACGGGTGCCGGCCGGCGTGACGTCGGGCCCACCAACGGCGGCCACGGCGATGGTAGTCGCTCCCGTCTTGAGATACGATCTCCGAGTCGCAGATCTCACCCTGCCGGATTGACCGGCACATGGAGGACCACCCATGACTCTCGTTTCCATATTCTCTGCCGGCCTGGCTGCCGGCCTGCTGGCCGCGACCCTGGGCTCCGCGCACGCCGCGGATCCCGCTCCGCTCGCCAAGGAGCTGGAGCCGTTTCGCCCCTACCTCGGGAAGACCTGGAAGGGCACCGGACCGGGGCAGAAAGAGGGAAGCACCACCACCGACATCTCACGATGGGAGCGGGCCCTGAACGGGCAGGCGATCCGCACCCTGCATTCCGTCAACGACGGCGAGTACGGCGGAGAGTCGCTGATCTTCTGGGATCGGGAACAGAAGAGCCTCGCCTTCTACTACTTCACCACGGCCGGGTTCTACACGCACGGCACCATGACGTTCGACGGCGCCAAATGCGTGGCGCGGGAGGCCGTCACCGGAAACCAGAACGGCATCACCGAGGTCCGCTCCACCACGGAGATGCGGCCCGACGGCACGATGCAGACGAGCTCCGAGTACCTGCAGAACGGGAACTGGGTGCCGGGACACTCGTTCCTCTACTCCGAGGACCCGACGGCGCAGGTGGTGTTCCGGTAGACAGCGCGGGGGAGGTCCCGTCTGCGCTGCGCGCGTCGTCGGATGGGAAGCGCACCCGGCCGCCCGGGCCGCTCGCGGCGGCCGGCGGGGACCTCGGCCCAGATCACGCTGTCGCCGGAGTGCGGAAACCCCTATCATGGTCCGGCCCGGCGCGTGCCGGCCGGAGATGACACGATGTCCAACAGCCCGGGGTTCGCTCCGATCGACCATCTCTGCGTCAACACCGTCCGCACGCTGGCCATCGACGCGATCGAGCAGGCGCAATCGGGGCACCCGGGCTTGCCGATGGCGATGGCGCCGGTTGCCTATGTGCTCTGGCAGCGCCACCTGCGCTATGACCCCCAGGATCCGGCCTGGCTCGACCGGGACCGGTTTGTCCTCTCGGCGGGGCACGGTTCGGCTCTGCTCTATGCGATGCTGCACCTGTGCGAGGTCCGCCAGGTCGGGACTGGGCTGCCCGCCGTGACCCGGGACGATCTGCGCCGATTTCGCCGGCTGGACAGTGCGTGCCCGGGCCACCCGGAATTCGGGCTTACCGCCGGTGTCGAATGCACCACCGGACCCCTGGGCCAGGGGATCGCGATGAGCGTGGGGATGGCTCTGGCCGCGCGCCGATTCGGCGCCTTGTACAACCGGCCCGAGAGCCGGCTCTTCTCCAGCCGGACCTGGGCGCTATGCAGCGACGGGGATCTGATGGAGGGGATTTCCTCGGAAGCCGCCGCGCTCGCGGGCCATCTGCGACTGGGCCGCCTCACCTGGATCTACGATCGCAATCGGATCACGATCGAGGGAAGCACCGACCTCGCTTGGAGCGAGGATGTCGCCGGGCGCTTCGTCGCGCTCGGATGGCGGGTGAGCGAAGTGGCCGACGCCAACGACCTGGGGGCACTGGACCGGGCATTCACGGAGATCACGATAGACGCGATCGCCGGGGAGAAGAGTGGCGGCGACGGGAGTGGTCAACGCGGCGGGGATGCCGCGGAAGACATCGACGACGGCGCGGATCGTCCAACGCTGTTGATCGTGGACAGCCGCATCGGCTACGGCGCGCCGCGCAAGGAGGGAACCGCCTCCGCCCACGGCGAACCACTCGGCGCCGAGGAGCTGCGAGGCGCCAAGCGGAACTACGGCTGGCCCGAGAACTCGAGCTTTCTGGTTCCGGACGAAGTCTACGCCCGGTTCCGCGACGGGATCGGTCGTCGCGGCCGGATGCTGCGCGCGGCGTGGCGGGCTCGGTACGACGCCTTCCGCCAGGCCGCCCCTTCGGCCGCGAACGACTGGGACCGGATGCTCTCCCGGGAGCTGCCGATGGGGTGGTCCGAGGACCTGCCGGCGTTTCCGGCCGACCCGCGGGGAACGGCGACCCGCGTCGCCTCCGGCCGCACACTCAATCTCCTGGTCGCCCGGATCCCCTGGCTTCTCGGCGGCTCCGCCGACTTGGGGCCATCCGTGAAGACCCGGATCGAGGGCGAACCGGATCTCACGGCAGCGACTCCACTGGGGCGCAATGTCCACTTCGGCATTCGCGAGCAGGCCATGGGCGCCGTGCTGAACGGGCTCGCGCTCTCGGGGCTGCGGCCGTTCGGCTCGACCTTTCTCGTCTTCAGCGACTACCTGCGCCCCGCGCTTCGCTTGAGCGCACTCATGAAGCTCCCGGTGATCTGGGTCTTCTCGCACGACAGCATCCTGGCCGGCGAGGACGGGCCGACCCATCAGCCGATCGAGCAGCTTGCGGCCCTGCGGGCGATTCCGGGGCTTCTCGTCCTGCGTCCCGCCGACGCCAATGAGACCGTGGAAGCCTGGCGTCTGATCGCCGCGTTGCGCGATCAACCGGCCGCGCTGGTGCTCTCCCGGCAGAGCGTGCCGGTGATCGACCGCACGGCGTTCGCTCCGGCCGCCGGGCTGCGGCGCGGCGGCTATGTCCTGGCGGATGCCCCGGCGGGGAGCCCGGATGTCCTTCTGATCGGCACCGGGAGCGAAGTGCCACTGTGTCTGGGCGCGCGCGAACGGCTGCGCGCGGCGGGAATCATGGCCCGGGTGGTGAGCCTCCCGTCCTGGGAGCTGTTCGAGAGACAGGATGAGACCTACCGCGCATCCGTGCTGCCGGCCGGGGTGACGGCGCGGGTGACGGTGGAGGCGGGCTCCCCGTTGGGCTGGGAGCGCTATGCCGGGCCGCGCGGCATCATTCTCGCCATGCGGGAGTTCGGGGCCTCGGCCCCGGCGGAAGATCTGGCCCGGCGGTTCGGTTTCACCGTAGAGGCGGTGGCCGAAGCGGCCCGCTTGACGCTGGGATGACGCGAGATCTGCGGCCGGCCATGCCAAGGAGGTCCCCCGTATGAAGACGAGCGCAACGGACGCCGCCCGGCCCTACATCCCCTTCACCGAGCTGCCGTCCCACCCCGAGCTGCTCGCGCATCGCGACCAGATCGCGGGGCAGCACCTGCGCGACCTCTTCGCCGCCGACCCGGACCGGTTCGACCGGTACTCGCTGCGCCTGGGCGACATGCTTGTCGACTACTCCAAGAACCGGATCACGTCGCGGACCCTGGAACTACTCCTGCGCCTGGCCGAAGATGCCGGGCTGCGCCGCTGGATCGACGCCATGTTCTCCGGCGAGAAAATCAACCGGACCGAAGACCGAGCTGCGCTCCATGTTGCGCTGCGCAACCGCTCCGATCGTCCGATTCTGGTGGACGGAGCGGATGTCATGCCCGCGGTGCGCGCGGTTCTGGCCGAGATGCGTCGGTTCACCGAACTCGTGCGCAGCGGGCAGTGGCGCGGACACACCGGCCAGCCGGTTCGTACCGTCGTCAACATCGGGATCGGCGGCTCCGATCTCGGGCCGCGCATGGTCGCCCATGCCCTTCGCCCCTATTGGCACGAGCGACTGGACGCGCGCTTTGTCTCGAACGTCGACGGGACCCACCTCACGGAGGCGTTGCGCGGCCTCGACCCCGCCGAAACGCTCTTCGTGGTGGCGTCGAAGACGTTCACCACCCAGGAGACGCTGGCCAACGCGCGCTCGGCCCGGGCCTGGCTGGTCGAGCGGCTCGGCGCCGACTCCGCGGTAGCGCGCCACTTCGTCGCCATCTCCATCAACGCGGAAGCCGTGCGCGAGTTCGGTATCGATCCGGCGAACATGTTCGGCTTCTGGGATTGGGTGGGCGGCCGCTACTCGATCTGGTCGGCGATCGGTCTGCCGGTCGCGTTGCTCATCGGCATGGACCGCTTCGAGGAGTTCCTCGCCGGCGCCCATGAACTGGACGAGCACTTCCGCACCGCGCGTTTCGCGGAGAACATCCCGGTCGTCCTGGCGCTCCTCGGCATCTGGTATGCGAACTTCCTCGGCGCCCCCGCCCACGCGGTACTACCCTACGACCAGTATCTCGCCCTGCTCCCCAGCTACCTGCAGCAGGCGGACATGGAGAGCAATGGCAAGAGCGTCGATCGCGCGGGACAGCCGGTGACCGGGTGGGAGACCGGTCCGATTCTCTTCGGAGAAGCGGGCACCAACGGGCAGCACGCCTTCTACCAGCTCATCCACCAGGGCACCCGGCTGGTGCCCGCCGACTTCCTGGCCGCGGCGCAGCCTCAGCACGCGCTGGGAGACCACCAGCGGCTGCTCCTCAGCAACTTCTTCGCGCAGACCGAGGCCTTGATGCGCGGCAAGACCGCGGCCGAGGTCCGCGCCGAGATGGAGGCGGCCGGATTGCCGCCGGAGCGGATCGCCGTCCTTCTGCCTCACCGGGTCTTTGCCGGCAACCGTCCGACCAACTCGATTCTCTACCGCCGGCTTGACCCCTCCACCCTGGGCAGCCTGCTCGCCCTCTACGAGCACAAGATCTTCGTCCAGGGTGTGGTGTGGGGCATCTACTCGTTCGACCAGTGGGGCGTTGAGCTCGGCAAGCAGATGGCCGGCCGGATCCTGCCGGAGCTGGACGGCCACGTCCCGATTGCGGGGCACGACGCTTCGACGGCCGGATTGATCCGGCACTATCGGGAGCTGCGGTAGACCCACGACCGAGCTGCCGGACCTGGTTCGGGCATCCTCCCCCGCGCAAACTGCCTTCGCCTCGCGCCGACTTGCCGGATCAGGCCTGGCTCGGTGATGGACGTCGCCGCACCAAGACGCTATAGTCCGTGGACCGTGTCACCCGCCTCGCCCGCGTGATTCCGCGCGAGGCGGCACTGCAACCGTCCGGGCCGACCCCGGGGAGGCTCCGGGACGAAGGGAGAGGATCAACCATGACTACTCCGCCCACCACGAATGCCAAACTGATCGCCTGGGTCAAAGAGATCGCCGCGCTCTGCGGACCCCGGGATGTTCATTGGTGCGATGGATCCCAGAAGGAGTACGACGACCTGTGTGCGCAGGCGGTCGCGTCCGGCACCTTCATCCGCCTCAATCCGGACAAGCGTCCGAACTGCTTCCTCGCGCGGTCGCACCCCTCTGATGTCGCGCGCGTGGAAGAACGGACCTTCATCTGCTCGAAGACCAAGGACGAAGCCGGCCCGACCAACAACTGGGCCCCTCCGGACGAGATGCGGGCCAGGTTGCGGTCGATCTACAAGGACTGCATGCGGGGCCGGACCATGTACGTCATTCCGTTCAGCATGGGACCGCTGGGTTCGCCCATCGCCAAGATCGGTTTCGAGATCACCGACAGCATCTACGTCGTCTGCAACATGCGGATCATGACCCGCATGGGGAACGCGGTGCTCAAGGTGCTGGGTGACAGCCCCGACTTCGTCCCGTGCATTCATTCGGTCGGCGCGCCGCTCGCGCCGGGCCAGAAGGACGTACCGTGGCCCTGCGCGCCGAACATCAGCGACAAGTACATCGTCCACTTCCCGGATACCTACGAGATCTGGTCGTACGGCTCGGGATACGGCGGCAACGCCCTGCTGGGCAAGAAGTGCCTGGCCCTGCGGATCGCTTCGTGCATGGCCCGCGACCAGGGATGGCTCGCCGAGCACATGCTGATTCTCGGGCTGGAATCCCCCGCCGGAGAGAAGACCTACGTCGCGGCCGCCTTCCCGAGCGCCTGCGGCAAGACGAACCTCGCCATGATCCTCCCGCCCCAGGGGCTCGAAGGCTGGAAGGCGCTGACGGTCGGCGACGACATCGCCTGGATCAAGCCGGGCCCGGACGGAACCTTGCGCGCGATCAACCCGGAGGCCGGGTTCTTCGGCGTCGCGCCCGGCACTTCCTATGACTCGAACCCGATGGCCATGGAGTCGATCAAGGCCAACGCCATCTTCACCAACGTTGTCCTGACCGACGACGGCGACGTCTGGTGGGAGGGGATGGGGCCGGCCCCGGCCCACGGGATCGACTGGCAGGGAAACGAATGGACTCCCGACGCCGGCCGCGTGGGAGCGCACGCGAACTCCCGTTTCACGGCCCCGGCAGTCCAGTGCCCCACGATCGACCCCAAGTGGGAGGACCCGGCCGGCGTGCCGATCTCCGCGTTCATCTTCGGCGGGCGTCTGTCCAAGACCTTCCCGCTCGTCTACCAGGGACGCGACTGGAACGGCGGCGTCTTCATGGCCGCCACGATGGGCTCGGAGGCGACGGCCGCCGCGATTGGAGTCTCGGGGATCCGCCGGGACCCGTTCGCCATGCTCCCGTTCGCCGGCTACAACATGGCCGACTATTGGGGGCACTGGGTGCGCTTCGGCACGCGCGCGGGGCTCAAGCTGCCGCAGATCTTCCGGGTGAACTGGTTCCGCAAGAACGCCGACGGCAAATTCGCCTGGCCCGGCTACGGACAGAACATGCGGGTGCTGCAATGGATTGTCGGCCGCGTGCACGGCCGCGCCCAGGCGGTGGAGAGCCCGTTTGGCCTTATGCCGCGTTACGAGGACCTCAACTGGAAGGACCTCGATTTCACCAGAGAGCAATTCCGGGGGATTACGGACATCGCGCGTTCCGGCGTACTCGAAGAGGCGGCGGCGATCCAGGAATACTTCGGCAAGTTCGGGGCTCACCTGCCCCCGGAGCTGGAAACCGAGCGTCAGAAGCTGGCGGAGCGGGCCGAGCGAGCCCCCGAAGTCTGGAGTCTCGGTAGCTGACCGCGCTCGGTTCCAGACCAAGGGCCGCTCTCGCGGCCCGGCGGAAGTGGCGCGTCGCGATCCTGCTGGTCGCGCTGGCCGCGGTAGTCCTGCCCGAGGTGACCGTCTACTTCTTGCGGGACTCCCGCGGCGCCGACCTGAACGGCTATGTGGCCGCCGGCCAGGATGCCTGGCGCGGTGCCGACCTCTACGCGCAGTCCGGTTTCGCCCGCAACAACACCTGGCCCCCCTTCGCGTCCTTCGCCATGATCCCGCTGGCCTGGAGCGCGAAGCTCCTGGGCCGGCCCTGGACGAAGGAGTGGTGGTATCTCTTCAACTTCGCCTGCCTCATCGGCGCGATCCTGATCTGGTCGCGTCTCCTCCTGCGTCGTCGCGTGTCGTTTCTCTCCCGCACCGGGATCGACTTCACGGACGCGCGGGTCTACGTACCGGTGCTGTTCGTCCTCCCCGGAATCATCCACAACTTCTTCCTGCTGCAGATCAACGCGTGCATTCTGTTCCTGCTCTCGCTCGGCTTCTGCCTGTTCACCAACCGGCGGCTCTGGGCCGGAGGGCTGTGCTTCGGGCTGGCCGCCGCTCTCAAGGCGATCCCCGGCCTCTTCCTCATCTACTTCCTGCTGCGCAGACAGTGGCGTTTCGGCGCGTGGATCGCGCTGTGGGGAACGGTCTTCACGCTGAGTCCGATCCTGGTCTACGGGCCGGGCGGGTTTCTCGCCCTCGGGCGGAAGTGGCTGTCCATCAGCTCGGCCGCCCACGTGGTCATCGGCTACGAGAAAGCGGGCAATCAATCGATCTACGCGGCTACGGAACGTCTCCTCGCGCATCAGCTGGGAATCGTGCCGGCGGGTTCGATCATGGTCGCCATCGTCGCCGGTTCCATCGGCCTGGCACTGCTCGCCGGCTCGATCCTGGTCTTCCGGCGCCGGGGATATGAGCCCGGATCGCCCGCCGCCATGCTGGAGTTCTCGTCTGTCTGCCTCCTGATGGTGTTGCTCTCGCCGATCGCCTGGAGGCACTACTGGGTCCTGGCCTATCCCGCCTCCGCCGCCGTCTTCATCTTCCTGCGGGATCATCCCGGGCGGTGGCGGCTGGGGCGGGTGCGGTACCTCATGGTCGGTTGGATCGCGCTGCTGCTGATCCCCTTCCTCGCGGGCGGAGCGCTCGGACTCTGGTTCCGGCGGATGTCCAGCTTCACCCTCTCCGCGATTCTCCTCAACCTGCTGGTGTTGTTCCTGCACGGACAGGCGGATGATCCGGGTGAATCGTCGCCGCCGCCGGGAGTGCGCCTTCGTTCATCCGGAGGCGCGGGCGGGGCGCCGCGCGCGGGCTAGCCGGCTGCTGGCGGGGTGCTGATGCCCGTCAGGCCGCGGCGCGCTGCGCGGGCAGCCACGTCATCAGGATCTGCCTCAGCAGTTCGCGCTCGACCGGCTTGGTGAGAAAGTCGTTCATCCCCGATTCGAGACACTCGGCGCGAAGCTCGCTCACCGCGGTCGCGGTGACGGCCACGATCGGTACCCGGCCGGCCGCGCCGGGCAGTTTGCGGATCCTTCGTGTCGCCTCCAACCCGTCCATCACCGGCATCGCGTGATCCATGAGCACGAGCGACCACTCGCCCCGGCGAACGGCCTCGACGGCAGCCGCGCCATCCTCGACGGACACCGCCGAAGGACCGAGGCTTCGAACCATCCGGACAGTAACCTGGCAGTTGATCGGATTGTCGTCCACCACCAGGACTCTCCCCTCCAGGACAGACTCGTCCGGGTTCGCGGTGGGCCGGATCTTCGCGGTGCCCCCGAGCTCCCGCAACAGGCCCTCGAGGCGAGCCAGGCGCAGCGGCCGCACCAGATGGACCCGGCCATCAGCATGACTACCGCCCGACCGCTCACCGACGGAAGCGAGGAGCGCCATCGACATCGTGGCCGAGGCCTCATGCCGCTCAATCGCCTCCACGATGGCGAGCTCGTCCTGATGGTCGAGCCGGGTCTCGACCAGGGCGAGGTCGAATCGCCGCCCCATCGCCTCCGCTGCATCCAGGATCCGGAACGTCTCGGGCCCGTCGGTCGCGAGGACCGTCTCGGCGCCGAGGAAGCGGAGCTGAGCCTCGATCGCCTCCCGGGTCGCCGCGTGTCGGCTCAGGACGAGAACCCGACGGCCCGCGTGGGAAGAGGGATGCCCAGGCTCCGACGCGGGCAACGCGCGGCCACGCGCAAGGCAGATTGTGAATGCGAACTCCGAGCCCCGACCAGGCTCACTCTCCAGGCGGATGAAGCCGCCCATGGCCTCCACCAGGCGACGAGAGATCGTGAGGCCCAGACCGGTCCCGCCGTATCTCCGGGTCGTCGACATGTCCGCCTGCGTGAATGCCTGAAACAGCTTCTCCCGAGCTGCCGCCGAGATGCCGACCCCGGTGTCCCGGACCGAGAACTGCAGCACCACCGACTCCGCGTCGTGGTTCTGACAGGTGACCCGCGCCACGACTTCGCCCTGGTCCGTGAACTTCACGGCATTCCCGAGAAGGTTCACGAGGACCTGTCGCAGCCGCGTCGGATCTCCGCGAACCGGGCCCGCGACTCGCGGGTCGATGATCGCCGCCATCGCGAGCCCTTTACTCGCCGCGCCCTCGGCCAGGAGCTCCACCGCGTCCTCGACCAGCTCTCGAAGGTCGAATTCGATCGACTCGAGTTCGAGCTTGCCTGACTCGATCTTCGAGAAGTCGAGGATGTCGTTGATGAGAGCCAGCAAGGTGTGGCTCGATCGCGTGGCGATCGCCGCCAGTTCCCGCTGCGCGGGGTCCAGGGCGGTGTCTTGAAGCAGCTCCATGGTTCCGAGCACCCCGGTCAAGGGCGTGCGGATCTCATGGCTCATCGCGGCCAGAAACGCGCTCTTGGCCGTATTCGCACGGATCGCCTCCTGGGCCTTCTCCTGGGCCCAGGTGGTCATGTTCTCCAACGTCGCGTTGGCGATGCGGAGCCGTTCGTCGGTCCAGGCGCGCGTGATGGCCGTGCCCAGGATCCGGGCCGCCATCCGCATCACCTCGATTTCGGACGCGTTCCACTCCCTCCGGTCCGAAAGCCGGCCGTATCCGAAGATGCCCCAGCGCGCCCCATCCACAAAGATCGGCACCAGCAGCATCGAGTCGATGCCCTTGGCGGCGAGTCCGGACTGGGACGGTTCGGACAGGTCCCGTGTCCGGACGTGCACGGCCGCTCCCGGCTCCAGCGGACCGACGAAGCGGCTGAAGTCGGCCAGGACTGCGCTCCACCACTGCGGCGCCTCATTCGACACGAGATGGCCGCTGCTTCGGTCCACCCACATCCCCAGCGGATCCGCGCGCTCCCTCCCCGGCTCCCGCCACAAAATGGCCCGCCCCGCTCCGGCCGCGGCATTGAGCCGATCCAGCACCTCGACCACCGACGACTCCCAGTCGGGGCTGTCCAGGAAACACTCGGCCGCGAATCCCACCGCCTCCAGAAGCCTCTCCCGACTTCTGGAGACCGCCTCCGCAGCACGGCGCGCGGTGATGTCGAGTAACACGCCGTCGAGCCAGACCGGGGCTCCAGAGTCGTCGTACCCGGGACCCCCCCGATCCAGGACCCAGACCTGGCTGCCATCCGGTCGCACCAGGCGGTACTCCAGCGTGTAGGGCTGCCGCCGCTCCACAGCCTCGTCCACGACTCTCTGCACCGTGGAGAGATCATCGGGGTGCACGAACTCGGCGTAGCCACGACCGCTTCCCGCAAGTTCACGCGCCGGGATGCCGCAGAGCGCCGAAATGCCCTCGCTGAGGTACAGCATTCGCCACGGAGCTCGGACCTCGCAACGGTACACGGCCCCGGGCAGGTTCTCGATCAGCGCGCGCAGGCGTCGTTCACTGCGCCTTCGCTCTTCGTCCGACCGCTCGCGCTGGATGGCCGACCCCAGCAGGCTGGCCGCGGCCCGCAGGGCGTCCAGTTCGCCGGCCGACCAGGCACGCTCCTGCTCGCAGTCATCGAAGCCGATGAAGCCCCACGGCTCGCCTCCGGGCACGATGGGGACCAGGGCGATGGACAGGATCTGCTGATCCAGCAACAGATCCTGGAGCGGCGGGTGGAGCTTCCGCACGAGACGTTGCACCACGGATCCGCGATTCAGCTCCTCGATCCATCTCGGCTCGCCGAAGGCGGCGAGGGACAGGCGGCTCAGGACCGGGTTGTCCTGCTGCGCCGACACGCCGGGAGCGGTCCACTCAAAACGCTGGCTGACCACCCAATCTTCCGCCACGTCGGTGTGACGCTCGAAAATGTAGGCCCGACTGACTCCCGCCGCCGCGCCGACTTCCCCCAGGATCGCCGGAATCGCCTGCGCCCAGCTCCTGGTGCCCAGCAGCCGTTCCGCGGTGTGGCGGACCGCGGCCAGGATCGCGTGCCGCCGGGCCGATTCATCAGCGATGAGTCCGCGGTGAATCGCCCATCCGACGTTCGTAGCCGCGAGACGCAGCGCATCGAGCTGCTCCGTCGACCAGGTCTGTTCTCGCCGCCGGTCCGCAAAGCCCAGCACTCCCCAGAGCCGATCACCCGCCCAGACCGGGATCGAGACCGACGCGCGAACTCCCATCTTCTGGAGCATTGCCCGGGCCGACGGCGGCAGATCGCGGAGCAGAAGGGCCAGAGGCTCGCCGTTTCGCAGGCGCGCCACGTGGGTCGCATGCTCCGGGCCCCCGACCTCCAGCGCCAGCCACGACTGCGGGAGCGGAAGATCCGCTTCCGGCGTGAGACTCCAGACGGCACGGTTCCTGAGCCGGACCGATCCGTCCTCGTCTTCGCTGAGCTCGTTCAGGTACGCGGCGTCGGCTCCGATCGATCGGGCCAGGTACGGCAGTACCTCGTTGATCGCCTCGCGCCAGTTGCCGGACTTCAACAGCGCCACGGAGGCGTGTCCGACGGCCTCCAGGATCGCGCCTCGAGCCAGAAGGTCGTCGCGACGCTCCCGCTCGTCGGAGCTGCTCCCGGAGGGGGCAAGTCCCTGCGACGGTGGCAACGCCTCGGTCATCCGTTCGATCTCCCATGATCACGGTGCAATCGATCCGCTCCCGGCCGGCGCAGACGGCAGAGACCGCCGGCCTGGTGGCGACGGACGCAAGCGGAACGAGGATGCAGACTCTTGTGCTTTCGTCGCGGTTCGGCGATTCCTTAACGCTCGACTCGGCTCCCTCTCGGTCCGAACTCATTCACAGTGATTGGATTATCCTGCCGCCGGCCCTCCGTGGGGACCGCGGGCGAGGGCGGCCGGGTCGTAGCCGCAGAAGCGCACGCGAGGCCGGCAGGGTCGCGGACACGCACTCGACTGCCGGGACATCGGTTGGCTGCTTTCAGAGCGACTCAGGGCGGGAGAATCGCCTGACGGCGGGCGGCCGGAGGGGGGACCCTGCAACTGACTCCCAGGAACGGACGAGACGACAATCAGGCACCCTCACTCCACGAGCGGCATCTCCTTCCAGGCCGCGGCCCGAAACGCTTCCCGGCAGTCCCCGGCCAGGTCCAGGAAGAACCCGTGCTGCGGCCGCAAGCGCCGGGCGCCGTTGCGCGACACCGGGGAACCGTAGCGATCGCCCGCCCCGCCTTCATCGACGAACAGCGAGAGGCTGGTTCCGCCGTGATAGTCGTTGCCGCCCGCCAACGCTTGCCCCGGCGCGTAGTCATAGACGTCACGGCCGGCCCGGTCGCGGAAGAGGCAGACCGAGTTGTGCGCCGATGCTCCCTGCGAAAACCCTCCCCCACCTTGGTAGGTGTCGTTCCCGGATGCGTCGTCGAAGATCGTCACACACTCGTCCCAGGCGAGTCCCTGCGCCACCGCCTGGCGCGTCGTGTAGAAGTCGTCTCCGCCGTCTTCGAGGAACACTCCCACGGCTTGATGGGCACTGAATCCCTGGTTGTACCGCGATCCGATGTACGCATCCGCCGCCTCTCCCGCTGCGCGGTAGATGCCCAATCCGTAGTAGTAGCCTCCGCCTTGCGAGAAGTTGCCCGCCTCCATCCGGTCGGCTCCGCCGGCGTCGACGAGCAGCCCCAAGCCCCCGGAAGCGATCGTGCGGAAGCCCATGCCGCAGCCCTGAGACCAGGCGTCGAAGATACCGGCGTCACCGTAGTTCGTGGGGACCAGGCCCTTCGCGTAGTACTCGTCGTCCCCGGCTCGATCGATCACGGCGCCGATCCCGCCCGGCAGGCCGGCGGCCTGCACGTGCAGATCTCCTTCGTACCGGTCCCGGCCCGCTTCATCAATCAGGAGGCCGACGCCGAAGAGCCCCACCCCCTGGCAGAAGCTGCGGCCCCGATACGTGTCGTCCCCGCTGAGATCGCGCAACGAGCCGATCCCCACATAGCCGATCCCCTGGCACCACTGGATCCCGAGATACGTGTCGTCGCCGGCGCAGTCCAAGAGCGCTCCGACTCCGAGGACGCCGGCGCCCTGGCAGCTCTTCAGCGTGGATTCGTAGGCATCATTCCCCGCCAGATCGACACAGGCGGCGACCGGCAACGCCCAGCCGTTGCTGCCGCCGTTGTTGCCGGTGTAGAAGTCGTCACCGCCCACATCGAGGATGAACGCCGCGTCGAGATCGCGGTACCAGTGGCGTGAGACGCCGCCGATGAGGATCCGGCCGTAAGGAGTCCGCCGGTCGACGAGGATCTCGCGCTCCAGCGAATCGGCCCACGCGGCGCATACGATCTCACCGGCCCGCGCCGCCCAGGCCGGGTCGACCAGACGCGAGAGCTCCCGGGCGGCATCCAGAAGCGCGCCCTGATCCACCCGTTCCGCAAGGCGAACCAGCCGGTGATTGCGCCGGAACCGCTCCCGATCCTCGTCCAGGTGGATGTAGATGTCGGCGGCGAAGGCGTCCGAAAGGTCATAGCGGCTGGTCTCGAGGAAGAGCCGTTCTTCACTGGTAAAGGCGGAGAAGGCCCGGCGATGATGCTCCGTGGCCGCGGCCAGGGCCGCGGTTACTTCCGCAATCAGCGGGTCCAGGAGCGCCACGCGGTCAATCGGGGCGATCGCGGGCGAGGGCGGGGGCGGGGGCCCGTCGGCTACGTCACTCGCACCCCGGGAGCGGTCGGTGTCGGCGGGATCCGTGCGCGCGCCGGCCTCGTCCGAGAGCCCCGCATGATCCACTGCTCCCGCCCACCCGCTCTTCTCGCGCCCGCGAATCCACAATGAGCCTGCGTAATCGAGCCGCGCCACGGCGTCGAGTTCGGTCAGGAAAAACCCGCTGATCTCGCGGGCGACCGCCTGCGCACGCCACGGATTCCGGTGGGCGTAGATCAGGCACGGGAGCCGGTGCGAATCGGCAGTCTCCTGGCAGCGGGCCAGGCGGGCCATGAGGTCCTCCGTGTCCGCATGCAGCCCATGGAAGTCGACGAGGGCGCGGGCCAAAGGCGCCGCGTCGCTCTCGGCGAAGCGCCCGACGAGCGCGATGGCGGAATCGGAACGACCGGGCGCCCAACGCGCCTCCGGACGCAGCCCCAGGACGACAGGAAGCTCGACGACACGCTGTCGTCGCTCCGCCCGCGCCTCCACCCGTTCCCCGGAGTGCAAGCTGTCCAGGAGTGCCGTGGGTTTCCGCCAGAACGCGGCCTCATCCTCGCGCCGGGCGGGCTGCCGGTTCCGGAGTAGCGTCCGCTCCACGCCATCACGGAGCACGAGGAGCGGACAGGCCGTCCCGGCCGGCAGCGGAGACAGCCATCGCTGGAAGGTCGCGCTCAGGCTCTCCGGCAGGCAGGTGAACGGCACGCCGCGGACGGCAACGATGATGTCACCCTGCCGCAGGTCCCCTTGCTCGGCCGGCGAGTCGGGAAACACCGCCGTCACGCGCAGACCCGCGGCGGCACCGCGGAGCGCGGCTGCCCCTCCCGCCTGCGTTTCCACCGCCGGCAACGGCGAGACCGGCTCGTGATAGATCCCAAGCCAACCGCGCGTGTCGGGGGCGGCGGAGGCGGGCGAGGCGGCGGACGTGGCCGCGCCGAGCAGAACTGCGACGGCAGGCAGGACCCGCGCGCGGACCGGGACCAGACCCTGAAGCCCGTCCACGGCCCGGCGGATTACGGTCCCCAGCCCGGGCCAAACGTGATCGGTCATGTCGGTTGCCTCCGCATTGGCCTCGCTGCGCGAACGGCTGGGCCCCGGCCGCCTGGCAGCATAGCCCCACGTGCCGCGATAGCCAGGCCGAGGGGCGAACGACGGCCTTTGCGCGCACGCCAGGCGGCGGGAACAGCCCGGAAGATGGTGCTTCACCTCGCCGACCGCGCTCGTCGACCGCGCTCGCCGTTTGCCGTTTTCAGGCCACCCCCGACCAGCTACAGTCGCCGGCTGGCCGGCGACTCGAGGAGGAGCTACGCCGGCGCTCCGAACCAGGCTGGCGGAGCTCATCAATGCCCAGCTCGAGGGGAGTATGCACCAAAAGACCATGGACCGTCCCTGGTTGCCCTATGTCGCTCCGATGGCGGCGTTTCTGATCTTGACCGCGCTCGAAGGGCTGCTGCCCAAGCAGAACGGTCAGGTGTCGCCGGTCGCATACGCGGTCGGATACGGCGCCAAGATCATCTTCGTGACCGCCGTGGCCTGGACTTGTCGTTCGACCTGGCGCGACTTGCGGCCACGCCCGTCGGCTGCCGTCTGGGTCGGTTCCGTGATCCTGGGCCTCGCCGTGACGGCTCTCTGGGTCGGACTCGATGGGAGGGTCCCCCCGCTGCCTTTCACGGAGGCCCGATCCGCCTTCGACCCCGGACAGCTCCCCGCGGCCGTTCGGCCCGTGTTCCTCCTGGCCCGGCTGTATGGGCTGATTCTCCTGGTTCCTTTGGTGGAGGAGTTGTTCTGGCGATCGTTTCTGGTCCGATGGATCGCGCATCATGACTTCCGATCGGTCCCGATCGGGCGTGTGACCTTGCTGGCCGCCGTCGTGACCTCAGCGCTCTTCGCCCTGGCGCATCCCGAGTGGCTACCCGCACTCATCACCGGGTTTCTCTGGGTCGGGCTGTTGCGGTGGTCGCAGAGCGTGGCCGCCTGCTTCGTCAGCCATCTGACCGCGAACCTGGCGCTGGGAGCGTGGATCCTCGCCCGCGGAGCCTGGCACCTCTGGTAGCGGAATCCGCCTGCGATTCCGTGCTACAGTCCGCCATCTGGATGACTCCGCGCGGTTCGGCAGGACCAGCCGCCCGCTTCGACGCGCGAACCGTACGCTTGGGATTCCGTGGAATCGCGCCGAAAGGAACTGCATGATGGACATCGAGCAACAGATCCGGCTCCTGCTGCGGGGCACGCGCTTCGCGGATGAGGAAGAAGGAACCGAGGCTGAGGCCTCTTCCCTGGTGGACACCCAGGCCGCCGACGCCGGAGAGCCGCGGCCGACCATCCCTCCCGCCGCGGCATCGGACGACGGGCTCTCCGCCGGGGCCGGAGACACACCCTCCGGCGGGACCGGCGATTCCGGCGCCCCGGAGCGAACCGAGACGGCGGCCGGCGTGGGCCGCACCCTCCGCGAACAGATGACTGCGGAGCTGCGGGAGAGGCTGCGGAGGGACCGCCCGCTTCGCGTCTATCTGGGTGTCGATGCCACCGCGCAGAGCCTCCACATCGGCCACTTCGTGCCGCTGCAGAAGCTGCGGCTCTTCCAGAAGCTGGGCCACCAGGTCATCTTCCTGATCGGCGACTACACCACGCTCATCGGCGATCCCACCGGCCGGAAGGAGGAACGCCAGCGCCTCACGCATGAAGAGATCCTGGAAAACGCCAAGGATTTCTCACGGCAGGCGTTTCGGCTGCTCGATCCGGAGAAGACCGAGCTGCGCTACAACGGCGAGTGGCTGGCAAAGCTCTCCTTCCAGGAGATGGTGGAGATCGCTTCGATCTTCCCCCTCAAGTGGGTGGTGAGCCGCCGCGACTTCCGGGAGCGCATGGACCGGGGCGAGCCGCTCCGCTTCCACGAGACGCTTTACTGCCTCATGCAGGGCTACGATGCCTACGCGCTCAAGTGCGACGTGCAGATCGGCGCCTACGACCAGCATCTCAACATGCTGGCCGGCCGCTGGATCCAGGAGCACTTCGGCGATCCGCCCCATGTCATCTGGACCTTTCCCCTGCTTCCGGGAACGGACGGCCGCAAGATGTCGAAGTCGTACGGCAACGCCATCAACATCACCGATACCCCCGACGAGATGTACGGCAAGTGCATGCGGATCGCTGACGCCATGCTCGAGAGCTACATCGACCTGACGACCGACTACGCGCCGGAGGTGGTCGACGAAATGAAGGCGCGGCTGCGGCAGCGCGGCACCAACCCGATGGACGTGAAGAAGGAGGTCGCCTTCAGCCTGGTCCGCCAGTACTACGATGAGCCCACGGCGCGGGCGGCGGCGGACCAGTTCCGCTCCCTGGTCCAGGAGAAGGAAGTCCCCGACGAGGTGCCGGAGCTGGCAGTCCCGCCCGAACTGCGTGGCTGCGCCGTCTTGTGGCCGGATCTCCTGGTGGCGCTCACCTACGAGGGCAAGCCCCTGGCGGCCAGCAAGGGCGAGGTGCGGCGGTTGATCTCCCAAGGCGGCTTCTACCTCGAGCAAGAGCCGCTCCGCGACGCCGCGGCGCCCTACGAGCCGGGTCCGCCCCTGCTCATACGCCTGGGCAAGCGGAGGTACTTCCGGATCACCCAGTAGCGGAGCGCCACGTGGCCGCGCCGGCACGCACCGGCGCGGACCGACACCTCGAAGCCGGCGCGCCCGGATGCCGGTTGCTCCGGGTTTCGCTCCTCGGGCAGAATCTCCGAAGTCAATCGTCTCGGGTCGGGTGACATCGAACTCGTTTCAGCCGGCCCCTACCTCTGGTCCCGGGAGACCCGCAAATGACCGACACCACCCGGTCCGGCGCCGCCGACCTCGGAAGGCTCCGGATCTCGGACACGGAACGCCGCCGAGGCAAGCGCCGTCGCCGCTGGCCCTTCGTCCTGGGCGGAATCCTGCTTGTCATCCTGGTCCTGATCGTGGCGACTCGACCCGCCGCGGTCGCCGTGGCCCCCGTGCGTCTCGGGGGCGGGACACCGGCTGAAACCGCGGGAGTGGTCCTGAGCGCCAACGGCTATGTGGAAGCCAGACATCAGGCCTCGGTGGCCGCCCGCACCACCGGACGTCTCGCCGCGGTCCTGGTGGAGGAAGGCGATCCGGTCGACTCCAGCCAGGTGGTGGCGAGGCTCATCGACGAGGATCAGCGCGCCCTTTTGCAGCAGGCCGAGGCCAATCTGGCGCTCGCCCGCGCGCGTCTGGCCCAGGCCAAGGCCGCGGAGCACGACGCCGAGCGCCGCGCCCGGCGCCGAACCGAGTTGCAGGACAACAACCTCATCAGCGAGGAGGAGGGCCAGGGGGCCGAGACCGCCGCGGAGGGCGCCCGGGCCGACCGGCAGGCGGCCGAAGCCGGTGTCAAGGTCGCGCTGGCCAACGTCGAGTCGGCTCGCCTCGAGCTGGACAAGACCCGCGTCTCCGCTCCCTTCGCGGGCGTGGTCCTGCGCAAGGATGCCGAGGTAGGCGAGATCGTCGGCCCCATCATGACCAGCAGCACGGCCCGCGCCGGCGCGGTGGTCACGATCGCCGACCTGCGCACCCTGGAAGTCGGCGTCGACATCAACGAGTCGTACATTGCCCGCCTCTCGCCGGGCATGCCGGCCGACATCGTCCTGGACGCCCACCCCGAAGTCCACTTCCCGGGGGAGATCCGCGCCATCTACCCTTCGGCGGATCGGGACAAGGCGACCATCCCGGTGCGGGTCCGCTTCCTTCTTCCCGACGACCGGATCCGTCCCGACCTGGGCGCAAAGGTCTCCTTCCTGGAGAAGCGGCAGCCGGCCGAGATCGTGACCGTGAAGAAGCTGTTGCGCATCCCGGCTTCGGCGGTCCGCGCCCGCAACGGCGAATCGATGGTGTGGCTGGTGCGCGAGGGCAAGGTCGAACCGGTCACCATCTCGGTGGGCGAACGCCAGGGCTCGGACATCGAAGTGCAGTCCGGCCTCAATGAGGGCGATCAGGTCGTGGCCAACGGTTCCCCGCGCCTGCACAAGGGGATGCGCGTGAAGGCGGCGAAGTGAGCGGTCAGGACTGCGAACGGTTCGGCTGTTCGCGCCGGCGAGCGAGGACGACGCTGCGGACACTCGTGGGGGTACGCGGCGATTCCGGTCCCAGCGGCGGCGGCCGACGGGAAAGCCGGTGGCACCGGAGAGTCGCATGAGCCCGAGCGAGGCCATCATCCGGCTTCAGGGCGTGACCAAGGTCTATCGCCGAGGAAGCGTGGACGTGCCGGTGCTGCACTCGCTGGATCTGGAGGTGCCCCCGGGAGAATTCCTGGCCCTGATGGGTCCTTCGGGATCCGGCAAGTCCACGATCCTGAACCTGGTCAGCGGCATCGACACGCCGACAGAAGG
>CAYYQN010000015.1:11253-51129 GCA_964473865.1 uncultured bacterium | reverse complement strand
GAGCCGACCGGAGACCTCGACGCGCAGAGCGCGGGCGAGGTGCTGCGGCTGCTCCAGCGCCTGCACCGGGAGTTCGGCAAGAGCATCGTCATGGTGACCCACGATCCGCATGCGGCCGAGCGGGCCGATCGGATTCTTCACCTGGAGAAGGGGGTGCTGGTCGAGTCGGTCGAGAGGAAGCGGACGTGAACGCTCGCGGGAGAGAGGCTCGGGCGGGCGGGCGCCAGGTCCGGCCAGGTGCGCGAACCGCCGGCATGGCCCCAAACGCAGGGGCGTCGTGGTCCGATGGGCGCGCGCCGGCCACGGAGGCGCCCGGGAGACGCCAGACGTGACGCGCTTCCTCCCGTTCATACTCCGCAACGCCCTGCGCAGCAAACGGCGCACCCTGCTCACCGTGCTCAGCATCCTGGTGTCGATGTTCCTCTTCTGCACGATTCGCACGGTGCTCACTTCGTTCGACCAGTCGCTCGAAACCGCCGATGCCGCTCGCCTCGTCACCCGCAACCGCACCTCGCTCACGGTCTTCCTGCCGCTTTCGTACCGGGACCGTCTCTCGCAGATTCCGGGCGTGAGCGCGGTATCCTTCGGCACCTGGTTCGGCGGGATCTACATCGACGAGCGGCACTTCTTCGCCCAGTACGCGGTCGAGCCCGACGGCTACCTGGACATCTACTCGGAATACCTCATCACCCCGGAGGAGAAGGAGGCGTTCCGGCGCGAGCGCACCGGGTGCATCGTCGGCGAGAAACTGGCGGCCAAGTACGGATTCAAGCGCGGTGACCGGATCACCCTGAAGGGCACGATCTTCCCCGGTAACTGGGACCTCACGGTGATCGGCATCGCCGGTGCCCGCACCGCCAACCTCGACACCAACTTCCTGATCTTTTCCTGGGAGTTCCTGAACCAGCGCTTCGGCGGCCTCAACCAGGTCGGCTGGTACGTCGTGAAGCTGGCCGATCCGACCCAGGCCGGGAACGTCTCCCGGGCCATCGACGCCACCTTCGCCAACAGCGCGGCCGAGACCAAGACCGAGACGGAACGCGCGTTCCAGCTCGGCTTCATCACCATGATGGGCAATATCCGCATGGTGATCTACGCGGTGGGAACGGCCATCGTCATCGCGATCATCCTGGTCTCGATGAACACCATGATGATGGCGGCGAGAGAGCGGACCCGCGAAGTCGCCGTGCTGAAGGCGGTGGGGTTCAACGATCGGATCGTGCTCACCCTCATTCTCACGGAGTCGTTGTTGATCTCCTTCACCGGTGGTCTCCTGGGAACGGTCCTGGCCCGGGTGGTCTATGACGCCAGCGGGTTCACGGGCGGCGGCTTCTTCCCCTCCTTCGTGGTGACCACGGGAACCATGGCGCGGGCGCTGGGCATCGCGCTGTCGATGGGCCTGCTCAGCGGGGCCATCCCGGCCTGGAACGCCTCGCGGCTCAAGGTCGTGGACGCGCTCCGGCATGTGGGGTGACCCGGCCGGAAGGCCGTCCGAAGCCTGAGGAGAGCCGAGGCATGAGCACAGTTCGAGGCCGAGCGGAGAGGAAGGCGGGAGCGTAGCGTGGCGGTACCCCTCCAGTACAACCTCCGCAATCTCTTCGTGCGGCGCACGGCCACCCTGATGACGGCCGGGGGGATCGCGCTGGTGGTGGCGATCCTGGTGCTCACGCTCGCCCTGGCGGACGGCTTCCGGCAGGCGTTGGTCGTCACCGGCCGCCCCGACAATGTCATCGTAACCCGCGCCGGCTCGAACAGCGAAGTGCTCTCCGGCTTCAGCCGGGAAACCGCCCGCATCATCGAGACCATGCCCGAGACGGCGCGCCTCCGGGACGGGCAAGCCCTGGCCACCGCCGAGGTGGTCGTGGTCACGAACCTCCCGCGACGGAACGACCCGGTCGGGTCCTCGAACGTCACGGTGCGGGGCACGGATGCGCGGGCCCTCCGCCTGCGTCCCAGCGTGCGGATCGTGGCCGGACGGATGTACCAGCCCGGCATCCCCGAAGTGATCGTGGGCCGCCCCCTCTCGCAGCGGTTCGCCGGATGCGACCTGGGAGAGAAGGTGCGCTTTGGCGCCCGCGAGTGGACGGTCGTCGGGATCTTCGAAGCCGGCGGCAGCGGGTTCGAGTCGGAGATCTGGGGAGACGGGGAAATCCTCGCGCCGGCTTTCAACCGGAACGGCTACAGCTCCCTGACCTTGCGGCTGGTCGATCCCGCCACGGGACTGGAATCCCTGGTGAAACGGATCGAAGCCGACCCGCGCCTGCGGATCGACGCCCGACACGAGGACGACTACTACAAGGCGCAGTCGGAACAGCTGGCCAATATCATCCGCGCCCTTGGGTTCTTCCTCGTCGCCATCATGGCAGTCGGGGCGGTCTTCGGCGCGCTGAATACGATGTATGCGGCCGTGGGCGCGCGCGCGAAGGAAATCGGCACCATGCTCGCGCTCGGCTTTCGGCCCCGCAGCATCCTGCTCAGCTTCCTGTTCGAGTCGGTCCTGCTGTGCCTGGTCGGCGGCGTTCTCGGCTGCCTGCTGGCCCTTCCCGTTCATGGCATTTCCACCGGGACGACGAACTGGGCCAGTTTCAGCGAGGTCGCCTTCAAGTTCCGGATCACTCCCGGGATCCTGGCCGCCGGCCTCCTGGCCTCGGTGGCCCTGGGGATCATTGGCGGCTACTTCCCGGCGCGAAGCGCGGCCCGGCGGACCGTGGCCGATGCGCTCCGCGACGGCTAACGAACCGGCCAGAGGCGGGGGTCCCGGCGGGATGCGGGATGGCCGCCAACCGCGCCGGCCGGGCAGAGGGGTTCAAGATCGGCGGCCGGCACCCGTCGGCTCTCTGATGAAGACCGCTAACGATATGTCGAATCTGACTTTATGGAGCAGCGGCCGCGAATTCCGCTCCACCGGCGTCGCGGCCCCGGGGCGTCGGCGGTACTCGCGGAACGCGCTCTGTAGCCCCCGCGAAGGCCCTTGACCCGCTGTCGCATCGCGCCCGCCAGCCGTTCATCCTTCATGGCGGAAGCCGGAGGCCGTCCACCTCATCCGGTCTCCCTGATTGAGCAGTCTCACCCCTCTATCTTGAAGTGTTACAATCATACTGGTCATCTTGGATCATATCAGAGCCCCGACTCACCGCGGCTGGGAGCGCGGGACGGCTGGGGGCGGCACAGGAAGGGAGAGACTCGATGCGCAGGAACTCCTCGGTTCGCCGGAATCCGCATGCGCCGGCCCTTCGGCTGGCGATTCTTTTGCTCATCTTAGGCGGAGGGGGCGCCCTGGCCGTGATCTCTCCGGTCGCGGCCGCAACCATCGGTCGCGACGAGGCCGTGTCCCTCGTGACCGAAACGCAGCTCGGAGGCACGCTCGACGGGATCCGTTTGTATGTCTCCCCCCAGGCGCTTCCCGCCGGCCAGACGGTCTCCAGCTGGAAGCGCGAGGTCTTCCGGACCCCCGCGCCCGGTTGGTTCATCTTCGTCGACCGCCATCCCCGGGCGAACTGGGAGCACGCGTGCTCCTACTTCTTCGTGGACGCCTCGACCGCCGAAGTGCAGCGGTATGACGCCATGGTGCCGCCGCGCACGCGTTCGGAACTGACCGAGATCACGCACGGCCGGGACAACCCGGACCCCGGTGTCTCGGAAGCGGCGCTGGCCCGGTACAGCGAGCGACTCCGCGGGCTGCCGAAGCCGAAGCAGTCGCGGGGACAGGCCTACGCCTTCATCATCAGCGGCGGAGCGGACGCCTCGAACAACCACATCCGGTACTGGAACGATTGCGCCTTCATCTACCGGACGCTGGTGGACTATTACGGATATGCCGACGACCACATCCGCGTCTGCATCTCGGATGGCACCAGTACCGCCGCCGATCGCTCGGACGGCACCAACTCCCCGACCGACCTGGACGGGGACGGCGACGCGGACACCGAGTATCCCGCCACCCTCCAGTATGTCGATCAGGTTTTTGACGAGCTCGCCGCCAGCCTGACCGCGACGGACCAGCTCTTCATCTTCACGACCGATCACGGCGGCCAGGAATCGGGTCACGACTGCTACCTCAACCTCTGGAGCTGGCAGGAACTGCGGGACGATCAGATGGCCGGCTACGTCGCGGCCCTGCCCTGCGAAACGATCATCTGCACCTTCGAGCAGTGCTTCAGCGGCGGAATGGTCGACGACCTGCAGGGCGACGGGCGGGTGATCGCCACCGCGGCGAACTGGAATGAGTACTCCTGGGCCATGGGCCCGGACTACGTCTACGACACATTCGTCTACTACTGGACGTCCGCCGTGGGCTGGGAGATGCCGAACGGGACCCCGGTCGACGCCGATACGAACAACGACACCATGGTCTCCATGCACGAGGCGTTCATCTACGCCCAGTCCCACGACAACGAGGACGAAACGCCCCAGTACAGCAGCACCCCGGCTGACCTCGGAGACATCCTCAACCTGTTCGGCAACATGGAAGGGGTCTACCTGACCCTGGACCAGATCACGATCGACGACGACAACGAAGGAGCCTCTCAGGGCAACGGCAACGGCATGATCGACTTCGGCGAGAGGATCGAGCTGTTCGTCGCGCTGCACAATCTGGGTCTCTCCGAAGGGCCGAACGTGATCGGCACCCTGGTCTCCGGCTCCCCGCACGTCACCATGATCACCGGCGAAGTCGCCTACGGCCCCATTCCCTCCGAAGGGACGGTGGCGAACGGCCAGCCGTTTGTCTTCGACATATCCGACGCGATATCCCAGGGCGATCCGCTGGAGATGGTGCTGAACGTCAACGAGGTGCCGTCCGTGCTGCCGCTCGACCTGAGCGCCCAGGCGCCCACCTACACCGCGTCGATCACCGGCGTCGATGACAGCAGCGGTGACGGGGACGGCGTGGCCGATCCCGGAGAGACGGTGTGGCTCACGGTGCGCATCGACAACTCCGGCGGCGTGGCGACGCCGGACCTGACCGTGACGCTGCAGGGAGAGGGCTACTTCGTGACCGACGGATCCACCCACCACGTGGGGGCGATCCTTCCGGGTCAGAGCGTCACCACCGACGGAGGTATGGTGCAGGTCTCGCCTCTGTGCCCGGACGGCTACGCCGGATTCCTGGTCCTGGAGATGACCGGGCCCGACGCCTATGAGGTCCCCTACAATCTCCTGTTCTGCATCGGTCCCTGGACCGACAACGCGGAGTCCGACATGGGTTGGAGCCTGGGAGTGCCCGGTGATGATGCGACTTCGGGCCAATGGGTGCGGGAAGAGCCGGTTGGAACCGTCTATAACGGACAGCAAGCCCAGCCGGAGTACGATCACACCGAGGACCCGGCCAGCCTCTGCTTCGTGACCGGCAACGGCGTGGTGGGGGGCGGGGTCGGAGCGGCGGACGTGGATGCGGGCAAGACCACGCTTCTCTCGCCGGTGTTTGACGCCGCCGGCGCGACGACCGCCACCTTCTCATACTGGCGTTGGTACACCAACAACCTCGGCAACAACCCCGGTACGAACGACTACTGGTCGGTGGAGGTCACGGCCGACGGAACGAACTGGGTCTACCTCGAGCACACGCTGACCAACGCCAACCAGTGGACCTATCACTTCTTCGATCTGGAAGGCATCGTTCCGCTGACGGGGATGCTGCAGTTCCGATTCGTGGTGCAGGATCCGGAGCCGGTCGGTCTCGTCGAGGCGGCGGTCGACGACATCGCCGTCACCATCGAGAAGCAGTCGATGTCGGCGGTGCCCGCCACCGGATCGAACGGCGGCTTCCCGGCCGGCATTGTGAGCTGTCGCCCCAACCCGTTGCGGCAGGGCGCGCTGCTCACGTATCGCCTGGGCTCGCGAGAGGCAGTCCGGATCGAGCTGTTTGACACTGCCGGCCGTCGCGTCCGTACAGTGTGGAGCGGCCAGGGCGAACCCGGCGAGCACACGCTCTCCTTCCCGGCGAGCGATTCTGCCGGGCGCCCGCTCGTCAGCGGAATCTACTTCCTCCGGATGGACACGCCCAGCCGGCAGGAAGTGCGGCAGGTCACCGTGCTGCGCTGATCGGCGACCAGTATCTCTTCGCGGCGCAACAGGGGCGGCGGTTCCGGAACGGTTCCGCCGCCCCTTGATCCATCTCAGGAACCGAAGGCGGCGGAGACGGCCACAGTCACACGTCGATCCTGGACATGCGTGGCCGGAATGGCGTCATAGCTCTCCGCGCCGTAGTACCGGTCATAGTAGAAGTCGTTCACCTTCGCATGGACCGATGTGTATCGAATCTGGATCCCGATCCGGACCGGGATTCTCCCCGTGTCGACAACTCTGTGCACTGCCGCCGCGCCATAGTAGCCCCAGCCGTACGTCCAGCGGTTGGAGTACCCCTTGACCTGGTCGATTCCCGACTCCTGTTGTCCGTAGTAGTGACTGCCCGCCCCGGCGCTGGCGATAAAACGCGATCGGGAGATGCGATGGAAGTAACGAGGTCCGAAGCTCCATCCGTAGTAGACGCCGCCGGAGCTCCGACGGTCGCCATAGGTCTCGGTTGTCGGGTCGTAGACGTGCACGGAGTTCTTCATCTTCGTCGTCATGCCGCCGTATCCGAGATCGCCGGCAGCCTCGATCCCAAGGGAAGGCCATGGCTTGTAGCCCAGGCCGATCATGAGGCTGCCGCCGTCCTTCCAGACGGTGGTGAGATCTCCGAGAACATGGTTGTAGCCGCAGCCGAGATCCAGGTGGATGCCCGGGCGGAGAAGACTCGGGTCGCCTTCGCCGCCATAGACCACCGAACAGAGAGACAGAGTGAGGCCGATACACAAGACCGAGAGCCATTCCGAGTGGTTCATGCTGGACTTCCTTCACTCCCCGCGTCGGTCCGCACACCGCCAAGGCTAGTACTCCGGAACAGTCCGGTCCACCGGCTCGCGTTGGCGACAGACGGACGGCCGGCCAGGCCGCCACGGGCGTTCGGGCATGTGCTCTCCGGGCGTGGCGCCCCGGTGACGGACGCGCGGCCGCGCGGTGGTCGCTCCCGCCTTGCCGGAGGGGGCTGCGCGCCGAGTGGAGACAGGACATGGACATAGGGCGCACCAGGCGCCGGGCTTCGCCCCCGACCAGAACCAGTCTCATCTCAATCGTGGCGCACTCCCGGCCCATTCCCGCGCGCACGGTTCGCGCTGATGTGTTATGATCCTCTGTGGCATGAACATACCGGCTTTGGCCAGACCGGATCGTCACCCCCCACAATCATTCCTTTCGGAGAGGATGCCGCAATGAAGTTGTATCGCGTGCTGCTTCCCGTCCTGGGTCTACTGGTCCTGGCTTCGATCACGTCGGCTTCGACCCGCACGATCTCGCTAGGATCCGAGCGATCGTCACTGACGCTGGTCGAGCAGCGAGACGACGCACTCGTCTATGAGGTGCAGGTGGGCGGCATCGAGGCCGTCGATGTGGCCACGGTCGACGGCGAGTTCACCCGGCTCATCCTGCCCGGCTTCCATCACTCCATGGGCGAGGGCGAACCCGAGCTGCCGATGATGAACCGGCTGGTGGCGATTCCCGTCGGGGCGACGACTCGCGTCGAGATCGTGCCGCTGAGCAGCCGCACGGTGAACCTCGCCGACTACGGCATCACGGACCCGATCTTTCCGGCGCAGCCGTCGATGTCGAAGAGCGCCGACCCCGCGACCACACCGTTCATCTACGACCGGGCCGCCTACCAGGTCCCGCACATCGCCCGGGAACGGGCCGCGATGATCGACCTCGGCACCCTGCGCGCCGTGCGTCTCGGCCGGCTGGAGATCTCGCCCGTGGAGTACGTGCCGGCGGAAGGCAGGCTCGTGGTGCACGACCGGATGGAAGTGCGCATCCGCTTCGAAGGGGGAGACCGGGCCGCGGGCGAGCAGATCGCGATGAACACCTACAGCCCGTTCTTCAAGGGAGTCTACGAGCGGATCGATGGCTACCGGGGACAGCACGCTCTGCACCCGGACCTCGTGCGCGAAATCGTCACCATGGCCATTGTCACCCCCCCGGCGTACGAAGCGCAGCTCCAGACGTTCATCGACTGGAAGAAACTGCGCGGATTCAACGTCATCGTCGGAGTGACCGGAACCCCGGAAGTCGGCACCACCACCTCGTCCATCCGGACGTGGCTCCACAACCTCTACAACAACGGCACGCCGACGCAGCCCGCGCCGAGTTTTGTGCTCTTCGTGGGCGACACCAACGTGATGCCTACCTGGCTCGAGGACGGAGATGCTACGGATCGTCCCTATTGCTCCATCGGCGCCGACATGCTGCCGGAGATGTACTACGGGAGGTTCAGCTGCAGCAACTCCAGCAACCTCCAGGCCATCATCGACAAGACCTTGATGTACGATCAGTTCACCATGCCGGACCCGAGTTACCTCGGCAAGGTGGTCATGATCGCGGGGATGGACTCCGGTCATGGCCAGACCTGGGCCAACGGCCAGATCAACTACGGGACCCAGAACTACTTCAACACGGCGCATGGTATCTACAGCTACACCCACCTCTATCCCAACTCCGGGGGCCAGGCGTCGCAGATCATCCAGGAGGTCAGCCAGGGCGTCGGCTTCGTGAACTACACGGCCCACGGCTCGGAGACCTCCTGGAGCGATCCGAGCTTCACGCAGTCGAACGTCAACAGCCTCGCCAACAACGGCGAGTACTGCCTGGCGGTCGGCAACTGCTGCCTGACAAGCGACTACGATTACGGTACTGAGTGCTTCGCCGAGACCTGGCTGCGCGCCGCGAACAAGGGTGCCATCGGCTATATCGGCGGCAGCAACTCGACCTATTGGGACGAGGACTACTACTTCGGGGTCGGCTACCGGGCCTCGATCGTAGAGCACCCGGTGTTCGATCCGGCCCATATGGGCGGATACGACGGACTGTTCCACGACCACAACGAGGAAGTGCCGCAATGGTACGTGACCAACGACGCCCTCATCTTCTGCGGTAACCTCGCGGTGACCGAGTCCGGCTCGGGCCTCACGTCCTACTACTGGACGATCTACAACCTGATGGGCGATCCGAGCTTGAGCTGCTATCTCGGCGTGCCGGCGGAGAACCCGGTCACCCATCCGGCGACGATCATGATCGGCTGGACCTCGATCGAGATCACGGCCGCGCCGAACAGCTACTGCGGCCTGACCAAGGATGGCGTGCTGGTGGGCGCGGGCACCACCGACGCCAACGGCGGCCTCACGCTGCCGATCTGGACGGAGATCCTGCCGGGAACGGCGCACCTGTGCGTCACGGCCCAGAACCGGGAGCCCTATCAGGCGGACATCCAGGTGATCACGCCGAGCGGACCGTACCTCATCCTGGAATCGAAGACCGTGGATGATCAGCAGTTCGGCGACGGGGACAGCGGCTGTGACGCCGGCGAGACCGTCGATCTGCAGGTCATGCTGAAGAATGTCGGAGTGGCCGCAACCACGACCGGCACGGCGCTGCTTTCCTCCTCGGACCCGTTCGCCTTCCTCGATCCGACGCAGGTGGCTCTCCCGGGCCTTGCTCCGGGCGTTTCGGGCACCACCGATGTTCCGTTCGGCTTGACCGTCTCGGGATCGGTGCCGGATCTGCACTCGATTCCGTTCCATCTGGAGGCGACCAGCCCGGAAGGATCCTGGGCCTTCGACTTCGCCCTGACGGCGCAGGCCCCGGTTCTGCAGGCGGGCGCGGCATTCCCGGACGACGCCCCGCCGCTCGGCGACGGTGACGGCGTGGTCGAGCCCGGGGAGTCGTTCCGGCTCCAGCCGACACTGCTCAACTCCGGACATGGAGACGCCCTGGATCTCACCGGCACCCTGTCGTGCGACGATCCGAACATCGTGGTGACCCTGGCGGAGGGGACCTGCGGCCAGGTACCCGCCGGTGGAGAAGGAGTCATCGGGACGTTCGAGGTGCAGGTGCTGCCGGGTTGCCCGAGCCCGTCCATGCCGCTCTTCCACCTGGCGCTGGCCGGGCCGGTCGGATTCGCGGCGATGCTGCCGGTGGAAGTGCCGGTCGGACCGTGGTTCGACGACGCCGAGGCCCACCGCGGCTGGACTCTCGGGGCGCCCGATGACAACGCCACCGGCGGATTGTGGGTCCGGGCCGAACCGGTGGGGACGGCATACCAGGGACAGCAGTCCCAGCCGGAGTACGATCACACCGCCGATCCGGCCAGCCTCTGCTTTGTCACCGGCAACGCTGCCGTCGGCGGCCTTCCGGGCGACGCCGACGTGGACGGCGGCAAGACCACTCTTCTCTCGCCGATCTTCAATGCCGCGGGGGCGACGGGAGCCACGATCTCGTACTGGCGCTGGTTCACGAACAACCTCGGTACGAACCCCGGGACGAACGACTACTGGTCGGTGGATGTGACGACCGACGGGACGACCTGGGTGCACCTGGAGCACACCACGACGAACGCCAACCAGTGGACGTACCATGCGTTCGACCTGAGCGCGTTCGTCCCGCTGACCGGCACCCTGCAGTTCCGCTTCGTCGCCGAGGATCAGGAGCCGGTGGGTCTCGTGGAAGCGGCGCTCGACGACATCACCATCTCGATCGTGCGGCAGACCTCTTCGGAGGTGTCGAGTGAGCCGGTACCGGTTCCTGTAACCGGCATCGTCTCCTGCCGGCCCAATCCGCTCCACCACGGCGCGATGGTCACCTACCGGCTCGGCTCTCGGGAGCCGGTCCGCATCGAGCTGTATGACACCGCCGGCCGCCGCGTGCGCGAGCTCTGGAACGGCACCAGAGAGCCGGGGGAGCATGCGCTCGCGTTTCGGACGACCGATCAGGCCGGTCGCGCCCTGCCCAGCGGCGTCTACTTCGTCCGCATGGCAACGGCCGGCAAGACGGAGGTGCGGCAGGTCACCGTGTTGCGGTGACCGCCGCGGTTCACGGCCCCGCCCTGCCCAGGCATCGCAGCCGCAGCCGCGGCGTGCGGCTCCTGGGCAGGGCCGCCCGATGCCGGCAATAGAGTCCTCGACAGACGCGGATCGGAGAGGCCTAGCGGAACTCCCCCTTCACCCGCCCCCAGCTCGTCGTCGATGCCGGGGTGGGCGGCGGCGCGAAGGTGGTCACGTACTGCGGCGGATCGGACAGGGCCCAGACCTCGCCGTCGCAGCTCAGGGCCCAATACGGCTCGAATCCGGCCTCCTGGTCAAGCTCGAGCGCGCACCACTCGCGATCGCTCGGAAGGCTGCGCCACAGGGTGGCCGGCCCGAAGATGCCTTGGGTCCAGATCTCGCCGTCCGACTTGAGGGCGAAGTACTGACGGGGATGGATCGTCTTCCGGGCGAAATCCACCCAGGGGCCCGGCCCGAACGAGCCCACCTCGAGTGGGAGGTTGCCGGGAATGAGCTGCCACATCTGCCCATCGTCCGCGACCGCGACCCAGGAGTCGTCCTCCGTCCAGATCGCAATCCACTGTTGCGCAGCGACAGGAGCTGCGAGCAGGCCCGCCAGGACGAGCACGGCAGCCAGCATCTTCATGACTCACCTCCCTGGTTCTGGAACCGCGCACCGGAACCGTACCGCCGCCGGATCGCGTGCCGGCCAGAACCGGTCAGTCGCCCAGACGTACGACCTTGACGGCGGTCTGGATCCCGCCCCCTTCGAGGCGAAAGAAGTAGATCCCCGGTGCCACGCGGCAACCGTCCCAGCCAAGACCGTCCCACACGAGGGTGCCGGCGCCGGACTGCGTACTCCCGCCCTCGATCGTCCTTACCAGCCTCCCGCGGGTATCGTGGATGCCCAGCCGCACCCTCGATGCTCCCGGCGCGGCGTAGGTGATCGTCGCCGCCTGCAGGAACGGATTCGGTCGGACCTCGACGGTCAGACCGGGAGCCCGGACCGGAGCGGGCACGGCCGAGGGACCCTCCGGCTCCAGACGAATCACCCAGGCATCGTGCAGTCCCGCCCCCGAGGAGAGCGTATGCCCCGCCACGACGTAGCCGCCGTCCTGGGTATTCGCCACGGCGTAGGCCACGTCGGAGGCGGATCCTCCAAAGGTCGTGTACCACTGGAAATCGCCGTCCCCATTCGTTCGCACGAGGTACATGTCGTCGCCGCCGGCGCCGTACGAGAGGGTGTATCCCGCGGTCAGGTATCCGCCATCTTCGGTCTCGACCACGGCGTTGGCATAGTCCCGGCCGGTCCCGCCGAACGCCCGGCTCCACTGCTCCGTTCCCTCGTCATCGGTCTTCACGAGGTACTGGTCGTAAAGCCCCGCCCCGAACGAGTCGGTGTATCCGGCCATGATGTACCCGCCGTCGGCGGTCTGGCGCGCCGCATAGCCCCGGTCGACGTCCAATCCCCCGAAGGCTCGATTCCACTCCATGATGCCGAGCGAATCGGTCTTCACCAGCCAGGCGTTCCCGAGACCGCTGGGACCATAGGAGAACGTCCATCCGGCAAGGATGAACCCGTCATCCGACGTCTGGGAGACCGACCACGCGCCGTCGGACGCAAGCCCTCCGTAGGTCCGGGTCCACACGGGATTCCCGGACGCATTGGTCTTGATCAGCCACATGTCCCGGCTGCCCGCCCCGAACGAGGAAGTGGCGCCGGCGATGATCAGCCCGCCCTCCGCCGTCTCCTGGATGGCGTAGGCCTCATCATCGCTGGAGCCACCGAAGTTCCGTATCCAATCCTGGCTCCCCAAGGCGTTCACCTTGACCAGCCACACGTCCTTGCCGCCCGCTCCCGAGGACTGCGTGAAACCCGCGGCAACGTACCCGCCATCCGTCGTCCGGCAAACCGCTTGCCCTTCATCGTCGCTGCTACCGCCGAAGGCGAAGTTCCATTGCGGGTTTCCGGACGAATCCGCCTTGAATAGCCACAGGTTGTGCCCCGCGGCGCCGAACGAGCGCGTATAGCCCGTCACGATGAAGCCGCCGTCGGCAGCCGGCTGCACGTCGTAGGCGACATCAATGTTGGCGCCGCCGTAGGTTCTCGTCCAAAGCGTGTCGGGGACTTCCGCCCGCGCCATGCGGGGAAAGACCGCCCAATAAGCGATGAGAAGAGAGGTCCCGGCGAGCGCAAGAGCCGTGTGCCGCGCGCGCGACCGCAGCCAGCGTCTTCGAGGGTGCTTGAACATGGGTCCTCCCGCGTGGAATTCGTGCCATCTCCGACTCAAGGACCTGCGACGATTCTAGCAGGTCTCCGCGGTCGGCTCCAGCCGGCCGGCAACCCGCCGCTGGTATGTGATCGCGATGCCTGTCATGCTTCATACCGTCAGGAAGGGAGGCACGCCGGTGGCGAAACTCGAGATCCGCCTCATGGGACCTCCGCGCATTCTCGCGTCCGGGCCGGCCCCGCCCCTCCGGCGCCGCAAGGCCCTCGGTCTGACCGCCTATCTCGCCGCCAGCCGCACTCCGCAGACGCGCGAGCTCCTGGCGGCCGTCTTCTGGCCCGACGCGGGGCGCGAGGACGCGCACACGCAGCTTCGTAACCACCTCTGGCTTCTCCGCCGGGCGGGGCTGGCCCCCTGGCTCTCGATCGAGGGGGACATGGTTGCGCTGCATCCGGGAGAAGGGCTCTTCGTCGACACCCGCGAGCACCGTCGTTTGCTCGAGCAGGCGGGACTCGCTTTGGGGGCGGATGATGCACTCCATCCCCGGGCGGAGGCGATGCTGAAAGAGGCTGTTGCCCTCTACCAGGGGCAGTTCCTGGCGGGGTTCTCCCTGGCAGACAGCGTTGCCTTCGAGGAGTGGCAGCTACGGGAGGAAGAGGCGCTACGGACTGCTCAAGGAAGGGCGCTCGATGCGCTGATTCGCGTGCGCCAGGAGCGCGGCGACTGGGAAGCGGCGCTGGCCACCACCCGCCTTCGTCTGGAACTCGACCCGCTCGATGAGCGGGCGCTGCGCACCCTGATGGCTCTACTCCTGCGCCTGGGCCGGCGTGCGGAGGCGCTGCAGGCGTACGAGCGATGCCGCAAGCTTCTGGCGCGCGAACTGGATGTCGCTCCATGCCGGGAGACGCTTCGGCTGCGGAACCAGATCATGGCCGAGGACCCCGGCCCGGCTGGGTCACGGTCCACGCAGGTGGAGAGGCCGCGGACCGTCCTGCCGGCCGCCCCGACTCCGTTCGTCGGGCGAGAAGGCGAGTTGGACGAAATCGCACGCTGCTTCGAAGCCCCGGAATCGCGCCTGGTCACCCTGACCGGTCCCGGCGGATGCGGCAAGACGCGCCTGGCCCTCGAGGCGGGCCGGAGGCTCGATCGCTCGTTCACCGACGGCGTCGTCTTCGTTCGGCTGGTGTCGGTGGAGGACGGCAACCTCCTGCCGGCGGCGCTGGCCGAAGCGCTGTGCCTGCCGCTCGGTGGACGCGACCGCGCCACGGCTCACACCGGGCCCGCGACCGCCTCACCCGGTGCGGAACTCATCGACTTCCTCCGCGAAAAGCGGATCCTGCTCGTCCTCGATAATCTCGAGCAGGTCGGTCGTGATCTCGGCCCCCTGCGCACGATCCTGGCCGGGACGCGGCACGCGGCGGTGCTCGCCACCTCCCGGTCACGGCTTCACCTGGCCGGCGAGCGGGTCCTGGAGGTGGAAGGTCTGCCCTGGCCGGCCCGCAAGGCGTCTGCGGAGGAGATCTCAGGCTGCCCGGCCGTGCGGCTCTTCCTCCAGGCAGTCCGGCGGCGGCACGCAAAGGGCGCTGCGTCTCGAGAGAATCTCCTGGCGGCCGCGGACATCACCCGGAGGCTGCGCGGTCATCCCCTGGGCATCGAGCTGGCCGCGTCCTGGAGTGACAGTCTGAGCCCCGCGGAGATCGCCCGACGGCTCGCGGCCGGCCTGGATCTGGAGGCCGCCCCCAGGGCGGACTTCCCGAACCGACACCAGAGCCTGCGCGTCGTCTTCGAACAGTCGTGGAACCGGCTATCCGCCCGGGAGCGGGCCGCGCTACGCCGGATCTCCCTCCTCGACGGCTCGTTCGACCGCGCGGCGGCTCTGGCGGTAGGAAGGACGACACCGGAGGTCCTGGCGTCGTTGGTGGAGCAGTCGTTGCTACGGCGCGTGGACGATGATCGGATGGAGGTTCTGGAAACTCTTCGCCAGTTCGGCCGGGAGAAGCTCCGCAGATCGCCTCGGGAGGAAAACGCGGCGCGGGATCGCGCCGCGCGCCACTACCTTGAGAAGTTGGCCACCGCCCGGGCGGCATTGGAGGGGGCCGGCCAGACAAGGGCCCTGCGCGTCTTGACTCGGGATCGGTACAGTCTGCGCCCGGCCTGGCTGCGGGCAGCCGAGCGGCGCTGGCTCAAGCCGATGTCCAGGGCCTTCCGGTCGCTCTTTCTCTTCTATGACATGAGCAGCCGCGTGGTCGAAGGCGCGGAGACGTTCGCTGCCGGCGGGCGCTACCTGACCGGACCTGAAGGGCAGCGTCTCCGGGCGCTCTCCCGGGTGGCGCAGGCCTGGTTCCTGCGCTACCAGGATCCGCGCCGCCGCCTTCGCCTGACCCTGCTCGGGCGAAAGGACCTCCAGGGTTCGGGCAGGCCCGAGGACCAGGCCTTCGCTGCCGCTCTGGCGTTCGCCGTCGATCCCCCTCTGAAACGAGGAATGGCGGATCTCCGTGATGGCGCCCTTTCCTGTGAGGCCGCCGGTGATCTCTGGTGCGCGGGCTTGGCCTGGGAGGTTCTCGCCTACCACCTTCGGGCCGGCGACCCGGCGGAGGGGCTGCGTGCCCTGCATCGCAGTCTGACCCTGCGGCGCCGCAGCCGCGATCGATGGTCGGTCGCCCTGGGCGTCTATGTCATGGGGCTCCTCCTGGAGGAACGAGGGCTTCTTCGTGGATCGCGCCGCCGCTACGAAGAGAGCCTGGTTCTGCGCCGGCGACTGGGGGCCGATCCGGACGGGGTGCTCGACTGCCTGGATGGAATCGCTCGCGTGTCGCTGCGCACAGGCGCGATCCAGGACGCGCTCCGGCACGGCGAGGAAGCGCTGCAGCTGGCCCAGAAGCGGGGCAATCGCGTCCGGATCGGGCTGGCGCAGACCAGGGTGGCACAGATCCATTGCCTGGCTGGGACCGTGGCGGAAGCGGGCTCGCTTCTCGCATCCGCCCTGGCCTCGGCGGAGGCCATCGAAGACGCGCCCTGGGCGAGCCACCTTCATGCTCTCGCCGGCCTCGCGGCGCTCGACCGCGACGACGCGCAGGAAGCTCGCTGGAGTCTGGAGCGGGCTTTGACCGCCGCGTCGACGCCGGCCGGGCCCGGAACCTCTGCCCCAATCCAGGACGCATGGTACCGGGGATGGTCTCCTTCGTGGCACGATCTCCTCGGGGCGCGGTTGGCCGTGGCCCGGAACGACACGGCGGCTGCGGGCCGCCTGCTGGCCAGCGCCTTGCGGGATGCGGTGGCCGCTCATCATGAGCCGATGGTGTGCGCGATCATCGGCGCGTGGGCCGAGAGGCACTGGCAGAGCGGTCGGATCGCGCCGGCCGTCCGCCTGGCCAAGGCGCTTCTCGCCGGTCCGATTCTCTCGGGTCGCTTGCGGGCCCGCCTGGAAGACATCCGGAACATGGCCGGCGAGACCGGCGACAGGGCGGAGGGTGAGGTGCTGGGTGGGGCCCCACCCTCCGCCGGCCCGGCAGCTTCTGCCGGTACCTTACGCTCCATCGCGCGCCGCCCGCGCCCGTCGGCAACGGCGACGGCGGCGGTGTCGGAGACGACGCTTTTTCGCCTGGCCGCGGAGCTGCTGTCCGGCGGGCCGGACGGCGACTGAGGAGGTGGCCGCCGTCCAACCGCACCGGCTCCCGGTCACCGCCATTCGTCGCGCGTACACGTTCATCGCCGGCCGCTCCCACTCGCGACCAGCCGGCGGGCGCGCCCCGGGCGGCTGACAGGCAGGCGCCGCCGAGAGCTACTTCACGACCATCTTGCCCGTGCTTTGGCCTCCTTCCGCGCGCAGGCGATAGAGGTACACGCCGCCGGGCAAGCCTGGAATCACCCTCCGATGGACGCCCGGCGTGTGGAAGCCGTCGGCGATGGTCCGCACCCTGCGGCCCGCGGCGTCGTAGAGAGCCAGTTCCAGCGCACCCGAACGGGGGAGACCGAACTCGAGGGTAGTCCGCCCGGCGGGGGAAGGGTTCGGCGTCGGCCGGCACCACGGGGTCACGATCTGGCCTGAGGCGGGTTCTTCCACGTCCGCCGGACTGAGCCAACTCACCTGGATCTCATCCATGCTCGGGGTGGCCGTGCTGTCGGCCGTCGCGAGGAGCACACGGTACTGGAGATACCGGGTGCCGCCGGCGATGTAGCTCGAGAGATCGTCTCCCGACGCCGCCACCTCGGCCCATGATCCCAGGTTGGCCGGGTCACTGGATGCGCGCACCTGCACCCGGACGGAGGTGCCCGGCCCTCCCGTGGATGTCCAGGCGATCGTCCCCCAGTCATCCACCGCGCCGCCTCCGTCGAGAGTGGACGATTCCAGGGAGCCGCCGGTCTGGTACTCGTTCGACGGCTCATACCACAGGATGCTGTTGTCCCAGGAGAAGGTGGAGATGATCTCCGGCACGCCGTCGCCGTCGACGTCCGCCGCCATCACGTCGTTGGGCCCCTGGGAGGTTCCGTCCACCAGGTGCTTGAGCCACGACATGCCGCTCCCGCCGACATTCTCGTACCAGATCACCCGGTTGCCCGTCCGCTCGTTTGTCAATATGTCGATGTCTCCGTCGACGTCGAGGTCGGAGAGACGCGCCCCGAACGGACCGGCCAGGCCCACTTCCACCTGGTGTTCGGACCAGGTGGCGGCATTTCCTTCGTTCTCCCACCAGAAGATGCGGCCGGAGTTGGCCGCCCCCATGACGTCCAGGTCGGCGTCGCCATCGATGTCCGCCACCCGGGCGTTGAGAGCGGCGGGGAAGTTCACGCGGATGACGTGCTTCGTCCAGCTCGCGCCGTTGCCGGTGTTCTCCCACCAGGCAATCTGGACCGCGCTGTAGCCCGCCCCCGCGATGTCGACGTCGGAGTCGCCGTCCAGGTCTGCGGCTACCGCCCACCAGGCGCCGGCGAAGCTCGCGTCCACGGTGTGGCGGGCCCAGGAGACGCCCAACCCGTCCATGTTCTCCCACCAGACGACGTCACCGGCGGAGAAGAGCGCCGAGCAGAGGTCGATGTCCTGATCGCCGTCGAAATCGGCCGAACAGATCGAGAACGGACCGGCGGCGGCAGTGTCCACCGGGTGGTAGGTCCATCCGGTGCCGGTGCCGTCGTTGGCCCACCAGGCCACGGTGGAGCCGCCTTCGGCAGTGGCGGCCACGTCGATGTCGCCGTCGCGATCGATGTCGCAGGCATGAACGCTATTCGCGCTCGGGTACGACGCGGCGATAATGGTCTTGCCCCAGCCACCGCCGGACCCGTCGTTTGCCCACCACGCAACTTCGTCTCCCTGGAAGGCCACCGAGACCACATCAACATCGTTGTCACCGTCCAGGTCGGCGGCATCCACACAGGCCGGCTCCCCGAAGGTAGAGGTGACCGGATGGGGAACCGGCAGGGCGGAGAGCAGGGTCAGGCTGCCCGCCGGACTGGCCCAGTCCACCGCCGACGCGGTGGCAAACCGGTTGGACCAGTCAGTCACCGGTCCCGGGACCCCCCCGCCGCCCGACCAGTCGGTCTGCACCAGCTCCGCCCCCCAGGAGATCGCGGCCAGCGCGAGGCCCAGCAACAACACGACACCCAGGATGATCATGACCTTCATGGAACTCGTCCTTTCCCGGCGCGGGCGGCCTGACGCCGGCAGTCCGGTGCCTCCTCCACGAGGCCACGGCCCGCATGCTCCGGGAACCGTTGGACGGGACCCGGTCCCGCCGCGGAGCGAATCCCGAGCCGCGAGGCACGTCGCGGCGGCATGGCTGTAGATCGCCGTGGCATCTGAAGTCTGACGCCCGGGCGCATCACAATCGTCTCGCGAGCGTCTCCTCTCGGCGCGGCGGTGCCTTCCGGCCTGGGTCCTGCTTCAGAGGGTCGGCGCCCGAAGCCCGTTCGCGTCGGCGGAGGAGGAAGAATCCTCTGCAGATACGCCCACAGGGAGGTCGAAAACCAGAGCGTGGAACGGGAGTACACCCGAAACGGGAGGAGTCGATGCGCCGATCCCGCCTGGCCCCCGCTCTGCCCTTCATCCTCACCGTGTGGGTCTGGGCGGCCTGCGATTCCGGGAGCGGCCCCTCCACATCACCGTCCCCGGCCAAACCTGACGTCACCATCGCCCTGGGAGCCGAGAGCGGGACGACGATCCGCCCCCTGCTGGGCGTCAACGCCGGGCCAACGCCGCAGGGAGATGCCGGAAACGCGGACGTGACGGTCGGATATCAGACCATCGGCGTACAGAGCGTTCGAACGCATGACCTCTACGGCCCGCTGGACATGAGCGTCATGTACCCGGATCCGAGCCAGGACCCGCAGGCGGCCTCGTCGTACAACTTCGCCGCCAGCGACGCGGCCTTCGCGGCCATCGTCGCCGGAGGCTTCGGCTGTTACCTGCGCCTCGGCGACTCCTGGGACAACGTATCCCCGCCGGCCACCGCCGCGGAGCGCGCCAACTGGGCGGCCGCCGCGGTCCACGTCGTCGGTCGCTATCACAGCCTGCACCCGCTTCGCCACGTGGAGGTCGGCAACGAGCCCGACAATGGCCAGTTCTGGCCGGCGCCGCGCACCCGCCTGGAATTCTTCGATCTCTACGCGCAGACGGCCCGGGCAGTCAAGGCCGCCTATCCGTCACTGTCGGTGGGAGGCCCGGGCCTCACCCATCTGGTGTTCACGAGGGACAGCGGCAGGCAGTACCTGGCCGACTTTCTGGCCTACATCCGGGAACACGAGGCCCCGCTGGACTTTCTTTCCTGGCATCTCTACTCGAACGATCCTGCCGAAATGGCCGCCGGCGCGGCCTACATCCGCCAGCAGCTCGATGCCTCGGGGTTCGCTGCCGCGGAAAGTCACCAGACCGAGTACAACACCGATGCGCAGAATGCCGACCCCGCCGCGGTGCGGCTCGGGGGGCAAGGCGCGGCCATCCTGACCGGCCACTGGATCGCCATGCAGCACGCCGGGGTGAGCCAGGCCCTTCTCTTTCGGGGTAACGACACGTCCTTGTTGCTGCCGACGTTCTACGGTCTGTTCTACGCCGACGGCCGGCCCAAGCGAAACGCTCATGCCTTTTCACTCTGGTCCCGAATGGCCACCCATGACCGCATGATCAACGTTTCTATCACGGGGGGGAAGACCGGCGCCGCGACCGGGCTGTATCTGCTGGCCGGCCGGAATCCGACCGGCAAGAAGGCGCTCCTCGCGGCCAATCCGACCGCGGGCGAACTTACCGTCGTCGTGACAGGCCTGCGCGCCCCCCTGCGACAGTACCTGGTAAGCGACAACAGCGAGGCGCTTCAGGTGTCCACCTTGACCTCGACCACCGCATCGGTGCCGGCAAACGGCACGATGCTGCTCCAGGAGGAGTAGACGGAAGTCTCCGCCGCGGGGCCCCACTTCGGCGACTGCCCACGGGCCGGAGGCCCCGGCCCCGCCCGCCGTCCGACCAACCTCCGGGAGCCGCAACCTCCGGCTCGAGCGTCCCCGGAACTCCCCCGCCGGCCGCGTCGACGGACCGGACGCCGGTCAAGACCGGCCGGAATCCGCGGCCGCCGCCACCCTCCCCGCCTCCGCCGTCTCCTCGAGCATCCGCACCTCGGCCTCCCGCACGAACTGGTTGCGGTAAAGCGCGTGATACCGGCCCCGCCGCCGCAGCAGCTCCTCGTGCGATCCCTCCTCCACCATGCGTCCGTCGTCGATAACCAGGATCCGGTCGGCCGACCGCACGGTGGAGAGACGGTGGGCAATGACAAACGAGATCCGCCCGCCCAGGAGCGTCTCCACCCCGCGCTGGATCAGTCGCTCCGTCTCGGTGTCGACCGAGGAGGTCGCCTCATCCAGGATCAGGATCGCCGGGTCGGCCAGGACCGCTCGAGCCAGCGACACGAGCTGCTTCTGGCCGGTGGAGAGCCGGTTGCCCCCTTCGCCCACCTCCGTCTCATACCCCTTCTCCAGCGCGGTGATGAAGTCGTCCGCGCCCACCAACCGCGCGGCCGCTTCGACCTCCGCGTCGGTGGCCTCCAGCCGCCCATACCGGAGATTCTCCCGCACCGTGCCGCTGAAGAGGTGCGGCTGTTGCAGCACCACCCCCACCCGCTGGTGCAGCCGCCGCAGGCGGAGCCGGCGGTAGTCGATCCCGTTGATGCGGATCGCCCCGGACGTGGGCTCGTAGAAGCGACAGAGCAGGCTCACGATCGTCGTCTTGCCGCTCCCGGTCGCGCCGACCAGCGCGATCGTCTCTCCCGCGCCTACCCGCAGGCTGAAGTCGGTGAGCACCTCCCTGCCTTCCGCGTACGCGAAGGAGACGTGATCGAACTCCACGGAGCGGACCCCCGTCCCCAGGCCTCCGTCCGTCACCTCCTCCGCATCCGCAATCTCCGGAGGCGTGTCCAGCAGCCCCTGCAGCCGCTCCGCCGAGGCCTGGGCCACCTGCACCTGGGTGAAGCGCGCCGCCAGCTCCTGGATCGGGACGTAGAAGAAGGCCGCGTACTGCATGAACGCCACCAGCGTGCCGAGGCTGACATCTCCCACGCGGATTCCGCCCTGCCAGAGCGCCAGCCCCGTGCCGACACTCCCGGCCGTGAGGACGATCGGCAGGTAGACAGCGTTCAGGAGCGCGTTACGGACCGAGTTCGCATACATCCCCTCGGCCAGGACCCGGAACTCCGCGAGGTTCGCCTCCTCGCGCACCAACGCCTTGCTGGTGCGCACCCCCATGATTGCCTCGTTGAACGACGCGGTCATCTGCGAGTTGATCTTCCGCACCTCCCGCTGGGTGTGCAGGAGCCGCTTCTGGAAGAACACGCTCACGACCGCCAGGACCGGCATCGTGATCAGGATGCAGAGCGCCAGGCGACGGTCCAGATGCAGCATCATCGCCGTGACCCCGAGGATGAGCGAGAATCCCCAGAAGAGATCAAGCATGAACCAGGGCAACAGGCCCGCCAGCCGCTCGCAGTCCGACGTCAGCCGGGCCATCAGCCACCCGACCGGCTTGCGATCGTAGAACGAGAACGACAGCCGCTGCAGGTGCGCGAAGGCGGCTCGCCGCATGTCGTACGCCACGCCGGTGGCGATGCGGCCCGCCACCACGATGAACGCCCACACCAGAATCGCCATCCCGGTCACGACGCCCAGATACTGCAGGACCCGGACCCGCACCGCGGCGGCTCCGCCGCCGTGCATCGCCTCGTCGATGATGAGACCGGTCACCCGCGGCAGGATGACGTCCCCCGCGGCCATGGCGACACCCAGGATGCCCATGAGCGTAAGCCAGCCGCGATACGGACGGGCGTGCGCCAGGATCCGTCGCCAGAGCGCCGGGTCGATCCGGTTCTTGAATTCCTCTTCGTGCAGCTCTTCGCGAGACATTGGTCTACTCCATCCAGCCCCCGGGCCCGCCGCGCGGTCCTCGCCGGGAGCGCGCGCACGGTGGCGCGGAGGCAACGTTCGTTCGTGGCCTATACCGCCGAACCGGCGACCGACCGCGGCTCCTTGTCGAACCCCGCAGAAAGTGCATGCTGTTGCTCCCAGAGTCGCCGATAGAGGCCATCCTCCCGCAGCAGCTCGGCAGGTGTCCCTTGTTCCACGATCCGTCCGCGGTCCAGGACCACAACCCGGTCGGCATAGGCCAGGGTCGAAAGACGATGCGCAATGATGATGGTGGTCTGACGTCCGCGAGTGCGGCGCAGGGCATCGATGATCTCGCTCTCCGTATCGGTGTCGACCGCGCTGAGCGCATCGTCCAGGACCAGGATCGGCGTGTTCCGCAGGAGCGCCCGGGCCAGGGCCACCCGCTGCCGCTGTCCGCCCGAGAGGGTCACTCCCCGCTCCCCGACCAGGGCGCCATACCCGCCCTCGAAGTGGACAATCGCTTCGTGCACCGCCGCGGTCTGCGCCGCGCCGGTGACCTCCTCGTCGGGCGCCTCCGCTCGGCCCAACCGGATGTTCTCCCCCACCGTCTTGGAGTAGAGGAACGGCTCCTGCATCACCACGGCGATCCCGGCCCGGACGTCTTTGCGCTCGATGCGAGAGAGATCCACCCCATCAATGGTGATGCGCCCGGCCTGCGGGTCGTAGAAACGCAGCAGGAGGTTCACGATGGTCGTCTTGCCGGATCCGGAGGGTCCGAGCAGCGCCAGCGTTTCTCCCGGCCGCACGCGGAACGAGACCGCATCGAGCACCGGCTCTCCCTCGCCGTGATGAAACCGCACGCGTTCGAAGACGATCTCCGCTCCCGCCTGTCCCGCGGGACGCGGGAGTTCCGCCGGGTCCGCCGGCCGGTCTTCCCCCGGCCGCTCGAGGATCTCCGCGATGCGTCCGATGGCGACGGTGGCCTTCCCCGTCTCGGTGAGGATCCGGCCCATCATCCGCACGGGCCAGATAAAGAGGTTCACGGCAGCCAGGAAGAAGTAGAACTCCCCCACCTGGAGCCTGCCGGTGACCAACCAGTACCCACCGGCGCCCAGCACCAGCGCGTTCTGCGCCATGCAGAGCAGATCCGAAGAAGACCAGAACCAGGCCATCAGCACATAGAGACGGTTGTCCAGATCGCGGTGCCGGCGGTTTCGCTCGTCGAAGCGCCCCTCCTCGTGCTCGGATCGGGCAAAGGCGCGCACCACCCGAATACCGGTCAGGTTCTCCTGTAGCGTGCTCGTCATCCGTCCCTCCGCCTCGTCCACCTTCAGGAACGAGGCCCGCACCTTCCGGAAGAAGACGAACGCGAAGAAGACGATGGGCGGCACCACCGCCATCGAGACCAGGGCCATGCGCGGGTCGAGCGCCAGCATGAGCGGCAGCGGCACCAGCATCATGAAGACCGCCCGTCCGATCTCCACGACCTGCCCGGTAAGGAACTGCCGGAAGGTCTCGACATCCGAGGTGCAGCGCTGCACGGTGTCGCCGGTGGCCGCCCGGTCGTGCCAGGCGCAGGGCAGGTGCTGCAACCTTTCGTAGAGCTTCAGCCGGAGACTCCGCGCGATCGCCTCGCTGGCCAGCGTCGACCAGCGCCCGCGAAGGTACGTGAGCAGACCCGACCCCGCGGTCAGAAGGAGCACGGCCAGCCCGGCCAGCCAGAGATGCTCGCGCAGGAACTCCCTTCCGCCGGCCCAGGCCATCGTTCGGCCTACGAAAGGCGAAGCCTTTGTCGGATCTGCGGCCAGGACGCCATCCAATACCACCTGCGGCACCAGCGGCACGAGATAGAGGATGCCGGACCCGAGCACCAGGGCTCCGATGGCCATGCCGTAGCGCAGCCGTTGCCCTTCCATCAGCCGCCAGATCAGGGCATAGCGGAATTTCCTCACGGACGGGACCGTCCCGGTCTCTGGATTTGTCATGGCTTATCTCCGCGTCGGGGCCGCGTACGCGGCCGGTTCCGGTTCACATCGCCGGTTCCGGGAGGGCCTGAGGATGTCCGGAGGGAAGTCAAAAGGCCCGCTCGGTTCCGGGAGCGGGCCTGAAGGGTTCAGGAAGGGAACCGAGACCTCAGGTGCCCGCAACTCCGTCGTTCCCAACCGGGAACGTCCACCGGACGGTGGAATGTCTGCGAGCTACCTGCTTCATTGGACTCGACCTCCGAGATGCCTCTCGATCTGCTCGCCTTTCGACTTCTCTCTGCTTCGATTTATCGATAAGGTTCGTGTTTTCCGCGATCGAGCCGGATTCTGCAGTGGCGCCGATTGCCTGGCTGCAACTTCAGACTGCCGGCAGCAATCCTGTACTGGAACCATAGCTCCGGCCGGGGACGGCCGCCAAGCACTTTTTGCGCCACCGGAATGACTCGATGATTCCCTCCGCGCGGATCGTGTGAAAGAGAACGAGAGCCGCGGTCTCCCCCGGGCGGGACGCGCCCCTTCGGGTTCTCACACTCGGCGCGTGTGGCACACGGTCCTCTGCGTGACCACAAAACCGACCCGCTCATAGACCGCCACGGCGCCCGTCAGGCTATCCGCATCCACGCCCAGGACCGCCCACCCGAGCCCGGCCGCCCGGAAGGCCCGCATCGACTCGCAGAGCAACGCCGTGGCCAGCCCGCGCTTGCGCCATGCCCGGCGCACGCCGAGCTGTCCGATCCACCCCTGCCTCCGGCCCAGGCGCTCGTTCTCTTCCGGGTCGACGTAGTTCAGGCTGAATGCCACCAGCTCGGGCCCGTGGAACAGGCCCCGCGTGAACTCGGGGCGAAACATGGAGCTCTGCGTGAAGAACTGCCGCCAGTCATCGGCGGTCACCGGTTCGAAGCTCCAATGGTCAGCGAAGGTCTCGTTGAACGCCGCGTGGTACGAGGGGTCTTGCGCCGCGTTCCACGCCGTCTTGTCCAGTTCCGCCGGGAACTCCGGTTCCGGAATCGACTCCCCCAGGTTGCGAAGCATTCGATAGAAGACGCGTTCCAGCGAGTAGCCGCGCGCCTCTAGGAAGAGACGTCGCCCCTCGTCCGCAACGTCGAACGGCATCATGAGCATCCGCGGAATCCCCGGCGGCGCGAGGGCGAGCCGCGCGAGTCCGCGAGCTTCGATCGTCTCGAAGAGGGCCGGAAGGACCTCCCCCGCGCGGTGCTCCGGGTGGACCTCGACGATGAAATGCAGACGCGCTTCCCGGGTGGGCGCCGGATGCAGATAGCACCGCGCCCACGCGACCACCCCGCCGCGGCGATCGCGAGCCACCACGGCGTCGGTGCGAGGATCGGACCACTCGTCCTCGAACGACTCCTGCAGGCGGGTCAGGGATTCGGCGCGTTCCGTCTGATCCGCGCGATCACAGGCGACGAGCAGGTCGCGGATCGCCGGTAGGTCGGCCCGCACCGGAGGGCGGAACTGGTAGCCCGGAGGAGATGTCGGCAAGGGTTCGCTGGAGGCAACCCGCGCAAAGACCAGCGTATCCCGCAGACCGCCCTCCAGGCCTCGGGACTCACAGCGCAGCGTCGCCTCCAGCTGATACCCGGCGGCCCGGGCCACGTGAGCGCTCCGCTCATTGCGCGGATCACAGCGGATCTCGATTCGCGCGAGACCCAAATGGCCGAAGCCGAGCCGGGTGAGCGCCTCCACCGCCTCTCGCACCAGACCCCGCCCGGCGAGCCGGGTGCGAACCCAGTAGCCGATCTCCCCGCGCGGCACCCTCCAATCGACATTGTGGATCCCGCCCACTCCCGCGAGTTCTTCCGTCTCACCCAGGAAGAAGGCCCAGTTCAGCTCCGTTCGGGCCAGGAACGCCGCCCACATACGCCGGGCCACCTCCTCGCTGTCTTCCACGGAGGGAGCCCGTTCGGCCCAGGGCATCCACGGCCTCAGTTCGGGGAGGGACTCGAGCACCGCCGCATTGATCACCGGACCGTCACCGGGTCGAACCGGGCGCAGCCGGAGGCGTGGAGTGACGAGTCGCTCCGGGATTTCGAGCAGCAGGGGCCGCAGGTCCGGACGGCCGGTCAAAGGTCGCGAAGTCGGGGCCTCTCCCATCGCCCGCGGCGGATCGGGTTCGCGTTCTGAGGGCATGCCGGAAGCATCCGTCTTCTCCGCAGCCTGGTCAATGGAATCAGCCCGATCGGGCCGGGCATCGCCTGCCCGGAAGTCGCGGCGTCGAGTCTGGGAACGGGCCCCGGAGGGGGTACAGCCTCCACCCCGATTCCCTACCCCGGCAGCGGCGCCCTTCCGATCTCCCCGGCGAGATTCGTGTGCATGAGGCGGGGAATCTCCTCATAGCCCGACGAATGGCGCAACACCCACATGAGCTTGATCACTGCCGCTTCGAGACTCATGTCAAACGCCTCGATGGCTCCCTTCTCCAGCGCGCGGCGCCCGACCTCATAGAGGTGCATGGCGGTGACTCCCTCCATGCACTGGGTGTGAACGACCACGGGGATGCGCCGCTCACGCGCGTGCTGCAGGACCCCGAGATACTGATCGCCGATGTTGCCGGGCCCGTAGCCCTTCAGGAGCAGCCCCTTGATGCCATCCTCCAGCAGACGGAGCAGAGTGTCCGGAGGCAAACCCGGCACCAGAGTGACCACCGCGATGTCGGGCTCGAATCCGTCCGCGACCTCCAGCAATCCCGGCCGCCGGTGGCACCGCTCCCGACGCAGCCGGATGTCGGTCCGGATCTCCCCGAGACGTCTCCGGTTCACGCTGACAAAGGCGTCGAGACGCGACTCGGAAACCTTGGTCGCGCGACAACCGAGAAGGATCTTCTCCCCGAACACGAGCACGACCCCGGCGAGATCCAGAGTCGCCACCCGCACCGCATTGACCAGGTTGCGCCTCGCGTCGCTCTCCATGCGCGACCCGGGGATCTGCGCGCCGGTCAGCACCACCGGCTTGCCCAGATTGCGCAAGGCGAACGACAGGGCACTCGCCGTATAGGCCATCGTGTCGGTGCCATGGGTCACCACAAATCCGTCGTACTGCTCGTAGTTGTCAGCGATGACCCGGGCCATGCGGTCCCAGTGGGCGGGCTGGACGTTTGTGCTGTCGATGTTGTCGATGTAGGAAACCCAGAGATCCGTCATCCGCTGCAGGCGTGGCTCCATCCCGTGGAGCGTCTCGATCGCCCGATCTCGCGAAGGCGTCTCCAGGGCACCCTCGTCATTCTCGTCCATGACGAGGGTGCCGCCGCAGAAAAGAATGAGCGTCCTCAAGCCCGGTTCATCGACCCTGGGTCTGGACCATCGCCTCGATGTCCTCGACCAGCGCCTGGAGATCCTCCTCATGCTCCACTTCATCCTGGAGGATCTGAACCACGATGTTGTACGTGACCGGGTCTTTGGACGCGGTGATCTCGAGGAGCTTGCGGTAGACTCCGATCGCGCACTGCTCGCCCTTGACGTTCTGCTGGAGGATCGCCATCACGTGGGGATCGGCGGGCGCATCGTAGCCGCAGTTGGTATGCCGGTACCACTCCTTGGGTTCCGTGACGGGCACCCCGCCCAGTTGAATGATGCGCAGGGTGAGCATCTCGGCGTGACGAAGCTCATCGGCCGCGTGCTGCAGGAGCTCCGCAATGACCGCGTCCTTCATCGGCCCTTTCACCACCTTCGCCCCGAGCCAGTATTGATAGTAGGCGAGCCATTCGTCGGCAAAGGCCCGGTTGAGCAGGCCCAGCAGCTCGTTGACATCCATCCCGACGATTTCGCGTCCTCTGGTTCCCATCGTCCGATCCTCCCTCTCTCCCCGCCCGAGACGATCCGGTGGCGCCTGCGCGCTCCGCGTCGACCCGGGCCACCCGGGAGCCATTCCCTGGTGACTTTACGCCTCTCTTTGGCCGTCCGCCAGCCGCTTGGCGGGGTGCTGAGGAACCCGGCTCGCGGGAGCCGTGCCGTCGCGACGCCCGAGGGGGGCACTGAGCGCTCGCGCTCCCGGCGTCCGCCGGAACTCCGCCGGCATACGGGCCGTTCATGTCCCGGATTCTCACCCTCCCGCCACATCTCTGCCACAACCGGCGCGTACATTGGCTTCGTTGATCGCCACCCGGCCCTTGCGGTATCGAAGAACCGGTCCCGAGCGACCGCCGCAATGGAGTTCAGGCGGCTCAGACGACAGGAGGTGTCCCGATGAACACACACCATCCCCCGATCGTCGGCGACAATCCGGCCCCCCGGGGCCGAGCCGGCCTTTCGATCCGCCCCCACCCGATCCACCGCGCCGCGTCTACCGCGGCGATCTTCCTTGCCCTCGCCGCCGTCTTCATCCTCTCCGCCACCACCGGACACGCCGGTCGCTACCGGACCGCCGGGCAGACGGCAGCGCACCGGAACCCCCCGCCCGGCAGGGCTGCCCTCACCGTCGACGATCTCCCGGCGACCCTGGATCTGAGCTCGGAACAGCGCCAGGAGCTCGCGGCCGCCCTGACCGAGCTCCAGCGAGACCGCAACAACCCGGGCCAGCGCCTGGCCATTCGAAGCCGCGGTCGCGACCGCACGGATGACCGGGCTGTCTGGAGGGAGCGCCGCGGCGCGCGCGCCCGGTTGCACGCCGACGATCGAGCGGGTTGGGAGGGCAGGCCTGGCCCCGGCGATCGGCGGCGTTGCCCCGACCGGCCGCGCCGCGATCTCCGACCGCGCGCGGCCGGCCCGGGAGCCGGCTTCGCCCCCCCCATGATCGGCTTTCTGGAGAAGGCCTCTCCCATCCTCAGTGCGGACCAGTTCGTCACGTTGGTTGACTTCCTGGCCGATCGCCGGACAGAGATGCGCCCCGGAGCAGAGGCTCTCCCAGCCCCGCTCGAGGGTCCGTTCGGCCTGTGGGCCGCGCGCCGGCTCGAGCTCACCGAGTCGCAGCAAGAGCAGCTGAAGCCGCTGCTCGCGACGTTCGGGGAAGGCATGCGCCGGATCCGCGCGGACAGCGAGGCCGGCACCGCCACCCCGGAGCAGGCGCGGGACCGGGCGAAGGACCTGCGCCGCAGTCTGGAACAGGGCGCGCAGCGAATCCTCACGCCCGAGCAGTGGCGAGAAGTGAAGGAGTTCCGGGAAACCAGCCGGGATCGGGCATCCACTCGGCGCCTCGACGGGCAGGCCCGGCATGTGGACCACATCACCGGGATCTACCTTCGAGTCCTTGGCCTGGACGAGACAAAGGCGACGCGGGTGCGCGAGATCATGGCGGCGACGATCCCGGAGCGACGCGTCGTCGCCGAACGCCAGGTCCAGGGGATCCTGGAACCCGAGGACTTCGCGTACGAGTTGCAGGCGATCGAGAAGAACGCCGCCCGCCAGGTGCGGGAAGTGCTGACTCCGGACCAGGCGAAGCGGCTCGATGCCCTCATTGCGCTTCTTCCCCACGGGCCCTATGCCGGCGGACCAGGGGGCGGTCCGATGGGCGGACCGATGCTGGACCCGCCGGGCGGGCCTGGCCGCTGACCACCGCGTGCTCCGATCTCCGGCCACGGCCCGGGCTCCGCGACTCCCCAGGCGCGGCCCGGGCCGCCGGCTCTTGACCCTCGCGAGAACGGCCTCCAAGATCCGCTCTACGGGCGGCGGCCGGCGTCTGTCCGGAAGGAGCGTCACAACATGCAGCCAGACCGGATCGTCTGCCCGCCGCGCCCTCATCATCGGCTGTACAAGACGATCGGGGCCGGCGCGCTCCTGCTGAACCGCATCCGCTATGGCCTGCGCGGATACCGCGATCCGAGGCCCTTTCCGGCATCGGACTTCGACCGCGCGATCGACTACGACCTAGCTGTCATCGCGGCCTGGGCGCGTTTCCTCGAGCGATGGCTCGGCGCGCCATTCTCCTTCTCAGGGGTTCACGTTCTGGAGCTGGGCCCCGGCGCCGATCTCGGGGTCGGCACGGCGCTGCTCGCCCGGGGCGCCGCATCGTATACCGCAGTCGATGTGAACCGCCTGGTGGGCTCCGCCTCTCCGGCGTTTCACACGCGATTATTGGAGCGGCTGCGCGCAACGCATCCGGATTCCTCTCTGCGACTGGACGGCCTCCTCGAGGAGGTAAAACGCGCGGCTAGCGGCGGGAGCGAACGACTGCGCTACGTCTGCACCCCCTCCTTCGATCTGGCTCTCCTGGGCACCGGCGCCTTCGACCTCGTGGTCAGCCACGCGGCGATCGAGCACTTCGACGATCCCGGCGCCACGTTCCGACAACTGGCCGGCACCGTCCGCCCCGGGGGACTGCTGATCTCCCAGGTCGATCTCATGACGCACACCCGCGGGATCCGAGAACGCGATCCGCTCAACATCTACCGTTTCAGCGACCGCTTCTATCGCCTCGTCCGCTTTCGCGGCGCCCCCAATCGCGTGCGGCCGGCCGAATACGAGCGAATGCTCCGCGAGGCGGGATGGCGGGAAGCCGACGCGATCCCCGATCTGACGCTTAGGCCGCGGGATCTCGAGACGCTAAGGCCCGGTCTCGCTCCCCGCTTTCGCGACGATGAGAATCGGATGGACTGGCTGTCCATCTACCTGTGTGCGCGGCGCGCTCCTTGAAAGTTGAAGGTGAGAGGCGCATCCCTGCGCCCCCCACCCTCCTGCCGCGTGGAACCTCTACTCAAAGACCTTCCGGTACGCCTCCTCGTTGAAGCCGACGAGGAGTGTGGTCCCTTTGCGGATGGTCGGCGCGCGCAGGTTTCCCGTCGGGCCCAACAACGCCGCGAGGAGCGCGCCGTCACCCGGCGGATCCTTCTTCATGTCGAAGGTGACAATCTTCTTGCCCTTCGCCACCAGGATCTTCGTGCATTCACTCGCGAGGCGAAGCGCGTCCTGCGCGCCGAGTCTGGTGGTGTTCGCGGAGACTTCCTGCTTGTACACCATGCTGTGGTCCGCAAGGAACCCTTGCGCGCGCGTGCAGGAAGTTCAGCCCCGGCGAAGGTAGCTCCAATCGACCTGTCTGGCCATCGGTCCCCCCCGTGCTCCCGGCCCTACGACCGGACGCCGGAAAGGATAGGAGGGATTCCGGCGCGATGCAAGCTTGTCGAAATCGCCTCCCGGCGATGACCACGGGCGACTCGCTTGTTCGCAGTTCCATCAGGCAAGCAAGATGAGTTCCCATCCGGCGCCCTCCCACGCGTCTCCGCTTGCGGACCGTTGCCAGATCAGAGTGAATCGCTCGGGGGTCGGACGGCCTCTATTCGCCGAACAGCTGTGCCTGCATCGGCCCGGCCGGGCGGCGTGACGCGGCGCGCAGCTCGCGCCAGCGACGATCCGCCTCCGCCTCGAACCACTGAAGGTAGGTTCGAAGTCCCGTGTCACGGCGCCGGAGTGCCTCGCAGGCAAGGCTGTGCAGCAGCGTGGGAACCTTGGCCGACAAAGGACCCGTGGCGGACGTCAGGCCGCGTGGAACCTTGAGATAACACGGCGAGTCATCCACCAGGATCCGGTGGCGGGCCAGGGCGTGCAGGTCGGCGCTGCGCTCGCCCAACGGCAAGAGGCCTCGAAACTGGAGAAGATGGACGAGCTCGTGCGCGATGGTGTGACGGGTCAACCGGTAGGGGTTGACCCAGATTGCCGGTTCCTCGCGACCGGCGAGTCCTGCGGCGCGGCGTGTCAGGCCGACTCTGATGCCGACCCCGTCGAGTTCCGGGAAGAACACGCGAACGTGGCGAATCGTCTGCAACACCCGAGGGCAGGAGGGATGTCGGCGTAAGGCCAAGGTGGGTACGAGATCCGCTCCCGGTACATAGGCACCGGGCGACCAGAGCTCCATTTGATCCCAGGCCGGCGCCTTCCCCCTGCGTCGCACCGGCCGACTCTAGCGGCCGGGCGGCGGCCGGGTCAACCAGGCGGATCGCCCCGGGCCCTGGGGCCCGCGGGAAGAAGGGACGACCTCCGCCACCGCCGGTCCGGCTTATACTCTGGCCATGCGGAGACTCCACCCCGGCGACCCGGAGAAATGCAGACCCGAGCGGTCGGCTCCCGGCCGATTCCGGGAAGATCCGCCCGCCGGCGATCTCGCGCCGGGCGACCTCGTTCGATACGCCCGGCAGATCATCCTTCCCGAGGTGGGCGAAACGGGCCAGCTCCGGCTGCGTGGCGGGTCGGTCCTTCTCGTCGGCGTCGGAGGTCTCGGATCGCCGCTCGCGCTCTACCTCGCGGCCGCAGGGGTGGGGCGGATCGGAATCGTCGAGCCGGAGGCGGTGGAGCTCTCGAACCTGCAGCGACAGATTCTCTATGACACGTCGCAAGAGGGCAGGCCCAAGCACCAGGCCGCCCGGGAGAGGTTGCGGGCGCTGAATCCGGCCGTTCAGGTGGAGACCTATCCGGTTCGACTGACCGCGAGCAACGCGCTGGCGATCATGGGCGAGTTCGACGTCATCGCGGACGGCGCGGACAACTTCGCCACACGGTACCTGGTGAACGACACCTGCACGGCCCTCGGCAAGCCGGACGTGCAAGGAAGCGTGCTCCGGTTCGAAGGGCAGCTTTCCGTCTTCGATGCCCGGGTTGGACCCTGCTACCGGTGCCTGTTTCCGCAGCCGCCGTCCGCCGAGGCGGTCCCTTCCTGCGCCGAAGCCGGGGTGCTTGGCGTCTTGCCCGGAGTCATCGGAGCCCTGCAGGCAACCGAGGTGCTGAAGTGCCTGCTGCGAACCGGCGATCCTTTGATCGGCCGCCTCCTCATCTTCGATGCCCTGGTTGGGGAGTTCCGAATGGTGCGGTTCGCGCGCGACCCGGATTGCCCCGGCTGCGGACCCTCGCGCGCCCCCTCGGAAGACGACCCGGCCGCGCCACCGCTACCGCAAGGTCCGTTCGACCCCTTGTCCGTCGAGGTTTCCCCCGGGCATGTCCGCGCGCACCTCGAACGGGGTCGAAAAGTGGTCTGGCTCGACGTCCGTGACGCGGCCGAGGTGCGGATCTGCCGGATCCTGGACTCCCTCTGGATTCCACTCGATCAACTCGCCCCGCGGTTGCCCGAGGTCGATCCCACCACCGACGTCGTGGTGTATTGCCATACCGGCCTGCGGAGCCTCCAGGCCGCCCGCTTCCTGCGTTCCCAGGGCCTCACGCGGGTCTGGAGCCTGCTGGGCGGCATCGACGCCTGGTCCCGGGAGGGCGACCGTCGGATCCCCCGGTACTGACGGTCGGGCATTCGTGTTTGCCTGCTGGCGAGATCTGGCCGGACCGGATATCTTCTGCGCTGGATCGAAGCTGTGGATGGGACAAGGCGCCCGGCCGGCCGCCGGCGCGGGCGGGGAGGAAGGAAATGTCGCGTCGTTCCCGGATTCTGGTCACGGGCGCTCTGGCCGCCCTCGGACTCTGTGCTCTGCTTCCACTCGGGCCTGCCGTCCCGATATCGGTGGCGTGCGCCCAGCCGGCGGCTTCCCTGGTCGTCGATGGCGATTTCGAATCCACCATGAGCGGGACTGGGCTTCGCGGCCTGGAGAAGCCCCGTGGCTGGTACGAGAGCCGCGGTGACGGAGTGAAGGGGCCGAAGCTCGTCCGCTTGAGCAAGAAGGCGATTGCGGGCAACGCCACCAAGAAGGCGTTCTTCAAGGCCAGCCGCAAGCTGAACGCCTATCTGTCCCAGGCGTTTCCCGGACCACAGGCCGGCAGGTTCTCGGTTCAGTGGGACGTGCTGGTGGGCCGGATCCTGCCCAAGCCGAACCGATCGGCGTACATGATCATCGGCAACGACTCCGTGACCGGGAGGGGCCCGAACGCCACCGGCTCCGAGCGCTTCGTCTTCCTCGCGTTCGAAAACGCACCCGCCAAAGGCAAGCTCAACCTCGTGGCGATGGAGAAGGCGTCCGCCAAGCCCCGGGTCCTGGTGCCCGGGCTCGACCTGAACAAGTGGTACACCGTCAAGGTCGACGTGGATGTGCCGGGTAAGGCCTACTCCGTCTCGATCCCCGGGGTGACCGCTGCGCCGGTGGCAGTGAAGGCGTTCGAGCCGAAGGAGAAGACGATTCCGTCGTCGCTGACCCACATCAGCTTTGCGACCTGGAACGACGGACCGGGGACCTTCTTCATCGACAACGTGCGGTAGCCTCGGATCCGCCCGGGCCGTGCCCGGCGGAAGCCGGTGAGGAGCGTCGGTTCGACATGGGACTGAGGTTCTGCCCCCTGGCCAGCGGCAGCTCGGGAAACGCGACTTTCGTCAGTACCGGCCGGACCTCGGTCCTGGTGGATTGCGGGACGTCCCGCCGGGACCTCGTGGCCTTGCTTGCCACCATCCGGGTGCGACCGGAGGCGCTCGACGGGATCCTCATCACCCACGCCCACCGCGACCACTACCGGTCGGCCGGCACGATGCATGCTCAATACGGCGTGCCGGTCTACGTCGACCCGGCGACCGCCTGGGCCGCGTACCGCCGCGGCGGTGGGACGTCCTGGCCCCGCATCCAGGAGCCGCGGCCTCTCCCCGAAGCAATTGGCGATCTTGGAATCCGGGCCTTCGACACCCAACATGGCAGCGGAGGATACGGACTCACGCCCTCGGGCCGCCCGGCCGGTGAAGGTCGCACGGTCGGATTTGTCCTGGAACACGGCAAGCGGCGGGTAGCGGTGGCCACCGACATCGGGACGATCACACCGCCGGTCCAGGACGCCCTCCTTGGGGTCGACGCCATGGTGATCGAGGCGAACTACGACGACCGGATCGTCCGCGAGAAACTGAGCGGGGAGCGGGGCGACTTCCGGGCATACGCGGAGTACCTGGAGTGGGTGCAGAGCGACTGGGGACATCTCAGCAATCGCCAATGCGGTGAGGCGCTGTGCGCGGCCTTGACCCGAGCCGGATGCCATGTTTTCCTCGGGCACATGAGCGTGCCGCACGCGGATCCCCGCATGGACAACAACTGTGTTGATGAGGCGCTGCGGACGGTGGCCTGCATCCTGCGGCAGGCCGGCGCGCCCCAACCGCATCTGCATCGAACCTGGCGGCTCCTGGCGCCGGGCAAGGGAACCAACGGGAGATCGGCTCCCCTGCCCGTGGCCGACATGATCGAAATCTGAGTCCCCGGGGGCGTTCCGAGATGGATTCTCCGGAGCGCCAGGCGGGGAAGAGGGACAGAAGCGAGGAGGTCGGATCCCATGCCAAGGTTCGCGGTCTTGATGTTCGAAGACGATCGCGCCTGGTCCCGCCTGCCCGAACTGGAACGGCAGCGGTTGCTGGTGCTCTACGGTAACTGGGTGCGGGACCTCAAGGCGAAGGGAGCCTTCGAGGGGGGCGATCCGCTGGGTGAGGGCGGGGTCGTGCTCGAGGCCGATGACGACGGCCGGATCCTCGAGTCGGACTACACCGCGATCCTCTCCGTCCTGACCGGATACTTCATCATTCAGGCCGCCGACCTCGCCGCCGCGACAAAGCTGGCTCGCGGCTGCCCGGCCCTGGTCCACGGGGAGACGGTGGTCGTGCGGCCGGTCGGGCACGAGTCCTGAGCGACGGTCGCGTACCGGGCTCTGTCCCCGGCGACACCCCGGCGCCGGGGACGCCGGGCTGAATTCCGCCGGTCGGCGCCCCCCCACTGCCCTCGCGCTCTTCGTGTAACCGCAGCTTGCGACTCGATCTACGCTCGCGGGGCAGCTTGCCATCCCCCCAAGGCCTCTGGTAGCTTCGATGGGATGAAGACCCTTGGCGCAGAGGAAAGACGGAGCAATCCGGGAGGTACACCCGTGGCGACCATCAAGCGTCTGGCCACCGATGACTCCAAGTGCAACGGTTGCGGCGAGTGCATGACCGCCTGCTCGATGACCTTCTTCAAGGTCGACGACCGGACGAGATCCGCCATCCAGGTGGACCAGACCGAGAGCGGCTGGCACATCACCGTCTGCGACCAGCGGTGCCATCACTGCATGGACGAGTGCGCCGCCAAGGCGTTGTCCGTGTCGCGCCAGGGGGTGGTCACGCTGGACAAGAAGCTCTGCGTTGGCTGTCTGGCCTGTGTGGCGGTCTGTCCCACCAACTCCATGAGGTTTGCGGCGGGGCTCTTGAGCCCGTTCAAGTGCAACGTTTGCGGCAACTGCGCGAAGAAGTGCCCGAACGGCGCCCTCAGCGTCGTAACGGAGGAGATGTGATGACGGGAACGACGTACGCCGACAAGGAAACCCTCCTCGCGGGCCACCGACTGCTTGCCGAGTACCGCTACGAGAAGCGCCCCGTGGTTCGGGGATACAACAATCGCACCCTCTACGTGAACGTGGGTTCCGGTCGGATCGCGGAGAAGCCCGTCTCCGAGGACATGAAGGCGAAGTTCACCGGCGGCAAGGGATTCGGGCTCCGGCTCCTCTGGGATGCCGTGACCCCGGAAACGAAGTGGAACGACCCGGAGAACGAGATCAACATCGCCATGGGTCCGATCTGCGGCAACACGAACTACCCGGGGTCCGGCAAGTCGTTGGTGGTGGCAATCTCTCCGATGACCGGAATCCCCATCGACAGCAACGTCGGCGGCTACTTCGGACCCTACCTCAAGTTCGCGGGATTCGACGCCCTGGAGGTGCAGGGGAAGGCGGAGAAAGACATCATCGTCTACATCGACGGCGACGCCGGACACGTGAGCATCTTCGAAGCCCCCTACGAGGAGGTCGACAGCCACATCCTGGCCGAGCAGATCATCGACATGTTCGCCAAGGACGAGAAGGATCGGAAGAATGTCTGCTCCGTAACTGCGGGCAAGGGTTCCGAGCATGCCTACCTGGGCTGCCTCAACTTCTCCTTCTATGACGAACGGAGAAGGGTGGCCCGACTCAAGCAGGCGGGGCGCGGCGGACTGGGCACGGTGTTCCGGGACAAGAAGATCAAGGCCCTGGTGGTGCGTTACACCGGCCTGAACGCGATGTCGAACAACCCGGCGGACCTGGCGACGCTGCAGGATCGGGGGCTGAAACTCCATCGCGAGATCGTCACCCTGGACGATCAACAGTGCCGCATGCGCGAGATCGGCACGGCGCACCTTACGGAGATCATGGACCAATATGATCTCCTGCCGACCCACAACTTCAAGTTCGGCAGCCACCCCGATTCGCCCGGCATCAACTCCCACGCCTTCTCCGCGATCGTCACCCACGGCCTGCCGGACGGCTGCTGGTACGGCTGCACCATGGCCTGCGCCAAGGCTGCGGACGGCTTCGAGCTGAAGACCGGGCCGTACCGGGGGCACAAGGTCACCGTCGACGGTCCCGAGTACGAGACGGTCGCGGGATGCGGATCCAACATCGGGGTTTTCGATGCTCCCACCGTAATGGAGATCAACTTCTACTGCGACACCTACGGCCTGGACACCATCTCCTTTGGCACCCTCACCGCCTTCATCATGGAGTGCTGGGAGAAGGGCATCTTGAACGCCGAGCGGACCGGCGGGCTCGAGCTGTCGTGGGGCAACGGTGCGGCCGCGCTGGAGGTGCTGCACCAGATGGCCCGAGGAGAAGGGTTCGGACTCGTGGCCGGACTGGGCGTTCGCCGCATGAAGGCGCACTTCGCGAAGGAGTTCGGCGCGGACCCCGGACTGCTGCAGGACATCGGCTGCGAGTGCAAGGGGTTGGAGTACTCCCAGTACGTCTCCAAGGAATCGCTGGCCCAACAGGGCGGATACAGCATGGCGCTCAAGGGACCACAACACGACGAGGCCTGGCTGATCTTCATGGACATGGTGAACAACCAGATCCCGACGTTTGAAGACAAAGCCGAGGCTCTCTACTACTTCCCGTTGTTCCGCACCTGGTTTGGCCTGCAGGGCCTGTGCAAACTCCCCTGGAACGACATCGAGCCGGCCAACAACGCCGAGACCGAGGAGCCCGCCAAGGTGCCCGAGCATGTCCAGAACTACGTGGACATCTACAACGCGGTGACGGGCAACAAGATCGACAAGGCCGAGATCATCCGACAATCGGAACGCGTCTACAACTTCCAGAAGGTCTTCAGCATCCGTATGGGCAAGGGCCACCGGAAAGGTGACTGCCCGCCGTATCGAATGATGGGGCCGGTCACCGTGGAGGAGTACGAGTCCCGGTCCGAGAGGTACGACACCCAGTTGAGGGACCAGGTGGGCGTCGATCCCGCCGGCATGAGCACCGCGGAAAAGGTGCGAGTGATGCGCGCCTACCGCGAAGACCGGTACGAAAAGCTGCTGGACGCCGTCTACAAGCGCAAGGGGTGGACTAGAGAGGGAGTGCCGACCGTCGCCACCCTGCACGACCTGGGTATCGACTATCCGGAAGTCCTGGCGGTCGTCGAGCCGTTGTTGCGGTAAGGATGGCGCCGGCATGACGACCCCGACCGTCCGGGAGCGCGCGCGGTTCGGTCGCGGCGCCCCTCTGACGACCGCCGTGCTCCGAGAACGGCAACTCCCCGGATGCGACCAAGCCAGGTCCGCGGCAAGGGCATGATCACGGTAAACGGTACGCCGCATCTCTGGCGTGAAGGGATGACGGTCCGGGACGCTCTGCGGGAGAGAAACTACGGGTTCCCGCTCCTGATCATCAAGCTGGACGGCAAGCTCGTGCCCCGTGGTACCTACGATGACACGATCATTCCGGACGGCGCCACTCTCGACGTGATCCACCTCATGAGCGGCGGCTGAGTGCCCGCGCCGGACGAGGTCGAGCATGGGTCTGTTTGACCGCAACGTGCCGGGGTCGACCGAGATCCTTCAGCGGTGCACCGTGGGAGTCGCGGGGTGCGGCGGACTGGGGAGCAACGCGGCGGCCAGCCTCGCCCGCGCCGGAATCGGATGCCTCATCCTGGCCGACTCCGATCTCGTGGAAGAGTCGAACCTCAATCGGCAGATGTTCTTTCTCGACGACGTCGGAAAGCCGAAGGTCGAGGCCTTGGCCGCCCGCCTGCGGCAGATCAACCCGGCCCTGCGCCTCGTGCTGCATGGTGATCGGCTGGACCCCGAGAAGGTTCCTCACGTCTTCGCGGAGGCGGACCTGCTGGTGGAGGCATTTGACCAGGCGGAAGGCAAGCAGTGGCTGATCGAAGCGTGGTGCCTGGCCTACCCCAATCGCCCCGTCGTGGCCGCCAGCGGAGTCTGCGGGCTCGGTAACACGGAACGAATGCGGGTGCATCGGGCCGGGCAGATCGTCGTTTGCGGCGATGAACGCTCGGACCTGAGCGAAGGGCTGTGCGCGCCCCGGGTGGCTCTCGCCGCCGCCATGCAGGCCAACGAGGCGGTGGAGCTACTGCTCGGCGCTCCGCGGGCCCGCGATCGATAGATCCCAGCCGCCGTTCGTCGGGCGGGCGGCTGGCCGATGCTCACGACGCCGGCTCGGCCCGGCCCCTGGGCGGGAGCCTTGACCGTGGAGGAGGAAGCACCATGACCGGAAAGCCGTTCACCATTGGCGTATCCCCGGCGCGGCGCCCGCTGGTCCAGGGGTTCCTGGAGCAGGAGAAGCTGAACTGGACCGTCGTCGATCCGCCCGGCGGCGAGAT
>CAYYQN010000015.1:0-11153 GCA_964473865.1 uncultured bacterium | reverse complement strand
ATCATCGTCGTCCTGAGGCCACCGCCCGAAGGCGCGCGGCATCCGGAACGATCGGGGCGTATGAATTGCGGGAGGGTAAGGTCGTGAGGAAGTCGCAACTGCTGGCCGTTTTCTTCTTCAGCGCAGTCTGGGGACTCTCGGAGTCGGCGTTGGGCGATGCGCTGTACACCCGGCAGATCTCGTACGCGTCGGTTCCGCTGACCGCAGTCGCGTTCTTCCTGCTGGCCGTGGCCCGACCATTCCTGCCGCGCATTGGCGGCGCCACCGCGGTCGGGCTTCTGGCGATGCTCTACAAGTTCTTGAACGTCCCGTTCTTCGCCTGCCACCTCACGGCGATCGCCTTGCTCGGGGCCTCATGGGACCTGCTCTTCGGCTTCATGAGTCGCGGGCAACGGTCTCCCGCCGTATCGGTTTCCCACCTGGGCGGGTTCCCGCGTCCGGCGCTGCTGCGCGCCGCCGCCTTTGCGGCCGCCGCGGTCTGGCTGAGCTACGGGCTCTTCGTGTTGGCGATGGTGTTCGTATTTCGCTCACCGCACTGGGTCGCCAGAGGTCTGTCCGGCGCGGCAGAGCACGTTCTCGTTTCCGGCAGCCTGGCGGCGTTCGCCTCCGCCCTGGTGACTCCGCTGGGTCTCCTCCTGGGAGAGAGGTTTCGCGGCCGCGCGTCGGCCCCGGCGCAGGTCGGCCTGCGGCTCGACTTCGCGTCAGCGCTCGCCGGTGTGGTCGCGGTGGGCCTGTGGGCCTACGGCGTGGTCGCAAAGATGATACGCAGCTAGCAGGGTGCCAACCCGGATCCGCCGGTCCCCACGGCGCAAACCGCGTCTGGCCCGCGCACGATTGCCGGATCAGAGCCCGGCGGACCGGCGGGCGGTCCCACGGCATCGTAGACTCCAGCCCGGCCCCGCTGCGCGTGTCAGCGGTGCCAGCTCCATAGCCCCGGGTCCGCCTGGATCCGCGCATGCCTCCGGGTGATCGATCCCTGGCTCAGGAACTGGAGCAGATACCAGGCGCCCCCGGCCTTGTAGTTGGTGCCCGACAGGCCGTCGCCCCCGAACGGCTGCTGGTCGACGACGGCCCCGGTGGTCTTTCGGTTCACATAGAAGTTCCCAGCGTACTCGGAGAAGACCGATACCCAACGGTCCAGCCAGGCCTCATCCCGCGACCAGACCGCTCCGGTCAAACGATACGGGTGCTTCCGGATGATCGAGAGCGCGTGCTCGGGGCCATCGACGACGCGGACGGCAGTGACCGGCCCGAAGATCTCCTCTCGCAGCAGTTCGTGATCGTCGGCCTCGACCAGGAAGACGGTGGGTTGGATCCAGAACCCTCGTTCCGCCATGTGCTCACCGCCCGACAGGGTCTTCACCTTCGGGTCACGCTTCGCCCGCTCGATGTAACCGGTGATCGCGTCGTACGCCGCGCGATTGATCACCGGCCCCATATCGGTCGCCGCATCGGTGGGATCGGCCGTCCGCCAGGACTTCATCTGGGTGAGGATCGCGGCCTCGAGGTCGGGCCAGGCCCGGCGGTCCGGAAGCACCAGACTGTTCGCGGAGCACTTCTGCCCCGCCCGGCCGAAAGCTCCGTGGACGATGCACCACGCGGCATCCCACACATCGACATCGCGATCCACCACCATGAAGTCCTTGCCCCCGGTCTCGGCCACGAAACGCGGAAAGTGCGGACGTTGGGCCATGGCGCAGAAGAGGCTCCCCGCGATGGTGCGAGCCGTGTCGACCCCCCCCGTGAAGTTGACCGCGTTCAATTCGGGGTGCCGCAGGACCGGGGGCATGATGTCGCTGCCGGATCCGGTAACCAGATTGACCACTCCGGGCGGGAATCCGGCGTCGCGAATCGCCCGCATCAGCATCCAGGAGGTCATGGGCGCATCGGACGCGGGCTTCCAGACCACCCCGTTGCCGCAGAGCGCCATCACGGTGGGCAGGTTGTAGCCGATGGCGATGGGGAAGTTGAACGGAGTGATCGCCGCGGTAAACCCCTTGAGCGGCCGCAGCGCCATCGAGTTCGTTTCGGTCTTGCCGTCCCCCATCGCGGTGGCGGCGAGTTCGAGCAGCCAGTGCGGATTGAATCGCACAAAGTCCATCATCTCCGCCCAACTCCCGGCAACCTCGTTGGGCGTGAATCCGCATTCGACCGCCGCGACGGCCATGGTCTCGAATCGGCGTTGCCACAAGACCCACTCCAGGTCCCGAAACTTCTGGACCCGGGCCTCCAGGGGAAGCCGTCCCCAGGTCTCTCGCGCGGCCAGCGCCGCCTGCACCGCGGCCTGGGCATGCTCCGGCGTTGCCTTCTGGGCCAGGCAGAAGACCTCTCCGGTGGCCGGATTGAGCGACTCGATCTTCTGCGGGGTCCGGACTTCCTCGCCGTTGATGAAGAGCGGCACCTCGAAGTCCGGCGGGATGCCCTCCATGGCCCGATAGAGCGAGGCACATGCGGCTTCGTCGTGACGGAAGTCGATGATCGGCTCGTGGGCCGGCTTCGGGATCGAAATGCTCTGCATGACTCCTCCTCGGGCCAGGACTCCGCCCGCGCAGTCGGGATCGCAACCGATCAGTTTGGATGCGCCGCGTCGATCAGGCAAAGCGAAATCCCCAGCCCGATCGCACCTTCCGGAGGCGCCCTTCGCTGTCGCGCCTGCTCCCCCGCCGGTCCGGGCCGGAACCGGGCCGCGCGACCGGCCGGCGGCCTGGGTTCTTCAGCATCCGGTTAGGCCAGCACCCGATTCCGGCCACCGGTCTTGGCCCGGTAGAGCGCCTGGTCCGCCCGGCGCAGCAGTTCCTCGAGAGTGTCGTCGGGCTGGACGACCGCCGCCCCGATGGAGCAGGTCACGCTCAGGCGCGCCGGTTCGCGCAGTTCGGAAGTGGACACCAAGACCCGCAGGCGTTCGGCGATACGGAGAAGCCGTTCCGCCTCCACGTTGGTCACGATCCCCAGGAATTCCTCGCCTCCCCAGCGCCCCACGGTGTCATAGAGCCGCGCGCCCGCGGACAGACTCTGCGCCACCACCTTGAGCACCAGATCCCCGACCTCATGGCCATGGACGTCATTCACCCGCTTGAAGTGGTCCAGATCGATCATGAGGACGCCGAACGGCCAGCGGTACCGGCGATACTCGTCCATCCGGGCCTCCAGCTGCTGGCCGAGCCAGCGACGATTGGGCAGGACGGTCAGCGGGTCCAGAAGGGCGAGCCGCTCCAGCTCGGTGATCCGCTCGGTCTGTTCATCGGCCGGCACCTCCCGGCGGAAGCTCTCTACGGCGCCGATGATCGCTCCGCCCGCATCCCGCACCGGCGCCACGCTCACCAGCACGGGCACGCGGTGGCCCGCACGATGGTGCAGGATCAACCGCTCCCTGCGTGGTGCGCCGTCGGCCACCGTGCGCGCCAGGGGGCAATCGGCCTGACACTGCGCCTCACCGCATCCATCCACATGCTGGAGAATGCTGTCGGCACAGCGGCGGCCGAGGACCTCCTCCGCCGGGAAACCGGTCAGGTCGGCGGCGGCCCGGTTCCAGAACAAGATTCGTCGCGAGCTATCAGTGTAGTAGACGCCGTCGAGAAGGCTCTCGAGCATCGCGCGGTAGCCCGACTCGTCGAGTCTGTGGATCTCGTCCATCAGGGGCTCCGTCGCCGACGAACCGCCGGATTGCCCGGCTGAACGCGGCGCTCAGTGGTCATCTCGTCGGGACGGCCGGGCGTTTCCGACCGTTCCTCACCACGCTGTTGCGAACGGGTTCTCGCGACGGGTCCGTCCGATTCCCTCGACACGGATGGCCGCCGTACCCGGCAGCGGACAGACGAATTCGCACACCCCGCAGCCGACGCAAAGGACCGGATCCACGGTGGGCCGGCGCAGCTGCCGGATCGTGCCATCCGCCGCTCGTCCCTGCACCTCGACCAGGCGGATCGCCTTGGGCGAGGTCGGGCAATGCTCCTCGCAGACGATACATGGCGTGGCATAGGCGTACGGCAGGCACCGGCCCGTGTCCACCCACGCCAGGCCAAGGAACGTCTTCTCCTTTTCGGCAGTCGTCAGCCTAGGTATAGCACCCGTTGGGCAAACCTGCCCGCAAAGCGTGCAATGATACTCACAGTATCCGAGTCGAGTGCGCAGGACCGGCGCCCAGAGGCCGGAGGCCCCGGCCTCAAAACCGGCGGGGTGGAGCCCGTTCGCCGGACAGACTTTCATGCACTCGCCGCAACGGATGCACCGATCCAGGAACTCCTCTTCCGGGCCCGATCCCGGGGGGCGGATGATGCTTCCTTTCGGCACGGCCCGCGCGGGAGCCGCCCGGACCAGGGGGCCGGAAGCCAGTCCGAGCGCCAGCGATGCCAGAACGCCCCGGCGCATGAGATCAACCTCCGCAGAGACGAGCGGTCGCGGAGAAGGTCCCGATCGGCGACGGCGAAGCTTCTGCGCCGCCCATCTTGTCGCCAAGGCGATCATCCCGATCACGCGCGGCCGCTCGAGCGCGAAGGCCAGGCCCTGGCGGTTGCAGGACGCAGTGCAATTGCCGCAGACATAGCACTCGGATGCCCGCCAACCTCCCCTGACGTCAGGGTCGGCGGCGCCCTGGCAATGATACGTGCAGACCTCACAGCTCGTGCAGCGCTCGTCATCTTGCCGCAGGCGAAGCGCACCGAGGCGCGCCGTGATCCCCAGAAGCGCCCCCAGCGGACAGAGCATCCGGCACCAGAAACGTCGAATGATCCAGGAGAGGGCCAGGACCGTGACGAGCAGCAGGGACAGCGTCATTCCCTGCTCAAAGCGCGGCGGATGCGGGGCCAGCAACAGGTCGCGGACGGCGCGATAAACCGGCTCGCTCGCCGCCGCCAAGGGAGTGCCCGCCAAAGCGGCCGCGCCGTCGCGCACGGCTCGCTCGGTCCCCGGGCCGAGCCCGATCGCCAGCCCGCGCACGAGGAGACAGAGCGGGTCGAGAATCCCGCTCCACTGGGCGCCCGCGAGCGCTCCCCCGAGTACGAAGACCAGCACCGCGACCTTCGTTTCCTGCGCCGGACGATAGCGATCGGCCGCCTTCTCGACGCGCCGCGGCCGACGCAACCGGCCGGCCGCCTGACCGAGCGTACCGAGCGGACAGATCCACCCGCAGAACGAACGCCCCAGGACGAACGCGAGCAGGAGCGTCACCCCCGATAGCCACAGAAGACCGTGCACCGTTCTCGTGCGGAGCCAGACGGCCAGGCCGATGAGTGGGTCAATGTCGAGGAAGAACCGCACCGGCGGCCCCAGACGGTCCTCGCCGACCCCGACCGTGCGCAGCAGCAGATAGAGGAAGATCGCCAGGGACGCGAATTGCGTCGCGATGCGGAACCGCCGCAGCATCCGGTCCTCTAGATCCCAGACCCGGACCCGCGATGCGCCCGGCCCGCTCGGCGTGACCCCAGTGGTTGCCCAGGAGCCGGACTCATCCGGCTCCCACCTCGAGCAGCCTCTCCTCCTCCGCGGACCATGAGGCGCGGCCGAGGCCGCGCGCCTCGGCCCGGGCGATGTACGCGAACTCCGCCGGTTTCCGGCCAACCAGCGCCGCGCCGCGCGCCTCCGCCGCAACCGGGTCCGCGGAGGCGATCACCTGGTCGAGCCTCTTTACATCGGAGAGGCTCCCCCCCTGCGGCCCACCCCGGGTGAGGACCCGCACCGCGTCGATGACGGTGAGCTGCGGACGGAAGAACGCCGCCAGATCCACGATGCAGGTCCCGATGTCCTGGTGCATCCTGCCGCGAGGTCCCCCCACCGAACCCATCCAGTTCTTCATGCCGAGGGTCAGCTCAGAGAGACCGTGGTGTTTGGCGATCGGACAGTTGATGCGTACGTCCGCCTCGATGATCGCCGGATGGACCTCCCACTCCTTGAGGCGCTCGCCTCCCAACTTCATCATCCGCACCCGGTCCTCTTCAAAGAAGTCAACGGTCCCTCCCGCCGCCTTCGCGGCCGCGGCGATGCCCGATCGCTGGTAGCAGCGACGCGGATCGTTACACGGATTGTCCATGACGAGGACGCTGCGCGCACCCGCCTCCAGGGCCATCTTCACCAGCGCCGCCACAACCTCGGGATTGGTGTCGGCTGCCTGCTCGGCGGTGCGGTCCCAGCCGATGTTCGGCTTCACCACCACGCGCGCGCCGCGCGAAATGAACCGCCCCATCCCCCCGATCGCCTCCACGGCCGCGCGCGTGATGGCCTCGGGAGACGGCCCGTGAGCCACGGCCAGAAGCGGCGAGCCCGGCGCCGTCCCGGAATCGCCCGCCGCGCCGGCGGCGCCAGCCACGCCCCCGGTCGCACCCGACAAACCTCCGGTGCCACCGGACGTCTCCCCCAAGAGAGCCGCTCCGGCCTCGCCCGGGCTTGGGCACCCGGGCCGTCCGAGCCTCCCGGAAGGACTGAGAATCGGCCAGAGAGAACTCGCCGCGAGCAGCTGCGATCCGGCGAGGAGGAAGCGGCGTCGGTCCATGGAGTGCCTCCGGATGGATTTGATCTCGGTGCCGGCGGGAACGTTACGCCGCGGCGAACGGCTTGGCAACGGGCGGCTGCGTCGCGGGCCAAAGACCGACGGGCGCCGCCGCGGACCCCCACTTCAGGCCCGGAGCCGGCGCAGTCTCGGTACCTGGCCAGTGGCGTAGCGGGAGGCTCTCTCGTCGATGGCGGTGACCGGAAACGGCGCGGTTCGGCTAACCGTCCGGGAAAGGGCCTCGATTCGGCTCTCCCTTCAGGACCACGCCCTTTCGCGACTTCCCGTCGATACGCAGATCCAGCGGCGACTCCAGGCGGATGTGCCGCAGATACGCGGTGGTCTCCACCACCGGCTGGCGCTCCAGCCAGGCTTCGTCGATCCAGCCGCCCCCCTGACCACGGTGGACCGTGAAATAGCCCATGCCGTGACTGGTCAGGTTCTGGAAGAAGTGGGTTCCCTCGGACGGCTGAACCGGCACGTCATCGAGGTCCGTCTCGACGATCGCGCTCGCGCCGTCGATCTGACGCCATTCCACCGGGATCCCGAGCCAGCGGTCTGAGGTGCCCCAGCGGCCCGGCCCGACCAGGAGGTACGGCCGGCCTTCCCGCTGCAGTCTCCCGTTGAGATTCCCCACCTCGGCCGCAATCGCTTCGGTCCGTCCGCGGTCGAAGCTGTCGCCGCGAACGAGGATCACGTCCCGGATGTCGCGGACGCGCCCGTGACCGAGGGCCTGATGACTCAGACAGAGGATCTGTTCAGGGCCGATCGTCCGCAGCGCCTCTTCCAGGTTCTCCGTGCCGAACTCCACCACCGTCGGCCGGATCTGCAGGAGCCCGAATTCCGGCTTCCCGTCCTCACCTTCCAGGTTCACGGCGAACTCGATCTCCACCGGACAGCTCATTGCCTCAGCGCCCAGAAGGAGCAGGCGCCGCACGATCTCCGGGAGCGGAAAGGTCCGCCGCTTCAGCATCGGGCCGAATGTGACGAGACGGGTGCCGGGCCTGGAGATCCCGTCGTAGACGACGTCGTTGTCTTCCGACCAGGTCGCCCCGATCGGCCCGAGTGTCCCATCGGCCTCTGCCGCATCCAGATCGAGCTTCACCAGCGTGTCCGGCACACCCAGGGCGGGAAACGCCAGGCTCGCGCGGAGATCCAGCGCGTAGAACTCGACCTGGGCATTGTGCCGGATCTCCGCTGTGCTGCTGAACTGCGGCAGCACCTCCGGCGCTCCCGGCGAGAAGCGGATCGCTCTTCCCCCCTCCACCACCGTCTTGCCGAAACCCAGGGCCACTACCGCGATCCCGTCCTCGGCCTTGAGGTCCATGACCGGGTAGTAGTTGTAGGACCGCGCCACCCCCGCGAAGTCGGGGTAGAAGCGCGAACCGTGCGCCCGTCCGACCGCCTTCTGGATCACCACCGCCATCTTCTCCTCCTCCGCGCGATACGGCGTGTGCCGGAGGTAGGCCTTGGCGTTGCGCAGAAAGGTCGATGCGTAGACGAGCTTGATCGCGGCGCAGAGGTCCCGCAGGCGGCTCTCCGCGGAGAGAGCGCCATTGGGCAGCATGTGAGTCCGATACACGCCGGCGAACGGCTGGTCGTGTGCATCCTCGAGCAGGCTCGAAGAGCGAACGGCGAGCGGGAACCGGATCCGCTCCGCAATCGCAGCCAGATCTCCCAACACCGTCGGAGGGAGCTGGGCCCGGAGGAACGCCTCGTTGATCTCCTCGTCCGGGACGTCGGAAAGGGCGAACGTCCCCAGGTCGTTCTCGGAAAGGAACCGGTCGAATACCTCGGTGCCGAGCACTACGGTGGAAGGCACGAAGACCCGCACCCCTTCGATCCTCTCCGGCCGGCGGGAGAGAAATCCGTTGATGAATCCCAGGCCGCGGCCCTTCCCCCCCATGGACCCGCCGCCGATACGCGCGAGACCTCCGGGCTCCCCGAGATCCGCCCGGGCGAAGTCGACCACCACACCGCGCCGGGTATCGGTCCGGAGTTGCTCGAACGCCGCCAACAGGTAGTCGCGCAGCCCCTCGGCGTCGGCAAACTCCGACACCCGCACCGGCCGCAACCGGGAGGCAAGCTGGAACTCCGTGCGCGCCATGCACCAGTTGGAGAAGTGGTTGCGGGACGCATGATAGGCCACCGATTCCGCGGGTATCGACCGCAGGGCGCGCGCCATCTCGGCAAGGTCGCGGACCCGGGCCACCTCCGTTCCATCCGGCAAGCTGAACACGAAGTCGCCGAATCCGAGGCTGGCCCGCATGAAGCACCGGAGTTCCTCGAGCAGGGTCGGGGAATGCTTGTACAAGAAGGCCGCGTCGATCTCCCGGGCCTTCGGCTCCAGGGCCACGTCTGACGACTGGATCAGCGCGGGCATGTCCCCGTCCCGCTGCTTGACCCGCCGCACAAACTCGATCCCGGCCTGGGGATCCGCGTGTCCCTCCCGCTTGAAGCGCGCATCACTGATGACCCCCAGAAGGTGCGCGCGGTGCTTCTCGAAGAGCGCCCACGCCTGCTCGAACGACTCCGCCAGCAGGATCTTCGGACGACCCTTCATGCGGCGCAGGCGTTGTCGCGCGTTGACCCCGTCCGCCATCAGAGCCTGGGTCTGCTCCATGACTTCACGGTAGAGCATCGGCAGATACGACGAGTAGAAGCGGACGGAGTTCTCCACGAGAAGGATGACCCGCACGCCGGCCGCCCGCGTGTCCCACTCCACGTTGTACCGATCCTCGATGTACTTGATGATGGCCAGGAAGATCGCGACATCGCCGCGCCACACGAAGACCTGGTCGATGTGGCCGGCCTGGTTCTGATCCTTGACGCGGTTCGCCTCGGGAGGATTGTCCGCCAGGAGCACCAGCGGCAGGTCGGGGTGTGTTCTCTTCACTTCCCGCGCGAAACGTACCGGGTCGATCTCGCCCAGTCGCGTACGGGTGATGACCAGGTCGAACGGACGCATCGCGATCGCCTTCTGCGCCGCCTCGGCCGTGGCGACCTGGGTGATGTGTGGAGCGTAGCTCAGGTTGAGCTGGTGGTACTCCGCATCGAGAGACTCCGACAGGAGCCCGTCCTCCTCCAGGATGTACGAGTCGTAGAGACTGGAAACGAGCAGCACCTCGCGGACCCGAAACGCCATGAGGTCGTGAAACGCCGTGTAGTCAGGATCGTACTCACGGCGGGTGAGAGCCAGCATCGCTCCATCTTCCGCAACTGGGCCGGGCGATACGTGGTTGTGGTTGTCCCTCTCTCTGCCGTCGGCCATGGTCGCGGACGTCCCCCCCCTCGCGTTTCTGCCCATCGATGCCAAGCGTGGCATCATCTTACCCGGACAGCGGACCAAGGCCCCACGAGCTTTCCGGTGCCGGTGCGGCGTCTGGCAGGCTACCGGGGGATGCACTGTCCATCGGACGGCCGGATGGTGTAACCTATAGGGCAGCAATAAGTAGAGAACTCTGAAACTTGGGAGTTGACGATGCTTCAGATATTTCTCTATACTTGTTCCATTGCTGGTACCACAACTCGAGCAGACACCCTTTCTCTGGGAGGACCACTGTTATGCGGACGAAGAGCATTGTTGCGGCGCTGATCCTGGCGGTTGCGCTCACCGCGCCGGCGTCGGCGGTTGTACTGGGACTCGACTGGGGCCACGGCGCAAGCCCCGTGACGATTCTCTTCAACGGCGCGTCGCGCACTGTCTACGCGGGAAGCCTGGAGGGCTACTTCGGCGGCACGATCGGCAACCCTCTGCCCCCGAACGACGGGACGTACTTCGGGGACGTGTTCTGTGTCGACCTCGCGCACACGATCACCATCCCGACCGAATTCGAGGTGGAGACGCTCTCGACCGCACTGCTGGCCAACGGCGGACGAGCCGCCTGGGTCTACAAGAACTACCTGACGGATGCGAAGAACGACGCCGAAACCGCAGCGGCCCTGCAGATTGCGATCTGGGACGTGGTCGTTGACGGGGGCGACGGGTTGGGCGTCGGCAACTTCCGCTATGTCAGCGGGTTGAGCGCCAAGTCCAATACCGAGGGCACCTCCATGATCACGGAGTCGTTGGGGCAGACGGACGAGGGGATCTACCTCCGGGCGATCGGTCCCTACGGCCAGTCGATGATCACGAGCGTGGTGCCCGAACCCGGAACCATCGGTCTCCTTGGCCTCGGTCTTGGACTCCTGGGCTTCGGATTCTTCCGCAAGCGCAGCTGAACCGTTGGGCGCCGGGCGCAGAACCCGCCACACGCACTTTTCCACCGAGACGACCTCCGGCTGCCGCCGGGGGTCGTCTTCCGTTGACCGCTTTCGCACCCTACGGAGCCAGCCAGCGAAACGCCGGGAATGGCAGGTTCCTCGCCACCGCGAAAAGGACCGTCAACCCCACCAGTCCCCAACCGGCGAGCGGATGCTGCAGAAACGGCCGCCGGGCGACGCGCCGGGAGGCGGCCAGTCTCGGCTCCACCTTCGCCCACAGAAGGAGAAGAGCCGCCACGACCAACAGCGGATTCGATCCGATTGCGGCCGTCAGGTCTCCTCGAACCAGGTGAAGAAAGGCCCGCGTGGCGCCACACCCGGGACAGGACAGCCCGGTCAGGTGGTGAAAGAGGCATGGCGGGCCGAGCGCGGATCGTTCCGCCCCCGATGCCCCGGGACCCACCGCGCG
>CAYYQN010000014.1:0-98835 GCA_964473865.1 uncultured bacterium | reverse complement strand
TGACTGCCAGTCATGCGCTCTCCCAACTGAGCTACAGCCCCGCTGGCGGAGCGATCCTAGGAGATTCCCGGCGGCGGCGTCAAGGCCGCGTCTTCAGGAAAAGCGCGATCGACGGTCAGGCTTCCGGCTCCCTCGCCGCGGCCCCACCGGCCAAGCCCTTCGCGACCTGACCCCGGAGCGTCTCGACCCGAGCCTCGGGCCCCGCGGCCCGTACTCCGCGGTCTGCGCCGCTCCCGAATCGCCTGCGCATCCGCCCCCCCCTCACTCCCCCCGCACCCCCTGCCTCCCAACCCGTTGGAGGGGCTTGCGCACGCCCGGCCCGGCCGTTAGCATGCCCGCCAGGTCGCGCTGCCGGCGAGGCCCGGGATCGCCCCGGCCGTCCTCGGCAACGGTTGCCCCCAACGCCAGGGAATCCAGGTTCTCCACGAGCGGAGGTCACATGATGCATCGAACGCAACCAAGGCTGCTCTGGGCCGGAGCGATCTTCCTCGGGCTGCTGGCCGGATCGATCTCCGGCGCTGCGGCCGAGAGCAAGGTCCGCACCGCGGCCGGGATCTACGGCGTCTACGGTCTCCCGGCGCTCCAGGAGAACGTGGCGTCGGGCCCGCTCTACGGCGCCAAGGTCCGCGCCGATCTGGCCGGACCGCTCGGAGCGGAGCTTTCGTACACCAGCTTTCCCTCCGGCGACGTCACCTTCGATACCCAGCTGGGCGAGATGACCACCAAGGGCTACAGCCAATCTGTCATCGCCGGCGATCTGATCCTGCAGACCACCGGGCTGTCCGGCTTCGGCATCTATCTGCTGGGCGGGATCGGCTCCTACTCGCTGACCAAGGACTTCGCCGAGGACATCAGCGAGATCGGCTACAACGGCGGACTGGGGATCGAGTTCCGTTCCGAGAGCGGCATCTCGGTCGATATCTGCGGGCGCCTTCACGCCATGCCCTACGAAAACGGCGGGACGCACAAGTTCGTCGCCCTGCAGGCCGGCGTCAACTACTACTTCCTGCGCTAGGAGGGCAAGCCGATGCGTCTTCAGCACCAACCATCCGTCCGGCCCGTCAGGGCCCCCCGCGCCACGGTCAGTGTCCTGGCTCTGCCCGTTGCGTTTCTGCTCGCCATTGGCTGCTCCCTGGTCTCCGGGACGCTGCGCATCGAACACGACTTCGAGGGCGGTCCCCAGCAGTCCACCGGGCAGAACGTCAAGGAGCTCGCGGTCGACCTGAACTCGGACAGCGACTTCAAGGACAACAAGGACAAGATCACGAGTGTCGATGAGGTCGGGTTCGTCTTTCGGGCCCAGAACAATCTGGGCACCGTGGCCAACGGTGTCATCTACATCAGCAAGACCCCGGTTCGCCCGCTGACCGCCGATGCCATCCGGTCCGCGGCCACTCCGGTGGTCCAGGGAATTGTGCTGCAGTCGGGCTACACCGACATTTCCTACGACAATTCGCTGGCTCTGGAAGTCAACCAGGACGTCCTGCACGCGACGGTGAAGGACGGCACCTTCTACCTCTACGGGATCGCGAACCAGACCGACTTCGACATCACGATCGACAAGCTCACCGCAGTTGTCGTCGTGACGTTCGAGCTGTAGGATCGGAGCCGGGCGCCGAAGTGGTGAAATTGGCAGACACGCTGGACTCAAAATCCAGTGGGAGATGATCCCGTGTGGGTTCGAGTCCCACCTTCGGCACATGCATCCCGGAGCCGCCGATGACCCCGGCGGCTCTTTCGTTGCCGGGCGACGCGCTCCCGCCGGGAACTACGCGCCACCGCCCGCTCGCCCCGCTCACCAGCCTCAAGGTCGGCGGCCCGGCCGCGTTCTTCGCCGAACCCGCCGATGCCGCAGCCCTCGCCGCCTGCCTGGAGTTCGCCGGACGCCACGGGCTGCCGGTGCTGCCGTTGGGGGGCGGGACCAACCTGCTGGTCTCGGACGCGGGGTTTCCGGGCCTGGTCGTACGCTGCGGTGCCGGCGGGTGGAGCGTTGAGGCGGAGGCGGACGGCGCGCTCGTCCGCGCCGGGGCGCGCGCTCCCCTGGCCGGTTTGGCGCGGGCCACGGCGCGGTCCGGCTGGGCCGGTCTGGAATGGGCCGAGGGGATCCCCGGCACGGTCGGCGGAGCGGTGGTCGGCAACGCGGGAGCGTTCGGCGGCGAGATCGCCGCCGTGTTGCGCGCCGCCACGTGCCACACGCGCGACCGAGGCGAGACGTCCTTGACGCCGGCCGATCTCGCCTTCGTCTACCGCGGCAGTTCCCTTCGCAGAGTCTCCCCGCCCACCCGGTTCCTGCTGGCGGCGGAGTTCGCCCTGACCGCGGGCAATGCGAAGGAACTGCAATCGCGAATGCGCGACTATGCGGCGCGCCGCCGCGCCCACACTCCGGCCGGCTCATCGTGCGGATCGGTCTTCAAGAACCCCCCGAACGACCACGCGGGGCGGCTCATCGAGGCGGCGGGACTGAAGGGCGCGGAATCAGGCGCGGCGATCGTCTCCCCGCTCCACGCCAACTACATCGTGAATCGCGGCGGGGCCACCGCGGGCGACATCCTCGCGCTCATCGAACGGGTCCGGTCGACGGTGCGGGAACGGTTTGGGGTGTCGCTGGAGCTGGAGGTGCGGTTGGTGGGATTCGCCGAGCCCGTCCCGGGCGAACAATCGCGAGCCGGGACGGACCTCCGGTAGTCTGCTGGGGCGCCCGCTGCGCGTTGCCCCGGCGGCCTAGATCTTCTCCCCGACGGTGTAGCCGAGATCCTCGATCAGCGACTTGAGGTCGGCGGGCGTCACCTTGCGCGGATCGATGGTGACGGTGGCCAGGCTGTCGGCGAGGCTCACCTCCTTCGCGACGACGCCTTCCCGCTCTCCCAGCGCCTTCGTGATCGCCGAAACGCACCCCTCGCAATGCATCCCGTGCACCTCGAGGCGCACCTGTGTCGTTGCCTCGTTCGTCATGGCGTTTCCTCCCGAGGCTTCGACATGCTGCCCCTTCGCCCCGTGTGATTCGTGCGAGTCCCGCGCTCCGCCCCCGCCACAACCCGCCGCTGCGACCAGCAGCCCGGCGATGAGCAGAGGAAGCGCCGTCTTCAGCCTTCTCCGCATGCGGCCTCCTGTTCGGTGTCAACCCACGGCTCCGTCGGAGTCTCCCCCGCGACCGGACGCCCGCACCTGGGTTTTCGATGCCGGCGGCGTGCTTCCGTGCGGTAGAATCATGGCATACGCTCCCGGCCTCGGGTAGCAAGGGGTTGCCACCTTCCCATCGAGGAGATCGCAAGATGTTGTCCCCCTGCGGGCTGCGACATATGGCCCCGGCTCGGGCATTCCGCCGGAGCCGACCTTGGATTCTCCTGACCTGCCTCGCGGCGGGGTTCGCCGTCTCGCCGGGCACGCGCGCGCTGGCCGACTCCGTTCCCGCGCGCGGGGCGGCGCTCGCCTGGCTCCCGGCGGAGGCATCGGCCTCTCCGGAAGGATTCACGTCGCTCTATCGGATGCAGACCGGCACGGTCGGACTTTGCGGCACCGCGGCCGCATCGGACGAGCTACCCGCGGGGTTGCGGGCCCTCGGGCCGGCCGATGGGGGGCTGCTGCTGCTCGTGACTCCGTCCACGGCGGCGAAGGTCGCTCGCGGCGAACTCCCGGCGGCCTGGCAATCCGCGCTGTCGCTGGCGCGTGCCGAAGGACAGCCGGCGCGGATCCCGACGGTCGCCGACTTGAGGGCCATTCCGATCCTCGCCTCCGACGGTGCCGTGGCCCTCCTGCGGCTTCCCGGCTGGATGGCGGCGATTGCGGCGGCGCCGGGCTGCCGCGCGCAACGACTCGATCCCGCGGCGGCGCTCAGCACCTCCCCGGACGTGGCCGGCGCCCATCCCCCGCGCCTGCCGGACGGAGACGAGGTCCTAAGCCCCGGGCCCGCGGCCCGGCTGCGCGTCGTCGAGCCCGCGGTGCTCAGCGCCCTGGCGCAGGCGGTGAACAGCGACCGCATGTTCACCCATCTCGACACCCTCTCCACGGGCCTGCAGACCCGCTATTCGACCGCCCCGCAGTTCGACACCGCCTGCCAGTACGCTCTCGGCGTCTTCGAGTCGCTGGGGCTCTCGGCGTCGCTCGATCCGTTCACCGGGTCCGGGCATGCCATGACCAACGTCGTGGCGGTGAAGACCGGCACTCTCTATCCGTCGCAGATTGTGATCATCAGCGGGCACCTCGACTCGACCTCCCCGAACGCCATGACGCTCGCCCCCGGCGCCGAGGACAACGGGTCCGGCTCGGTCGCCGTGCTCGAGGCCGCGCGGTTGCTTGCCGACCTCCCCTGCGAGCGCACGATCCACTTCGTGCTCTTCGCGGGCGAGGAGCAGGGCCTCCTGGGCAGCGAGCACTACGCGGCGGAGGCCGACGCCCAGAACCTGGACATCGTGGCCATGCTCACCATGGACATGATCGGGTACAACGATCCGTCGGGCGCGGAGCTCTGGATCGAGGGCTTCCACCAGGGCACCTCCTCGGTCTGGCTCATGAATCAGCTCAACACCAACGCCCAGACCTACTGCGACCTGGCGACCTACCTCTATCCGTCCGAAGGATGGGGCTCCGACCACGTGCCGTTCCATAATCACGGGTACTCCGCGGTGCTGGCCATCGAGAACGAGTACGACAGCTATCCCTGCTACCACCAGACCTGCGACACCGTCGACAACCTGGATGCGGGGCTCATGCGCCGGATCGCCGGGGCGGTGCTCGTCACGACCGCCGAGATCGCCGGACTGACCACCGAACTCGGCTGGATCGACGGAACGGTGAGCCTCGAGGGGGGCGGCTCTCCCGCCGGGGCGGTGGTGTCGCTCGCGGGAAGCTCCCGCAGCCCGATCACGGTCGCGGCCGATGGGCTGTTCACCTTCGCGGATCTGCTGCCGGCGACCTACACCCTCTCGATCACCAAGACGGGCTGCGTCCCGGCGACGGTCCTTGTGACGGTGCCCGCGGGCGGCGGCGCCACTCCCGCGATCGTCCTGCAGACACTCCAGCCGGGCGCCATCACCGGGGTGGTGCGGGACGCCTCCGGCCTCCCGGTAGTCGGCGCGCGCATCGAGATCGAAGGGTTCGCCGCCAACGTCTTCTCGGCCGCGGACGGCGGCTATAGCGTGAACCCCGCGCCGCCGGGGCCGGTGGTGCTGTGCGCCAGCGCTCCGGATCTCGTGCCCCGGGGGAGGACGGTCACGGTCGTCTCCGGGGAAACGCTCAGCGGCGTCGACTTCGTGCTGAAGCCGTCCTACGACTTCGAGAACGACAGCGAGGGGTTCACCGCCAACGCCGGATGGACCTGGGGCACGGACGCGACCGCCGGAGCGCACTCCGGGGTCAAGGTGTGGGGAACCGTCCTCGGCGCGAACTACTCGAACTGCGCCGACTACCGGCTGGATCTCCCCCCGGTCAGCCTCGTGAACATGACGAGCGCCGCGCTCCGCTGCTGGAACTGGTATCGGACCGAGGCGAGCTATGACGGCGGCAACCTGGAAGCGTCCGTCGACGGCGGCGTGACCTGGACGGCGGTCCCGCCGACGGGCGGATACGGAGGCACGCTTTCCGGGAGCTGCAATGCCCTGGCCGGCCAGCCGGGATTCCAGGGGAACTCGCCGGGATGGGTGGAGCGAATCTTCCCGCTCGACTCGTATCTGGGGCACTGGGTGCGCCTGCGGTTCCACTTCGCCTCCGACTCTGGAACCCGGTACCGCGGCTGGTACATGGACGACCTGTCGTTGCTCGGCGAGCTCGCTCCGACCGGTGTGCCGGAAGACGGGCCGGTGACCGCGGACGGCCGGACGGCCGGTGCGACGTTGCGCGTGGTGCCGAACCCCGCGCACGGAACCGCCGAGATCGTCCTGCGGCTGCCGGCGGCATCCCGCGGGCGATGTGAGATCTTCTCCGCCTCGGGCCGCCGCGTCGCGGTTCTCGCCGAAGGCGGGCTGCCCGCGGGAGAGCGGGTCCTGCGCTGGGACGGCCGCATCGACGCTGGCGATCGCGCCGCGGCGGGTGTATACTGGTTGGCGTGGACCGGCACGGATGATGCGCTGCGCGTGCCGATCGTGCTGTTGAAGTAAGGCGGCGCCGGGGATTCCCGCCCGTGCCGGACGTCCAGACGGGCCAGAGAAGGGTTCCACTCATGCGTCGCCTGTCGGCGGCTCTCCTGCTGCTCTTCCTCGTGGATGTCGTGATCGCCGCCGATGCCGAACGCCCGATAGCGAGGCCTCCGGGCCTCGAGACCCCCGACGTGAGCCTGGCGCCGCGGACCACCGGCGATACCGTCGACGATCCCTATTTCATCACGCAGGTGCCATGCACGGTCACCGGCACCACCACCGGCTTCGTGCACGACTATGAGGAGGGGTGCCCGTTCGGCGGCGGGACCGCTCCGGACGTCGTCTACCGGTACGATGCGGACGGCGGCCCCAGCAGCCTCGACATCGACCTTTGCTACAGCAGCTATGACACCAAGGTCTACGTCTATGAGGATGCCGTGACCCCGGGCGCTCCCATCGCCTGCAACGACGACTACTACATCTCCCCTCCCTGCTACACCTACGCCTCGTTCCTCGAATCCGTGCCGGTTGCGGCGGGGCATGTCTACTTCATCGTGGTCGACGGCTACGCCAAGGAACATGGCGCCTACGCCTGCACGATCACCGACGCCTGCTGTCCGCCCCTCCCGGCCGGCGCCTGCTGCGAGCCCAGCGGCAGCTGCACCATGGTGATCGGGAGCTCTTGCGCCGGGACCTGGCTGGGCGACGACATCACGTGTAATCCGAATCCCTGCGTACCTGTTTCGGTCGAGAGGGAGAGCTGGGGAGCGCTCAAGCGCCGATACCGGTAGTTGACGGCGCTTCCGCCGGAGATCATACTTACAGCCGGAACCGCGGGGTGGTTCTGTGTGCGTGTGTGTGGGTCTGCGTGACAGGAGGGCTCAGTCATGAAACGGAGTTCGATGTCTCCTCAACCCCGGGTGTCGTCTGGTCTGGTCCTGGGCGCGGTTTTCCTGTTCGTGCTGGTCCCGACCCTGGTGGGTGCGAACCCGCTTCCGCCCCCGGGAGCGTGCTGCTTTCCGGATGGCTCGTGTCAGGTGCTGGACGCGTACAGCTGCCCGGAAGCCGGAGGCACCTGGATGGGCGACTTCACGGAGTGCGCCCCCAACCCGTGCCCCCAGCCGACGGGCCCCTGCTGCTTCCCCGGGACCGGACAGTGTGAAGTGATGACCGAAGCGGAGTGCTTGGAGCAGTGGGGCGGGTGGATGGGCGAGGAATGGCCCAACTGCGAGCCGAATCCGTGCCCGGACTGCAAGCTGCTCCCCTGCTCGTCGGATGCCTGCTGCCTTCCGGACGGCAGTTGCGTGCCGACTTGGCCCAGCACGTGTGAGGCCCGTGGCGGGACCTGGCAGGGCTTGGGCTCGACATGCAGCGCGAATCCCTGTCAAGTCTCGTCCGTGCCGGTCGAGCCGGGGGACCCGGGGCAGGAAAGCCGTAGCTGGGGGCAGGTGAAGAAGCAGTACCGCTAGGCTGTACCCATATCGTCGATCTGCGCGCTCAACCCAGCGATCGGTATTCCGGGAGCTCGGCTGCGCCCGGAACGGCGACTTCGAGGACCACGACCGGATTCTGCAGGCCGCAGGCTTCGAGCACCCGCGGGTGCACCTCCCCCAGCAGGCCCCAGGTCACGTCACGCCCACCGGCCCCGGGTCCGAGGAGCGCCGCCCCGCGGCCTTCCAGGAGGAACGGAGCCTGGTGCGCGCGTAGCCGCAGCGGGCGGCCGAACTCCCGCGCCAGGGCCTCCGCCAACGCGCGGATGTCCGCGAATCCGGCCTTGGGTCCGATCAGCCCCAAGGCCGCGTGCCGGACCTCGATCGCGCCGGTCTCGGTGGCAGGATCCAACAGGGTCACGTCCCCTACTTCGAAGATCTGCTGCGGGAGCGGATTGCTGCGGTTGCGGGCGAAGGTCTGCACGATCCCCGGCAGAAGGCTGGTGCGCAGCTGCGTCTGCTCGATGCTGATCGGGTTCTCGAGCAGCACCGTAGCGGAGTGCGGCGGCAGTCCGAACAGCCCGTCCGATTGCTCGTGGCAGGTGAGGTAGTATCCGACCAGTTCGGTGAAGCCGAGTCCGGCAAGGATGTCGCGCAGCCGGTCGGATCGCTCTTCCGCGGACCGGGGCCGACCGATCGTCTGGGACGGAGTGATCCGCCGCGGGAAGTTGCCGTACCCGCGCGCGATGGCGAGGTCTTCGACCAGATCGCGCTCGTGCAGGATGTCGTTGCGCCAGGCCGGGACGCGGACGACCAGCGGCTTCCCGGAGCTCTTCTCCACGGACTCCCCCACGCCGGGGTCGACGCCGTGTCCCATCCGACGGAGCAGGTCGCACGCCTCGTCTCGGCTTAGCGGGACCCCCAGGAGCCGGACGGCCGCCGGCAGATCCAGCGAGGCTTCCTGGGGAGTGAAGTCGGGCGTGATCTCGGCGCCATCCGGAAACTCGACCCGCACCCCGGAGAGCCGGGCGCCGGGGTCGAGCTCCAGAAGCGAGCTCGTGAGGATGTTGAGGGTGCGGTGCACGATCCGGCGGCCGGTGCCGGTGACGTCGATGAAGAGCCGACGGCTGTGCGGCGTGACCTTGGTCTCTTCGCTGTTGATGATCGGCGGCATGGAGAGGACCCGGGCTCCCGCGCCTCCGTCGCGCGCGCCGGTGCGCAGGATCGGATACCGGTCGAACCCTGCGAGCAGATGGGCGAACGCCTTGCCCTTGGGGTGCACCTCCAGGATCTCGCGCAGGGTGAGCTGATGTTCCACGCCGGTCCCCGGCGCTCCCAGCGGCACGAAGGCGTACCGGTCCGGATCCTCGGTGGTGTACTCGAGGAGCCCGGCCTCGCCGCTTCCCGGCGGCGTCAGCGCCAGGGAGTCGAGGTCGTAGACGCCGATCGAGGCGTGCTTGCGGTTTCGCCCCAGCGCCCAGTGCAGGTTCTCTTGCATCTTCATGACGATCTTGAGCCGGTCTTCCCCCAGGGTGACCGACTCGAGCACCGCCGCCGCGATCCAGGGACGGAGGCTCGACTCCCGGCGCACGGAAGGATCGACGCGCAGGCGGAGCGCCGCCGGAGCCAGCGGGTACTCCTTCAGGCCGGTCTCGATGCCGAAGATCCCCCGCAGCGCCCGCCCCAGACCGCCCGGGTCGAACAGATCGGGGCGCACCGCGAGAAGCTCCATGCGCACGACCTCGAGATCCGGCAGGCGGTCGAGAGCCGCCGGGGCGCGCAGATCCGCGTCGCACCGTTCGCAGCGCGGCGGCGCTTCTTCCTTGCCGACCAATTCGAGAATGAAGCCGCAGGCGGCGCAGCGGACGCGGCCGAGCGCCTCGAACCCGTCGACATCGCACCCGATCTCCCCGAGCACCCGCAACAGCTCCCCCCGGGGGATCTCCCGCCGGGTGCAGCGCAGGAGATCGGCCACCGGAATCCCGATCACCGGCATTGAGGCACCCCCTTCAGCCACTCCAGGTCGACGAGGTAGAGGTCGCGGATGTCCTTGAGGCCGGTGATCACCATGGCCAGGCGGTCGAGGCCGAAGCCCCAGGCGAGGACCGGCTCGGTGCAGCCCAACGGCTCGGTGACCTCCGGGCGGAAGATCCCCGCGCCGGCCAGCTCGAACCAGTCGCGCCGTTCGTCGTTCCAGACGAACACCCCCACCGAGGGCTCGGTGTAGGGGAAGAAGTCCGGCCGGAAGTCGTACTTCGCGAACCCCAGCTGTTCCAGGAAGGCGCCCATCGTGCCGAAGAGCGAGGACAGGCTGGCCTCGGCGTCGACGACGATCCCGTCGACCTGGAAGAAGACCGGAAGATGCTTGTAGTCGATCGCCTCCCGGCGGAAGACGCGTCCCACCGAGAAGACCTTGCGCGGACCGCGCTGGATCTCGGCGAGGGCGCGGATGGTGGTGGCGGTGTTGTGCGTGCGCAGGACGTTCCGCTGCGCCAGCTCCGGGCTCCAGCGGTACTGCCAGCCGACCGAGCCGGTGTCGCCGCCGTCTTCGTGCGCGGCGCGCACCCGGTTCACCAGGGCCGCGTCGGAGGGCAGAGCGGACCGCGCCGGCCGGGCGACGTAGAAGGTGTCCTGCATCTCCCGCGCCGGGTGATCCTGCGGCTGGAAGAGCGCGTCGAAGTCCCAGAACGAGGACTCCACCATCGGCGAGTGCCACTCCTCGAACCCGAGGTTGAAGAAGGCGCGCCGCGTCTGCGCGATGACCTGCTGCATCGGATGGCGCTTGCCGGGGTGCCGCGGCTCGGTGGCGAGATCCACGTCGTACGGCTTGAAGCGCACCTCGCGCCACTTCCCGGAGGCGAGCATCTCCGGCGTCAGCTCGGTGACCAGGGGGCGCGCGGTGACGCCGGCGGCGCGCAGCGCTTCGCCGGCGGGCAGCAGCGCCACCGAACGGTGCACCTTGTCGCGGATGTCCACGAGGGGACTTCGCGCGCCGAGGAGCGCCGCGGCTCCCTCCGGCTCGCAGCCACACGATTCCAGCTCCGCCTCGGTGAGACGGCCCGACGGCGCCGTTGCCAGCGCGGCCAGCACCCGCTCATCGGGCTGGGGAACGTTGTCGGCGGCGCGGCCCGCGTCGGTGAGCACGAGCTCCGATGCGGCCTTGCTCGCCCAGCCGCGCTGCTGGAGCCCGCGGATCGACTGGCCGACCTCCTTGGCGGAGAGTCCGCTCCACTCGGCGACCTGCGGCATCGACCCCCGTCCCTCGTGCGTCAGCAACGCCTGCAGGACGCGCCGGTCGACCAGGCCCATGGCCAGCGCCTCCCGCCCCGCGTCCTTGAGGATCCACTCGCGAAACGGCTCCTCCTGGATGGCGCAGAGCGCGCGCTGCGAGAGCTGCAGGGCGGCGGCCGCAACCTGCGACTGGTCGAGCCCGAGCCGGCCCGCCAGGTCGGGTACCCGCGCGGTCTGCCCCGGCTCCAGACCGTTCAACACCGCCGCCTGTTCCGGCGTCAGTTCGTCCTGCATCGTCCCCTCACGGACCGAACGCCTCGCGCATCCGGTCGAAGAAGCCCTTCTGCACCTTCGGCGGCGAAGACCCGATCGTCTTGGCCATCTGCTCCCAGAGTTTGCGTTCCTCGGCGGTGAGCTTCGCCGGCGTCACCACGATGACCCGGAGGTAGTGGTCGCCCGGATCGTGGCCGCCGCGGCCGGGGATCCCTTTGCCCCGAAGCGTGCGCGGCCGCAGGACCTTTCCGGACATCGTTCCCGGTTCGATCTCGACATCCGCCGTTCCCCCCAGGGTGGGCACCTCCAGACGGACTCCGAGGACCGCCTGGTGCGGATGGAGCGGCAGATCGCTCAGTATGTCCCGGCCGTGCCGCTCGAAGATCGGGTGCGGCTTCTCCGTCATGACGACGATCAGGTCGCCGGCCGGCCCGCCGCGCGGACCGGCATCGCCGTGTCCGCGGACGGTCATGTAATTGCCTTCCATCACCCCCGGCGGGATGTTGATCGAGATCGTCTCCTGGCCCTGCACCACGCCGGCGCCGCGGCAGACGGTGCACGGATCCCGCACGATCTCCCCTTCCCCGCCGCACTTCTCGCAGGCGGTGACGCTCACCATCTGGCCCAGGAACGAACGCTGCACGCGCCGGAGCTGTCCGCTGCCGCCGCAAAGGTCACACGTCACCGTCGAGCCGCTGGCGCTGCCCCGCCCGTGGCAGGTGCCGCACGGGACGAGCTTGTTCACCCGGACCTTCTTGGTCGAGCCGGTGGCGATCTCCTCCAGGGTGAGCGCCAAGCGGATCTGCCGGTCGCCCCCGCGGTTGTCGCGCGGGCGGTGCCCCCCGCCTTCCCCGCCGAAGATGTCGAATCCCCCGAACTCGCGCATGAACGCCCGCAAGGCGTCGCCGATGTCGAAACCGAGCCCGCCCGACCCCCGGTAGCCCCCGGAGGCCGCCGCGGCCGGATCGACCCCGGCATGGCCGAACTGGTCGTAGGCGGCTCGCTTCTGCGGATCCTTCAGGATCTCGTAGGCCTCGTTGACCTCCTTGAAACGCCCCTCCGCGCCGGCGTCGCCCGGATTGCGGTCCGGGTGATACTGGAGCGCGAGCTTTCGATACGCCTTCTTCAAGGTGTCGAGATCGGCCCCCTTGTCCACGCCGAGGACCTCGTAGTAGTCGCGTTTGGCCATGAGCTCCTTTCGATTCCCGGTGAACGGGTCTGGAGAGAGTATCGGCGCCGCCGCCCTTCAGCAAGATCCCAGAGCGCGCGGCCGGGACTCCTCCAGGGATCCCACCAAGTCGGAGATGACGGAGTCGGAGATGAATCGCGCGGTCGGGGCCAGGCGCAGCCACCCTCCGGGGCTTTCCAGCAGTCCCCGGGAGGCCAGAAACGCCACCCGCCGTTCGAGGGCCGCCGCACCGGGTCCCGCGGCGCTTGCGAGGAGTTCCCAGGGCACCCCCTCAGTACGCCGCAAGCCCAGGAAGATCCACTCCTCGGCCGCCTCGTGCGGCCCCACCCGCTCGCACGAGGCGATCCGATGCCCGGCCGGCGAGGCCGGGTCTTCCGGGCTTCGCACCGCACCGGACCAGGCCGCCGGCTCGCGCTCGTTCGCCCAGCGCCATCCGCGCCGGTGCGAGTGGGCGGAGGGGCCGAGACCCACGTATTCGCCCCGAACCCAGTAGTTCTGGTTGTGGCGGCTCTCCCATCCGGGCCGGGCGAAGTTGGAGATCTCGTAGCACGCCAGACCGGCCGCCGCGGCCCGCTCCACCAGGAGCTCGTACTGGGCCCGGGCTTCCTCCTCGTCGGGCAGGACGAGCTCGCCCGCGGACACCGCCGCGTGCATCGGGGTCTCCGGCTCCAGCGTGAGCAGATAGGCCGAGAGATGATCGGCGCCGAGCGCCAGCGCCCGCTCCAGCGTCTCTTCCCAATCGCGAAGGTCGAAGCCGGGCAGGCCGTAGATCAGATCGACACTGAAGGAAACCCGACGCGCGCGAAGCTCCGCGGCGCGGGCGCGCGCCAGCGCGGCATCGTGCACCCGGTCCAGCAGCCGCAGGGCCCGATCGTCCAGCGACTGGACGCCGAGACTGACGCGGCTTCCCCCGGCGCGGAGGAAGGCCTCCAGCCGATCGGGCGTTAGCGACTCGGGATTCGCTTCCAGGGTCACTTCGGCATCCGGCGCCACGGACCAGGCGGCGCGCACGGCATCGAGGAGCCGGGCGATCTGTCCGCCCTCCAGCAGAGATGGGGTCCCGCCGCCGATGAAGACCGTGCGGAACGTCTCTCCGGCGAAGGAACCGGCCGCGGCCGCCTGCCCGATTTCGGTCAACAGATCCGCGACGAAGGCGCCGCGGGCCGCGGCGTCGCCGGTGGTGCTGGCGAAGTCGCAGTAGCCGCAGCGCCGGCGGCAGAACGGGACGTGCAGATAGATCCCGGGCCCCAAGTCGCGCCAGTGGGCCGGAAGGGTCACGTCACCTCAGTGGATCCCGTGGAACATCCGCCCGAAGCGGGGAAAGTGGCGGAGTGGATCCCAGGAGAAGTAGATCGCCCAGGCCTTCCCGTGGATGAAACGCTTGTCCAGCGGACCCCACACCCGGCTGTCGGCCGAGAAGTCCCGGTTGTCTCCCATCATGAAGAGAAAGCCGGCGGGAACCCGGTACGGCCCGAAGTTGTCGCGTCGCGGGTCGGGCCGGGGGTCCTTGTGCACCTCCCAGGAGTCGTTGCGGAGCTGGCCGTCCACGAACAACTGCTTGTTCCGGATCTCGACCGTCTGCCCCTCCACCGCCACGCAGCGCTTGATGTAGGCCGTCTTTCGGTCCAGGGGATACTCGAAGACGATGACATCTCCCGGCTTGGGGTGGGTGTAGCCGGGCAGGCGGGTGGTCGTGAAGGGAATCCGCGGCCCGTACGCCAGCTTGTTCACGAACAGGAAGTCGCCGACCAGCAGCGTGTTTTCCATCGACTCGCTGGGGATGCGAAAGGCGTGGAAGGCAAAGAACCGGATGACGAGGAAGATGAGGACGGCGCTTCCCAGGGATTCCACGGTCTCCCGGAGGAATCCTCGCGGACGCCGTTCGGTGGCAGCGCGATTCCGGTTGGTCATCGGGGCCGCCTCCTACTGCTCGTCCTGGCCGCGCAGCAGGGCGAGAAACGCCTCCTGCGGGACATGCACGGTGCCGATCTGCTTCATCTTCCGCTTTCCTTCCTTTTGTTTCTCCAGGAGTTTGCGCTTGCGCGTGATGTCGCCGCCGTAGCACTTGGCGGTCACGTCCTTGCGCATCGGGCTGACGGTCGAACGGGCGATGATCTTCCCGCCGATGGCGGCCTGGATGGCAATCTGGAACATCTGCCGCGGGATCAGGTTCCGCAGGCGGTCGACCAGGTCGCGCCCGCGCTCGTAGGCTTTGTCCTTGTGGGCGACGATCGAGAGGGCGTCCACCGGCTCGCCGTTCAGCAACACGTCCAGCTTCACCAGGTCGGATTCCAGGTAATCGAACAGCTCGTAGTCCAGGGTGGCGTAGCCTCGGGAGCATGACTTCAGACGATCGTAGAAGTCGTAGATGATCTCCGAGAGCGGCATCAGATAGGTGAGCTGGGCGCGCTCGGCATCGAGGTAGTCGATGCCGTGCGGCTCTCCCCGGCGCTCCTGCACGAGCCGCATGACGTTTCCGACGAACTCCCCGGGGGTGATGATCCGCGCCTCGATGAACGGCTCCTCGTAGACGGCCACCTGGCTGGGATCGGGCATATCCGCCGGAGAGTCGACCTGAACCTTGGTGCCGTCCTCGAGCGTGGCCCGCAGCTGCACGTTGGGGATGGTGGCGATGATGTCCAGGTTGTATTCGCGGTGCAACCGCTCCTGCACGATCTCGATATGCAGCGGCCCGAGGAATCCGCAGCGAAAGCCGAAGCCGAGCGCGGCCGAGGTCTCCGGCGTCCAGGCCAGGGCCGCGTCGTTGAGCGCGAGCTTGGCCAGGGCCTCCCGCAGGTTGACGTAGTCCTCGGTGTCGACCGGAAAGAGCCCGGAGAAGACCATCGGCTTCAGCGGCTTGAATCCGGGCAACGCCTGGATGCCGGCCGAGCTCTCCGGAACGATGGTGTCGCCCACCTTGGCGTCCGCCACCACCTTCATGCCGGCCAGCACGTAGCCGACCTCCCCGGCCTGCAGGCCCTCCCGCGGCACCAGGCCGAGCCGCAACGAGCCCACCTCGTCCACGTCGTAGGCGATCCCGGTGGACAGGAGCCGGATCCGGTCTCCGCGCTTCACCGAACCGTCGACGATCCGCGCGTAGGCGACCACTCCGCGGAACTTGTCGAAGATGGAGTCGAAGATCAACGCCCGCAGCGGCGCTTGGGGGTCGCCGGCGGGCGGCGGGATCCGCGCAACCACGGCTTCCAGCACCTCGGCGATGCCGATCCCCTGCCGGGCCGAGACCAGCAGGACCTCGTCTTCGGAGCAGTGGATGAGGTGCCGAATCTGCTCCCGGACCTCGTCCGGGCGGGCCGCGGGCATGTCGATCTTGTTGATCACCGGAATGATCGTGAGATTCGCTTCCCGGGCCATGTGGAGGTTGGCCACCGTCTGGGCCTCGACTCCCTGGCTGGCGTCGACCAGCAGGATCGCCCCCTCGCAGGCCGCCAGCGAGCGGGAGACTTCGTACGAGAAATCGACGTGCCCCGGGGTGTCGATGAGGTGGAAGCGGTAGTCCCGGCCGTCGCGGGCCGTGTAGTCGAGGGCGATCGAGTGTGCCTTGATGGTGATTCCGCGCTCGCGCTCCAGGTCCATGCTGTCGAGGACCTGGTCCTTCATCTGATAGGCCGGCAGGGTATGGCAGATGTCGAGAAACCGATCCGCGAGGGTCGACTTCCCGTGATCGATGTGCGCGATGATGCAGAAGTTACGAATGTGCTCGCCGCTCATACCCATGTCCCGTCCGCGCCGCCCAAAGCGCAGCCCCGCTACGCGCCGCCGCCCGCCGGTCCCGCGGGCTCACCACCGCAACGTCACCGCGGCGCGCCAGTCGGGCTCCTCGTCCCGCGGCCCCGCGCTGCTGTCCTGCGGCTTGAATTCCGCGTCGAAGTCCCCGAGCTGGGCGTCGACGTAGGCGTCGCCGATGCTGAGGAGTCCGGCGAAGACGCTCCACCAGGTAAAGTCCCGCCGGTGCTCGCCGAGCCGGCGATGCCGCCGCTCCAGGCCCGGCAGCATCCCGGGGTCGGTTTCTGCCAGCACCTCCCGCCATTTGTCCTGCTCCTGCCGGCCGTAGTCGATCGCGCGCCAGATCAGGTACCCCTCACCCACCGCGAAGACCGCGGACTTGACGTGGCGGCCGTTGGTCCATTGGCCCCACCCCGGCACGACCAGAGACCGTAGCATGACCCAGCGAGGCCGCTGGTGCCAGGGCCCGACCGGGATTGCCCGGTTGGTCTCCGAGGCCCCCGCCGCGGCCACCCGCCGGGAGACGACCGCGGCGGCGGAATCCGCCCCGGCCGTAACCCGCGCTTCCTCGATCCCGCCGGAGCGCACCGCGGCGGAATCGGCGAACGCGGCCGAATCGGCGAACGCGGCCGCGCCCGGGGCCTCGACCGAGGCGGCGGGCGCGACCGCATTCTCCGGCGGCGCCGGCGCCCCCTCCTCCGCCAGGCCCGCACCGGGAGTGAGGGTCACAACCAGGAGGATCAGGAAGCTGCGAACGGTTCGCACCGGAAGCGCCGGTCCAGGTAAGTGGCGGGAACGTGTGGGAATCGAACCCACCCCGGACACGCGAGTGCCCGACAGAGGATTTGAAGTCCTTGGAGCCCACCAGAACTCATGCGTTCCCACCCCGATTCGGCTGAGATCGACGGGTCAGCCTAACGGGTGCGCCCAGGGGTGTCAATGGCGGGGGCGATCCGGCCGGAGACGTCGATTCCTCGGCGGCTAACGAATGACCACCAGCCGTTCCGTCTTCTGCCCCGCGGCGCCGGCGACACGAACGAAGTAGGCGCCGGAGGGGACCGGCCGGCCCGTCTGGTCCCTGCCGTCCCAGGTCAGCGTTCGTACGCCGGCCTGGAGCGAACCCGCGAACAGCTCCCGCACCTGACCGCCGCCGACATCGAAGACCATCGCCTGGACGGGTCCTCCCCGGGCAAGCCCGAGTCGGATGGCGGGCTCGCCCGCGCTCGGGTTCGGCCGCACCGAAACGCTGAACGCGTCCGGTGTCTCATCCTGCGCCGGAGCGCCGGAGACCGGACCGACGAAGAATGGGCCGAAGAGGGCATTTGCCGCGCTGGACGGGTCGAACCGCAACGACAGGTTCCCCTGGTAGTCGGCGGCCGCGATCAGGATGTAGAACAGATCGCCCTCCGCCAGGTCGGGAGAGAGAAGATCCGCGCTTCGAGTGATCGCGCCGGGGTGAGGCGAGCCCTCGGAGGGGTCGACCAGGAATCCGATCCGGATCGTCGCGTCCAGGTCGCCTGGCCGCGGGTTCCCCACGGCAAGGACGCGCGAAAGGCAGGCGTTCATCCAGGAGGCATCGATGTTGTCCGGGATCTCCTTGGTGACGAATGCGAAGTACTGGTCGGCGTCGTCGCTGCCGCCTTCCGCCCAGGCCACAAAGACCGAATCGATTCCCAGGGCTTCGTTCCACACGCTGCGTGTCAGCGTCGGGTCCACCGTCATCTGCAGCGCGCTGGGCCGCGTCTCGTCCTCCACCAGGATCATCGGAGCCGCCGGGCCCCCATACATCTCGTCGCTGCTGAGGGCGCCGAAGATTCCGTTGCCGGTGTTGGCCCGGATCCGCGATCCCGGACGCGGGTGGTTTTCGCTGGTGAACCCGTGGATCGTGACACGCTGCGTGGCGCCGATCACGTCGGTCATCAATCCGAGGCCGTTGCTGCTGAACCCGAAGTACGAGAAGTCAGTCAGGCCGATGCTCGCCGGATACGCCGCCGGTTCGTTCAGCCAGAGGTAGAGCTGATCATCCCCGCGGGCGACGGTCCGCCGGTCGTCGTAGGAGGCGCGGATGATCCCCGGACCGCGCAGCACAGGCACGGAACCGGTCGTCGAACCCCCGCCTTGATGGTTCGCGAGTTCTTCGTATTGGGCGCCCATCAGGTCCATCGGCATGCTCGGAAGCTCGTAGCTTTCGAAGCCGGTCAGCCGCAGGACCGCGCAGAAGTCGAGCGGCGCTGCGCTGGCCACTGTGCCGGTGCCGGACGTGATGCTGAAGAAGCCACCGTCCACGTCGGTGTTGAAGTCCTCCTCAATGGAGAACCCGAAGGTCAAGGGATCGATCGGGGCGGACATCACCACCCAGATCTCGTCATCGCTCGGCGAGGAGCTGCCCTGCCGGTTGTAGTAGATGGCCCGGGCGAAGGGCCCGGAATCGTACGGGGCGGCGATGGGAATCGCGTATCCCCGGCTGTTCTCGGTGGCCACGGCGTTCCAGATCACCTTGCCCGCATCCACGATCAGCTTGCTCACCCCCGCCTGGATGAAGCGGAAGTGGTGGTTCCCGGGGTTGCCGTTCCAACGGTTCAGGCCCAGGGAGATCGTGCTCCCGGACACGGTGGAGGTCAGATGGGCCGGCGGTGTGAAAGGCCCGGTCATCCCGAACTCCTCGGTCCGCCAGAACGTGTTGCCGGCACCGTCGCCCGCTCCGAACGCGACGGTGGCGTCGAAGGTGACCCGGAGCGAGTCGTTGTCCGCCAGGGAGTCGCCGTAACCGGCCACGAAGCGCACCGAGGTGATGACCGGCCCGGTAGTGAGCACGCTCGGCGACACGTCGCTGCTCATCGAGCCGTCCACCCCGGTGACCGCCTGGAGCGCGGCCAGCCGTACCTGATCGCTTGGATCGGCGCCGATCGCTCCGGTCAGTCGGACGGTATTGCCGGTCGCCGCCACGCCGGCGAAGGTGAACCCATAGGCCCAGATGTCGGGGTTTCCCGTCCCGCCGGCACCCGAGGCGGCGGTGCTGATGCTCGCCGGAATCAGGTCCTCGCTGAACACGAGGAAGACGTCCGCGGTGGTTCCGGTCACTTCCGCCGGCCGCGCCGTGGCCGCGATGAGGTGGGGGCCCGCCGTCAGTGCCGGAAAGTAGGGCGTCGGTCCCGGGTTCGTCGTCGGGAACCCCGGGTAGTTGATCGCGGTGTGGATGGCCGGAGCAACCTTGTCCCCAGCCTCGCCGCGGGCCGGCTCACCCGAGACCACCACCGGGATCGTCCCGGTCAGCAGGCACGCGAGCGTGAGAGAGGGAATCGTCCTTGCGCGGTGCATAGCCACCTCCGTTCACGGCTGGAAAGCCCACCGGAGCCCCACACGCCAACTCCTCACCCGACCTGTAGGTCACGAAGCGCGAATAGAGTGAGCCCGATCCGGCGTCCGCGCAAGTGCCATTGTCGCGCGAGCCGGGTCGCCGCCGGGCAGAGTATGTACCTGCGGATCGCCGCCGGGCCGGAGTTCGTGGCGGCGGATCGCTACGGGGCCAGAGCTGTGGAGTCGGATTCGGCGCCGGTCCCGCTCAGCGCCTCGCCATGGCCGTGCACTCGATCTCGACTCGCGCGCCCTTGGGCAGTCCGGCCGCGGCGACCGTGGACCGCGCCGGGAACGGCTCCGCGAACGCCTCGGCATAGAGCGTGTTGACCGCGGCGAAGTCCTGCATGTCGGCGAGAAAGAGCGTGACCCGCACGACATCACTCATGGTGAGGCCGGCCGCGGCGAGCAAGGCTGCGCAGTTGCGCAGCGCCTGCCGGCACTCGGGGATCACTCCCCCGGCCACGAGTTCGCCCACCGCGGGGTCGATCCCGATCTGTCCGGAGCAGAAGAGCATGCCGCTCTTCTCGTCCTGGATCGCCTGCGAATACGGTCCGATGGCTGCGGGGGCCCGGTCCGTGCGGATGGCCCGGCGTGATTCCACTGGTTCCTCCCTGGCGCCGGGCGCCGATTGACTCCTCCTTGCCGGTTCCTACTCCACCGTCACGCTCTTGGCCAGATTCCGGGGCTGGTCGACGTTGCAGCCCCGCGCGACCGCCACGTGGTAGGCCAGAAGCTGCAGCGGGACGACGGAGAGCAAAGGCACCAGCGGGTCCAGCGTCGGCGGAATGCGGATCACATGATCGGCGCGGGAGGCGATGGTCGCATCGTCCTCGGTGGCGATCACGATGATGTGCCCGTGACGAGCCCGCACCTCGGCCATGTTGCTCAGGACCTTCTCGTACGCCTTGTCCCGGGTGCAGAGAAAGACCACCGGCATGCTCTCGTCGATGAGCGCGATGGGCCCGTGTTTCATCTCCGCGGCCGGATACCCCTCGGCGTGGATGTAGGAGATCTCCTTCAGCTTCAGCGCGCCTTCCAGCGCCACCGGGAAGTTGTACCCCCGCCCGAGGTAGAGGAAGTTGTCGTGGCCGGCATAGAGTCTCGCGATCTCGGCGATGGACGGATCGCTCGCCAGGATCTGTTCGATCTGCTCGGGAATCGCCCGCAAGCCGGCGATGAGTTCGCGCGAGGTCTCCTGCGCGAGGCCTCGCCACCGCCCGAGATACAGGGTCAGGAGGGCAAGCACCGTCACCTGGCCGGTGAATGCCTTGGTGCTGGCCACGCCGATCTCCGGACCGGCGTGGATGTAGACCCCGCCGTCGGTTTCGCGCGCGATGGAAGAGCCGACGACGTTGCAGATTCCCAGCACGCGAGCGCCCCGCCGCTTTGCCTCCTTGACCGCCGCCAGGGTGTCAGCCGTCTCCCCGGACTGGCTGATCACGATGACCAGGGAGCGGCTGTCCAGCACCGGGCTCCGGTACCGGAACTCGGAGGCGTACTCGACCTCGACCGGAACGCGCAGGTACTCCTCCAGCATGTACTCGCCGATCATGGCCGCGTGCCAGGAGGTGCCGCAGGCCGTGAGGATGATGCGATCGAAGCGCCGAAGTTCGTCCCCCGTGAGATTGAGCCCTCCCAGCCGGGCTTCGCCGAGCTCATCCACCAGCCGCCCGCGAAACGCGTTGCGGATCGCCCTCGGCTGCTCGTGGATCTCCTTCAACATGAAGTGCGGGAAGCCGCCCTTCTCGATCTGGTCGAGCTCCCAGGTGACCTCCTGGACCTCGCGGTTCACCGGAATCTCGTTGAGCGTCTGGGTTCGGTAGCCCTGCGGGGTCAGGATCGCCATCTCCTCGTCCCCGAGGTAGACGACGTGCCTCGTGTGCGATAGGATCGCCGAGACATCCGAGGCGACGAAGAACTCCTTCTCCCCGACTCCGATCAACAGCGGGCTCCCTTTGCGGGCCCCCACGATGACTCCCGGGGCCAGGTCCGAGATCACGGCGATTCCGTAGGCCCCGGTGACCAGGCGCAATGCGGAGGCCACGGCCTTCTCCAGGCTCCCCTCCCAGTACTCCTGGATCAGGTGAGCCAGCACCTCGGTGTCGGTGTCGGAGATGAACTCGTAGCCCTTCGCCCGCAGCGTCTCGCGCAGCGAATCGCAGTTCTCGATGATGCCGTTGTGCACGACCGCAAAGTGGCCCCGGGTATCGGTGTGGGGGTGGGCGTTGATCCGGCTCGGTTCGCCGTGGGTGGCCCACCGGGTGTGGGCGATCCCGTGATGGCCGGTCGGAGGATTCCGGTCGACGAGCTCCTGGAGCTGGTCGATCTTGCCGGCGTCTTTCATGACCACAAGCCCTTCGCCGTTCACGACGGCGATGCCGGCGGAGTCATAGCCCCGGTATTCCAGGCGCCGCAGTCCCTCGAGAAGGATCGGCACGCATTCCCGCGGTCCGGTGTACCCGACGATTCCACACATTTCGCTCTTCCCCTCCGCTGCTGCGGACCCCCGTCGCCGGCGCCGAGCCGGCCCGAAACGCGCGGGACAACTCCAAAACCTGGACTGGGGCCTCGGAACGGCCGTTCGGCATCCTCCGGGCGCAATACGCCCACGGAACCTACCCTAAACGCGGCCCAAGGCGCCGCGCAACCGCTCCATCATCTCGGCGGCGACCGCGGGGGTCTCCGCCTCCACCATGGTCCGGACCACCGGCTCGGTGCCCGAGGCCCGCACGTGCACAAACCCATCCGGGCGCACCCACTTCAACCCATCGCGGCGGTCCGTCGGCTCCCCGAGAAGCTCCGCCAGCCCGGCGGCGATCGCCGGCAGGCCCCCGGAAGGCAGCGGCATCTTGGACTTCTGCATCACCCGCGGGGGGAACTCCGCAGCCAGGGCGCGCAGCCCACCGGGATGAAGCGCTTCGGCTTCGCAGATCCGGGCAAACGCCACTCCCGCGTCGCGCCCCAGGTGGACCGCCGGGTCGATGATCCCCCCGTTCCCCTCGCCGCCGATCCGGGCTCCCACCCGGCGCATTTCCGCGACCACGTGCGCCTCCCCCACCGGGGTCCGATGCACCGCGGCCCCGAAGCGCGCGGCGGCCGCTTCCACGCGGCTACTGGTCGACAGGTTGGTGACGACCGGTCCGGGGCCCGAAGCGAGGAGGCTGCGGACGACCAGAGGCAGGGTCCACTCTTCCCCGATGATGGAGGTGCCGGGAAGCGCCATCGCGAATCGGTCGGCGTCCGGATCGGTCATCGCCGCAAACGCTGCATCAACCCGACCCATCGAGGATAGAAACTGCCTTAGGGAATCCTCGTTAGGTTCTGGATTTGCAGCGAATTCCCCGGATGGGGGCTCTCGGTGGCAGCGCAGTTCCACTCCCAGGTCCTGCGCCAGGGCCGGCAGGAGGACGCCTCCGGCCCCGTGCCCCGTGTCCGCGACCGCCTGGATCCGGGCCGCCCGGATCGCGTCGCGGTCAACGGCCTGCAGAATCGCGCTTCGATGCAGCGCGAGCGCCTCTTCGCCTCTCTCCCAAACAGCCCCATAGCGGGCAGCCTCGAGGAACGGCGCCGCTCCCGTCTCGGCACTCTTCCGGAGTTCGGGAAACCGGTCCGGCGAGAAGAACCCGCCATCCCGATCCACGAACTTGAGCGCGTTCCATTGGGCGGGGTTGTGGCTCGCACTGAGGATGAGGCCCCCGGCCGCCCCCCAGCGTTCGACCGCCAGTTGCACGGTCGGGGTCGGCACGATCCCGAGGTCCCAGGTCTCGCGGCCGCAGGCCCGCAGGATGGAAGCCGCGGCCTGGGCCAGCGCCGCGCCGGTGTTCCGCGAGTCGCGCCCCAGGACGACCGGCCCCGGGCCCAGCACGTCCGCGAGGCCGGCGGTCCAGCGAGCAACCTCGAAAGGATGGAAATCGGCGCCCACGATGCCGCGTACGCCGGAAACGCTGATCATCAGCGGGGACATGAAGCCTCCGCCCCTCGCCGCGACAGCCACGGACGGATCGCGGGGGCGCAAGGACCCGGCGGCTCCGCCGCGCAGGGGCGGCCCGGGGTGTCACGAGAAAAACTGGAGCTGGTGAGCGGAATCGAACCGCTGACCTGCGCATTACGAATGCGCTGCTCTACCGGCTGAGCTACACCAGCTCGCAAACCCGCGCGCTACAGGACAATCGGTGCCCTGGCGACTCCGCCTGGAGGGCCAGCGGTCAACCCCCGCCGGACCCGCGTTCCGTCCGAAACACGACCACCCACGGGCCTGTGCCCCCGTAGGAGGGGGCGGACCCACTGGGGATCCCTCCCCCGACGGGGGCACATCGGACGACGCCGGTTCCCCATCCGGCGGAAGAATAGATGGTGCTACCCCGCGGACTCGAACCGCGGACTCCCAGATTTTCAGTCTAGTGCTCTACCAACTGAGCTAGGGTAGCACACCGAAAGGCGCACACAGTGTTGTAGCCTCCGGCGACCCCCTGCGTCAAGCCCTTTCCGGCAAGAAGTCCGGTATACGCGCCGTCTCAGCGGCGGATTGCGGTTCGCGCCGGTCCCGGACTCGTATCCGACCGCCGACTCAAGCCGCGTGGCAACGGCGAGCCAATGCGGCCGCCACCGTGCTCTTCAGCTCCGTCAGGTCCGAGGATTTCACGACATAGCCGTCCGCGGACCAACTGGCGAAGCTCTGCTTGTAGCTCGGATAGGCCGAATTCAACACCACCGCCACTTCCGGGCGGTCCTGGAGGATGCGCCGCAGGACATCGAGCCCGTCCATTCCACCGAGCCGGATGTCCAGCACGACGGCCTCCGGGGGGGCCGTCCGCAGCTTCTCCATTGCCTCCTCGCCGGACGAGACCGCGGTGACGACGTAGCCGTCCTCGGTGAACTCGGACTCGTACAGCTTCCGCAGGCTGGCATCGTCTTCCACGATGAGCAGATTCGGCATCACGCACCCTCCCTGCCTGGCCTCAGGCAGCCCGCCGTCTCTCTCGGCCGCTGCGCCGGTCTGGCGGCACCCGGCGCCGGTCTTGATTCTCTCGGATCGGGAAGCTCACCACGAAGGAGACGCTCCAGGCTCCCCCGGTGCGGACCTGGATCTCTCCGCCGTGCTCCTTGACGATCTGATGGGCCACGGCCAGCCCCAGGCCTGAGCCGCCGGCCTTGGTCGTGGCGAACGGGACGAACAGGCTGTCCAGGATTTCTCCCGGCAACGGCTCACCGTCGTTGGCGATCTCCACCCGCACGTCGCCGCCCGTCCGATCGGTCCGGACCAGAACCCGGTTTCCGCGGGTAACCGCTCCCAGCGCGTTGTTGAGGATGTTGAGGAGAACCTGCTTGACCCGGTCTCGGTCCAGCAGCACCGCCGGCAGGTCGCGCCCCTCCTCCTCGAGAATGACGACTCCCTTCCGCTCGGCCTCTTCGCGAACCAGGTAGAGCGTCTCCCGAACGACGTCGCCCAGGTCCGTAACCGCCAGGCGCGGGCGGCTGAGGCGGGCGAACTCCAGTTGCTCCGTGAGGATCCCCTCGAGTCGCTGGATCTCGTTGACGATGAGGGCGGCGTGCTCGGCATTCGGATCCCGATCCGGCAGACTGCGCCGGATGCGGCGCGCGAACCCGCCGACCGCCGAGAGTGGAGTCCGGATCTCGTGGGCGACCTTGGCGCTCATCTCCCCGAGCGCGGCGAGCTTTTCAGTCTGCATCAGAAGGGCCTGCGTCTCCCGGAGCCGTTTCTCCGTCTCCCGTACCTGCTCGAAGAGCTGCGCGTTTTTGATGGCGATCGCCGCCTGGGAGGCGAGGACGCTGAGGAATTGCTCGTCCGCCTCGCGAAAGACGCTGGCATCCCGATCCGCCATGGTCTCCCGGTCTCCGACGCCGAGCACGCCCACGGTCCGATCGAAGGCCACGAGCGGAACCAGCAGGATCGACCGCGGCGTTCCGTCCTCGCGGGCGGGCAGGGTTCCATCCTGCGCGGCATCGGGACGCCGGATCGAGCGGCGCGACTCCACGCATCTGCGGGCGACCGGCAGCAGTTTTGCGAGCAGGGCATCTCCCTCCCCCTCCAGCCCGCAGCTCGAGGCGACGCGGAGCGTCTCGTCCGCGCCTTCTGCGACCCAGGTCACCGCCCACCCCGCCTCCATCACGCGCGAGGAAACGCGCGAGAGCAGGAGGAGCAGGTCGACCAGATTCGTGGCCGAGAGAATTCCCCGCGAGACCTCCTGCACGGTCGCCATCTCGGCGACCTGGCGCTCGAGATCCTGGTAGGTCCGCCCGCGCTCCAGGGAGAGGCCGGCATGGTGCGTGAGCATGACCAGCGGCGTTCGTACCGAATCCGGCAACGGATGCGCATAGCCTCCCGCCACTCCGAGCGCCCCCGTGACGCCTCGGGTGCCGGTCACCGGCCAGAAGCTCCAGGGGCCGGGCCCCAGCGCCTGCACCAGGTCGTCGGGGTCGGACCGCCCATGAAGCACCGGACAAACGATTCCGCCGGTGCGCGCGGCCTCGGCAACGGGAGAGGTGGGATCGTCGATGCCCACCTCCAGTCGCCGCGCCTTCTTCGCGAGCGGGCTGCGCAGGCGGCGCCGGGGATCGAGCGTCAGCCGCACGGCATCGCCCAGCGATTCGGGGAAGTGGTCCAACAACCGCCAGAAATCGAGCGTGAGGGCGCGTTCCCGTTCTCCCGCGGCATCGTAGCCGCGCAGGCACTTGCGCTCGTCGTCGATCAGGAACAGCACCGCGCGGTCAAAGGCGAGGCCCTCTTCGCTGATGAGCGTCGAGAGGAGGGCCGACGAGATCGCGCCCAGGTCGGTGAGCCCGTGCAGCACCGTGGTGAGGCGGAAGAGCAGTGACATTTGCCCTGCCGGGTCGCCGGATGCTTTGCTATACTCTCGTTCCCGGGTGGGGATCTCCCCGGCCGTTAGCGACGGGTCGGGCGGACGTGCGCTCATGTCGTCTCCTGGCTGATGGCGTGGCACTCCATTGCGTGACGCCCGCCGGCCGGGTGTCGGTGGGGTCTTCCGGGGACGGGCCGGCCCGCGGCCCGGGTCGGTCCGACTCGGGCCTCAGCCGAACCAGGAGCAGTCGAGGAAGGCGAGTATCGATGGCGTGGTGGACGAAGGGAGGGGGCCGGGAATCGGCGCCCGACCGCGGGAGGAGTGAGATGGACAAGCAGGCGCCGGGGCCGCAACAGCAACTGCAGGTGCAGATCGACCCCCAGGAGAGCGAGGGGATCTATTCGAACTTTGTCCTGATGGCCAACTCGCCGCACGAGTTCTTCCTCGACTTCGCCCGGGTGCTGCCCGGCGTACCGCGCGCCAAAGTGCATGCCCGCATCATCCTGACGCCCGAGACGGTGCGCTCCCTGCTCAAGACGCTCGAGGGCCGCGTCGAGGCGTTCGAAGCGCAATACGGCAAGATCCGGATCAGCGGGGAGCACACCTCCACCAGGGATATCGGCTTCAAGACCACCTAGGGTTATCGTTTTCCGTTCCTTTTCCGGGACATTTCCACCCCGGACCACCGCCCCCGGACGGGAGCGACGGGGCCCGGGACCGGAGGAAGCATGAGACCGATCCGCCTCTCTGCCCGCGGAATCACCGCCCCCCCGAGCCCGATTCGCAAGCTCGTCCCGATCGCCGACCAGGCGCGGGGCCGCGGCGTCAAGGTCTGGGGACTCAACATCGGCCAACCCGACATCGTGACGCCGGAGCGGATGTGGGAGGCGGGCCTGCGGGACCATCCGCAGGTCCTGGCCTACTCCCCCTCCCCCGGGATCCCGGAGCTGAGACGCGCGCTTTCGGGCTACTACGAGAAGCACGGCATCGCGCTGGCTCCGGATGACCTCATCGTCACGACCGGCGGAAGCGAGGCGATCCTCTTCGCGTTCGCGGTCCTGGCGGACCCCGGCGACGAGGTGATGATTCCGGAGCCGCTCTACGCCAACTACCTGGGCTTCGGGAGCATGCTCGGCGTGAAGGTGGTGCCGATCCCGACGCAGTCGGCCGACGGATATCACCTCCCTCCGCGGGCCGAGTGGGAGAGCCGTCTCAGCTCCCGGACTCGCGCGATCCTCTTCTGCAATCCCGGGAATCCCACCGGCACGGTCTACACCGAGGACGAGATCGACATGATCCTCGGCATGGCGCGGGACTGGGGCCTGTGGGTCATCGCGGACGAGGTGTATCGGGAATTCTGCTACGACGGCCGGAAGCACCGCTCCATCCTCACCTGGAAGGAAGACGCCCAGCGGGTAGTCTTGGTCGACTCCATCTCCAAGCGCTTCAGCGCCTGCGGCGCTCGCATCGGCTGTCTCGGCTGCCGCAACCCGGAGGTCATCGCCGTGGCGACCCGGTTCGCGCAGGCGCGACTTTCGCCGCCGAGCGTCGGCCAGTGGATGGCCACCGCGGCGTTGTCACTGGAGGATGACTACTACGCGAAGATCCTCGCGGAGTTCCAGCGCCGGCGCGACGTGGTGATGGACGAGTTCCGCAAGATGGCCGGCGTGCGATGCGAGACCCCGCGCGGCGCCTTCTACGCCATGCCGACGCTGCCCGTGGACGACGCCGAGAAGTTCGCCGTCTGGATGCTCACGAGCTTCCAGCAGGAGGATGAGACCGTGCTCATCGCTCCCGGGGCCGGCTTCTACGCGACGCCGGGTGCCGGACGGCATGAGGGGCGCGTGGCCTACGTCTTCGAGGAGGAGGCATTGCGCCGGGCCTTGCGAGTGTTGTCCGCGGGGCTGTTGCAGTACCCGGGACGTATCGCACCCGGCGCCGCCGCGGAGCTGCCCGAGGCGGCGGGGGCGCGCCCCAGGTCCTGAGCGCGGGACCGGCGGAATCCCGCCGACCGCTCACCCGCGGCCGGCCGGGCCCCCGTGTTCCGTTCCCGGCGGGAGCAGGGTCGCGAACGCTTCGGCCGCCCGGCCCGGGGTTGCGCCAGCGCGGCGGAGCCGGCCGGAGGTGCGTTCCAGACGGAATCCTCGCACCGGCAGGATCGCCAGCCGCCCCTCCCGCACCTCGCGGCGCACGGCCCGCAACGGCAGCGCCGCGAGCCCCAGCCGAGCCTCGACCAGACGCGCGATCGCCTCAGGATTGCTGATCTCCATCGCCACCCGCAGGCTAAGGCCGTTCGCCGCGAAAAACTCCTCGATCTGTCGGCGGGTCACCGAGTCGGCCTTGTGGCTGATCCAGGGCTCGGCGGCCACGGCCCGGGCCGACAGCCGCTTTCCGGCCAGCCGGTGTCCGGGGGGAGCGACCACCACCAGCGGGTCTCGGAACAAGGCCAGACTCTCGATTCGGGCGTCCGTGACCGGCAGAGTGCCGAGCGCCAGGTCGATCTCCCCCGCGGTCAGAAGCGCCACCAGAGGCTGCGTCCCCTCTACCCGCAGGACGAGGTCCACGGCCGGATGCCGTGATCGAAACCTCCGGAGGATCGGCGGCAGGTAGTGGATTGCCACGAGGTCGGTCGCTCCGAGAGTGAGGGTGCCCGCGAGCGGGCCCGCCCTGCCCACGGATCGTTCCAGCCCGCGTAACCCATCCAGGAGGCGCCCCGCCTCCTCCGCGAGGCGCAGACCGGCCGGGGTCGGCTTCACGCCGTGCGCGGTGCGGCGCAGCAGCGGCTCGCCCACCTCCCGTTCCAGGCGGCGCAGCCGCGCACTGACGGCCGGCTGGGTCAGGAAGAGTCTCCGGCCCGCCGCCGTGACGCTCCCTTCTCGGACCGCGGCCGCGAGGGCCTCCAGATCGGACAAGCGCATGGAGACATATAACCAGCATCTTGGTCACATATCCATGCAATAAATGGCAGTGATGGTGTGCGGGACGGCATGCTGCGCCTGGGTTCGGATTCGGGCGCCGCCGGATCGGCGCCCCCGAAGTTCGGCTAGAGACAATGGCGCGCCCCGGTGGCGCCGACAGGAGGTCCAGATGGCCAACCCGACCACAATCCAGCCCGCCGAGGGCAAGCTAGGCATCCTGCTTCCCGGGCTGGGCGCTGTCGCCACCACCTTCATCGCCGGGGTCATGGCGATGCGGAAGGGGTTGGCGCCCCCCATCGGCAGCCTCACCCAGACCGGAACCGTGCGCCTGGGCAAGCGGACGGAGGGGCGCTCACCAAAGATCAAGGAGTTCGTCCCGCTCGCGGGTCTGGAGGATCTGGTCTTTGGCGGCTGGGACATCTTCCCCGAGGACACCTATCAGGCGGCGCTCAAGGCGGGCGTGCTCGACGCCCGCCTGCTGGAGAAGGTCCGTCCCGAGATGGAGGCGATCCGCCCGTGGCCGGCGGTCTTCGACAACAAGTACTGCAAGCGGCTCCAGGGCGAGCACCGGAAGAAGGGCGCAAACTGGATGGACCTGGCCGAGCAGCTCATGAAGGACATGGCCGACTTCAAGGCCCGGCACGGCCTCAACCGGATGGTCATGGTCTGGTGCGCGTCGACCGAGGTTTTCCTGCAGCCGAGCGAGGTCCACGCGACGATCGCCTCGTTCGAAAAGGGGCTCCGGGACAACGACCCGAACATCGCGCCCTCGATGGTCTACGCGTACGCCGCCATCAAGTCGCGCATCCCCTATGCCAACGGCGCCCCCAACCTCTCGGGCGATGTTCCGGCGCTGGTGGAGCTGGCGCGCGAGCTCAAGGTGCCGATCTGCGGGAAGGACTTCAAGACCGGCCAGACCCTGATGAAGACGATCCTGGCCCCCGGATTCAAGGCGCGGCTGCTCGGCGTCAACGGGTGGTTCTCCACGAACATTCTCGGGAACCGGGACGGGGAGGTCCTCGACGATCCGGACTCCTTCAAGACCAAGGAGGAAAGCAAGCTCTCCGTCCTCGGGTCGATCCTGCAGCCGCAGCTCTACCCGGAGCTGTATGACAACCTCTACCACAAGGTGCGCATCAACTACTATCCGCCGCGCGGCGACAACAAGGAGTCCTGGGACAACATCGACATCTTCGGGTGGCTCGGCTACCCGATGCAGATCAAGATCAACTTCCTCTGCCGCGACTCGATTCTCGCGGCCCCGATCGTCCTCGACCTGGCGCTGTTCCTGGACCTGGCGGGGCGCACCGGGATGCGCGGAATCCAGGAGTGGCTCTCCTTCTTCTTCAAGAGTCCGCAGCATGCCCCCGGGCTCTATGCCGAGCACGACCTGTTCATTCAGCTCATGAAGCTGAAGAACACGCTCCGCTACCTCAAGGGCGAGGAGTTGATCACGCACCTGGGGATCGAGTACTACGACTGAGCCGGCGGGCACCGGTCCTGGTGAGAGGGGCGGCGCTCCCGCGGGAGAGGCCGCCCCTTTTCGTGTGCCGATTGCGCGGCGAATGCCGAGGAGGGGGTGATGTCCACGGATCCGGTTCCCGGCACCGAGCTGAGCGACACGGACGACCTCTACCTCGAAGAGGTCGAAGGGGCGGCCGCCCGGGCCTGGGTCGAGGCTCGCCGGGGCGAACTCGCGGCCGAGCTCGAGAGCGATCCCGCGTTCGAGCCGATGCGGCGGGACGCCGCGGCCCGGCTGGAGACCCCGGACCGCCTGGCCCTCCCCCAGCTTCACGGGCCGCGGGTCTACAACTTCTGGCAGGACGCGGAACATGTTCGTGGAGTCTGGCGGCGCACGTCGTGGGAAGGTTTCCGCGCCCCGGTGCCGCCCTGGGAGACGATCCTCGATGTGGACCGTCTGGCGGAGGAAGAGCGGGAGCCCTGGGTCTTCCACTATGCGCGGCTCGACCGGCCGGAGAGCGACCGCGCCCTGGTCTTCCTTTCCCGCGGCGGGCGCGACGCCGCGGTGTTGCGCGAGTTCTCCTTTTCCGCGCGCGCCTTCGTTTCGGGCGGGTTCACGCTACCCGAGGGCAAGAGCGTTGCCGCGTGGTCCGGCGTCGACAAGCTCGCCGTCGCCACTCCGCTCGGCGCGGATTCGGTCACCACCTCCGGGTATCCCCGGCAGATCCGGCTCTGGCGACGCGGCCAGCCGGTGGCCTCGGCTCCGGTTTTGATGGAGTGCGGCCGCGACGAAGTGCTTGCCTGGCCGGTACCGCTCGATGGCGTCCCCGGGTGCCGCGTGCTTTGCCTGCGCTGGCGATCCTTCTTCCGGAGAGAATGCGCGGTACTGCGGGAGGACGGGGTGCTCTTGCCGGTCGAGGTTCCCGACTCGGCGATCGTCCTCTGCGGGCTTCGGGGCCGGCTGCTGTTCCTGTTGCGAGACGATTGGGCGCCCGCCCGCGGCGCCCTGGCGGGGCGCGTGCTGGCCGGCGGATCCGTGATCGCCGTTCGGATCACGGCCGACGGCGGGATCCCGGAACGGGAGCTGGTCTTCGCCCCCGGTCCCGGGGAGAGCGTCCAGCACGCCGGCAGCGATCCGGACACGCTCTACCTCTTCATGCTGCGGAACGTGGGCGGCGTGGTGCGGGCATTGCATCCTTCCCCGCCGCTCCCGAACCACTCCGGCTGGCCCAGCCGGGAACTCGATCTGCCGCCGGCGGGCCGCATCGACCTGGTCTCGGCCAATGCGCACGCTCCCGGCGCGGTGCTCGTGCACACCGGGTTTCTGACCCCGAACACCCTGTACTTCACCCGCGGCGAGGGCCCCGCACTCGAATCGCTCCGGGCCGAAGCGCCGCGCTTCGATGCCACCGGCCTCGAGGTCCGGCAGCACTGGGCGACGAGCCGGGACGGGACCCGCGTCCCCTACTTCGTGGTCGGCCCGGCGAGCCGCCTCTCGGGTCCGCCCGCTCCGGCCATCCTGACCGGCTATGGGGGATTCCGCGCCTCCTGCCTGCCTGAGTACGACCCGGTGCGCGGGCGGCTCTGGCTGGAGGCGGGCGGGCTGTGGGTGCTGGCCAACCTTCGAGGTGGCGGCGAGTTCGGGCCCCAATGGCATCGGGCGGCGCTGCGGGAGAATCGTCCGCGGGCCTATGAGGATTTCGAGGCCGTGGCGGAGGATCTGATCCGGCGTCGCCTCACGGCGCCCAACCGCCTCGGCATCTACGGCGGCAGCAACGGCGGTCTGCTGGTCGGCTCGGCAATGGTCCGCCGACCTGAGCTCTACCGCGCGGTGTATTGCCGCAACCCGCTGCTCGACATGCTTCGCTTCGCGCTGCTCTCAGCGGGACGGAGCTGGATTGAGGAATACGGCGATCCCGAACTGCCCGCGGACCGAGCCGATCTCCGCACGCGGTCGCCCTATCATCAAGTCCGCCCCGGCACGGCCTATCCGAAGGTCTTCTTCGCCACCTCGGCGATCGATGACCGGGTCCATCCCGGGCACGCGCGCCGCATGGCGGAGCGGCTCCGGCGTCTGGGACAGCCGGTCCTCTACTACGAGAACGTCGAGGGCGGCCACGCGGGCACGGCAAATCTCAGAGAGCGGGCCTGGCTGAGCGCTCTGGGCTTCCTGTTCTTCCGCCGCGAACTCGGTCTCGGCGCGCGCGATCGCCGATCCGCCGGTTGATGCGAGACCAGGGCGACCGCCCTCCTCCGCCGGCCGACCGGCGCGCCGAACGCGGTTGACTGGGTTTTCCCCACCCCGCTAGGGGCGCCTCCGCGCCGGCAGCTCGATGCCGTCTCCCGGGACTGCTCCCGGCGCCTGCTTCACGTAGGTCTCCAGCCAGTTGTCGGTTTCCCACAGCATGTGCAGGATGTTCTCTCGCGCCAGGTAACCGTGGCCCTCATGGGGCAGGAGCACGAGCCGCGCCCGGCCGCCGAGACCCTTGATCGCCTGGAAGAATCGTTCGCTCTGCAGGGTGAACGTGCCGGCGTTGCTGTCGGCGTCTCCGTGGATCAGGAGCAGCGGCTTCTTGATGCGGTCGGCGTAGTTGAGCGGTGACATCCGCTGGTAGACCGCCGGGGCCTCCCAGTAGGACCGCTCCTCGTACTGAAAGCCGAACGGCGTGAGACTGCGGTTGTAGGCTCCGCTGCGCGCGATTCCCGCCGCGAAGAGGTCGGAGTGGGCGAGGAGATTCGCCACCATGTAGGCGCCGTAGGAGTGGCCGATCACTCCCACCCGCGCGGGATCCCCCACTCCCATCTCGTCGACGGCTTGGATGGCGGCCCGGGCGTCGGCGACGAGTTGCTCCACAAAGGTGTCGTTGGGTTCCTCGTCGCCCTCGCCGACGACCGGGAATTGGGTGTTCTGGAGCACCGCGTAGCCGCGAACCGCCCAGAAGACGGGCGAGCCCCAGTGCAGGAAGACGAACTGGTGGGGCGAGCTGTCCACCATCCCGGCGGCGGTCCGGTCCTTGAACTCGGTCGGGTAGGCCTCCAGGAGCACCGGGAGCCGGCCATCCCGCGCCCGAACATAGCCGGCGGGGAGATAGAGATCGGCCGACAGCTCGACGCCGTCTTCCCTCCGGTAGTGGATCTTCTGCTTGGTGACTCCCGCGAACGATTCGAACGGACTCGCGAACGACGTGAGCGGCCGGGGAGCGTCGGGCGTGCCGATCCGGCGCAGGAAGTAGTTCGGATAGGTCGTCGGGCTCTCGATGCGCGTGATCAGCGTTGCGCCCTCGATGTCCAGAACACGCACCAGGTCCTCGTACGTGGAGACTCCGTCCGCTTGCCAGAGCCGGCGGGTCCGGCCGGTGGCCACGTCGAGCTCGTCGAGGAAGGGCCGGTTCCCCTCGGGGGCATAGCCTTCTCCCTGCAAGTACAGCTTGGAGCCCTCTCCCGTGGTGAGGAGGAGATCGCGGTCGCGGGGGTCCGGCGCCGTCACGAACTCCCCGGGCAGATGGTAGAGGTCTTCGGACGAGTAGTCGAACAGGATCCGGGGTGCGGGGTTGTCCTGATCGGTCTTGACCAGATAGACCTTGACCTGGCGGTCCTTCCAGCGGGAATCGAGAACCGCGGCGACTCCGTTCCCGCCCCAGATGATGTTCCGGAAGCGATTCGCAGTCGCGACCAACGACTGCGCTTCCTGCGAGAACGGCGCGGCCAACTGAAAGACCCGGTCGCGTCGCGGAACCTCCACCGCCGGATCGCCGCCGTCGAGTGCTTCGATCCAGACTGCGGTTGCGGGAGCGTCGTCCCGCCACTGAAAGCCGCGTCGTCCGTCCTCGGTGGCGTCATTGCTGATCGGTATCTTGTCGCGCAGCGGCTTGTCGGCGAGGACCGCGACCGCCTGGCCCTGGGCATCCGTGAGATAGGCGCGGTAGGGAAACCGGTAGCAGGGCAATTGATAGGAATAGGGTGGATGGATCTCCTCCACCAGTATGTGACTGCCGTCCGGTGAGAGCCGCGCCGAGCGGTAGATCCCGGGGCGCAGGACCGTCTCGCTGGATCCATCGAGGCGGAGGCGACGTAGCTCCCGGCTGGCGAAGTGCTCGAACCGGGCCACATCGGACTCGTTGCGCAAGAGATCCTGGTACGTCCGACTGGGAGCCTTGTCTCCCGTGGCCTCCTGCACCGTGGGGCCGGTCGGCAACTCCGAACCGCCCGGGAATGCCTCCCGGGTCGGGCGGACGTAGGCATGAACCCCGCTCTCGTCCGGCAGCCATTCGTAGGGATAGTCGAGCACTGCGGACAGGCTGGACGGACTCACCTGCGCGGCGCGCCCGGTCGCGAGCTCGATGGTCCACAGCGAGAGACCGTCCGGTTCGACCCGCACGAAGGAGAAGTAGCGGGCCTGCGGCGAGAAGCCGCCGTACTCGATCCGCAGGGAGTCGGGCAGACCCGAAATGGGAATCTGCCGCCCCGAGGCGATCTCCTGGATGCTGACCCCGATCGCGTAGGAGGTGCGGGACCCGTTGTGATTGCGCGGATTGACGCGCAGCCCGGCCAGTCTCTCCTCCGGTTCGGCCAGCTCGGCCAACGAACGAAACCCCGGGCGGGTCAGCAGCACCAGGTACCGCGCGTTCCGGTCGATGAGCGTCAGGGGCGGAAGCCGGACATCGACCAGTCGGAGGATCTCCTCGGGCGGCACCTGGAACGGGACCCGATCCTGCGCCGGCGCGGCCGCCGGTACCAGACCGGCAAGCAAGACGAGATTCGAGAGGCCGTGGGCGGCGCGAGGCGCGCCGCTGGGCGGTTTCGCTGACATCGTGCAGGTTCTCCCTCCTGAAGCCGGGGCCAAGAAGCACGACCGGGGCGGCGGCCTCGGTGCCGGCCAGCATAGCAGCGCGGCAAGGTCGCTTCTGCCCGGAAGTTCGGGTCCCCTCGGTCCTCCCCGCACGGCGGCCGCCGCTCCGGCGACCTCCTATTTCTTGTCGTGTCCGGGAGACGAAGGGTCGATCTAGGGGCCAGGGATCCGCCCCGGTCCGGCGGCTCCCCAGGGAGGCGTCCGTGAAGTTCCGGGAACGCAGCCGGCGGCCGCGCCGCATCGGCAATTTCGAGGTCGTCGAGATGATCGGCGAGGGGGGAATGAGCGTGGTCTACCGCGCCCGGCAGGCGTCCCTGGACCGTCCCGTCGCCATCAAGGTCCTGAAGGGGAAGCTGGGAAACGACCCCGAGGTCCGCGAGCGCTTCGAGCGCGAGAGCCTGATCATCGCGCGCCTGAATCATCCGAACATCGTGCACGTGGTGGACCGGGGCATCACGAGCGACGGGGCGCCCTACTTCGTCATGGAGTACCTCGACGGGGCCGATCTGGCCCAGGCGCTGCATCGCGGAGCCCTCGACCGCACCCATGCGCTCGAGATCGCGATCCAGGTCTGCCGCGCCCTCGCCTATGCCCACAAGAACGGAGTCATCCACCGGGACATCAAGCCGGCGAACATCCTGCTGGACCGGGAAGGCAACGCCCTCGTGCTCGACTTCGGGATTGCGAAGCTCGCGGACTCCGCTCCCGCCACCGAGACTCGCGCCGATCTCGTTCTCGGCACACTGGCCTACATGTCACCGGAACAGCAGATCGGCGGGCATCCCCTTTCCGCGGCGAGCGACATCTACTCACTCGGCGTGGTGCTCTACGAGATGGTCACGGGGGTGAAGCCGTTCGGCATCTTCCGCGAACCTTCCCAGATCGATCCCACAATCCCTGCCTCGCTGGACGACGTGGTGCGACGCTGCCTGGATCCCGAGCCCACCGCGCGATTCGCTTCCGCGGACGAACTGCGGGACCGATTGCTCGAGATCCTCCAAGGCGCGCACCTGGGAACCGAGCAGCGCAGTCGGGCCGCGAGCGGGCTGCACCGGGCCCGCGAGAAATTCGCGTTGCTCGACGTCATCCGCGATGACCCGACCGGCGCCGTGTACCTGTACCAGGATCGCGTCGATCACCGCCTCCTGGTGATCCGCAAGCGGCCGGGAACCGGGGTCGGGCTCACCGAGGCCCGGATCCTGGCGTCCCTGGAGCACCCGCGTATCGTGAAGGTCCACGGCGCCTCGGGGGATTCGCACTGTTTCATCGTGGTGATGGAGTATCTGACCGGAGGGAGCCTGCGCGATCGCCTGCTGCAGCCCCTGCCGGTGGCGGAAGCGCTGTGCATCGGCCGGGAGGCGGCTGAAGGGTTGGCCTTCGCGCACCGCAACCGGATCACCCACGGAACGCTCCGTCCGGGAAACCTGCTGTTCACCGATACGGAATCGGTGAAGATCGCGGACTTCGGCTTCGACGAGCATGTCCCGGCCTCCGGGGATCCCTACAACCCGTTCGGCGAGCCGCGTTCGGCGGCGGCGGACATCCTCGCCCTCGGCATCATCCTCCACCAGGCCCTGACCGGCGTCCTGCCGACCTGGCCCGGTGGGGCCCTCTCGCTCTACCCGCAGTTTCTGCGCCTTCCCCCCGAGGCGCGGGAGATCCTGGCCGGGATGCTCTCCCGCAATCCCGCGGGACGCATCGCATCGTGCGACCAGGTGGCGGCACGGCTCTATCGGGCGGAGGCGATCCTGGCGGGCGCCGCGGGATCGGCGTTTCCTCCCGCCCGGGAGGGGCGAGACGGTCCCGCGGAGATCGAGCCGAGCGTCCGCGACCAGGACCGGACGCAGCTTCTGTCGCGCGAGGTCACGCCAGGTGCGGGGGTCTTGAGCCGGATCGCCGGGAGATTCCGCAAGCTCGCATAGCCCGGGCCGGCCGGTCCCGGCAGCGTTGCCGGGCGGCCTGGCGCCGTTCTCCGGAATCGCTCCGGTACGTTCTCGCTCGCGAAAGAATGCCGGATCAAAGAATGCCCGATCAGGGTCAACGCATCAGCAGGGCGACGAGCGCGGCTCCGGCTGCCATCGACACCAGCAGGGTCACGAGGCGAATGACCTGCCGGCGCATGGTCCACGCGCGGGACTGCGAGTCCGGCGCGGCCGCCTCCTCGAAGGCTCCCCACGGAGGCGCCCCTCCCTCCTGGACCTGCTCGAAGACCTCGGCAAGCTGCCCCCGCGTCATGACTGTGGTCGCATCAATCTGTGCGGCCGCCGGCCGCCGAACCGCATCGCCCGGTGGCGACAGATCGGGCCGGCTCTCCACGAGGCTGACCCGCAGGCTGAATTTCCCGATCGTGATCTCGTCCCGGTCGCGCAACCGTTCCCGTTCGGCCCGGTGCCCGTTCAACCAGGTTCCGTTGGAGCTGCGCGCGTCCTCGATGACCCATCCCTCCGGCGTGCGCAGCAGGCGGGCCTGATGGCGCGAGACTCCCGCGTTGTCGAGCAGGATGTCCGCTCCCGGTTCGCGGCCGATCGAGACACTTTCCCGGACGAACGTGTATTCGCGAATCGGACGTCCCTTCAGGGAGAGCTGCAGCTTGAGCGGGGAAACCGGCATACAAACCTCCGCGAGCGATCCGGCGGGCTCCGGGGCTGTCGGGTGACGGGCCGAAGCGCTGCCTGAATCGTTATCGGCCGGCAAGAGACTCTTGTTGAGCCCGACTTTCGGAAGTCCGGGCCCCAGGAGCTCGCCGCGGGACCCCCCGGCCGTCCCTCTTCCCCCGCCCGGCGAGGCGCGTCCGCGCGCGCGCCCCGCGCGCAGGAACTCGACACCCGGGCCCGTGGCGCCGATGGTATGCTGGACGCTGTTGCCGGACCGATTCGGGACGATCCCGGGTCCGGCCCCGCGGGTGCCGGTCGATCCGGCGCGACCCGCATCGATCCGCGGCTGGGACGCCCCGGCGCTAACACGAGGAACCCCGATGGAAACCGATGTCCGACGCAATCCGGGACTTCTGAAGCTCGACCTCTATTGCCGGGGAATCCGCCTGGACGAGTCGTGCATGGTGGAACAGGATGGAGGGCGATCGATCCTGCGCACGCGCGCCGGACTCGGGAGCGGTCTCGAGGTGATCCTTCCCGGTGGACTCTGGACGAACATCCCGGTGGCAGAGGAGTTCGCCGCCCAGTCACCCTACCTGCTCTACCGCGAAGCAGGCCGCTACGTCATCAAGCGCGACGATCGCGATCGCACCGAGATCGCCGAGATCACGCTTTCGCCCCGCCCGTCCTGGTACGACCGGACCACCACGACCGGGAAGAAGATGCGCTCGGTCGGGTCGCTCCAAGGGACCTACCTCGGCGTCTATCCGGCGAAGGTCTGCGAGTACTGGACGGAGAAGACGAAGTCGAACTGCAAGTTCTGCTCGGTGGGGTTGAACCTGGGCGTGGACGACGCGGACGAGAAGTCGGTGCGCGAAGTGATGGAGGTGGTGTGGGCGGCGATCGACGAATCGAAGATCACGTATGTGGACTTCAACACCGGCCACTATGCCGGATACACCTACCTCGACATCCTGGAGCCGTATATCCGCGAGATCAAAAGGCAGACCGGGCTCATGATCGGTATCCAGACCCCGCCCCATCCCGACCTCACGAGGTACGAATCGTTGCGGGACCTCGGCGTCAACCGCGTCTCCTTCTGCTTCGAGATCTTCGACGAGCCGCGCTTCCGCGAAGTCTGCCCGGGCAAGGCCCGGGAGTACGGTCTGAAGAAGTACCTGGACGCGACGGAGTACTGCGCCCGGCTCCCCCGCCGGGGCGGGATCTTCGACCCCTGGGTCAGCAATGGCGAGATCGTGGTCGGCCTGGAGTCGCCGGAATCGAGCATCGCCGCCATCGATTGGATCACGTCCGTCGGCGCGATTCCTACTGTCTGCGTCTTCCGACCGCTCAAAGGAACCGACTACGACGGCGTGCCGCCCCCGAAGACCGAGGAGATGATCCCCGTCTTCCGCCGCCTCTATGAGGCGTGCATGGACCGCAATCTCCCGATCGGCGTGGCCCCGAACGTCCACGTCAGCCTGGTGCTGCTGCCGGAGGAGTGCCGGTGGTTCGTCGACCAGCCGGCGAAGTACGCGCTGAAGGAGATGAAGCTCAAGGTCATGTCCAGGGTGTTCAGCGCCGGTCTCTACTCCCAGATGCGGCGCGTGCAGGCCGCGCACCGGCCGGCCCCGGTGGCCGGTCAGCAGGCCGCTAGCACACCGGGGTCAGCAGGCCGCTAGCGCACCGGATTGCGCAGCTCGCCGATCCGCTCCAATCGGACGGTCACGGTATCGCCCGACCGCAGGTAGACCGGGGGATCCCGAAAGACTCCGACGCCGGACGGCGTCCCGGTGGTGATCAGATCGCCGGGCAGAAGGGTCATCATCCGGCTGATGTAGCTGACGGTGTACGGCACCGAGAAGATCAGGTCGCGGGTGTTGCCGCGCTGCATCGGGCGATCGTTCCAGTCGGCTTCCAGGCTCAATCCGGAAGGATCGGGCAGCTCGTCGCGGGTCACGATCCAGGGCCCGCAAGGTCCGAAGGTGTCGAAGCTCTTTCCGCGGAAGAACTGCCGGTCGCCATGCTGGGCCTGCCGGCCGCTCACGTCGTTCATCACCGTCCAGCCGAGGACATGCTCGAGCGCCTCGGCTTCGGAGACGTTGCGCGCCCGGCGCCCGATGACGACACAGAGTTCGGCCTCGGCATCGACGCGCGTCTCGATAGACGGATCCGGGAGCACAATCGGATCCGCAGGGCCGACCAGGCAGCTCGGCGCCTTGCTGAAGAGCAGCGGGGCGGATGGCGGCTCCTTCTTCTGCTCCTGCGCGTGATCGCGGTAGTTGAGCCCGAGGGCGACCACCTTGCTCGGATCGGGGATCGGCGGGCCGAGTCGGACCCCGGCGAGCGGGATCGTCGGAGCTCCCGCCGCCGCCTCCTCGATCTCCTTCACCGACACCGTCGCCATGAGGGAGCACCAGCTCGCAGGCCAGGCGGGGCGAGCCGCGATCAGGTCTGCGATTTCTGTCCCACGCACCACTCCCGGCCGCTCCTGTCCCGCGGGTCCATAACTCACCAGGCGCATCGTCCCCCCCTCTCCGAAACCGGTCTGGTTTCTCTGGAGTGAATCATCTGAGGATCGCGCCGGCCGCGGATTCCTCCGGCGGGCGAGTCTTCCACCGCCGGTGCATCCAGAACCACTGCTCCGGATAGCGGCGCACGACCTCCTCCAACATGGATGTCACCCGCGCCAGCGCCTCCAATTCGGCCTCGGCGGGCGGGGCGTCGGTGCGCACCCGCACCGCTCCCGGTTGTTCCAGCCGATACGTACCGTCCGGTTGCCGCACACAGAACGCCGGGACGATCGGGCAACCGGCGCGGCGCGCGAAGCGGGCGGGTCCCCGCGGCGCCGAAGCCTTGCGACCCAGGAACCCCACGAACGCGCCGTCGCGACCGGCATCCTGGTCGATGGGAAACGCGACCAGGGCGTTGGCCCGCAGGGCTCGCATGATCGGCATCAGGCCCCGGTCCGTATAGAGAATCCGGATCCCGGCCGACTCGCGCATCTGCCGAACCCGGGCATCGACGAGACGGTTCCGTTGGCGCGCGGCGACGCCGTAGACGGTGTAGCCGCGGGCGGCCAGGATCGCTCCCGCCGCCTCCCAGTTGCCCAGGTGCCCGGTCACGACCACCGCGCCGCGCCCCTCGCCCAGAACCTGGTCCAACTGGCCGGGGTCGGCCAGCACCATGCGCGTCGCCAGGTCGGCCGCCTTCATCCGCGGAAGCATGCCGAGCTCGAGAAAGGTCGCGCCGAGCTGCCGGTAGCACTCCCGGGCTACGACGCGGCGCCGGGCCGGCGTCCAGGAAGGGAAGGCCCGGGCCAGGTTTTCGAGAACCACCCGCCGGCGCAGGCGAAGAACTCCGAACGCGATGGTGCCCAGAGACTGCCCAACCCGTCGCGCGGCGTCCCAGGAGAGCCGCTCCAACGGAAAGAGAAGGGCACGGAAGAGAGCGTATTCCAGGACGTGACGGAGAGCCTGCAGGCGCCGGGGCCGGCCGGCACCCGGGGCTCCGGTGTGGGGAGGTCGGGTCGCGACCTGAGTCGTGACCGGGCTCGTGTCCGTCCCGCGCGTGCTCATCCCGGGAAAGGTGCCGCACCGCGGGGCGGAGGGCAACAGCGGAAGGTGCGCCGCTCTGCCGGCAGTTCGCCATGGCCGAGCCGGAGTCCCGGGAGGTACCCTTGACCCGGGGAGGAAACGATGCCGACTTGCGACCACGAGGCGATGTTACAGGCGGTCGTGGAGGGAGATGCGGTTCGGGCGCGAGCGCTGGCAGCCGACCTGGTGCGGGCGAAGGGAGACCTGCTGGCGGCGGTGGACCGCGGCTTTGCGGCCGGCATTCGCCGTGTGGGCGAGCTCTGGGAGGATGGAGAGTACTTCCTGCCCGAGCTGGTGCAAGGCGCAGAGGCAATGAAGGCGGCGATGGAGGTGCTTCGCCCCGCACTGGCGGCGAGCCGCGCCCGGGCCCCAGCACTGGCCGGCGTGGTCATCGGCACAATCCGCGGCGACCTGCACGACATCGGCAAGGGGCTGGTCGCCACGTTGCTTGCCGCCCACGGATTCGAAGTGCACGATCTGGGCCGCGACGTGCCCCTCGAGGCGTTCGTGGCCCGGGCGCGCGAGACGGGCGCGCGGATCGTGGCGGCTTCGGCGCTTCTCACGACCACGATGGCCGCGCAACGCGACCTGGTACGCGCGGTTCAGGCCGCGAATCTGCCGTCGCGTCCGCGCGTGCTGGTCGGGGGGGCTCCCACCTCCGAAGCGTGGGCCGCGGAGATCGGGGCGGCCCACGCGGAGAACGCCCTGGGCGCGGTCCGGGTCGCGGAGGCGCTGACCTCATGAGCCAGGCGCTGCATTCCCTTCTGCGCGACGGCCCGGTTCTGCTCCTCGATGGCGGGCTCGGCACCTCGCTCATCAGCCGCGGACTTCCCGCAGGCGTGGCGCCCGACCGCTGGAACCTCGAGCGTCCCGCTGACGTCCTGGCGGCGCACCGCGCCTTCGTCGACGCGGGCAGCCAGGTGGTTCATGCCAACACTTTCGGCGGGAATCGAGTCCGTCTGGCGCGCGCCGGTCTCGCGGAACGGCTCGTGGAGGTCAATACGTCCGCCGTCCGGTTGGCTCGGGACTCCGGCGCTCGGTTCGTTCTCGCCGATCTGGGTCCGACCGGCGAGTACCTCCCGCCGGTGGGCGTGGCAGACGTCGGCAACTGGGCCGAGGTCTTTCGCGAACAGGCTGGCGCGCTGGCCGCCACCGGTCTGGACGGCTTCCACATCGAGACCATGAGCGATGTCCGCGAGGCGAGGATTGCCCTCGAGGCCGCGCGCACCGTGGCCCCGGACCTCCCCTGCCTCGTGTCCCTCACCTTCGAGCGCAAGAAGCGCGGGTTTTTCACCGTGATGGGCGACGCGCTCGGGCCGACGCTCCGGGTTCTGATGGAGGCGGGAGCCACGGCCGTGGGCGCCAACTGCACGTTGGGGAGCGGGGACTTCCGGGCCCTGGCCGCCGAAGCGCTGCAGGTAGGCGTGCCTCTCGTCCTGCAGCCCAACGCCGGGCAGCCGGCGACGGAGGGCGACCGCGTCGTCTATCGCCAGGATCCGCAGGAGTTCGCGGCCGACATGGAGGCGATCCTGGCCTTGCCCGCCGGCGGGGCGGGCAGAGTTGCCGCGGCCGGCGGCTGCTGTGGCTGTGACGCGCGCTTTGTCGCGGCGCTGCGGGCGGCGCTGGCCGGAGTCGGACACTCGTGACCGCCGAGTTCCCGCCGGAGATTCCCCGAGCGCAGGTGTGGCGGTTCCTGGGCTATCCGGCCGGACGGCGGCCGCCCGAACGCGTCCGGGCCCAGCTCGATGCTCTGCTCTGCGAGGCCTCCGGCCTGATCAAGCCCCGGGGCATTCACGCGCGCTTCCCGCGGTCGGAGGCCCCGGCGGTCGGACTTGCGCCGCCGGAAAGCGAGATGACCGTCTCCGGATTCGCCCTGGCGCTCGTGACCATCGGACCCGGGTTGGAGACGCGGGCCACGGCTGCGCTCGAGCGCGGCGATGCCGGCTCCGCTCTGCTCCTGGATGCCGTCGGTTCGGCGGCTGTCGAGGCCGCGGCCGACAGGTTGGGGGCGACCCTGGGCCCCGGAGCTCAGAACGCGGCCTCCGCGCCCTGTCGAATCAGCCCCGGCTACGGCGATTGGCCCCTTCTCGCCCAGGCGGAGCTCTTCGCTCGGCTTCCCCACCAGGAGATCGAGGTGCGGCTGCTGCCTTCGATGCTGATGGTTCCCCGGAAGTCGGTGAGCTTCGCCGTCTGGTTCGATCCGGCCGGTCACGCCATCCGGGCCCGCGCCGACTGCACGCGCTGCGAACGCGGAACGTGCCCGCAGCGCGAAGAGAGGCAGCGAGGCGGAGAGCCCGAGCGCGTGCGGAGTCGGGAAGCGGAACGCCCCGGGACCGAGAGGAGAACTCCATGAACCGCGCGCATCGTCCGATCCTGCACGTCCTGGACGCGGAAGCGCCGGCCCGGATTGTCGAGGAGGCAATCGCGGTCCTCGCGCAGGTCGGCGTGCGGGTGGACCACCCCCCGGGGCGGGATCTACTCCTGGCTGCCGGGGCCGAAATGCTTGGAGACCGGATCGGCATTCCCGAACGCCTGGTCCACAACGCACTGGCGAGCGTTCCCCGCGGGATTCGTCTCTTCGACCGGGAGGGGAAGCCGGCCGCGGATCTCGCCGGGGACGAGGTGCACTTCGATCCCGGCTCGGCCGCGATTCATGTCCTGGATGCCGCCACCGGCGCGCGGCGCGAGGCCGTCACTGCGGACGTGGTGAAGCTCACGCGCCTCGTCGACGGTCTGCCGGACTATGCCGTGCAATCGACCGCCCTTCTGGCCGCAGATGTCCCGGCGGAGGTCGCCGATCGGTACCGGCTCTACCTGGCGTTGCGCCACGGCCGGAAGCCGGTTGTCACCGGGACCTTTCGGGCCGACGGGTTCGCGCCGATGCAGGCCATGCTGTCGGCGGCCCGCGGAGGTTCCGCGGCGCTCGCCAGGCAACCGCTGGCGATCTTCGATTGCTGCCCCAGTCCGCCTCTCACCTGGAGCGACCTCACCTGCCGCGCCCTGCTGGACTGTGCCCGCGCCGCTGTCCCGGCCAACCTCATCTCCATGCCGTTGGCCGGGGCCACCGCCCCCGTCACCCTGTGGGGAGCGGTGGTGCAGCATGCGGCGGAGACCCTCTCCGGCATCGTCCTGCACCAACTGGCCGGCCCCGGCGCCCCGGTTTCCTGGGGTGGCGCACCCGCGGCCTTCGACATGCGCCACGGCACGACGCCGATGGGGTCGATGGAAACGATGCTCCTCAACCTGGGCAACGCGCAGGTCGGACGGCTCCTCGGCCTGCCGGTGCACGGCTACCTCGCCCTTTCCGATGCGAAGACGCCGGACTATCAGGCCGGGATGGAGACCGGTATGGGCGCGGTGCTCGCCGCGCTGGCCGGCGTCAACCTGGTCTCGGGTCCGGGAGTCCTGGACTACATTCTCACCCAGTCTCCGGAGAAGCTGGTCCTCGACCACGAGGCGTGCGGCATGGCGCGCCGCCTGATTCGCGGCATCGCGCGGCCCGCCGGAGCGACGCTGCCGCTGCTGGCCGAGCTGGTACGGACCGGCGAGTTTCTGTCCCACCCGCACACCCGCGCTCATTGGCGGGAACAGCTCACCGTTCCTTCCGCGGTGATCGACCGCCGAACGTGGGCCGACTGGCAGGCGGATGGCGCGCGAGACGCCGCGGCCCGGGCCCGCGATGAAGTCGCGCGGCGGCTGACCACGGTCCCGGCTTCGGCGGCTCCGGAAGCGCTGGCCGCGGAACTGGACGGAATCATGCGAGCCGAGGCAAAGCGGTTCGGGATGGATCAACTTCCGGGCGCCGTAGCCGGCTGAGGACGACCGTCGCCGCCGGCCGGAGCCTATTGATCCCCGCCGAGCGCGCGCCCGAGCCCGCCGAGGAGTGAGCCTTCTCCGCGGGATCCCCCGAGTTGCGGCGCAGCCTGGAGCATCCGGCCGGCCAGGCGCGAGAACGGCAGGCTCTGCAGCCAGATCTTCCCGGGACCGGTCAGGTTCACGAAGAAGACCCCCTCGCCGCCGAAGAGCATCGTCTTGATGCCGCCGGCTTGCACCACGTCGTACTGCACCGTCGAAGTCAGGGCCGCGAGGCATCCGGTATCGACGTGGACCACCTCTCCCGCCGCCAGCTCCCGTTCCACCACCGTTCCGCCCATGTGGATGAAGACCCAGCCGTCTCCTTCCAGCTTCTGCATGATGAACCCCTCGCCGCCGAACAGGCCCGTGAGGATCTTTCGCTGGAAGGCGATGCCGATGGAGACTCCCTTGGCGGCGGCCAGGAAGCTGTCCTTCTGACAGATGAGCTGGCCGCCGACCTCGGAGAGGCGGATGGCCAGGATGTTTCCCGCGTAGGGAGCCGCGAAGGCGACGCGGGCCTTGCCGCTTCCCTGATGGGTGAAGGCGGTGATGAAGAGGCTCTCGCCGGTCAGCAGGCGCTTCCCCGCTCCCACCAGCTTGTCCATGAAGGTGGCGCCGGCCGTCCGCGCCGAGCCGTCGCCGAAGACGGTCGCCATCTCGATCGAGCGATCCTTGTACATCATCGCGCCGGCCTCGGCCACCGCGCTCTCGCCGGGATCGAGCTCAATCTCCACGAACTGCATCTCGTGGCCCTGGATCTTGAAGTCGATGTCGTCGGCGCCGAACAGGGCGGTGGCCGGGCGCGCCGGGGGCGCCACCGCGGACGGACTTCCCATCAGCTCGCCGACTCGCGCGACGGGCAGCCATTCGGTGAATCCGGGCCGCCAGCAGAATGCCTGAGGATTGGCCTGGGCAAACGCACACGCCGCCCCCTGCTCCATCGGGCCGTGCTGCTGTCCGTTGAGATTGAAGAACCACTGGTTCATCGTCCGCTTCCTCCGGTGCGTGTCGAACGCGCGAATGGATCAGTCCGCGGCCAGGTCGAGCCGGGACTCGAGCTCGCGGACCATTCCCGGCTCGAGGTTGAGCCGGGCCGCGAGCGTGGCGAGATACGCCTGTTCCGCAGGCGTGTCGGGATCGATTGCCAGCAGCGACGCGGTGTATACCTCCGCGGCCAGGACCGGATCCTCTACCCCCGCGACCAGCCGGGCGATGTCGGTCGGCTGCGACATCTCCTGTTCCAGGAAGGCGCGCTCCTCTGTTCCGGCCCCGCTCTCGGCCAGCCGGCCCAGGATTCTCTCCCGCTCCGCCGGATCGATGGCGCCATCCGCCTGCGCCGCGCTCACCATGGCGCGGATCAGAAGCCGGGCCCGTTCCTCCCCGACCAGGGTCGGCGTCGCGGCGGGAGCCGGCGGGTGCGCGTTGAAGTCCGGCGTCGGGGCGCCGGATGCGCTGGGAGGAACGAAGGGTGGCGGCGTGAGCGGCGGGGTTGCCTGCGGGGGCCCGCCGGAAGGCTGCGGCGCGACCGGCGCGCCGGCCGCTCCCGGGCCGCCCGCCGCTTTCGCCCCTTTGAAGTGCTCGTAGGCGGCTACCGCGAGCCCGCCGAGTATCGTGAGACCCTGCGGAGACATGACCGTGCGGCCGATGGCGTCGCCCATGCCGCGGCCCGGGCGGTACCGGTAGCGTTTGCGGCCGATCCCGCCGCCGGCCAGGCCGCCCCCGATGAGATCGAGCAGGAGCCGATTGGCGTCAAACATCTCCCTCCTCCCCACTCGGAACGTCACCACCCGTGCGCGCGGACCCAGGGTCGCGCGGCGGCCGGGCGCCCGAGACGATGCCGGCATTCTACGCGAAGAGGCCTCGCGGCGTTTCCCAGAAACGATCGCGATGCCCGCGCCCGGTCTCAGGACGCGGACTCGCGGTTCGGTTGCCGGCCGGTTGCGTCGCCGCGTTCCCCCGGTACTCGTCGCCGCGCGAACCGCGCCCGCTATCTCTGGAACACCAGGGTCCGCCGGGCCCGCGCGCCATCGAGATCCGCTCGGAGGAAGTAGACCCCCGGAGGGACGACATGGCCGCGGTCATTCCGTCCATCCCAGCGGGAGGTCAGGCGCCCGCCGGCTACCGGTCCGGACTGCAGCAAGCGGACCCGGCGGCCGGCCGCATCGTAGATCGCAACGAAGGCCTCTCCCGGAAAAGAGAACTCCAGGTCGATTCCCTGGTTGGGCTGGTAGGGGTTCGGCACCCGGAGTCGCAGTTCCTCTGCGCCGGCCGGATCGGATGACGCCGGCCCGGTCTGTTCAAGAGGAACGGCCGATGGGTCGCACGGCCCGACGTCGAACCGCTTCTCCCGGCAGTTGTTGGATTCGTCGCCCTCGGCGACCGCCTCTGTGCCGTCGGCACAAGTGAGCAGAAGGTGACTTCCCTCGCCGGGAGCCCCGAGCGACACCCAGTCGGTCAAGAGTGTGTCGCCTTGAGCCAGGTAGGAGACCAGGGCACTCACCGGCGGGTCATCGCCGCAGCGGAAGTGCACCCAGAACCAGTCGGAGTCGGACCCCCCCTGGTTGATGACCGCCGCGCGCGCTTCCACGGAATCGAGGCAGGCCGGGTGGTCGGGTCGGGTCTCCACGGCGGCGATGACGAGGTCGGGCAGCGGATAGAGGTAGAAAGTCGTGGCGCTGTAGATTCCCCAGGGGTTGCCGCCGCTCATGGCGCTCCAGTCGTACCAATGGACACCGGTGTCCCACGTGTCGCGGCAGGCGTACTCGCCGGTGGCGGTGTTGTAGCCAATCGCGGTCACGAAGTGATCGGTCTGCCCACTGCCATCGGTGTCGACCAGCAGTGCCACCGGACGCCCGCTGTCGATTTCCGCCCGGTACTCCGTCCACGTGAGCTGCGAGAACGATTGCGTCACCACATCGGCCATGTACGAGCTGGCGTAGCTCACATATCCGGCCAGCGCCGGCACGACGTCGCTCCCCCAGGCCCAGCCGTAGCGATTGCCGACCGAACTCCAGGAGGTGCGCATGAAATCGGCCACGCAGTTGCTCGGGTGGGCGCCTCCGGTCTCCGACCGGTCTGCCAGGATCGGGCCGCTGTCATCGCGGGGACAGGAGTAGTCCTGATAGTGGTCCCCGTCCGCCAGAGCGCAATTCGGGTTCCCGCTGTCGTCGGCGATCATGGCGTTGACTTCAGCCGTCTGCGTCGCCGCCGAGCCCGGCACCAGCGCGTCGAAACCGTGGGTGTCGTAGTACCCGATGATCATTCCGCACGCGGTCGGCCCGCATCCGTGATGCCAGATGTAGGCCGGCACCTCCGTGAGGACGACCTGCGCGCGGTCCGGCGCTCGCAGCCCCCGATCGGTACCCGGTGACGGCGCGGGACCCGAGGTCATCTGCTGCGCCGCGGCGACGGAAGAGAAACAGACCCCGAGAACGACCGCGGCGCCGAGGACTCGGGTGCGGGTTCCGCCCTTGCGCATGGTTCCCTCCATGCTCGCGCGCGAGCCTGGCCGGCCGCTGAAGAACCCAGTTCGCCGGCGCGCCGGCCGGAGTGGTCCAGCAGTCTGCTAGCGGCGTGAACGGCGGGATGTTAGCGGATCCCGCCTTGCCGCGCAAGACGCTTTGATCCTGACACAGGAGGTCTCTGCGTTGTCCGAGGAACCTACCGAAGGCGGAGCAGCTTTCGGGTTGCCCGCGACACGCCGTCAATCTCGAGGCGAGCGAAATACACTCCGCTGCCGGCGTGCCCCCCGAGACGCGCGCGACCAGCCTCGATGCCGGGCTCCCAGCTCACTTCGTGGCTCCCGGCGGGCAGCGGACCAGCCAGCGCCACGCCGAGACGACGCCCCGCCGCATCCCAGATCGTCAGGCGGACTTCCGCGAGGTGCGAGAGGTGGAATCGCAGCGCGGTCCGGCGGATGAACGGATTCGGTGAGGCGGAGAGCATCGGAACCGCCGCTGCGGCCATCTCGCCCGGAACGCCGGTCGGGTCGATGAACTCATAGGCCCCGGTGTCCAGCCGGCCGCCGGTCACCCGAGGAAGACCGGCCAGGTCGAGCGGTAGCAGCCCCAGGCCCAGTGAATCCGGGGGACCGGCCTCGATGCACGGGGACCCCGCGCCGAGCCGTAGCGGATGGTCGCCGCCTCCCGTGAACAGCGGGTCGGCGTCGTAGTTGCCCTCGCCGGCGAAGCCCCCGGCGTCGATATCCGTCCACCGCACGTACCAGGGTTTGGCTTCGCGCAGCTCCCAACCCAGAAAGAAGTTGGTGAAGTTGTCGCGGACGATGCAGCCGTGGATCTGCGGCTTCGAGATATGCGCGTGCACGACACCGGTGTCGTCGAACGGCTCCGGGTTGAGCGAGTAGTTCTGTACGATGGTGCAGGCATTGAGGCGGGGATAGCCGTCCGCCGCGTAGACTGCCGACCCCCGCCACATGGCGTAGTTCCCCGTCATCACACAACCGGCGAAGATCGGCGCGGAGCCGCCTTGCGCGAAGACGACCCCGCCGTAGCCCGCAAGGTTCGAGGTGAACCGGCTATTGCGGACCACGAGCCCGGAAAAGAGATCGAGGTAGAGGACTCCCCCCTCCGGGCGCGCGCCCAGCGCCTTGCTGCACGAGAAGTCGCACCACTCCAGCCGGGAAACCCCGTTGGCCGCCCGGGTGCGCGGGAACGTAATCCCGTTCCAGCTTCCCGCCCGACTCGTGTCGGGCTGGAAGAGCTCCGGGTTCGCGCTGGTGAAGGCGATCCGCGCCTCCGGAGAGCCTACGCCGAGGAGCCGTCCCCACACGCGGATGCCGAAGAACCCCTCGAAGCGAACCAGCGCTCCGGCAGCGATCGTGAGGGTGAGGCTGTCGGGCACGACCACGTCGCCCACCACCCGAATCGTGTCGGCCTCCCACGTCGTGTCCTGCGTGAGCGGGCCGGAGACGGTCAGCGTGGCGCAGCCGGCGCCTGCCGCCCCGACGACTTCCGGGCGCTCCGCCGGGAAGGTCGGCGGATGGATCGTCCCCCCGGTCGCAAACGTCTGGCAGCCATAGCCGGCGGCAGGCGATCCGATGGCGACGCGAAAGTTGCCGCGGGCCGGGTCGATGAGCTGCGGATCAATGCCCAGGACGTTGTCGAACGGAGCCGAACCGGCTCCGGGCCAGGTCTCCGGGGCGAATCAGCCGTACTCGCAGAGCAGGGAGAAGTGGCGCAACGGAACGACGTTCTCCCGCGGCACGGAGAAGAACGTCCAGTTGTGTTGCACCACCGGCGTGCCGTAGAACCCGGATTGACCGCTCAGGGCGAAGCTGGTCCCGGTCGGCAGCCAGGAATTGCTGATCCCCGTGGTGTAGATCCAGTCGTACCCGGTGTCGATTGCATCCACGCTGAGGTTCCACTCCAGCAGGATCCCCTCACCCGCGCCCTGGAGGCGCACCGCATAGTCCTGCGGGCGCCAGAACGTCACGTGCCGCACGCTCCCTTGGGGAATCGCCACGTGATCCGCGGTGTTGATCCCCCGGAATCGGATGTTCCCGTTCAGGACCACGCAGTCGTCGATGTCGAGCCGGTTCTCACAATAGGAAATGCAGAGCTGCTGCCCCTCGAGATCCAGGATGGCCCCGTTACCCTCAATCCGGACGTCCTCACCGGGGGAGCCGATCAGATCGTGCTTGATGGGGCTCAGGATCGGCCCGATGACCAGTCCGCCCGTATAGGTCACGCCGGTCTGAAGCTCGACATACCGGTCGTATCCGTTACGCGGGCCGGCAGCCTCGAAGGCCTCGCGGAGCGTCGTGGCGGAAGCCGGGCCGGCCCCAGCAAGCGCCGCGAGGAGCGCGCGCAGCAGGACAGGGGGAACCGGCAGACCCCGGCTGCCCCGGTGCAACCGGACGCATGCGCCTGCACGGGCCGGGCAGATTCGTGAAAGCATCTTCAGGAGCCCCCTGGCGGGTCCGAGCCCGGCATCGGCGGAAGGTCAGGATTCGTGGCGTGGCCGCCAATCGGCCCTTCGTGATCTTAGCACAGCGACGTCCCGAGCCGCGTTCCCGCTCGCCGCGCAAGATGCCGAAGCTGCCGGACTCCCGGCGGGCGATTGCCGGCCCGATGTCTCCTTCTCGCTCGACGGACTGCGGCCGGGCGGAATACAATCCGCACCCGTGGCCAAGCATGTCGAGCCCGCGGGCGCCGGACGCTATGCGTTCCTCGTGGCCGCCGGAATCCTTCTGAGCCGCCTGGCGGGACTCGTCCGGGAACGCGTCTTTTCGCACTTCTTCGGACTCTCCGATGCCGGCGACGTCTTCAAGGCCGCCTTCAAGATACCGAACTTCCTCCAGAACCTCTTCGGGGAGGGGGTCCTCTCTGCATCTTTCATCCCGGTCTACGCCCGCCTCGTCGCCGAAGGGGACGAACGCGAGGCCCAGCGGGTCGCCGGGGCGGTCTTCTCCCTCCTCGCGCTTGTCATTTCGGTGCTCGTGCTCTGCGGCATCCTGGCGGCGTCCTGGCTCGTCGAGCTGATCGCCCCCGGCTTTCCGGTCGCGAAGCGGGCGCTGCTCGTGCGGCTGGTGCAGATCGTCTTCCCGGGAACCGGCATCCTGGTGCTTTCCGCCTGGTGCCTCGGGGTGCTGAACAGCCACCGGCGCTTTTTCCTCTCCTACGCTGCCCCCCTGGCCTGGAATGCAGTCATGATCGGCACGCTCCTGGGCTTTGGCCCGCGCCTGGAGCAGATTCCCCTGGCTCGGGCGGTCGCGGTGGCCTCCGTGGCCGGCAGCGCCCTGCAGTTCCTGGTGCAGCTTCCGGTCGTACTGCGCCTCGCCCGCGGCGTGAGGCTGCACCTGGACACCCGATCCCCGCACCTGCGGCAGGTCGTCCGCAGTTTCGGCCCCGTCTTCGTCGGTCGCGGCGTGGTGCAGATCAGCGCCTACGTCGACAGCCTGTTGGCCAGCTTCCTCTCCACCGGGGCGGTCACCGCGCTCTACAATGCCCAGACGCTCTATCTCCTGCCGGTCAGCCTCTTTGGAATGTCGGTCTCGGCGGCCGAACTCCCGTTGATGTCCGGGGCCACGGGCAGCCGCGAGGAAATCCACACCGCCCTGCGCGGCCGTCTCGAAGCCGGACTCCGGCGGATCGCCTTCTTCGTGATCCCCTCCGCGGTAGCGTTCCTCGCGCTGGGGGATCAGGTCACCGCCGTCGTCTATCAGACCGGGCGGTTCGGAAGGTTCGATTCCGTCTACGTCTGGGGCGTCCTGGCCGGAGCGGCGGTGGGGCTTCTGGCAGTCACCGCAGCGCGCCTGTACGCCTCCACCTTCTATGCGCTGCGGGACGCCTCGACACCGCTCCGCTTCGCGTTGGTGCGCGTCGGCCTCGGGGTCGGGGTCGGGTACGTGGCCGCCTTCCCGCTGCGCCGGGCCCTCGGTCTCGATCCCCGCTGGGGCGTGGTGGGCCTCACGCTGGCTTCGAGTCTGGCCGGCTGGGCGGAGTACCTCCTTCTGCGCCGGACGCTCGAGCGGCGCATCGGAGGCGCCGGCGTGTCCGCATCGCTGCTGGGCCGGCTCTGGTTGGCGGCGGCCTTGGCTGCCGGTCTGGCTTCGACCCTGCGGTGGGCGCTTTCCCCGCAAGCCCCGCTGGCGAGCGGTCTCCTCATGCTCGGGCTCTACGGCGCGTCGTATCTGGCGGCGAGCCGGGCGCTGCGGGTGCCGGAAGCGCAGCGGATCCTCGCCCGCCTGAGGTCACCTCGACGCTAACGCTTGCGGGAGCGCAGCGTCCACGGATCCCCGTCCCGCCGGGTGGCAATCGTCTGATTGACACGCATGTCCGCAACAGGCTAGGATTTACGGATCTTTCCCTCGATGCGCGGGGGAACTCCCTTTCTCCTGGCGAGGAGTCTCAACATGAGGGTCGTCCATCAGATCGATGAGGCAGTGCTCGAGAAGACGGTCCGCCGATGCCGCGAGCGCAACATCATCATCCCGACGTTTGCCCAGCAGCGCGACCCGTCTCTGATCCCGGAGCCGATCCGGCGGCGCTTGAAGAACGTGGGCCTGTGGGATGTGAATCCGCTGAACCTCTTTCGGATCACCTGGAAGAATGAACCGACCGACCAGGGCGGCCTCTTCAACCAGGGCAACTGGCTGGAGTTCCCGCCGGAGCTGACCGGAGTCGACGCCCGGATCATCGGCCTGATCGGCAAGTACTTCCCCACCGGCGCCCACAAGGTGGGTGCCGGTTTCGGCTGTCTGGTGCCGCGTCTGGTGTCGGGCCAGTTCGACCCCTCGGTCCAGAAGGCGGTTTGGCCATCCACCGGCAACTTCTGCCGCGGCGGCGCCTTCGACTGCGCGCTGCTCGCCTGCAACGCCATCGCAATCCTCCCGGAAGGGATGAGCCGGGAGCGCTTTGAGTGGTTGCAGGAGATCGGCACCGACGAGATCATCGCCACGCCCGGTACCGAGTCGAACGTGAAGGAGATCTACGACATGTGCTGGATTCTGCGCAAGGAGCGCGGATCCGCGGTGTCGATCTTCAACCAGTTCGAGGAGTTCGGCAATTCCGTCTGGCATTACGTGATGACCGGCGGGATCGTCGAAGAGGTCTTCGCGCAGGTGCGCACTCCCCGGAGCCGATTGGCCGCCTACATCTCGGCCACCGGCTCCGCCGGCACCATTGCCGCCGGCGACTACTTGCGCACTCGCTTCCCCCAGTTGAAAGTGGTGGCCACCGAGGCGCTGCAGTGCCCCACCCTGCTCCAGAACGGATTCGGTTCCCACCGGATCGAGGGGATCGGCGACAAACACGTCCCCTGGGTGCACAACGTCCGCAACACGGACATGGTCGTGGCAATCGACGACGAGCAGTGCATGAGTCTGCTGCGCCTCTTCAACGAGGAGGAGGGGGTCCGCTTCCTGCAGACGTGCGGCGTGAAGTCCGATCTCGCCGAGCGCTTGCCGTTGGTGGGTATCTCGAGCATCTGCAACCTGGTCGCGGCGATCAAGGTCGCGAAGTACTACGAGCTCGATTCCCGGGACATCCTCTTCACGCCGCTCACCGACTCGATGGATCTCTATGGATCGCGCAAGGCGGAGCTGCGCGAGGAGCACGGGCCCTACGACCGGGAGATGGCCGCCCGTCATTACTCCCGCTATCTCGAAGGGATCGAGCCGGACCACCTCAAGGAGCTGTCGTACCCCGACCGCAAGGCGTTGCACAACCTCAAGTACTACACCTGGGTCGAGCAACAGGGGCGCACGTCGGAGGACCTGGCGGCGCTCTGGGAGCCGGACTTCTGGACGGAAGCCTTCGCCGAGGTTGCCCACTGGGACGAGCTGATCAATGCCTTCAACGCCCGGACCGGGCTGCTGGCCGGACTCGACGCGGCGTAGCGGACCTCCACCAACGAGGAGTCATCCATGACGGAGCCCAAGAAGAAACTCGCCATCCTGGCGGTGGGCGGCAACGCCCTGATCCTGGACGAGCAGCACAAGACGGTCGCGGACCAGTACGCGGTCTGCGCCGCCACCTCCGCGCACATCGTGGGATTGATCAAGGCCGGCTACAATCTGGTCCTCACCCACGGCAACGGGCCCCAGGTCGGCTTCATCCTGCGGCGCAGCGAGATTTCCCGCCATGAGTTGCATGAGGTCCCGCTGGACTCCTGCGGCGCGGACTCCCAGGGGGCGATCGGGTACCAGCTGCAACAGGCCATGTACAATCAGATGCGCCATTGGCCCGCGCCGCCTCCCGTGGGCACGGTGGTCACCCAGACGGTCGTGGATCGCTCGGATCCTTCCTTCCAGCACCCGACCAAGCCGATCGGCTCGTTCATGAACAAGGCCGATGCGGATGCGCACCGGCAGGCCGACGGTTGGGACATCGTGGAAGATGCCGGCCGCGGGTTTCGCCGGGTCGTGCCTTCGCCGCGCCCCAAGAAGATCCTGGAGAAGGAGATCATCCGCCGGTTGGTCGAGAGCGGTGTTGTTGTCGTGGCGGTAGGCGGGGGCGGCATTCCGGTGATCGAGCATGAGGACGGGTCGATTGCCGGGTGCGAGGCGGTGATCGACAAGGACCTCGCCACGAGTCTCCTGGCCCGGGAACTGAGGGCCGACCTCTTGATCATCTGCACCGCGGTGGACAAGGTTTGCCTGAACTTCGGCAAGCCCGAGCAGCGGCCGCTGGATCGGATGACGCTGGCGGAGGCCCGGCAGTATCTGCGGGAGGGACACTTCGCCCCCGGCAGCATGAAGCCCAAGATCGAAGCGGTAGTCGAGTTCCTCGAGGCCGGAGGCCGCGAGGCGCTGATCACCGATCCGCCTCGTCTGGTCGCGGCGATCGAGGGCCGGGCGGGGACGTGGATCGTGGCATGACCGCTCCCGGCTTGCCGGCCGGCGCCGCAGGAAGGCCGGGAGACGCGCCGGGTGCCGGCGGGGCCCGGGACTTCACCACCGGTCTGCGCTGTGCCCGGTGCGGACACGACTCGCCGTTGAAGGACGGGATCTACGTCTGTCCAGCCTGCGCCGGCAATCTCTCCGTGGAGTATGACCTGGAGGCGGTGCGCGCCGTTTGGGACCGAGGGTCGCTCACCACCATTCAGGACCCCACCATCTGGCGCTATGCCCCCCTCCTGCCGGTCGCGGGGCGCCTGGACGGCCCGCCGGTCGGCTGGACACCGCTGGTGCCTGCGCCCCTCCTGGCGCGCGCGCTCGGAGTCCGCGAGCTGTTCTTCAAGGATGACGGTCGGAATCCGAGCGCGTCCTTCAAGGACCGCGCCAGCGCAGTGGCCTTGCAGCGGGCCCGCGAAACCGGGCACACCCTGGTCACCGGCGCGTCCACGGGAAACGCCGCGTCGGCCACGGCCGTGCTCGCGGCGGCGGCCGGCCTCAAGGCGCGAATCTTCGTGCCGCGCACCGCCCCCCGGGCCAAGATCGCCCAACTGCTCACCTTCGGCGCGGAGGTTCTCGCCGTCGACGGGACGTACGATGCCGCGTTCGACCTCTGCCTCGAGGCCAGTCGAAGATATGGCTGGTACAATCGGAACACCGGGTTCAATCCGTACACTCGCGAAGGCAAGAAGACCGTCTCGTTCGAGATCTGTGAGCAGTGCGGATGGAGCGTCCCCGACCTGGTGGTGGTCCCGGTGGGCGACGGCAACATCATCTCGGGCGTATGGAAGGGCTTTCGGGAGTTCGAGCGACTCGGCTTCACGCGGCGGTCGCCCCGCCTGCTTGCCGCGCAGGCCGAAGGTAGCGCGGCGGTCGTCCGGGCGGTCCGGGGAGATGGAATCATTCGGCCGGTTTCCGGAGAGACCGTCGCTGACTCCATTTCGGTGAGCCGGCCGCGGGACGGAGAAGCCGCGGTTCGGGCCATCCGGGAGTCTGCGGGCTTCGCCGTCACGGTTTCCGACGAGGCGATCCTGGCGGCCATCGGAGAAGTCGCGCGCGGAGCCGGTGTGTTCGGGGAGCCAGCCGCCTCCGCGGGCTGGGCCGGGCTGCGCGAGGCCGCCCGACAGGGCCTAGTGGATCCATCCTGGTCAGTGGTCGTCCTGACGACCGGAAACGGGCTCAAGGATATCGCCGCGGCCATGAAGACCGTGGCGGAGCCGCGCGTCATCGCCCCGGATCCTTCCGCACTCGACACGCTGTTTGGAAGAGAGCCGGAGAGCCCGGCTTCCTGAGCATCGATCATTGTTGAAGGGAGTGTGAAGATGAGAAGCTTTGCGGGTCGCGATATCCTCTCGCTCAAGGACTTCGAACGGGACGAGTACTACCGCGTTTTCGAGATCTGCGACGTCCTCGCGCCGCACGCCCGGAACCGCCGCAACACCGATCTCTGCTCCGACAAGACCCTGGTGACGGCGTTCTATCAGCCGAGCACCCGCACCCGGCTGGCCACCGAAGCGGCCATGCACCGCCTGGGTGGTCATGTCGAAGGGTTTTCCGATGCCAAGATGACGCGGGCCGGCGACTACTATCAGGAATCGATCAAGGACACGGTCCACATGCTGGAGTATTACGGCGACGTCATCGCCATGCGTCACTTCCAGCAGGGCGCGCCCGCCGAGGCGGCCCGCTTCTCCTCCGTACCGGTGATCAACTGCGGCGACGGCTGGGGCGAACACCCGACCCAGGTCCTGACCGATCTCTACACCATCCGGAAGGAGCTGGGTCGTCTGGACGGGCTCCGGATCCTGTGCGTGGGCGACATGCGCATGCGCACGATGCACTCGATCGGATACGCCGCCTCTCAATTCGACCTCGAGCTCGACCTCGTCTTCCCGCCGGACATGGCGCCGACTCCGGAGTGGAAGGCGGAGTTGGAGGCGCGGAATACCCGCTTCCACGAGGTCAAGTCCGTCCGGGACTGCATCGACAAGGCCGACGTGATCTACATGGAGCCGGTGGTCCAGGCCGACTACACCAAGTCCCGGGTCGACCCGGCGGAAGCAAAGAAGGGCCGGACCCCGGCCGCCTACAAGGTGACGCGAGAGCTCCTGCGGGACAAGGCCAAACCGGGGGCGATCATCCTGCACTCGCTCCCCCGCATGGACGAGCTGCCGATCGACGTGGACGACACCCGGCACGCCCGCATGTGGATCGAGGCGTTCAACGGCGTGGTCATGCGCATGGCGTTGATCGCGTTGGTGCTGGGAAAGGTGGAGTAGCGCCCCGTTCGCCGGCCCTCGATTCGGCAGATCGCGAATCGGAAGCCACCCGGATCCGGCCGAGGTCCCATCCGGCCGAGCGGGGCCGGTTGGCGCCCCCGCGAAAATCCGCTGGACCCGTCCGCCGCCCTGCCGTCATGATTCGCTGTTCGCTGAACGACAGTCGATCGGGCGAACTGTTGCGTGGTTCCTCGATCGAGCGGGATCGGGGTGCGCAGACGCACCGGCCGTTCGGGGTACGGCCGGGCGACCGTGCTGAATTGCTTCTTCCAACCGGAGGCGGGATGCTGCGGCATCCCATTGGCGCGATCGGATTCCGCCGGCGCCATCTTCGTGACCCGGGTCGCCTCGGGGCGGGCGACAGGCGCCGTTTGGGAGGCATGAAGAGATGAAGCGCAACACATGGCCCTCGTTCTGGCTCTGGTGCGTGATCCTGGTCATCGTAACCGCCGCGGGAGCATCGGCCGCCCCGCGAGTCCATGCTCCGTCGCCGCGCACTTTCGATCCCGCGGCTGCCGAGCTACTTCCCTACGCACCCGACCACATCCTGGTCAAGTTCACCAGCTCCAGCACCGCGGATTTTGGGCTCGTCATCGGCCGCTCGCTCGGCTCCGCGGCATCCGGAATCCGGACCGGAATCGCCTCCGTGGACGCGGTAGGCCAGGCCGTGGGACTGCAGAAGATCTCCCGGCCGTTCCTCGAGCCGCGGGATCAGGCCGCCGCGGCCGCTGCGGGTCTGGACCGCTGGTACATGATGCACCTCGCCCCGGGCACCGACATCGAGGACGCGGTGGCTCGCTATGCGGCGGACTCGAACGTCGAGGAGGCCTCGCCAGACTGGGTGGCGTTCCCGGCGGCAATCCCCACGGACCCGCTGTACGACGACTCCTGGGGCCACAACAACACCGTGCAGCTTCCCGGCCTGGACTGGGGCGGCACCTACGATCACACCCTCGCGACGACGGTCGGCGTCTACGGCTTCGACGCCAATGCCCAGGCCGGGTGGGACGGCAGCCAGGGCTACGGAAGTTCGAGTGTCGTGATCGCCATCATCGATACCGGCGTGAACCTGAGCCATCCCGACCTGACCCTGGTGACCGGCTATGACTTCGGCGACAACGACAGCAATCCGGAAGACAACTCCGCGGCCGCCGGCCACGGCACCTGCTGCGCGGGCGTCGCTGCCGCCGAGGCGAACAACGGACTCGGCGCCTGCGGTTCCGCCCCGGGGTGCGTGATCATGCCGCTCAAGGTCGCCAATAGCGCCGGATCGATGTACTTCTCGGCGGTGGCCAACGCCATCTACTACGCCGCCGACCATGGCGCCAAGGTCATCAGCATGAGCCTCGGCGCGGCGATCAGCAGCGACACGGCGACCAACGCGGCCATCGTCTATGCCTACAACGCCGGGGTCACGATCCTCGCCGCGACCGGGAACGAGAACAAGAGCACGATCAGTTACCCGGCCATCCACACCAACGTCATCGGCGTGGGCGCGGCCTCTCCCTGCGGCGACCGCAAGCGGAGCAGCAGCCTCTCTTCCGAGTGCAATCCCGGCGTCTACACGGATCCGAACGGCTACACCTGTGACGGGGAGCGCTGGTGGGGCTCGAACTACGGAAGCACCACGGCGAACGCCGCCGGCGCAGTGGATGTCCTGGCTCCGACGATCCTGCCGACCACCGACATCCAGGGCGGCGGCGGGTACCGAAGCGGCGACTACGAGCCGTTCTTCAATGGGACCTCCTGCGCCACACCGTATGCCGCCGGCGTCTGCGCCCTCATCAAGTCCCAGAACCCGTCCTACACGCCCGCGCAGATCAAGACCCAACTCACCACCACCGCCCAGGACATCGTGAATGTCGAGTCCGGCACGGGATGGGATCGCTACAGCGGGTACGGCATGGTCGACATGCAGGCCGCCTTGGGGGGCGGCGGCTGCACGCCGGTGGTTACCGCCAACTTCTCCGGTACGCCCGTATCCGGCGTCGCTCCCCTCACGGTCGTGTTCACCGACCTGTCCACCGGCAGCCCGACCAGTTGGAGCTGGAACTTCGGGGATGGCGGGACCTCGACCTCGCAGAATCCGAGCCATGTCTATAGCGCGGCCGGCACCTACACCGTCACTCTCACCGCGACCAACGCCTGCGGCAGCGACGCCGAGGTGAAGAGCAGCTACATCACGGTGACCCCGGCCGGCGGCTGGACCACCATCACCTATGACACCTTCGAGACCGGCATGGGGAACTACACCGACGGCGGCGCGGACATGTCTCGCTACACCGGGCGCACCTACGCGTATCAGGGTTCCTGCGCGGCCGACATCCAGGACAACAGCGGAACCTCCTCCTCCTTCTGGCACACAACGACCCGCAACGTCTCCACCTATACCACGCAGGAGATCAGCTTCTACTTCCGGGCCCAGGGCATGGAGACCGGCGAGGACTTCTGGGTCCAGTACTACAACGGCTCCGCCTGGCAGACCGTCGCCTCCTACGTCTCGGGGACGAGCTTCGTCAACGGGACGTTCTACGCGGCCACGATCACCTTGACGAAGCCGACCTACACGTTCCCGACCAACGCGCGGCTGCGGTTCATGTGCGACGCCAGCGACAACAACGATGACGTGTACATCGATGCGATCACCTGGCGCGGCTCCACGAGCGCATTCGCCACGGGGGGAGGCTCCACGCTCGTGGCGTTGAGTGGCGAGAAGGATGCCGGCGCACCCCTGGCGGCCTCGCTTCCGGTTGACATCGCGCGGACGGCGCTGGAACAGAACTCGCCGAACCCCTTCCGGCCTCGCACGGAGATATCGTTCCATCTCGCGAGCGCCGGTCCGGTTCGCCTCGAGGTGTTTGACGTGTCCGGGCGGATGGTCGTATCACTCCTGAACGAGGCGCGAAGCGCCGGGCGCCATACCGTCCCGTTCGATGGGTCGGCGCTCAGCTCCGGAAGCTACTTCTACCGCCTGACCGCCAACGGGCTGGTCGAGCAGCGAAAGATGGTCCTTCTGAAGTAGCGCGCGGCGGCGTTCTTTCCTCCGGGCGCACCAAGGTCGCGCTCCGCTGACGCTCGCGGGCGTGGGCCTGTTCCTGCAGGCCCGCGCCCGCGTGGTTTCTTCTGCGGCGACCGGTCCGGCCGCGGTCGGTGTGGCTTGCCCGCGGTGAGCGGGACCTGCCCCACCGCGAGCGGGTCGATGGGTACGTCGCTGTTGCGCCTGCGAACCGCAGTCGCGAGGCACAAGTGCGCCTCGGTCTCATCTTCCGGCTTGACTCGGCTCTTTCCGGCCCCGCATCCTTTTCGGTTCTGCACGCCTGCCCCCCCCCCCGGGGGTCTACCGGTGGCGAGTCGCGCGGCGAGCGGTGGGCAACGCGTCCCGGGGCGCGTTCTCGGGCCGGCCGGCCATCATGCAAGGTTGGAGAAACGTGCCGCACAGGAATCCACATCCGGCCATCTGGGTTCGCATCGCCGACCTTGTCGGTTCCGTCCGGTTCGGAGTCACGATCCTGGTCCTGATCCTTCTCTGGTGCTGGATCGGTTCGGCGGGCACGGCGCCCTTCGGCTCGTGGTTCGTCCGCCAGTCCTTCGAGAAGACGGAAATGGAGTGGTTCGGTTGGTGGCCCTTCCAGATCCTCCTCGCCCTGCTCATCGCTTCCATGGGCCTCGTGACGCTGCGCAAGATCCCGCTTCGCCTGCCCAAGGTCGGCGTCTGGACGGTCCACGCCGGCGTGATCGTGCTTTGCCTCGGCAGTTGGATCTACTTCGGGCGGAAACTCGAGGGAGACATGAACGTCGATCGGCGGCAGGCGATCCTACACGTCGATGGCGGTCCGCGCGTGCGGCTCAGGCTGCAGGAAGGAAGCGAAGCGCTCGTCCCGAGCCCGCAGGGGCCCTATGCCGTCTCGGTGTCCGGCACGAATCCGGCCTACGAGATCCTGTCCGGTCCCGATCGGGGGCAGACGGACTACGCGGTGATGCTCTCGGTCCGTCCCCCGGGCGACGCCGCGCCGTTCATGCGGCAGCTGCTGGCCGGGCACCCCGAGCTCACGGAGGATGTCCTCCCGGGACGCGGACGAGCCGTCAAAGCGCTCGGCCGCCCGATCGTGGACGACCATCTCGTCGCCGCGCTCGACTACGCCCCCGCGGTGCGGATGCACCTCGTCGACCGCTTTGCGTTGGATGTTCGGATCGCCGGAGACTCGACCTGGTGTGAGTATCCCCTCCGCGGCCTGCCCCGGTACCACGAACGGCTCCTGCGTCCGGAGGACGCGATCCTCCGTTCCGGCGAAGCGCCCCGGCGCGTTCGACCGCTGCACCTCGTCCCGGCGCCGAAGTCGGAGGCCCCGGCGCAGCCCCCGGGCGTGCCGAACCTCGTCCTGCGGGTGACCGGCTTCCTTCCCTCGGCCTACCTGGATGAGACCTGGGAGCCGGGCGGCTCGGAGTTTCACCCGCTCATCCGGTTCACGACAGAAATCGACGGACGGCGCGAACAGCATCTGCTCGTCGCCGGGGAGGCGGGCCCGCACCGGGCCTCGCTGGCGCAAGGGCTCGATGCCTCCTTCGTCTGGCTGGACGACGCCGCCGCGCTGGGGAAGTTGATGCACCCGGGCCGTCCGCAGATCACGGTGCGCGCGCCGGGCGCCCTCCGCCAGGTGATCTCCGTGGCGGACTTGCTCGAGACCGAGGTGACGATCCCCGGCGGCTACTCCCTCCATGCAAGAGGCTATGAGCCCTCCTGGACCATTGCGGGCACGGGCGAGCCGTCGGCGCTTCTGCTTCTCGAGGTCCACGCGCCGGCTGGAGACTTCCTGCGGGCGGTCTTCTTCCCCCAGACCGACCGGGTCCACGACTTCGATTCCGCCGGCAACCTTCTGCCTTCCCCGGTCGATCCCAGCCTGGAGATCCGCCTGGAACAGGCGACCGCGCCCGGGCTGGTCTTCGCCGGCACTCCGCGCGGCTTGCATGCCCTTCTCGTGGGCGACGACGGTCAAGTCGCGTGTCAGGCCGCGCGGGCGGGGAGCGACATGGAGTTTCTGGACGGAGCCCTCTGCGTCACCGTGGACACCTTCACGCAGACCTCCCGTCCCGCCCGGCGACCGGTGGTGATTCCCGAGCGGGAGCGGGATCCGAAGGCCGGTCCCGCCCGCTCGCTGCTGCAGGTCGAGTTGAGGCGCGCCGGCGCCCCCGACGAGCAGGCGCGGTCGATCTGGCTCGAATACAGCCACTACTCGGAGCCGAGCCGGCTCGGCTACCATCCGCAGCTCCTGGAAGTCGAGGGTCTCCCCCCGCTTGAGCTCTGCTACTCCCGCGAGACGGTGCGGCTGCCGGAAGCCGTCGCGCTCGAGGACTTCCGGGTCGAGATGTACCCGGGCGGCCGGCGAGAGCGAAGCTACCAGAGCCTGGTCCGATTCCACGATGGGGACCAGTGGTCTGCGCCGCAGGCCATCAGCACGAATCATCCAACCGCGCGGGCGGGATGGTGGTTCTTCCAGAGCACGTGGGACCCGCCCGAACCGATGGCGGGGTATGCCGGCATGAACTACTCGGGTCTCGGCGTAGGGAACCGCCACGGGGTCGGAGTCCTTCTCGCGGGCTCGATCATGATCGTGCTCGGCACCGCCTGGGCGTTCTACGCGAAGCCGGCCCTGGCTCGGCGCGCCCGCAGGCGAATCGCCTCCTCAGGTTCTCCGGGGACCGAGGCGCGACTCCCGGCGCGAGCGACCCGGCAACAACCGCCCGGCCCGCAGCCGGGTCGAGACCACGCCTTCAGGCGGCGCATGACCCGCCATCCCCGCCTCTCCGCCGTCACCGCGCTGACACTGCTGGTCGGAGGGTCGCTCCTCGCCGGCAGCTCCCTCGCTCCGGCGCTCGCCCCCGGAGAGGTCCACGGCCACAACGTCTCGTTTGCATCCGCGCTCGACCTCTCCCGGCTGCGTCTGGTGGCGGTGCAGGAGGACGGCGGCCTCAAGACCTTCGACTCGCTGGCGCGCGACTGCCTGCAACGCGTCAACGCGAAGCTGGCCCGGCGCCTTGATCCGGTCGCCTGGTACCTGGAGCTGGCGCTCGACCCCGCATCCGCCGAGAGCGACCCGGTCATCCGCCTCTCCAAGCCGGCCTTCCGGCATCGATTGGTCCAGGGCATTCGTGCGCTGGTGAGTGAAACCGCCCGTGAAGGCCCGGTCGCCGAGGCCGAGCTCGATCGGATCGACCGCGAGGGCACCGTATCCCGCGAGTTCCTCGCGCATCCGGCCGCGCAGACGGCTCTGGCTCACCTCCAGCGGGATCTCAGCGCCACCGGCAAGGAGGTCCAGCGGGTGCAGGACGCGTGGACTCTCACTGACGGAGAGATGCTCGCGAGCATGCTCCGCGTGATCCCTCGCTCGCCGCGCGCTTCCGATCCCTGGTTGAGCTTCCCGGAGGCCGCCCAAGCGGCGCCGGACTCGAACGCGAGTGCGCAGATCGCCGTCGCGGCGGCCGTCTGGACCGACCTCGCGAGCGCCTGGCGCCTGCGCGACCCGGCGTCAGCCCAGTCCGCCATCGACAGACTCGCGGAGACGCTGCCTCGCGTGCAGCCCTCCGCCTATCCGAGCCGCACTCGCCTGGCCTGGGAACACTGGTACCACCGGCACGACAAGCTCACGCGGAGCTGGCTGATCTACTTCTTCGCGCTGCCGCTCTTGCTCATGGCCTGGGTGTATCGCTTCCGCTGGGCGGGCCGAGCCGGCGTCTCTCTCTTCGCGATCGCTTTCGCGCTGCACACGCTCTCTCTCGGCCTGCGCTGGTGGCTGGCGGGGCGGATTCCCAACTCCAACATGTTCGAGGCGATCACCGCGTCGGCGTGGTTCGGCGGGCTGGCCGCGATCATCCTGGAGATCGTGCTGCGCCGGCGGGCCATGCGCCACCTTCCGGCGCTGGCGGCTTCGGTCTACGCCATGCTCGCCCTCCTGGCGGGCAGCTTCCTGCCGGTGCTGTTGCCCGGGTCGCTGGACACCACGATTCGGCCGGTGATGCCGGTCCTCGACCGCGCGGTCTGGCTCTACATTCACACCAACATTGTGATCGCGTCGTACGCCCTGATCTTCCTGGGCGCGGTGACGGCGATCCTCTATCTGGCCTTGCGAGGCCTGACGGCCCTGCGACCAGCCTCGAGGCTTGCCGCGCTCTGGTCCGGGGGCCCGATCGCGGCGATGGCCGGCCCGCACTCCGTTCTCTCAGGGGGTGGAGCTTCAGCGTTCGCCGGTGGGACGGAAGCCGGGAGCGCCGAGGAACGGGGCCTCGCCCGCACGCTGGATGGCGCCACCATGGTCTTTCTCCAACTGGCGTTCCTCGCGCTCTGGATCGGCACCGTTCTGGGGGCGGTCTGGGCCGACGTCTCGTGGGGGCGCCCCTGGGGTTGGGACCCCAAGGAGGTCTTCGCCCTGAACACCTGGATCGTCTTTCTCGTCCTCGTGCACGTGCGGCTGCGCGTCCGGGAAAAGGCTCTATGGACGGCGCTACTGGCCGTGGCCGGGTGCGCGGTGATGCTCTTCAACTGGATCGCGGTCAACTTTGTGATCGTGGGACTGCACAGCTACGCGTAGCGCCCCGGCAGCTACGCGTGGCGCTGCGACATCTACGCGTGGCGCCGCGGCGCCGCCGTCGTCCGCAACTCCTCAAGCACCCGGGCGGGGTCCTCGAAGCGGGTGAGCAGGATCATTGCCGCGATCACGTAGAGCTTGTGCTCCGCTTCGTGATAGGTCGCCTCGCGGTAGCGCTCAAAGACGGACTTCGACACCTCGCCTGCGGGACAGCTCACATCCGTGATGTCGGCGGGCAGACAGTGCATGTAGAGCGCCTGGCCGCCCTTGGTTCGGGCCATCAGCGCCTCGGTGCACTCCCAGTCCCGGAACCGGGCATTGAGCGCCAATCCTTCCTTCTCGATCTCCTCGACCTTGCTCCCCTGTCCGCTCTTCAAGAGCGCGGTGCGCCTCTCCATGTGCACGAATGGCGCCCAGCTCTTGGGATACACGATGTCGGCTCCGGTGAACGCCTCGGCCATGCTGCGCACCTGCCGGAACGAGCCTCCGGAGGCGTTGGCGTGTCGCTGTGCGATCTGCAGGGTCTCGGGCTGCAGGTCGTATCCCTCGGGGTGGGCCAGAACGACCTCCATCCCGAAGCGCGTCATCAAGGTGATGATCCCCTGGGGCACCGAGAGCGGCTTCCCGTAGGAGGGAGAATGGGCCCAGGTCATGGCGATCCGTTTGCCGCGGAGCGCCTCCAGGCTGCCGTAGGTCTTCTGCAGGTGCAGGAGGTCAGCCAGCGACTGCGTCGGATGGTCCCGGTCGCACTGGAGGTTGACCACGCAGGGGCGCTGCGGAAGGATCCCCTCCCGGAACCCCGCTTCGACCGAAGCCGCGACCTCCCGCATGTACTCGTGCCCGTAGCCGACGAACAGATCGTCGCGAATGCCGATCGCCTCGGTCAGGAAGGAGATCATGTTGGCGGTCTCGCGGACGGTCTCACCGTGGGCGATCTGGGATTTGCTCTCGTCGAAATCCTGCGCCGACAGTCCCAGGAGGCTGGCCGCGCTGGCGAATGAGAAACGAGTGCGCGTGGATTTGTCCCGGAAGTTGGCGACGGCCAGGCCCCCCTGGAACACGCGGGTCGAGATGTTGGCACGATACATCTCTTCCAGGGCCTCGGCAGCCAGCAGCACGGCTCGGAGGTCGTGCTCAGACTGGTTCCAGGTGAGCAGGAAGTCGCGCTGGAAGAGTTCTGTGCGGAGACCGCCAAGCTGTTGGATGAGGCTCGGTATCTTGGCCGCGCTCATGGGATTCTCCTTCCTGGATCTGGTCCGGCCTGCAAGACGCTACCACTCGGGGAGACGAGGCGCAAGCGCGTCCGGCACCCTAACTTCTTTCCTGGCGCAGAGATCTTCCGGTTCTCCGTGGCCCGGGCGCAGGCGGGGAGCCGGACGCCTGGCGCTCGTCTGCCGCTTGATTTTACCCGGAAGATATTGACTAATCTGTTTTTCCCGGGTATTATTCGCCTCGGTCGGGCGGCGTCGGCATCTCCGCAATCCGGCGGGCAGGTGCCGCGCTCCCCCGAAAGGAACCGGAGGACTGTATGCGGCAGGATCCAACGTACACCGCCTTCGCGGGCAACCGCCTCATCGCCTCCGGCGATGTGCGCTCGGTGATCCGAACCGTCAAGGAGTGGTTCGATTGCGGCCAGGCTGAGCCACTCCTCGTCTTCGAGGACCAGACCGGCACGCAGATCGACTTCGACCTCCGCGGAACGTCCGAGGACGCCTTGGCCCAGCTGGCGGTCCACCCTCACTTCGCCGGCTCCGATCCGTCGCCGACGGCCCGCGCCGGACCCGGGCGTCCGCGTCTGGGAGTCGTCTGCCGGGAGGTGTCGCTCCTGCCACGCCACTGGGCCTGGCTGGGGCAGGCGCCCGGCGGCGCGTCGGGCGCCCTGCGGCGGATCGTCGATGAGGCCATGACGTGCGGCCGTCCCGCGGAACGGGCGCGCCGCGCCCGTGCGGCCGCCGGGAGCTTCATGTGGGCGATCGCCGGAAACCTGCCCCACTTCGAGGAGGCCTCCCGCGCCCTCTACGCCCGGGATCAAGGGCGGCTCGACGAGCTGATCGCGGAGTGGCCCGAGGACATCCGGAAGCACCTTGGAAGCCTGGTCAGCGAGGCGGTTCACCTCGAGAAAGAGGCGTCGCCCGGGCACGGCGCTCGGGGGTAGCGACCACGCAGGGCCGCCCAGGGATACCGGCATCAGAGACACCGGCGCCGGAGATGCCGGTGCCCGCCCGCGGACGCCGTTGCGATGCGGCCGGCGCTCTGGGTCGCGTGTTCCGGTCTCCCCCGCGCTTCTACCTCGGCCCCCCTTGGACGGCGAGCGGCCATACCGGCTGGACCACGACCGGCTCGTTCGCGCCGACCTCCTCGGAGGCCATCACGCCCTCGCTCACCAGAGTGTCGAGGTAGCCCGGCGTCAGGTAGAGCTCCGGCCGGCGGTGACAACCGGACGAGCATGTCACGCCCACTTCTTCGCCATAGCCGTCCGGATACGCCTGCGCGGTGTGCTTCGTGACGTTGTGCGGGGTGGCCAGACGCCACGTCGGTTCCGCGTCGTAGGACGTCATGCTCACGCCCCAGTCGGAGTAGCTGCCCGGGGCAATGGGAACGTGTCGGACCAGAACGAAGTCCCAGGGGTGACGGGCATCCGCAGCCGGGTTGCGCCCGATCCGAAAATCGATTCGCGAGGGGACTTCCGCAGCGTCCGATTCGATGCCGACATGGCACCGGTAGCAGTTCTTGTACGGCTGGGCGTGGCAAACCTGACAGGCGAGTTGCTTGGAGCTGCCCGCGCGCCCATGGATGGCGTGCCACTGATTGGCGTCCGACTCCACGTCGGCGTGACAGGCCGCGTCGGTGCAGCGCGGGGCCTCGGGCACCGCATAGCGGTGCGCAGGAGCGGAGCCGCCCGCCCCGTGCATCTCGGCTCCGGTGTGGCAACCCAGGCAGTCCATCCCTTCGGCGAAGTGCGCATCGGCCGCCAGCGTCTGCTCGCCGACTCGGTTCTCTCCGCGGAACTCGGCCCCGACGCGGCTGCCGTGGCAGGCGGTGCAGTTCTCCCCCATGGAGGGCTCGGAACTGAAGCGATGGCCGTGGACCAGGCCGCCTCGCACCGCGTCCGGCCGGCTGATGTGGCATTGCCCGCAACTCGTGTGACAGGACGCGCACCGGGCCTCGAACATCGCGGATACCTGGGCGGCCGGCTGCGCGCCCCGGCGTTCGAACATGGTCTGGTAGCCGTTCTGGGTGCCGTGCAGGCTGGTTCGGTGGCGGTCGGCGATGTCGGCGTGGCACGCCGCATTCCGGCATGCAGCAGCCTCGCCCGCCGAGGGGTCCGCCACGAGGCCGGCGTGTGCTTCGACCTTCACCGGGCGATCGCCTTGCCCCCCGTGGCAGCCGGTGCAAGGCCCGCCGTGCGGTCCGGGATTCCCCAGGTACTCCTGGGAGACGAAGGCCTTCTCCCAAGCCTCCATTTCGGGCACCGTGCCGCCACACCCTTCCCCGGGGTCCGTGGGACTCGTCGTGGTGTCCGGCGTGGCCGTGGCCGTGAGCCGCTCGACGCTGGTGTGGCAGGCCACGCACTGATCGACCGGAGCGACGGGGCCGGGCGATCGCTCCTCTGCACAGCCGGCCCCCAGCCAGCCAAGCAGGACCAGGATCGCAGGGAGCCACCCGCACCGGATATCGCCCCGGATGCGCGGGCTTCGGATCCGCTCGAACGACATGTGAGTTCCTCCTTCTCCAGCCGCCCGAGGATTCCGCGTTGCGGCGTGCATCCTGGGGACTCTGCCTCTCCCGGCCGGCAGGTCGCACTGACCCCCGGCGCCTCCATGTCGCGGTGCCAGTCTCGTCTCGTCCGCCCTACCCTCCCACCACGCGTCGGGTACGGAGCATAGCCCGATCACGCGCGGAGGGAAGAGGGAATCCATCGTCTGCCCGCAGAGGACCGGCCGAACGCCGGCGCCCCGGCGGCAGCCGTCCGGGCGGGTGGCGGCTTCGCCCGGGCAGCGAAGACGCCGAAACGGACCGGCGTCCGGCCCCGCTATCGAATCGCAATCCGGAGTCCGCCCGCGCCGGGGCACGCCATCTGGGGCCCTCATCGCCCTCGCAATGCTCACATCGCGCGGAGGCCATGCTCAAATCGCGCCGGGGACCTGCTCCGCGTGGGTCAGGCCGCGCGCGGCCCCATGGGGCCGCACTCCGGCGCGTTTTCGCTCGCGCAGGATTGCCGGATCAGAGCTAGACTGCCTGGAATGCATACGGCCAATCCACATCTCCCAGGGGGTGCGCCATCATCCACCAAGACACTGACCGGCTGATCCGGGAGAACCTCCTGAACGCGATCCGGGTGGCCCGGGGTCTGGAGCCGGCCGACCTCGTCCTGCGCAACGCCCGAATCATCAACGTGTTCTCCGGGGATATCCATCCGGGGGACGTGGCGGTCGCGTTCGGCACCGTCGTTGGCATCGGCGACTACCAGGGTCGTGAAACCATCGACCTGCAGGGAGCGTTTCTCGCCCCCGGGTTCGTGGAGGGGCACATTCACATCGAGAGCTCCATGCTCACGCCCCCCGAATTCGCGCGCGCGGTGATCCCGCACGGCACCACCACCGTCATTGCCGATCCGCACGAGCTGGCCAACGTTCTCGGTCTTGAGGGGATCAACTTCATGATCGCCCAGTCCGAGCACCTGCCGCTCTCCCTGTTCTTCATGATTCCTTCTTGCGTCCCCTCGAGCCCGCTCGAGACCTCGGGGGCAGCCCTCAGCGCCCGGGAGATCCACTACTTCGTGAATGAAGCCAATGTCCTGGGTCTGGGCGAGGTCATGAACTACCCCGGCGTGCTCGCCGGGGACGTGCCTCTGATCGAGAAGCTGCTTGCCACCGGTGAGAAGCGGATCGATGGCCACTGCCCGGGCCTGCGCGGCAAGGATCTCTCCGCGTACATCCTGGCCGGCATCAAGTCGGACCATGAGTGTGTGGACATCGAGGAGGCGCGCGAGAAGCTGCGCCTCGGCATGCACCTGATGGTGCGCGAGGGATCGACGGCGAAGAACCTGCAGGCGCTGGCTCCCCTGGTGCGCGAGCTCTCGCACGTGCGCATGAGCCTCGTCACCGATGACAAGCACCCGGTGGAACTGGCGGAAGAGGGGCACATGGACGCCCTGCTGCGCCGCGCCGTGGCCTGCGGCATCGACCCGGTGCGGGCGATTCAGATGGTCACCATCAACCCGGCCAAGTACTTCCAGACGAGCCGGATCGGCGGGATCGCTCCCCGCTACTGGGCCGATCTCGTGGTGCTGGAGGATCTGCGGGAATTCAAGGTGCGGCAGGTCTGGCATCGGGGCCGGCTCGTTGCCGATGGAGGGGCGCTGACCCACGGCTTCACGACGCCCTCCGCCTCGGGCATGCGCGCTTCCATGAATATCAACTGGACCGCCTGGCAGGGTCTGGGCGTGCCGGCACAGGGTCGCCGGGCCCGGGTCATCGTCCATCGTCCAGGGCAGATTGTGACGGGGCAGAGGCTCCTGGAGCTCGATCGCCGCGACGGATTCGCCGTCGCCAACCCGGACCGCGACCTGGCCAAGCTTGCGGTGGTGGAGCGCCACCGGGCCACCGGGAACGTCGGCCTGGGGTTCATCGAGGGATTCGGCTTGCGCCGCGGGGCGATCGCCTCTTCGGTGGCCCACGACGCCCACAATCTCGTCTGCATTGGGGTAGACGACAGCGACATGGAACTGGCCATACATCGCGTCTGCGACCTCGAGGGCGGCGTGGTCGTCGTGATCGACGGCAAGATCCGCGCGGAGCTGCCACTGCCGGTGGGCGGGCTCATGTCGGACCGGCCACTGGAGGAGGTATCGATCTGGGTGAAGGAACTCCGCCGCCGCGCGGCGGAGACCGGCTGCACGCTCCCCGATCCGGTAACCGCGATTTCGTTCCTGGCTCTCCCGGTCATTCCGTCGTTGAAGCTCACCGACCGCGGACTGGTCGATGTGGACGCGTTCCGGTTGGTGCCTCTCTTCGTTGATTGAGCCGAGGCGCGACGGAGAACCTATGGCGGACGCCGGGGACGAGATCCGTGACGGATCCGCGGGAGATCGCGCCTCGCCAGCCCGGGCCGGCCGACCGGCTGTCGTCGCCTCTTCCCCGGTTCGCACCGACGGGTGGGAGAAAGTGTCGGGCGCGGCGCAGTTCATTGCGGATCTCGACATCCCCGGAGCCTGGATCGGCGGCACCGTGCGGTCGCCCGTCGCGCGAGGTCGGCTTCGCCGCATCGATCTCGATGCCGCATTCGACTGGTCCTCCGTCGCGGTGGTGACCGCTCGCGACCTGCCCGGGCCCAATGTCGTGGCGATGATCCGCGAGGACCACCCCGTGCTGGCGGAGGATGAGGTCCGATTCATCGCCGAGGCGGTAGCTCTGGTCGCGGCACCCGATCGCTCGACGCTCGCGGCGGCCCTGGCGGCGATTCGGCTCGACATCGAGGAGCTGCCGGCGGTGCTCTCGATCGACGACGCGCTGCGCCGGCGCGTCATCGCCTGGGGATCGGACAACATTCTCGCCGACTATCAGCTCGCGCGGGGAGACCTCGCCGGGGCGTTACGCGCCGCGGATGCCGTTCTGGAGGGCGAGTATCGCACCGGACCCCAGGAACACCTCTACATCGAGACCAACGGGATGGCCGCCATCCCGCGCCCCGACGGCGGAGTCGAGATCGTCGGGTCGATGCAGTGTCCGTTCTACATCCGAAACGCGCTGGCCCGCGGGCTGGCCCTGTCCCCGGAGCAGGTCATTGTGCGGCAGGCGGCCACCGGGGGCGCCTTCGGCGGCAAGGAGGACTTTCCGTCTGTTCTGGCCATGCACGTGGCGGTTCTGGCACGGCGTTGCGGCCGACCCGTGCGCATGATCTACAGCCGAACCGAGGACATCCGCGCCACGACCAAGCGACATCCCGCGGTGGTGCGCCACCGGACCGGGGTGCGCGCCGACGGGACCATTCTGGGCGCGGAGATCGACATCGTGTTTGACGGCGGAGCCTACACCACCTTGAGCCCGGTCGTCCTCTCGCGCGGGATCCTCCACGCCGGAGGCGCCTACCGGCTGCCGGCGGTGTCGATTCGCGGCCGCGCCGTGGCCACCAACACCCCGCCGAAAGGCGCCTTCCGCGGCTTCGGCGCGCCGCAGACGATCTTTGCGATGGAACGACAGATCGATCTGGTCGCCCGGACGCTCGGACTCGACCCGTTGGAAGTCCGCCGCCGCAATCTCCTGCGCACCGGTGACGTCCTCCCCTGCGGGCAGACGTTGGAGGAAGACGTGGGCGCTTCTGCGGTCCTGGAGCGTCTGGTGGAACTCTGCGGGTACGGGCAATGGCGGAAAACGCCCCGGCCCGGGAGCTCGACTTCGACCGTTCCCGGCTCCGGCGGCCGGTCCCGCCGCGGTCTCGGACTTTCCGTCTTCTACCATGGCAGCGGCTTTACCGGGGCGGGTGAGGAAAGGATCGCCGGCCGCGTCGGCATCCGGTTCGTTCCCGGGCCGAATGGCGACACGGACGGCTGGTACGAGATCCTCGTCAGCTCCACGGAAATGGGCCAGGGAGCGGTGACCGTGCTCTGCCAGATTGCGGCGGAGACGCTGGCGGTCCCCTTGGCGCGGGTGCGCATGCCGCTTCCCGACACCTCGGTGGTCCCCGATAGCGGCCCGACGGTCGCCTCGCGCACCACCATGATCGTGGGACGCATCCTGGTCGACGCCTGTCACGACCTCACCCGCAACCTGAGCGCCGCGCGGGCCGCCGGCGAAACCGGACCCGTCACCGGGCAGGCGACGTACCAGCCGACACCCGGTCTGGCCTGGGACGAGGCGGCCTATCGGGGCGACGCGTACAAGGCGTACGCCTGGGGCGCCGAGGCGGTGGAGGTGGAGATCGACGACGACACCCTCGAAGTCAACACCGCTCGGGCCTGGGCGGTGGTTGAGATCGGCCGCGCCGTGAATCCGGTGCTGGCCGCCAGCCAGACGGAAGGTGGCATGCTGCAGGGTTTCGGATGGGCCGGTCTGGAGGAGATCAAAAGCCGCGACGGACACTTCCTCAATGATCGCATGGCGACCTACATCGTGCCGACCGCGCTGGACGCGCCGCCGACCACGGTGGAGATTCTGGGACTGCCGCATCCGCGCGGGCCGTTCGGAGCGAAGGGGCTCGGGGAGTTGCCGCTGGACGGCGCGGCGCCCGCCTTCGCCGCGGCGGTTGCCGACGCGACCGGGCTGTTTCCCACCGAGATCCCGATCACGCCGGAAAGGCTCCTGGCCCTGCAGCGCCGCGAGCCCGGGGAAGCCGGTACACCGGGAGGATCGCCATGAGAACCCGCTTTCGCGCGAACGGCGGCCGGCCGCCGGCTGCACTCGACTCGCGTGGGAGAGGATCGTCATGAAGATCCGCTTTCGCGTGAACGGCGGGGCGCGCGAGCTGGAGAGCCCGCCCCTGCGCCGGCTGCTGGACATCCTTCGGGACGATCTCGGCCTCACGGGGGCCAAAGAGGGGTGTGGCGAAGGCGAGTGCGGCGCATGCGCGGTCCTTCTTGACGGGATGCTGGTGCAATCGTGCCTCGTCCCGGCCATCCATCTCCCCGGGCGTGAAGTCCAAACCATCGAGGGGAGAGGGCCGGAGACCGCGCCGGACCCGGTGCAGCAGGCGTTCCTTGACGAGGGAGCGGTGCAGTGCGGCTTCTGTATACCAGGCATGGTGCAGGCGACCCACGCCCTGCTGGCCAGCGATCCCGAACCCACGGAGGAAGCGATTCGGGCCGGACTCTCCGGGAACATCTGCCGCTGCACCGGCTATGAGCGGATTGTCCGGGCCGTGCGAAAGGCCGCAGGGACACGGACGGAGGCGTCCCGCGAGGGGGCCGGAGCGGGTCCGGTCGTGATCTCGCCCCGAGTCCCGGTCGCGGCCTCACTCGGCGGCACGGCGCCGCGCAGTCAGCCGGCTGTGCCCGCGAACGCTGCGCCGGACCCCGCGTCCTACGCCCCTATCACCCTGGCGGAAGCCCTCTCGGTTCTCGATTCGCATTCCGGAACGGGCGACTGCGATGGGCTCATCCTGGCCGGCGGCACCGACCTCATGGTTGTCGCCCTGGACTCGCCGATCCGGCCTCGGTTCGTGCTGGATCTCTCCCGCATCCAGGGTCTTTCCGGAGTCCACATCCGCGGGGAGGCGATCGAGATCGGGGCGATGACAACCGTGGCGGCACTCGCGCAGGATCCGCGGACCCGCCGGTATCTGCCGGCAGTGGCAACCGCGGCGTCTCTTTTTGGCGCGCCGGCAATCCGCAATCGCGCGACCATCGGTGGAAACCTGGCAGGCGCCTCTCCCGCGGCCGACCTCCCCCCCGCGCTCCTCGCGCTCGGCGCCGTGGTCGTTCTGGCCTCGAGCGCCGGAACGCGGGAGATTCCGCTGGAGTCGTTCGTAACCGGCTACCGCCGGACGGTGCGCCGGACGAATGAGCTGATCGTCGCCGTGCGCGTGCCGCTGCCCGAACCGGATCTCCGGCAGGCGTTCTTCAAGGCCGGGACCCGCCGGGCCCAGTCGATCGCCCGAGCGTCCGTGGCGGGCGCGGCGCAAGTCGACGCAGCCGGAACCCTGCGCGCCGTCCGCCTCGCCGCGGGCAGCGTGGCCCCGACGCCGATCCTCCTCTCCCGGACGATGGGACTCATCGAGGGCCGCCGGCTGGATGCGGAGCGCATCGAGGAGGCTGCCCTCTCGGCCGCGGCCGAAGTCACGCCGATCGATGACGTGCGCTCCGACATCGCCTATCGCCGCTTCGTCACCGGCCGACTCGTGGCACGCTTCCTGCGGGGCTGCGGCGGGCCATGAGCGTGGCCGGAGTGTTGCTGGCGGCCGGGAGTGGAACCCGCTACGGCGGGCCCAAGGCTCTTGCCGTCAGCGGGGACAGGACCTGGCTCGAGATCGTGATCGGCACGCTGCGAGAGAGTGGCTGTCGGCCGGTGGTCGCCGTTCTCGGCGCCGGGGCGGCCGCGGCCCAGGCGGGCGTTCGTATGGACAGGCTTCCCCGTGACACCGACGACCCCCCACCGCCGGTCTTGTGGGTGGTGAACGAGTCGTGGCAGTTGGGCCGGGCGGGGAGCCTCCAGTGCGGGCTTCGGGCCGTTCCGGATGACACCACCGGCGCCGTCATCCACTCGGTCGACCATCCCGACGTGCGTGCCGCGACGATCCGCTCGCTCGTGCAGGCGCACCTGGCATCCTTCAACCCTCCGGCCCGAGGCGCGCCCCCGGCCGGCCGGGTATCGGCCGGCGCCCAGGCGTCGCCGGTCGCGCCTCCCGCCGCCGGCTTGATCTTCTTGCCGACGTACCGCGGTCGCCACGGTCATCCCGTGCTGCTGTCCCGCGCCGTCTGGCCTGAAGTGTTCGCCCTCGCGCCGGATGAGCCGCTGCGAAGCCTGGTCCACCGCGACCCGGCGCGCATCCGTGACGTCGAGGTGGACGACGCCGGCATTCTGCGCAACCGGAACGAACGCGAACCGGAAGGCCCGGCGGGTTCCCCCGCCGCCGGTTCGGAGAAGGGAGATCCATGAATCCGGAGATCCTGCGCGCCGCGCTCTCGGCCCTGGAATCGGGCGAGACGTTTGCCCTCGTCTCGGTGCTTGAAGTGGAAGGCTCCTCCCCCGCCTCGCCGGGACAGAAGATGCTGGTCTTTCCCGGGGGACGGACGCAGGGAACGGTGGGCGGCGGGAGCGTCGAGATACGCGCCCGTGACGAGGCGTTGGCCACGATCGCCCGCGGCCGCGGCGGGCTCCTTCGCCTGCGTCTCGATGCTGCGGCGCCGGGTGGGGTCGACTCGCTCTGCGGCGGAACCGCGGTCCTGGCGATCGAGGTCGTGGTCGGCGGTCCGCGTGTCCTGCTCTTCGGCGCCGGGCACGTTGCGCACGCGTTGGCCCGGTTCCTGGTGGAGCTTGGTCTGGCCCACGGGGTCGTCGATCCTCGCGCCGAACAAGCCACCGCCGATCGGTTCCCGCGGGCGGCCCTCCTGGCCGCGGAGCCACCCCCGGAGTGGATCGCGCACAATGGCCTCGTCGGCTGGTCACACCTCGTCATACTCACCCACGGACATGCGCTGGACGGCCAGACCCTGCGCGCAATCTGGGACCAGGGATTCGCCGGATACGTCGGCATGATCGGCAGTCGGCGGAAGTGGGAGGAGACCCGCCGCGCTCTCGCTGCGGACGGCGTGGCTCCGGACTGGCTGGCCGGGGTCCACTGTCCGATCGGGTTGCCCATTGGCGCGCGCAGCCCGGCGCAGATCGCGCTCGCGATCGCTGCGGAAATCCTGCAAGACAGCCTGGTTGGCGGCACGCCGCCGGCGTGAGGCGCGCCGGTCGTCAGGGCTGGTCCGAGGTGCGGCGTCTCCCCGGCGTCCCGACTCCACCCGCCTACTCGTAACGCAGCGCCTCGATCGGATCGAGCGCCGCCGCGCGCCGCGCGGGCCACACGCCGAAGACGATGCCGACCGCGGCGGAAAACACGAAGGCCACAAGCACGGAGGAGGGGCCCACCGAGGTGTGCCAGGAGAATGCCAGGCGCAGGAGGGCGGCCGTGCCGGTTCCGACTCCGATTCCGATGGCGCCGCCCATCAGGCAGAGAACCATGGCCTCGATCAGGAACTGCAGCAGGATGTTCCCCTTCGTGGCGCCGAGCGCCTTGCGCACGCCGATCTCCCGGGTCCGCTCCGTGACTGAAACCAGCATGATGTTCATGATGCCGATTCCGCCCACGAGCAGGCTCACGGCGGCGATGCCCGCCAGGAGGTAGGTGAAGACCTTGGTCGTCTCGCCCAGGGTGGAGAGGAAGTCGGCCTGGTTGCGGATGGAGAAGTCGTTCTCCTGCGTTCCGGTCCGACGGTGTTCGCGCCGCAGGATCTTCTCGATTTCCGCCATGGTGACCGGGATTTCGTCTTCGCTCGGACTCACGACACTGATGGAACGGAGCCGATCGCTGCCGATCAAGCGGTAGCGGGCGGTCTGGATCGGAATGAGCACCTGGTCGTCGGGGTTCATGAAGCCGCCGCCCTGCCCCTTCGACGCCAGCACCCCGACGACCAGGAACCGGATCCCGCCGATGCGGATTTCCGAATCGAGGAGCGCGGAGGCGGACGCGACTCCGAGGTCCTCCAGCACCTGCGCGCCGAGCACCGCCACCCGCCGGCGCGCGGTGTTCTCGCTGCTCGTGAACATGCGGCCGAAGGCCAGGTTGAACTTGCGGACCTCAAGATAGTTGGCGGTCGATCCCACCACCGTGGTGTTGGTGTTCTTGCTCTCGAACTGCACCTGGAGCTGCCGCGACATCTCCGGCTGCACCGCCCGGATGTGTTCCGCCCGCTCCTCAAGCGCGTTCGCGTCATCCAGCGTCAGGGCGGCGCGATCCGAAGCGGAGGCGATCATTCCGGGTCCCCGCGCCTGGCCGGGCATCACCGTCAGGAGCGTCGTCCCGAGCGAGGCGATCCGGTCGTTGACCGATTGCTGGGCGCCACGCCCGAGCGCAACCATTGCGATCACCGCCGCCACCCCGATGACGATGCCCAGCATGGTGAGGAGCGAACGGAGCTTGTTGGCGCGCAGCGCGTCGAGCGCGACCCCCATGGTCTCGCCCAGAATCATCTCAGCGTCCTCCGCGGGACGTCCGGCTCGTGCTGCCCGTCCCGGGCGGCGCGCCGGGCATCCCGTTGCCCATGCGCTCCCGGATGCGGCTCTGTTCATCGCTTCGCCGAGTCTGCTGTTCCGCGACTCCCAGCAGGACGACCTGGTCGCCCTCCCGGACCCCGCTCAGGACCTGGGCGTAGTCGTAATCGCTCAGACCGAGACGGACCGCCCGGGCCTCGACTCCTCGTGCCGTGCGCACGAGCACGCCCTGGGCGCGGCCGCCGCGATCCGCGCTGGCGGGACTCGCCCCGGCGCCCGCCGCGTTCGTCAGAGAACCGTCCGGGGAGCTGTCCGACCCCGGGCTTCCGCCGAGCCCCGGGCCCCCCTCAGGAGGTCCCTCCGGACGGTGGCGATCGCCGGACCCGTCGGAAGCGGGGCCGACGCCGAACGCTCCTTCCGGCGGGCCCTGCGGACCGCTGTCCCGGGGGAAGCGATTCTCTCCCGGCGGACCCTGTCCACGCCCGGCGCGGGCGCCATACCCGCGGGAAGAGTCGACCTTCGCCGGCGAACCGGGCAGCCGGGCACGGCGGGTCAGAGCGCTGCGGGCGAGTTGCGCCTGCACGGAATCCGCACTCAAACCGAAAGTCGCCGCGACCGAGGGAAGCTCGCGGACGGGGCGCACGGCATCGAGAGGAATCGCCACGACATCCATCCGGCTGGCGACCTCCATCGACACCTCCCCGTTCATTCCTGGGAGCAGAAGCCCGTCCTCGTTGGCGATCGAAATCAGCACCGGAAACATCGTCACCGACTGCTGGACCACGGCTTGCGGCTCAACCTTTTCGACTTCGCCGCGAAATGTCCGGTCCGGGAATGCCTCCATCTCCACGGTAGCGACCTGGCCGGGTCGTACGCTCCCGATGTCGGTTTCGCTGACCAGGGCCCGCAAACGGATCCGACCGAGGTCCGCCATCCGCATCAGGGCGGTACCGCCGCTCACCGAGGAGGTGGCCGAAGCGATTACCTGTCCCGCGGACACGAGCTGCTCGAGAATCGTCCCGGAAATGGGTGCCCGCACCGTCGCATCATCCCGGCGCTGGCGCGCCGTATCCAGATCGGTGCGGGCCTTCACCAGTTGCGACTCGGCGTTGGCATAGTCGAGCACCGCATTCTCGTGCTCCGCAACCGTGATCACCTGCTGTGCGAACAGCTCCTTCGCCCGCCGCAACTGCGCCTGGGAGACATCCACCTTCGCCTGGGCGGCCCGTTCGGCCGCATCGGCCTGTTCGTATGAATTCTGCACATCCACCATGTCGATTTGCGCCAGCAGGTCGCCGGCGTGCACGACCGAGCCTACCTCCACCGGCATCCGGAGAATCTGGCCGGAGGCCTTGGACTTCACCTCGACCAGATCGACCGGCTCCACGACTCCGGTCGCCTCGATGTTCACCGTAATGTCTCGCCGGGCGGCGGCCTCGGTGGTGACGCCAGGGTCGTTCCCACGACGCCCCGGCAGACCCCGCATGGCGAGGAATGCCACAGCCGCAACCGCCAACGCGATTCCGAGCAAGGTCCAGGTCCGCCGGCCCGTCAGGTGTTGCACCAGATCCTCCCTTCAGACCTCTCCACAGAAGGCGGGGCTCCGACCCGCTTCATAGGGCTTGCCCCACGAGGGCCTCAAGCTGAGCCTTCGCCATCCGCCGGTCGTAGCGCGCCCGGATCAAGTCCCGCCGCGCCTGGTCGAGTTGCGTCTGCGACGTCAGCAGGTCGAGCAGGGTCGAGGCCCCTTCCGCGTAGCGAAGCTCCTGCACGCGGAGATCCTCTGCCGCCGTTTCCACGTTGAGCCCTTCCGTAGCGACGCGATCTCCTGCCGACCGGTAGGCGACCAGCAATCGCGAGGCATCGGACCGAGCCGCCAGCTGCGCATCCCGCAGCGCGACCTCCGCGTTGTGGAGGGCGACGTCGGCCTGGGTGACCTGCCCTTCCCGCTGCAGCTGGTTGAAGAGCGGAAGCGAGAGCGAAAGGCGGATCGATCCGGCGTAGGAGAAGTCGTCCGTATCCTTGAACAGGGTCCGGCCGGTTCCGCTCCCGCTTCGCGAATAGGACATCGACACGCTGGGCAGATAGGTTCCCCAGGAAGCCCGGCGCGCGACCCGCGCCGCGGACAGGGCAAGTTCCGCCTGGCGCACGGAGGGGCCGTGCTCCGCCCACGCGCGCAGCGAGTCGGCCCCGACCCGAAGTTCATCCGTCCCGAGCGCGCCGTTCAGATCCGCCGTCACTGGTTCCGACGATCCGACGGCGCGGGTGAGCGCGGCGCTGGCGATCGCGGCAACGTCCCTCGCGTCCTGCACCGCCAACTCGGCGGATCGCACCTGGATTGCGGCCCGCAGGGAGTCCGAGCGGGTCGCAGTCCGGGCGCGGACGCGGGCGCTCGCGGCGCGATTCTGCTGCCGCGCCTGCGCCAGTTGGGCGCGGGCAGCGGTCTCCGTTTCCTGCGCGGCCAGGATATCGAAGTACTGCTCCTTGACGAGCAGGGCGACGGCGAATTCCTGGGCGTCTTCGTTGACTTCGGCCAGGAGCTGTTGCGCCCGCGCCTGCTGGAGATCGAAGATCCGGCGCCCGCCTTCGAACAGGGTCACGCTGGCGCCGAGCCCGACGCTGCTCGACCAGGGGTCGGACGGCACCGTGATCACCTGGCCGTTCTCGACCCGAGTTCTCAGTCCTTCCGCCGGAAGTTGTCGCGACGCTCCGGCCGAGAGACTTACGCTGGGAAGAAACGCGGCATAGGCCGACCGTACGTCCGCCTCCCGGGCCCGCTTTCGCCCGGCCGCTTCCAGAATCGCCACCGCATGCTGTCGGGCCAGGGACAGCGCCTCCGCCAGCAAGATCGGTCGGGCCGGGGCCTCGCGCGCGGGAGCCGACCCGAGGTCCCCCCCGGCCCCGAATGCCGGCGCGCACCCGATTCCGAGCGCGACCAGCGCCCCGATCCGGAAGCTGCGAAGCAGGCCTCTTCGAGCTGGTTCCCCGCTCATCCTTCCTTCCCTCCAGAAGCCGGCGCCCGCGCGTTGCTTCCGGTCCGATCATCCGAGGCGATCACCCCGTCGCGAAGCATGATCCGGCGATGGCAGTGGTCGGCCACATCCGGATCATGAGTCACCACGATGATCGTCTGTCCTTCCTCGTGCAGTCGCTCGAAGACCCCGAGAACCTCCTCGCCGGTCCGACTGTCGAGATTCCCGGTCGGCTCGTCCGCCAGGAGGAGTGACGGCTGGGTCACCAGCGCGCGGGCCAGGGCCACCCGCTGCCGCTGCCCGCCCGAGAGCTCATTCGGCCGGTGGTGCAGGCGATCGCCCAGTTGCACGCGTTCGAGGGCGGCGACGGCCCGCTGACGCCGCAGCCCGGCACGAACGCCGGCGTAAAGCAGAGGCAGCTCCACGTTCTTGAGGGCCGAGGCGCGCGACAGCAGGTTGAACGTCTGGAAGACGAACCCGATGTCCCGATTCCGGACCTGTGCCAGCGCCTGGTCGGACATGCCGGACACCAAGGTCCCGCGCAACCAGTAAGAGCCCGCCGTCGGAGTATCGAGGCAACCGAGGATGTTCATGAGAGTCGACTTCCCGGATCCCGAAGGACCCATGATCGCGACGTACTCGTTTCGGTCCACGGCCAGATCGAGGTCTCGCAAGGCGCGGACGCGTTCGCCGCCCATCCGGTACTCCCGGCAGAGGCCATGGGTGCGGATGATGGTGTGGGCCGGGACCGGCGGCGGCGTATGCGTGCCGGTGGTCATCAGCGTCCCGCTCCCCGGCAGGCTCGCGCACTCTGCTTCGCCGCCACGGCAGACGTGGCGGGTAGCAACTCCAGCGACTGCACGACTCCGAGCGATACAGAGAGAAGAGCGGCACTTCCGGGAAGCATTCTCACCTCGGTTCTGGACGGCGGTCCGGGCCGAACCGCCCGCCACGGCCCTGCATGCGCATCGTTTCTCCCGCCCGCGGGCGGCGGCACATGCGTACTGATACGCCTCAAATGTGACAGAGCTGTGGCGAAGGCGTGCGGATTCGTGAAGTGTGCGGAGGCGGCTCGCCGGAGGTCATTCCGGCGAGCCCCCCAGCCGCGACTCGGCCCAGGCGCAGCGGGTCGACGGCGGTCAGCCGGCGGAGTCTCCTGACGTTCTGGGTGAAACCGCGGCGGAGGTCACCGTCACCCCTCGCCAGGCCGTCAACAACGTATCCACGCATGCCGGAAGCGGCGTGGTGGCCGTGTTCAGCACGAGATCGTAGGCCACCGGGTCGTCGATCTCCCGTCGAAAGTGGCGTCTGATGAATGCGGCCCGGTCAGCATCGGTCCGTTCGATCACCGCCCGAGCATCGGCATCGGCGAGCCCTCGGGACGCGCGGAGTCTGGCCACGCGTTGCTCCAACGGCGCGACCACCCGCACGTGCAGGCCCCCTCCGGGCCCCAGGATGAAGTTCACTCCGCGGCCCACGAAGACCGCCGGACCATGAGCCGCCACCGAAACGACGGCGTGAACCAGGGCTCGAAGGTAGTCTTCCTTGTCGGCGAGGCGTCCGCGCAGGATTCCCTGCACCCAGATCTGCGCTGCCGAACGGTCGCGCTCGTCCAGCAGGTCCAGGATTCGGGCGCGGATGCCGCCTTCGCCGGCGATGGTGTCGAGGATCTCTCGATCACAGAGCGGCAGGTCCAGAACCGTCGCAACCCCACGGGCGATCTCGCTTCCACCGGCGCCAATCTGGCGGGCCACGGTGACGCCGGCATGGATGATGGGCGTCTCGGCGGACGCGGCGGGCGCCGACGCTCGGCGAGCCAGGGCCTCGATTTCCCATCTCCGGATCTGATGATCGATGATCTGGTGGATTCCGGTCGGCATGGTCACCTCCCGGCGCGCGCCCTCCTGGTCACCCGCATCCACACCCGCCCGCGCCGTCTTGAGCATACACCCGCGGGAGGGTGAGGCGAGGTGCGATCGATGTTCTCGCGAGACGGCGGGACCGCCGTCGCAGCGGCACCCGCCATCGGCGCGTCACGGCTGGCCCGGGCTCGCGGTCTTCCGGCGGTCCCGGATCCCCGCCCATAGCAACCACGCCCCGAACCCGATCGGCAGCAGCGGCCACCAGTCTTCGAGAACTTCGAGAGAGAGACCGAACCAGGTGTGCATCGCAAAGAGAAGACCGCCGGCGAGGAGGGCCAACCCTCCCCCGATCGAGCCGCGTTGTCCGATACCGGCAAGAAAGTCTCGGCGCAGCTCTTCCAGCGTCGCTCCGTCCGCCGTGTCGTTGAACAGGTTCGCCATGCGGGCGGCGTCGAACAGGTTGTAGAGGTAGAAGAACGCAAACATCATCCCGATCGCGGGCTTGACCTGTTCGCTGGCGTCGGAGCTCAGGAGCAAGACGAAGGCGGCAAAGACGCCCGCGTACGTGAAGCCCCGCGCCAGCGCTCCGACATAGACCTGCCCCAGCCCCGGAAAGATCGAGAGTACGGCGGCGAGGCCCGGGGACTTTCGCCGAATCACGGTTCCTCCGGTGCCAGGATCGGCGCCTCGCGCGATGTTCATGGAGTTCCTCCCTTCCGTGCGGCGGGCTCGTCGTCGGCCCCGCCGGGTGCGGCCATCCCCCTGTTGCCTTCCGGACGCACGGACGGGGGGCGGGGTTCGCTGCTTTCTCTGCCGGACTGCCGAATCGCTTCCGCTTCCCGCCACACGCTCACGAGGTCGAGGCGCAGGAGGGCCTTTCCGATGACTGGTCCGTGGTCCCGCAGGGCAATCCAGGTCGAGGAGATCCGCTTCCATGCTCGTATGACGCGCGCGGCCAGGCCTCGCGGAGTCCGGGCCTCCACCTTTTCGAAGACGGCGCGCACGTTGCCGGCGGCCCCTTCCCAGCCGTTCTCCGGCACGACGGAGGCCGCGACCAGGTGCGGAGACGGAACTCGGGCTGCCAGGGCCGTGATCTCGGACGACACTTCCTCGATCCGGGTCGCCGGCGAGCCCACCACCAGGCAGAGGACCAACGAGGTCCCGTAGGCGAGTTCCAGCGCGGCGCGGGGCCGGCGCATCAGGTGGGCGCCACGGCGATGGCAGGCGGAGATCGTCTCACGGACCGCGGTGATCCAGGCCGGGGCGGCGTTCGACCGTCTCCCTGCGGGTGTTTCGCCGGCATCCGAAACAAGACCCCGCCGGCCGGCAAGCCGCGATGTCTGCTCCAGGACCCGAAAGGTGAAAGCCGGGCCGGGATCCACTTCCGCAAGGGCCGGCAGTGCCCTGCGGAGCACTCCGAGCGTGTCCGCCAGGCTCCGGCACGTCGGGCAATGACCGACATGGCCGGCCAGTAGCTCCGCATCGGCCGGGGACAGGCAATCATCGACCCAGGCCGGCAGCATCTCCTGAGCGGCCCGACAGGAAGCCCCGCTGGTGCGCCGCAGGACCGCCTGCACCACCGCCTCAGACTCCTCCGCAGTCAGCGAGCCAGCTTCGCCGCGGGAGGCCGCCAGGAGTCGCGAGCAGCGAACGCAGGTCGCGCTATGATCCTGCGCTTCCCGCCGTTGATCCGGCGTGATCGCCGTGCTCCGAGGGCAGGCCAGTTCAGGGAGCACCCGCTCAAACTCACGACAATTCATGGAGTTGTCTCCTTTTCCTCCATTGAATTCTCGTCACGGGTCCCGGTCAGGGCGCGGGCCAGCTCTAGTCGGGCGCGGTTTGAGCGCGACTTTGCCGTTCCCACGGGAATGCCGAGCGTGTCGGCTACGGTCTCGAAGGAGAGCCCTTGTATCTCCTTGAGGATCAGGACTTCCCGGTTGAGGGCGCCGAGACGGCCCAGCGCCGCGCGTACTCGGTCCCGGCGGCGGGTCGAGTGCAGGACCTCGGCGGGGTCGGGTTCCGGCGCGGCCATCGATGCCGCCTCATCCAGCGGTACGGAGTGCCCGGCCGGCCGGACACGGCGGCGGCGATGCCGATCCAGGGCGGCGTTTCGCGCGATTCGCAGGAGCCACGGCAGGAATCGATCCGCGTCCCGGCAGTCGGAAAGGTGCCGGTAGACCCGGACGAACACGTCCTGCGCGCAATCCAGAGCCTCCTCCCGGTCCCGGAGATAGAGCAAGGCAAGCCCATATACGCGCGGCTGATAGCGGCGCACCAGCGCCTCCCAGGCGAGCTCATCGCCGGAACGACATCGGTCCAGCAGATCACCTGCGTCCATTCCGTCTCCCGCCGGCCTCCGCCGTTCCGACAGCCCGGCATATCCATAGACGCGAGACGAGTGCGAATGGTTCGCCGGAAATCGCCTATCTCACCAACGGCTTGTAACGGATCCGATGCGGCCGGTCTGCCTCAGTGCCGAGGCGCCGATGCCGGGCGGCCTCGTAGTCGTCGTAGCTCCCCTCGTACCAGAAGGTGCTGCTGTCTCCCTCGAAGGCCAGGATGTGCGTGGCGATCCGATTCAAGAACCACCGGTCGTGGCTGATGACCACCGCGCACCCCGCGAATTCGACGAGCGCATCTTCGAGCGCCCGCAGAGTGTCGACATCGAGATCGTTCGTCGGTTCGTCCAGCAGCAGGAGGTTTCCGCCCGTCTTGAGGAGCTTCGCCAGATGGACCCGGTTCCTCTCGCCGCCCGAGAGGTTGCCGACCACCTTCTGCTGGTCGGGACCCTTGAACCCGAAACTCGCCACGTAGGAGCGAGAGCTCACCTCACGCTTGCCCAGCAGGATCCGCTCGTGTCCCCCGGAAATCTCCTCCCACACATTGTTCCCGGGACTCAGGGCATCGCGCACCTGATCGACGTATGAGACGGCCACCGTTTCGCCCACCTTGAGTTCCCCGCCGTCCGGCTTCTCCTGCCCCACGATCATTCGGAAGAGAGTCGTCTTGCCCGCGCCGTTCGGTCCGATCACCCCGACGATGCCGCCGCGAGGGAGATTGAACTCCATTTCCTCGAAGAGAAGTCGATCGCCGAACGCCTTTCGCAGATGCGTCGCCCGCACCACGACGTCACCGAGGCGCGGTCCGGGGGGAATCACGATCTCGGCCGTCTCCTGGCGCTTGTCCTGGTCCTGCGCGAGGAGCTCTTCGTAGGCCTGGAGGCGGGCCTTGCTCTTGGCCTGCCGCGCACGCGGACTCATCCTCACCCATTCGAGCTCGTGCGCCAGCGTGCGTTGCCGCTTCGATTCGCCCTTCTCCTCCTGGCGGAGCCGTTCCTGCTTCTGTTCCAGCCAGGACGAGTAGTTGCCTTCCCACGGGATGCCGGTGCCGCGATCCAGCTCCAGGATCCATCCCGCCACATTGTCGAGGAAGTACCGATCGTGGGTGACGGCCACGATCGTGCCCGGGAAGTCCTTCAGGTGGCGTTCGAGCCAGGCTACGGACTCCGCATCGAGGTGGTTGGTGGGCTCGTCGAGAAGCAGAAGATCGGGCTGTTCGAGCAGGATCCGGCAGAGCGCGACGCGCCGCCGCTCCCCGCCGGACAAGTTGGCGATGGCCGCATCACCAGGTGGGCAGCGCAGAGCGTCCATGGCAATCTCGACCTTCCGGTCGAGCTCCCAACCCTCCATCGCCTCGATCTTCTCCTGTACCGCGGCCTGCTCGGCCAGCAGCGCGTCCATCTCCTCGGGTTCCAGCGGCTCGGCGAACCGGGCGCTGATCGCCTCGAACCGCTGGAGCAGCTCGCGAATGACCGAGAGCCCTTCCTCGATGTTCCCCCGGACGTCCTTATCGGGATCCAGCGCCGGCTCTTGCGGGAGAAAGCCGATCCGGATCCCTTCGGCTGGACGGGCCTCACCCAGATGCGCGGGGTCCAGACCGGCCATGATGCGCAGCAGGCTGGACTTGCCGGCCCCGTTCACCCCCAGGACGCCGATCTTGGCGCCGTGGTAGAACGACAGCCAGATGTCCCGGAGGACGACCTTGTCCGGGGGATGAACCTTCCCCACACCCTTCATGGTGAAGATGAACTGCCGGGCCAAGGCGACCTCCTCGCGCCGATCGTCTTCTCCGGCGCTGCCTCGAGTGAACGTCAAGCGGACGGCGTACTCTACACGCGCGCCCCGAACATGTCACTTCCCCGTTCCCGCCGCGCCGCGTGGAATCGCGACAATCGAAGTCAGGCCTTGTCATTGGACGATCGGCGTGTAATAATTCCGACATGCTGCCCATTGCGGGTCGGCCGCGCGGTTCCCGTGGACCGGCGGAGTGACCCGCGGCCGCGAGCGGGGCAAGCCCGATTGGCCACGACCCGATCCGGTCCGGTTGTCGCACCGGATCCCGGCGGCACGCGATGTCTCGCAGAGGCTGGCCGTCTAGCCCTGAGAGAACGCAGGGGAAAACGCGGACCCGGTCCCTGTTCTCCCCGGCTTGCACGCGGCCGGCATCTCTCCACAGGGGGTGCCGGCCGTCCTTCTGCTTGCTCCCGTGCGGCACGGATCCTCCCGGCCGCTCAGACCGGGAATCCGCCGCCTCGGCCCGCAAGTTGCGCCGGCCGGCATGTTCCGCGCTCCTCTCCCTGGGCCGTCGGCGTTTCGGCAGGACGATCGCAAGGGAGGAGCGCACTCTGGACACCGCAGACCCAGCGACGGCCCTGGAGCGCATTCGGATGCCGATTCGGCGGATCCGGTTCCCGCCCCCCCTGGTCGACAGAGCGGCCCCGATGGTCCGCTTCGCGGCCTCGATCTGGTTTCTTGCGTTCGCGGCGCCGGGTTGCGTGCGGCACGATGGCGAGGCGCCCCCATCCTCCCCGCCGCTGGCATTCGGCTGGGTCTCTCCCGCCGCGGGAGACTCGGTCGCGGGGATGGTGAGCCTGGAGGTGGACGTGCGCGGCCAGGGGATTGATCGCGTCATCTTCCTGGCCGGCGGAATTCCGGTCGATACCGCGAACGCCGCGCCATGGGCCGGCCGGTGGCACTGCCAAGGCTTTGCCGCCCCGACTCGGATCGTGCTGCAGGCGGTCGTCCAGCGCGAAGACGGTTCCGGGGCCACCGGGGGCGAGGTGCTTGTGTGGGCCGTGCCGAACGAGCCGCCCTCTCTCACGCTCCGTCGGCCCCGCCCCACAACCTGGATTGAGCGGAGCGCTGGGGTCGCGCTCGAGGCAGAGGCGGTGGATCCGGAAGATGGCCCGGTCCCGGCCGGGCAGGTGCGCTGGACCGGGCCCGGACTGGAGAGAGGCGTCACCGGCATGGTGCTCCCGGTGGAGATCCTGCGGGAGGAGGTGCTGCAGATCGTGGTCGAGGCCGCCGACCGCTGGAACGAATGCGCCCGAGAAACGCTGGTCATCCGGCCGTTTCGCTACCTGCCGGCGGACACGCCGTCCGCCTGCGCAGACAACGTGGCGGCCGCGATCCGGGCGATGGACACCGCGGGTCTCGGCGCGATGCTGGCCGACTCGTTTCTCTTCGTGCCCTGCAGCAGCGAAGCCGCAAGCGCGGGATGGCCGGCCGTCTGGCCGCAAGATCGCTTCGTGGAGTTGGCGCGTGCGTGGTTGTCGGCGCCGTCGACCTCGCAGGTCGAGTTCATCTGGCGGCTGGTGCACGCGGACTCCTGGAGGGCCGGCACGGGAGAGAAAGCCTGGGCGGAGCTGGCCGATACGTCCATCCGCTTTCGCCCGGTTCTGGCATCGCCCGGCGGGCCGGCGGATTCGGTCGGGGTCGAGATCTGCGCCGCTTTCGGATCGGTGATGCAGCTCGCCTTGCGGCGCTCCCCAGGCGCGCCGTGGCGAATCACGGCATGGCGCGAGCTGGCGACCGGTGAGGGGCGAAGCCTGGCCGGACTGCTGGCCGCAGAGTCGAGCTGGCCCTCGCCTCGGCCCGGCGCGGGCTGCACGGCGCGTCGCGCCGGGGGCAGATGGCGCGCAGCCGCGTGCCTTTCGGAGCTATGACTCTGCGGGAGTTCATGATCCCGGTGCTGAACTCCAGCGCGCCATGCGGCGTACCGGGCCCTCAGGCTGCCTCGAGGTTTCACGGAGCGCTCCGGTCGGCCCGCCAAAGAGCCGTACCCGGTCCCCATGTCATGGGAGGAACCTTGACTCGACCGGAGCGCTCGGCGATGCTTGAGTCTCCGCATCTGACTCGTGCGGACACCCGGCTCGAACCTCGGAGGTTTTTCATGAGTATGCGTTTCATCGCCTCGGCCCCCTTGCGGGGCGGGCTCGTCGCCACGTGCCTCTTCCTGTCCCTGGTCCTCCTCAGCCTGGGGACGGATGCCGCCGTCGGCGCCACCGTTCCGTGCGCGGAGGTCCCCGCGGCGATCAGCAAGGCCACCGGGCCGGAGCGCGCTGGGCTCGTGATCTCGGCGATTGAACACAAGTGCCGACCGCTTCCCGCCGTGGTTGTGACCGCACTGCGCGACGGCAAGTGGGAGGACGGGCTGGCGCTCAGCGCTGCCGAGCGCACGATCCTGCTGGCCCAGGCCACGGAGGCGAAGTATTCCGAGGCCGAGACCCTGGCCGTGAGTCTGATCGAGTCCGGGGTCTGGCCGGACGAGCAGCCGCTGGCCACTGAAAGTGGAGTCCAACTGATCCGCGCCCTCACGGGCGTTCTGACGCCGTATCGGGTCCACCTTCTGCTGGACGTCTTTGAGCAGGTCCAGGAGGTCGGGGTGCGGCAGGCCGTAGTATTGTCGCTCCGCGGCTCCCGCCTGGACGAGGCGCTGTTGCCCGCCCTCGAGGCTGCGTATGAGGCCGCCGGTACGTTGCAGGAGGCCGGAACGGCTTCCATCGCGGCCCAACCCGAGAAGACTCCACCGCAGTTGCATGCGCGGCTCATCCGAAGCCTTCCCGAGGGGCCGCTCCTGAACTGGGCTCTCGGCCTTGCCGATCGCCACGACAGCGATGCGGTGAAAGCAGCCAAGAAGGCGCGCGGCCTGGTGAAGTAGGCGCCGCGCTTGCCCAGTCCCCACTCTTGCGCGCATACTGCGCCCCACATGCGCGATCTCCGGCAGGGGAGCGCCCGGCAGCGCCGCAAGAGCCCGGCGTCCGCCGCGACGGTCAGGCTCACCGCGGACGGGACATGGGCGACGGGCGGTTCTACGTCACGACTCCGATCTACTATGTGAATGACGAGCCCCACATCGGGCACGCCTACACCACCGTGCTGGCCGATGTTCTCGCTCGATTTCACCGCCTGCGCGGCGACGCGACGCGTTTCCTGACCGGTACCGATGAGCATGGTCAGAAGATCGTCGAGGCGTCGGCCCAGGCTGGCCGGACCCCCCGCGAACACTGCGATCTCATGGCGGCCCGGTTCCGGGAAGCCTGGCAGGTCCTCCAGATCAGCAACGATGACTTCATTCGCACCACCGAGCCCCGCCACCAGCGGGTCGTGCAGCGGATCCTGGCCGAGCTCCACCGGCGCGGCGAGATCTACCAGGACACCTACGAAGGCCTCTATTGCGTTCCCGATGAGCGGTTCTGGACCGAGAAAGACGTGGTGGGCGGCAATTGCCCGGACTGCGGACGGCCGGTAGTCCCGCTGTCGGAAACGAACTACTTCTTCCGCATGAGCCGCTACCAGGACTGGCTCATCCGGCATATCGAGGATCATCCGGAGTTCATCCGGCCGACTTCCCGGCGCAACGAAGTGCTCGGATTCCTGAAGAAGCCTCTGGGCGACCTGTGTATCAGCCGCCCGGCGTCCCGACTGGGTTGGGGAATTCCCCTCCCCTTCGATCCCGCCTATGTGACCTACGTCTGGTTCGACGCCCTGGTCAACTACTACAGCGCGGTGGATGGGGTTGAGGCGCCGGACCACGGCAACTGGTGGCCGGCGACCTGCCATCTGATTGCCAAGGACATCCTCACCACGCACGCGGTCTACTGGCCCACCATGCTGCGGGCGGCCGGTCTCGAACCACCCCAGGCCATTCTGGCGCACGGGTGGTGGACGCACGCGGGCCGCAAGATGTCGAAGTCACTGGGCAACGTCGTCCACCCGATGGAGATGTGTCGCGCCCACGGCGTCGATGGCTTTCGCTTCTTCCTGATGCGGGACATGGTGGTGGGCCTGGACTCCGACTTCTCCGAGCCGGCGCTCGTCGCCCGCATCAATTCCGATCTGGCGAACGATCTGGGGAACTGCCTCAACCGGATCGAGCGGATGATCCACGCGCACTTCGCCGACCGTGTGCCGGAGCCGGGTCCTCGGGACGCGGCCGACGAGGGGCTGGCGCACCAGGCTCGGCTGGCAGTGGACAGTGTGCTGGTCGCGATGGAGGAGGCGAGGATCCACTCCGCGATCGAGGAGACCCTGGAGCTGGTGCGTGCCGTCAACCGGTACCTCGAGGTCAAGGCGCCGTGGAAGGCGGTGAAGAGCGGCGGTCCTGAGGCGATCGCCTCCACCCTGGCGACTGCGGCGGAGGCGATCCGACTGTCGGTCTCCCTCCTCGCCCCGATCATGCCGGGCAAGTGCGGAGAGGCTCTCTTCCGTCTGGGCATGATCGAGGCGCCCGATGCGCTGCTCAAAGGCGCCGCCGATCCCGCCTGGATCCGGTGGGGCGGGCTTCGGCCCGGAACGCCGATACGTCCCGGCGGGGCCCTGTTCCCCCGCATCGAGACGGCTCCCCCGCAGGCGGACCCGGGACGCGCGGGAGGTGCCCGATGAATCCGCCGGCGCTGGACCCGGAGGGGTTCCTGCACTTCAACCCGGAACGCGCCAACGCGCTCGTTCTCTTCCTCCTCTTCTGCATCCTCGTTCTCTGGTTCATCCGGGCGGCCCGGACCCGGCAGGATCTGTTCATTCGCAAGATCGCCGGACTGAACGCGATCGACGAGGCGGTGGGCCGGGCCACGGAGCTGGGGCGAAAGGTGCTCTATGTGCCGGGCATCGCGTCGATCGACGAGAACCAGACGATCGCCAGTCTGGCCGTGCTCTCGCATGTAGCACGTATGACCGCTCGCTACAACACCGAGCTCGATGTCCCGAACAAGGATCCGCTCACCTTTGCCTCCGCCCGCGAAACAGTCAAAGAGGCGTACATCCAGGAAGGGCGGCCGGACCTGTACAGCGACACGCTCGTGCACTATGTGACCTATGACCAGTTCGCCTACACCGCTTCGGTGTCGGGAATCATGATGCGCGAACGCCCGGCCACCAATTTCCTCATCGGCTCGTTCGCCGCGGAATCGCTGCTGCTGGCGGAAACCGGCCAGGCGTCCGGCGCGATCCAGATCTCGGGAACCGCCGAGATCGCACAGCTCCCCTTCTTCGTCTGCGCCTGCGACTACACCCTGATCGGCGAGGAGCTCTACGCCGCGGGCGCCTACCTGGCGCGCGACCCGGCCATGCTCGGGAGCATCAAGGGCCAGGACTGGACCAAGGCGGCGGTCGGAATCGCCATCATCCTCGGCGCCCTGGCCGCCACGATCGGCAGCGTCAACCTGGCGCAGTACTTCGTAGCCCGTTAGGAGGTCGACGCCTTGTTCTTCCGTGTTCAGCTACCGCTGGTGCTGACGTTTCTGGCGGGCTTGATCCCCATCGTGGCGTTCTTCTTTACCGAGAAGGCGCGGGCGGTGAAGGTGCCCAGCGATCGTCTCGAGAAGTGGATGATCATCATCGCGGGCTTCGCCATCCTGCTCGGGGTGGTGAACGTGGTCCAGGGGAACCTGCGCAAGATCGAACGCAAGGGTCCCGGCTGGCACTACGCGATCTTCCTTCTCGCCGGCCTGGCTCTTCCCGGGACCTTCGGCCTCCTGGGGGCGTTCAATCTCGGCCCCTTCCACGGCATCAATCCGAACCCGGACGGAACCCCCAGCCCGTTCAGCTTCTTCGTGACCTACGTCTTCCAGCCGCTACAGGCGACCATGTTCAGCCTCCTGGCTTTCTACGTGGCCTCCGCCGCATTCCGGGCCTTCCGCGTGCGCAACCTCGAGGCCACCATTCTGCTCGTGGCTGCGGTTGTCGTGATGCTCGGACGGATCCCCCTCGGCGAGTCCCTCCTCGCCTGGATCCCCGGGGGCAAGCTCGCCCTCGGCAGGTTCACGGAGTGGCTGATGAACAACCCGAACGCCGCCGCTCAGCGCGGCATCCTGATCGGGGCCGCTCTCGGTGCGGCCTCCCTTTCCCTCCGCGTGATCCTCGGCATCGAGCGCAGCTACCTCGGCCTCGAGAAGGAGTAGGAGGAGGCCGTGGCTCGAACCAAGGAAGGGAATCTCTCCACGATGCTCCAGCAGCTGGATCGGCGCTGGATCTTCCTTCTGGTGGCGGTGGGCACGATCTTCCCGATCATCTTCCCGATCGGGCTGTCGGTGACGGTTACGCCGCCCGTGCGCGATCTCTTCGACCGGATCGAGACTCTCACTCCCGAGGATGTGGTGATGGTCTCCTTCGACTACGGTCCGACCACCAAACCCGAGAACGGCCCGATGGCCGCCGCGGTCCTGCGCCACTGCCTGGCGCGACGCGTCAAGGTCGTCGTGCTGGCCCTCTTCCCGATCGGGGGCGGGGCGATGGCCACGGAGGAGTTGAATCGGGTGGCGGCGGAGTTCCCCGACCTGCAGTACGGGATCGACTACGTGAATCTCGGTTACAAGGACGGGGGTCAGGCCTCCATGAAGCAGATGGGCGAGGACATCGCCCGGGTCTTCCCGTCCGACGCCCGCGGCCTTCCGCTGTCGCAGCTGCCGCTGATGGCCCGGGTGCGCAACTATGAGAACGTCCAGCTGGTCGTGAGCCTGGCCACCGGGGTCATCGGCGACTGGTGGGTCAATCTCGTCAATGCCCAGTTCGGAACACCCGTGGCGGTCGGGTGCACCGCCGTCTCGGCGCCGAAATTCTACGCCTACTACGACAGCCACCAGATGCTCGGACTCCTGGGCGGACTCAAGGGCGCTTCGGAGTACGAGCGGCTGCTCCTCGATGCCTATCCGCAGGTGAAGCCGGCCTACGACGACCCGCTGGTCTTCAACGCCATGCGAGGCATGGACGTCCAGACGATCATCCACGCCGTGATCATCATCTTCATCATCATCGGGAACGTGGCCTACTTCCTGGGCCGGTCCCCCGCGGCGCGCGTCTAGGAGGGCCGGAGAGATGTCGGTCGAACTGCTCGGAACCTGGCTCGCCGCCTTCCTGACACTATGCCTCTTCAGCTTCCTGTACCGGGACAACCCGTTCTTCCGATTCGCCGAGGCGCTGTTCGCGGGGGTCTCACTCGGCTACTACATCGGGCAGACGGCAAACAACACGCTGAAGCCCAACCTGGTCCTGCCGCTGGTAAACGACTTCGGGCACAACGCCGACCTGCTCATCCCGGCGCTGCTGGGAGTCAACCTCTATACGCGGTACATTCCGCGCATTGCCTGGATGGCCCGGTTTTCGCTGGCGGTCTACGTCGGGTACTACACCGGGGTGAACATGGTGCAGAAGCTGCAAGGCGAGGTGCTCCCCCAGGCCGGCGCTACGATGCTGCCGCTCTACGGCGCCTTGCCGATCGCCGGCGCGACCGCGCTTGTCGTATCCCTGGCGGCCGCGGCCCTCATCCTCGGACTGCTCGACGCCGCGCGGGGACGGATGACTCGCGGGGCGCTCGTATTCGCCGCCACCTGGGTCGTCCTGCGCATCTTCGCGCAGATCGCCGTCCCCGTCGCCGCCGAGGCGCTGGACAACGTGCTGCTCTTCGTCGGCGTGCTGATGGTCCTCATCTACTTCTTCTTCTCGCTGGAACATCGCGGAGCGGTGGGCGGCATGAGCCGCCTGGGAATCTGGTTCCTCATGCTCGGTTTCGGCGCCGCGTTCGGCTATACGGTGATGGGCCGGGTCTCGCTGCTCATCGGACGAATGAACTTCCTCATCATCGACTGGATCGGCGGGACCCTGCGGGCGATCGGGGGCTGAGCGGAGGCGACGCGGCTGCGGGCCTCACGCCTTTCCCAGCGGGGCCTCCCCTCCGAACATCGCGCGCTCCACCATCTCGCACGCGATGTGCCCGGCCAGGATGTGTCCCTCCTGTATTCGCGGCGTCTCCGTGGAATCGATCGCCAGCCAGACGTCGCACCACTCGCGCATGCCGCCGCCCGTGCGGCCGGTGAATCCCACGGTCACGAGCCCCAGCGTGCGCGCCTTCTGCAGCGCCCGCAGCACGTTGGCGGAGTCGCCGCTGGTGGAGATCCCGACCGCGACATCACCCGGCCGGGCGATTCCTTCGAGCTGCCGGGTGAAGACCTGCTCGAAGCCGTAGTCGTTTCCGATCGCGGTGAGCGAGGAGCTGTTCACGGTGAGCGCCAGGGCCGGCAGCGGCCGCCGGTCCAGGTAGAAGCGGCCGGCCAGTTCGCACTCGAGATGCTGGGCGTCGGCGGCCGAACCGCCGTTGCCGAAGAAGATCACCTTCCCTCCGGCGCGCAGCGCGGTCAGCCAGGCTTCCGCCACCTGCACGATCCGGGGCGCCTGGGCGAGCAGCGAGCGCTGGACTGCGATCGCGGCCACGATCCGCCTCTCGACTTCCTCTGGATTGATCGCCAACGCTCTCCCTCCGGCTCCTGCTCCTCACTCGCGGGCGAGGAGCTCCACCGCTTCGGCCATCCGGTCCCAGGAGTACTTCCGTTTCTCCACGCGGATCCGGTCGACGAAGCCGGGCTCGCACCCGTCCCGCAGATAGCGTACCACGGCGGCCGCGAGAGCCGGCGGATCGTCCGGGGGAACCACCAGACCGGTTTCGCCGTCGCGCACCACTTCGGCCAACCCGCCCACGCCGGTGCAGATCACCGGACGGTCCATCTGATACGCGATCTGGACGATTCCGCTCTGCGTCGCCGACTTGTATGGGAGCACGACGACGTCGGCTGCGGAGAAGTAGAGCCCGACCTTTTCATCCGCCACGTACTCATCCAGAATCGACACGGCGGCACCCAGATCGAGTTCTCGCACCAACGCCTCGGTCTCCTCCCTGCCTTCGTAGAACTCTCCGAGCACCAGCAACCGCGGCGGCCGATCGAGGCCGGCGCGGATCATCGGGAGGGCGCGCAGCAACGTATCCAGCCCCTTGTACCGCCGCACAAAACCGAAGAAGAGGAGGAGTGGCTCGTCCGCCGCGAGGCCCAGGGCCGTGCGCGCGTCGGCCTTGGCAACCGGCGATCCGAACAGACTGTAGACCGGATGCGGCACCTCGAGAAACCGGGCTCGGGGCGCAAGCCGGACCAGATCCTGGCGCACCGCCCCGGACTGCACGATGTAGGCATCGGTGGCGCCCATGACGTACCGGGTGAGGGTCTGGTCGAACGGTCGTCTCTCGTGCGGCAGAAGGTTGTCCACCACCATGATCGTGCGCACCCGCCGCGGCCGGCAGAGCCGCTTCACGCGGCGGGCAATGGTACCGAAGGCGGGAGCGAAGAACGGCATCCAGTACTTGTACAGGAGGGCGTCCGGCCGCTTCCGCGCAAGGTGGCGAGCGGCGCGCTCCCAGCTCCACGGTCCGATGCTGTCGATCAGGGGCGTGGCCGGAACCCGCAGGGGCGCGGCGCTGGGATCGAGCTGGCTCTTCCCGGGAAAGAGAAAAGACGGATACTGCCGGGTGAACGAGACCAGATCGACCCGGTGCCGCCGGGCCAACTCGGATGCCAGCACCGCGGTGTACTGGGCGATCCCGCCGCGCATGGGCCAGGCCACCCCCAGGATCCCGATCTGCAGCGGTCCCTCGCCGGGAGTGTCCGCCGAGCCGGCTTCGCCGCCCTCCCCCGCCGTCGGTCTCACGAAGCCACCGTCCAGGTCTGCAGTCCGTTTCCCTCGAAGGCGAAGGGGACGATCCGGCCGCCTTCCTCCTCCAGCGCCCGGGCCACCAGGTGGCGCTTCTCGAACGCGACCATGACCAGGAGGAAACCACCGCCGCCGGCGCCGAGGATTTTCCCGCCGAGCGCCCCCTCCGCGCGGGCCCGCGCGTAGAGTCGGTCGATCTCGGGGTTGCTGATCTCCGACTGGAGCTGCTTCTTCCACTCCCAGGCTTCGTGCAGAAGATCGCCGAACTCCCGAAGCCGGTCACGCAGCAGCAGAGCCTTCATCTCGAGCGTGAGCCGCTTCATCTCGTCAAGGGAAGCGATCACCTCCTTGCGCCCCTCGGCATAGGCCTGCGCCTGCTTCTCCACGATGCGCGCGCCGAGGCGGGTGTGGCCGGTGAAGCAGAGGAGCAGAGAGACCTCGAGTTCGTTCACCGTCCCGGGCCGGAGCCGCAGCGGATTGACCACCGTGTGGTCCGCGCGGAACTCCATGAAGTTGAACCCCCCGAAGACCGCGGCGTACTGGTCTTGCCGTCCGCCGGCAATCTGCAGGTCGGCCCGTTCGATCCGGGTTGTCAGCTCGGCCACCTCGTAGGGTGCGAGCGGCTGACGTACCCAGGCGGCGAGAACCCCCACCAGCGTCGTGACCATCGTCGAGGAGGAGCCCAGGCCGCTGCCCGGAGGCGCGTCGGTCCGCAGGAAGATCTCCAGGCCACAAGGCAGTCCCCAGTCCTCCTGGAATCGGTTGATGGCGCCCTTGACCAGGTCCAGCTCTCCGTTCCGCTCCAGACGGGCACCCAGCGGATACTCGCGGGTCACCCCGAAGTCGAGGGAGGTGACGCGCGCCACCGGCTCGGCGATCGGCGCCAATGCCGCGTACGCGTACTTGTCGATGGTGGCGGAAAGGACCACCCCGCCGCGCTCCTCGGTGTAGGGTGAAACGTCCGTGCCGCCGCCGCAAAAGCTGATGCGCAGGGGCGCCTTGGCCCGGTAGATCATCTTTGCCTTCCCACCCTCGCCCGCCTGGGCTCCTGGGCCTCGGCCTCAATCCGCACCGCAATGGGCCCGAACTCCGCTTGGGCCGCGGCCAGACGGGCCGGCGTGCCGATGTCGCGGAAGAAGCAGCGGACCGGCAGCGCCCGCAGGAGCCCGTTCGCCGCCAGGGCCGGCAAATGGTCCCGCTCCAGGCTCGACGGCCCTGCCGGCAGGCCGCGCAGGAAGCGCCCGCCAACCACGTAGACTCCGGCGTTGATCCAGCTCGGCCCGGTGGCGCCCTTCTCCCGAAAGCCGCTCACCTGCCCATCCGGGTCCAGCGCGAGGCCTCCATAGTCTGCGGCATCGTCGCTCCACACCGCGAGCAGGGTGACCGCCGCGCCCGCGTGTCGCCCGTGGCGCGTGTGCTCGCGCAAGAGGTCGGAATAGATCGTTTCGGCGTAGCTGTCGCCGTTCAGCACCAGGTTCGCGCGGGCGCACAGGTCCCGCGTGGAGGCCAGCGCCCCGCCGGTGCCCAGCGGGATCTCCTCGGTCTGGTGCTCCACCCCGTCGCCCGCGAAGACCTCCCGGACCTCCTCGGCGCCACGGCCGAGGAGAAGCACCACCCGCCGGAAACCCTGAAGCCTGAGCAGGCGCAGTGCATAGCTCAGGAAGGGGCGTCCGGCCACGTCGATGATCGCCTTGGGACGCGCATCGTATGCGGAGAGGCGGGTGCCCAACCCACCGCATAGCACGAAGGCCGGCACGGAACCTGGCCGGGGAACACGCACTGAAGACCTGCGCGACGGCTGCATGGTTGCGGATTATGCGGAGGCGGCAGCGCCCGGTCAAGGTGACGCATCGCGCCGTCTAAGATCTAACCCTGGGGGGTATCGTCGCGCCATTTTAG
>CAYYQN010000013.1:34957-98992 GCA_964473865.1 uncultured bacterium | reverse complement strand
CGAGCTTCGGCTACACCGTGATGAGCCGGATGTCGCTCTTGATCGGGCGGCTCGACTTCCTCCTGGGAGACTGGCTGGGGCTGGTGCGGTGAGGTTTGGCGGCGGGCTGGCGGAGCCCCCTTTGTCCTTGTCTTCCTTGAGCTACGTGCCTGCAGATGGTAGAATCGCTTCATAGGGGCTGGAGTTGTGCGGCGTGCCAAGCGTCACGAGGTGGTAGTGCCGGTCTGTGGAGGCGCACCCCGGTCACATGATTCGGTGAGGGTCGTATGTTTCCAGAAATCGCTCCGCTCGTACCGCATCGATCCCAACTCCCGGCACGCCGTCCCCGTACACTCAGGAGGTTGCGAGGCGCGCTCTGCGTACTGCCGGCTTGGTTTGGCCTTGTTCTTGCGGCGGGCGCCGCGTGTGGATGTGTCGACTACGGCAGCGGCCTGCGTTGGATCGGATCCAAGGGTCTTTACGGCGACGCACATGGAGTCGCCTTGCGCGGTCGGTATGCCTATGTGACGGTAGTCGACTCTCCCGGCAGCCTGAAGATCGTCGATATCGCTGATCCGGCCGCGCCGGAGGTCGTGGGAACGGCCACCTGCCAGGGATTCCCTTGGGATGTTGCCCTGATCGACCACTATGCCTACGTTGCGGCCAGCCACGGAGGCCTGGTCGTGGTTGACGTGGCGAACCAAAAGCAGCCGCAGGTCGTCACCGTCATCGACTCAGTCTACGTTCGATGGGTGGAGATCGCGGACACTCTGGCCTTCGCTTCGACGCTCGCTGATTTGACCATCTTCAGCGCTCGAAATCCTGCCGCGCCCTGGGTTTGCTCCAGGCTGCCCCTGCCGGCGTCCCCCGCGGGAGTGGCGATCGCTGGGAACCTGGCATATGTTGCGGATGGTTACTCAGGGCTCTACGTGGTCGATATCACGAATCCTTCCGCACCGGCGGTACTGGGCACGGCCGGCACGCCCGACTACGCCACCGACGTTGTAGTCCAAGGCAGCCTGGCCTACGTCACGGTGTCGGAGTCCGGGCTGTTCATCTTCGACATTTCGAACGCCGCGTCACCCGTTCTTCTCGGGCAATGGAATAGCACCTCCGGCTGCCACAGTGTTGCCGTCCAGGGGATCTACGCGTTCGTCGCAAACGGCTACGAAGGCTTGAGCGCCGTGGATATCAGCGACTCATCCAGCCCCATCCTGGTTGGATCATTCGATCTATTGAGCCAGATCGCTCACATCGCACTGAAGGGAGATCTTGCCTGCGTAACTGCGGTGGGAGAAGGGCTGCAATTGATCGATGTTGCTCACCCCGCGTCGCCTGCCATTCTGGGCGGAGCCGCGACGGCCAGCATTGCGAGACAGGTGTCGGTTGCCGCAGACCGCGCCTATATTGCCTGCGACGGCGGACTCGAGATCTTTGATGTCTCGAATTGCCTTGCACCCGAGCGCATCGGAGGAATCGACCTGCCGAGCTCTGCCCAGGATGTCACGGTGACCGGAACTGTCGCGCTGGTGGCGAGTGGATATGCCGGAGTCCGGGTGGTGGATCTCTCTGATCCTGGTGCACCCGCATTGATCGGCGCAGTGAACACGCCGGGCTACGCGCAGGACGTCGTTCCGTCCGGGCCGTACGCCTACGTTGCCGATGGACCATCCGGCTTGACCGTGCTGGACTTGACGAATCCAGCCAATCCGGTTTCCGTCACGACTCTACCGATTCCGGGATCGGCGAGGCGTCTCGCGAAGTGCGGGAACCTCATCTTCGTAGCGGCCGGTTCGGGTGGAGTTCAGGTCGTTGATGCGTCCGCGCCGGCCCTCCCGGTCCTGATCGGAGGAGTCGAGACGCCCACGGTTGCCCGGGATGTAGCGATCCAGGGGCAGTACGCGTTCATTGCCGGTGCCCGGTCGGTTCAGGTCGTGGACGTGTCAGATCCGTATGCGCCGTGGATCGTGGGGTCGGTGGACACGCCCCGCGACGCCTTTGGGATTGCGGCGGCTGGCGATCTTCTCTATGTCGCTGATGACGAGGTTGGACTCGTCGTGATCAGCGCGGTCGACCCGCCGACGCCCTCCGTCGTCGGAATGGTCGATACTCCTGGTCCTGCCTACGGTCTCGCTGTGGCGAATGATCTCGTCCATGTTGCAGATGGAGTATCCGGACTTCGGCTGCTGGACATCCAGTGTGTGCCTCCGTCCAGCCTGGAACCGGAGCCTGTCGCCCGCCCGGAGGTCATCCGTCTTGAAGCCTGGCCGGTGCCAGTCGATCGCCGACCGGTCGCCATTGAGTTCGAGCTTGCGGATCCCCTCCGCCCCGCCTCACTCACGCTTTTCGATCTCGTCGGACGGTCGGTGTGCCGGATATGGAGCACTGATCTCGATCCGAGCGGTGCAGCGGATCGCCGGATGGGGGGCGAGCCCCGCAGGTTCCACCTGATCTGGGACGGACTCGACTCCAGTGGACGGCGAGTGGCGAGCGGAGTGTATTGGCTCCGGCTGGAAACCTCCGGACCGTCGGCCACCCGACGGATCGTCGTTGTCCCCGGTCAATCCGAGCGTTGAGCGCGCCCTGTGATCCGGCTGACTCCCAGGCCCCAGCCGGTGGGTCGCGCGCCAGACCCAAGGCGCCGTTGCCGCTCAGGGCGGGAAGACCATGAGGAATGAGGCTGTCCGAACGCCACCATTCGTCGGCTCGTACCGGTACCCGCTCCTCATCTTCGTGGGGACGTTCACCGGCCTGGTCTACTTCTTCTTCTCGCTGGAGCACCGCCGGGCGGTCGGGGCGACGGCCCGGGTCGGGATCCTGTTCCTCATGGTCACCTTCGGCGCGAGCTTCGGCTACACCGTGATGAGCCGGATGTCGCTCTTGATCGGGCGGCTCGACTTCCTCCTGGGAGACTGGCTGGGGCTGGTGCGGTGAGAGGAGGAGCCTGATGTAGGCGCCTCATCTGAGAGCTTCCGGGTTTCGGCGACTCGCTAGCGGTAGACTGCTTTGATACGCCCCCAGCTCATCCGTTCCAGGGCCGTTGGAGTGCAGGGATTGGGGTCGCACGAGGTGCCCTCGCCTTGCCACACCCCATCGTAGTACCAGACGCAGTAGTATTGTTCCGGGACGGATACGCAGGAACCGTCCGCCAAGCAGCAAGCGCCGTGTAGATTCGGGCACGGGTTCGGGTCACATGGCACCCCGGAACCCTGCCACGAACCGTGAAGCTCGGCGCACCAGAAGTCCAACCCCAGGCGGCAGGAGCCGTCTTCCCAGCAGCAGGCGCCCTCAAGGACCGGGCACGGATTCGGGTCACAGGCGACGCCTTCGTGGTACGTCCCCGCGTAGCAGTTCTCCGGTGTCAGGTATTCGCAAGACCCGTCCACGTGGCAGCAGGCACCGGGTGCGGTGGGGCAGGGGTTTGGACTGCAATCCGTGCCGCTGATCCAATCGAAGCCGCACTCCTGGTCGAGCGTTATATAGCATGGCCCTCCTCCCCAAGGACAGCACGCACCGAACAGGAACCCGCAGGGCCAGGGCTCGCAGGACGTGCCTCCGCCAAGCCACGTCAATTCGCAGTCTTCCTCGATCGTCACGGAGCAGGTTTCGTCGGCATGACAGCACGCACCGAACAGGAACCCGCAGGGCCAGGGCTCGCAGGACGTGCCTCCGCCAAGCCACGTCAATTCGCAGTCTTCCTCGAAGGTCAGGGAGCAGCTTTCGTCGCCATGACAACACGCACCGAGCAACGCGGGACACAGATCCGGAGTGCAGGGGACGCCGATGGAGTGGAACGTTCCTTCCTGCGTCGCGCAATCGGCGGCCGAGAGCTGCAGACACACCCCGCTCAGGAAGCAGCACGCCCCCGGCTCGTCGGCCGGCGGACAGATCGTGAACCCCGGCTGCCCGAACCCCACGGACCCAAACGCGAGGATCGGGTCCTCCGCCGGCACGCTGGAATCGTCCAGAAAGACCGCCGGGACCACGGGGTGCGGCGCGGTGGTCCAGGTGCCGGTTTCGCTGGCGCAGTACCCTCCCAGCCAGTAGCACTCGACGACGGGGGAGGTCTGGGTCTCGAGGAAGCTGAGCTCCGCGCCTCCGCCGCTGACGGACGGCCAGCCATTGATGCTGACTTCGTACACGGATGGATCGGGAACCCCACCAGCCAGGATTACAACCTCCGGAGTGAACGTCGCGCCGAAGCGGACCCCCTTCAGGCGCGGCTCCGTCGCCGGATCGAAGGCCGCGTAGACCTTCCACACCCAGCCCTCGCCGCCGGCCGGAATGCCGACAGGCAGCTGGTTGTCGATCTGCGTGCATTCCGTCACCGGTGTCGGGTAGGCCAAGGTGCCGGAGGTATACTCCACGCCGGGGTCGTGAACCACCAGGGTGCCCCCGGCATTGGGACCCGCCCACGCCCGGGGTGCCGCGGCGAGCACGATCCAGAGAAGACAGCAGAAGCCGGCATTGACTCGCGGAGCAGTAGCAGCTCGCATGATGCATCCCCCTCAGCGCACCCGAACGAAGTTCCGCCGGGCGCGGCCCTTCGCGTCCGAGATCTCCACCCAGTACCGGCCCGCAGGCAGAACCCGCCCGCCATCGTCCCGGCCATCCCACGTGACCGCCCCAGGCGGGGTCGCTCGAAACGCGCGAACCCGGCGGCCGAGAGCGTCCACCACCGTCACGGTCGTCGCCTGTCCCGCCGGTCCCTCCCACCGGAGCAGGACCCGCTCAGAGAAGGGGTTTGGCGCCGGCTGCCAGAGGCGCAACCCGTCGTGCTCGGCCAGGGGAGCGAGCCCGGTCACCAGATCCCCCATGCTGCGCATCCAGAGCCCGGCGCCCTCGCCGAACAGGAACAGTCGCGGCAGCGTCCGCGCGGACTCGAAGAGCACCTTGCCGTCGTTCTGGTACGGTCGCGGATCGACCGTCTGGCTGCTCGGCAGCCCTTCGCGGAACTCGATCCAGCCGCCGCTCTCATCGACGCGGTACATCGCCGCGGAAAGGATCCACGAGCCGCCCGAGACGATGCCGCCGGCGAAGATTCAGTCGGCCGCCCAGGGGGGGGATTCGATCTCTGCGGGGACGATGGGGCAGTACCAGTCCCCTTCCAGGTAGCTGCCGCCGTCCCAGCGACGCACGTACGTGTAGGCATCGCCGTTCAGGAGGTAGACGAGAGACGGATCGGCAGCGCTCGTCTCGAGATCGCGGGTGTACATGTCGGTGAGCGAGCCCAGGTACGTCCAAGGAGCCGCGCCCGTCGGCGACCAGTGCATTTCGTAGCCCGCCATGGCATAGAGCTTGGAGGAGTGATACACGCTTCCCGAGCTGTCTCCCGCGGCGCTCAGGAGGGTGCGCCACCAGCCCTGGTTCGCAAACCCGACGTCTTCACTCGTCCAGGTGTCTCCCCGATTCGTGGTCCGACACACCCGTCCTTCGGCGTCCGGAATGTCGACCGTGACCCAGACCCGGCCGGGCACGCCCCCGTCCCAGGCCAACGACTTGGCCTCTCCCGTGTTGTAGAGGGTGATCGACCAAGTGAGCCCATGGTCCTGGGAACGGCGGATGCTGTAGTACCCGCTCGCCGTGACGAAGAGATCGCGGTCGGCCGGGCCGCAGGAGAGGATGTCCCGGATGTGCTGCCCGTTCAGTCCGAGAGGCGCCCAGGTGCCGGGGGACCCCACCGGGGTCCGATAGAGCCCGAGGCCGACGCCTCCCGAGTCAGCCGCGGCGTACAGCCACTGCTCGCTGGAGTGGAGGGCGGTCAAGGACGAGGCGCCGGGCGGCAGCGGCACCTCGGTCCATACCTCGGCGGCGGCCGGCGCGACAGGTCCGACAAGGAACACCACAGAAAGAAACACGGCAGGTAGAAGCATGGCCAGGCGCGATTCCGGCCCCGGGGCGAGCGGAAGTCGTGCGGCACCGGAGGGGAGCAGAGTGCGGTGCGTCTTCACGGTAGCCTCCTCGCATGGTTCCCAACCCGACGGCACGCCGGGGCACCGTCCGCAGTATACGACGATCCCATCGGCCGTTCAAGTGCGAGCATCGCGCCCCCCCGCCCCCCGCTTGACACGCCGTCCGCGGCGACTATCCTTTTTGGCGTGCGATCCGGGATCGGGGTTTCGAAGCGATGCGGGGCTTCAGTGTCTCGAACTCCCCGGTCCCATGGACCTGGCCCGGACGTTTCATGAAGCCGGTTGGAACCGGGCGCTCAGGAACGGTTCGGGCCGGCAGGCTGCTGCGTCCGTCAGCGGCCGGCAACACGGCGGCTCGCCATGGAGGAGACACCATGCTCCACTCGCGCAGCGTACGTTCCCGACTCGGTTGGCTTGCCGGCGCCGCGATCGCGCCGGCGGCAATTCTCCTGACTCTCCTTCCCGCGCCCGTGGCCTCGGGCGAAGCGACTCCCGCCACCGGGAACGGAGCGCCGCTCACCATCCACCCCGCTCCCTTTCCCGGACCCGACCCGGATCTGCTGCCGCGCGGCGGGCCGGAACCGGCGCCGCTCGACGCCGCGGACAAGTACCAGGCGAACACGCACCGCGCGGTCACGAACGTGGCGGTGCGGCGGACGGACTGCAACGCGGACAGCTATCTGAAAGACCAACTCCTCTGGGCCAACGGCATCTTGACGGCGACGCCGTCAGGAACCCTGGCGGCGCGGATGGAGACGGGCGCGGAGCACGAGGACAGCGACTACTACACCCGGGCCTTCAATCACTTCTATGACCCGATCGGCAACGCCGGGTTGCACGACCTGGTGTCGGGGACGAACTCGCTGCAGTGGGCCTACAACGGCGGCGGAAACCAGTACGATTTCAAGGACGCCCGGGAGGCCTTCTATTGCGCGCTCACCCAGGCGACGAAGGCCCAGCGCCTGGCCGAGATGGGCAAGGTCTTCTTCGACCTCGGGCACGTCGTGCACCTGGTCGAGGATCTGGCGGTGCCGCAGCACACCCGAAACGACGCCCACGCCGTGGGCGCCGACTACGAGGCGTGGTGCAACGCCCACTACGGATCGCCCGGCGCGATCTCCGCCCTGGGGAGCGAGGGCATTCCTTCCTTCGGGTCGGTAACCAGCCCCTTCGGCGGCATCCCCGGCGAGTTCGCGGCCTTCTGGGACACCGGCCAGTACACCGGCCAGGCCGGATTCACGGGGTTCTCCGGCACGCCCGGGTTGGCCGAGTACTCGAACGCCTACTTCATCACCGACGACACCATGTTCGGGACCACGCGGGTCGCCGTGCTGCCGCGCGGTGCCGGGGTCCCGCCGCTCACCGTTCGCCTCACCTCGGCCCTGGAGAACCGATCCACGTCGGCGAACCACCGCTATCCGCACCCGCACATTCGCAATACCAACGTCGCGAGCTTCTTTCCCCCGGCGACCACGAATGTGACCCTGCAACGCGAAGGCGCCGACCTGGACGGCGCCGTCCACTACGTCGACCTGGTGGTCCGCAACGGCGCCGGCGGGATCGTGCACACCACGCCGAACCTGTTCCTGATCAATGACGACAACGAGATCGGCTTCGACGACGTGACCGACAACGCCTGCGCCCAGGCCCTGCTCCCCAAGGCGGTCTCGTACGCGGCGGGAATGATCAACTACTTCTTCCGGGCCCGCATCGGTCTGCAGGATCCGACCACCACGTGGAACGCGGAAGAAGACAAGAACGAGATCGAGATCATGAACGACTCGGACGAGGCGTTCGGGCCGGGCGCCTGGGAGCTCTACTACGACGATGCCAACGGGAATCGCACGCGCGTGAACGACTTCGATACCAGCGCCTATTCCGGCCTGGCCCCCGGGGCCTCCTTCACGGCCAGGTTTCCGGAGCTGCTTTGCGAGGGCGGGTGGGAGTTCACGCTGGTCTTCAAGGGCAGGATCGGCAACGAAGACGATGCGGTCGCCGGGCGCACCTTCTACACCGCGCCGGAGATCTGGGTCGGCACCTACGACGTGCCCAGCGGTGACCCCCTCTGCTACGGAGTCAGCGACAGCACGATCGCCATCTTCGAGCGGCCGACGCCGGCCGGATACGATATCGTCGGCTATCTGCAGTTCGTGAACGCGAGCGAGATGTTTGCCGTTGCCGGGACGTGCGAAAACAACCAGCTCCAATTCGGCAACGGGGGAGACTGCGGGTGGTTCCTGACCGCCACCGTGTCGGGCGCGTCTTTGATCGACGCGGTGACCTGCTGTTGGTACTGCCCCCTCAATCCGCCACCCGAGGGGCCGTGGTTCTGCGGCTCCATCATCGGAATGGAGCGTGTCCAGTGAACCGGCAACACCTCTCGCCAAAGGAGCCAACCATGACCAGAACCGCCTGGGCTGCCGTCCTGGCCCTCGCCTTGTCCTGGGCCGGCCTCGGAACCTCCGCGGAGGCGGGCAACTGGAGCCTGGCCCTGGACGCCTCCAGCCAGGTCGCGGAACCCGGCGAGACCGCGATCTTCACCGGAGTCGTCACCAACACGACGGGAGCGGCGCTCCCGATCGATGTTTCGCTCGACCTCCTCACCACACCGGAGACGGAGGGCTTCGGAGTCGAGTTCGCGGAGGAATTCCTGGCGCTCGGTCTCGATCTCCCGGTGGAGGGCTACAGCGGTCCGCTCTTTCGAGTCACCTGGGATGCCGACACGCCGTACGGAACATACGGCACCGGGGAGATCCTCCTCTCGGCCTTCGATCCGGCGGATCCGGGGGCGCTGCCCGTTCCCTTCACTGTCCGCACTCCCGGCGTGGGGGTGTTCTGCACCGAGTCGACGGGGATCACGGCGACCTCCGTCGCGGTGGCGGCCAACGACTCCACCGACGCGCCCGGCCTGGCCTACAACACCTCCGAGGGTCTTCTCCGCTACGCCCGGCCGGTTGCCGACTCCTGGGTGAGCGAGACCGTGCAGTCCGGGATCGGCGCCGGCGCGAATCCCGCGATCGTTTTCGACGGCCAGACCCGGCCGCACGTGGTCTACTACAACGCCGTCAGCGGAGACTTGCGGCACGCCACCAAGCCGATGTTCGCCTGGGCCCTGGCGGCCGTGGACACCACGGGCAACGTCGGCGCCTCCCCGGCGCTGGTCATCGAAAGCTCCGGCGAGCTCCACGTGAGCTACTTCGATGTGACGAATGCCGACCTGAAGTACGCGCACAAGACTTCGGCCGGCTGGGCGGTGGAGGTGGTCGACAGCGGAGGATCGGTGGGGAGTGAAAGCGCCGTCGCGGTCGACGAGTCGGGCCGCCCCTACATCGCCTACTACGACGCCACCAACGAGGACCTCAAGCTGGCCTACCAGGACGCGGATGTCTGGTTGACTGAGACCGTCCCGGCCGCGGGATCGGTGGGAACCTCTCCGTCCATCCAGGTGCGGGGCGGCCTCGTGTCGATCGCCTGTCGCGACGCCACCGCGGGGACGCCGGCCCTCCTCTTTGCCGAAGGCGCCCCGGGGAGCTGGAGCGTCACGACGGTGGACGCCGCCGGGGATCCGGGGCTCTCCGTGAGCCTGCAGGTCAACGGATTCGGACAGCCGCGGATCGCCTATCGAGATGCCGCGAGCGGCCAGGTGAAGTACGCGGCGCGGGCCGACGGCGTGACCTGGGAGATCGGCATGGTGAGTGCCGCCGCGACGGGGGACGTCGCCCTGGCGCTGAGCCGCACCGAGGAGCCGTTCGTGAGCTACCTCTCCTCCGGGTCGGTGGTTCGGTTCGCCTCCTTCGAGTCCTGCGCGACCGCGGGCGTTTCCGAGGAGACGCCGGGTTCGACGGCACACCTGGTGCTCCAGCACGTTCGGCCGAACCCGTTCTCTCCGGGGACGGCGATCGCGTTCACCGTGCCGAGGCGGTCTCTGACGACCGTCCGCGTCTACGACGCCGCGGGCCGTCTGGTCGCCGAACCGTTCCACGCCGTGGCCAATCCGGGGCTGACGCGGGTGGCCTGGAACGGCGAGGCCTCCGGGGGACGCAAGCTGCCGTCGGGGGTGTACGTGTTCGAAGTGCGCAGCGGGAGGGAGAGAGCGCACGGACGGATGGTTCTCTTGAGGTGATTGCGTTCTGAAACCACCGGACCCCAGGCAAGGCGGCGACCCTGCGAGGGGCCGCCGTCCCGCTCTTGCGCGCGGTTCGCTACCGCCCTCGCCCACGCGCGACGGGCGAACGTCCCTCACCGCATCGGGTCGAACCGCGTGACCTCGCGCAGATAGCTATGGTCCAGGTGCTCCCGCATGATGACCTGCGTCATCTCCTCCACCGTAGGGAACCGGTCGTAGTCCACGCGGATCACGGGAATCATCCGGGAGATCTCCTGCACGAACTCCTGATAGCCGCGGTGGAGCGCCTGCAGGTACTCCAGGGTGATCCCGGCCTCCACCGATCGACCGCGGGCCCGAATCCGCTCCATCGACCGCTCCGGCGTCACGTCCAGGAAGATGATCAGGTTCGGCTTGCACATGAAGTTGCTCATGTTGCGGAACAGGGTCACATAGGTGCGGTAATCCCGTTCGTCCATGAGGCCGGATGCCGCCAGCATCCGCGCGAAGATCGAGTCCTCGTAGATCGTCCGGTCCTGCACCGCCGCGCGCCCGCGCCAGATGATCTCCTGGTGCTGCTGGAACCGCTTGTTGAGGAGGTAGATCTGGGTGGCGAATGAGTACCGGGCGGTGTCCCGGTAGAAGTCGGCCAGGTACTCGTTGTCTCCGACCGGCTCGTAGTAGACGTCCATCCCCAGGTGGTCCCCGAGCGATTGGGCCAGCGTGGACTTTCCCGCGCCGATCATCCCCGCGATGCCGATGAAGAGCCGTTCGATCTGATCCATGCTTCTGTTCAAGCGCGGGGCCCTCCTTGGTGCGCGTCCGGCCCGCGGGGCCGCGGACCACGCCGAGCAGGCTGCGCAGAACCGAGCCGGCCGCGGCGGGCCGGGTTCTGCCGTGTCCTCCCGGCGTCAGGGTAGCGGAATCAGGGTGGGCTTGACCATCCGGGGGCGTGCGGATGCCGACGCTCCCGCCACCCCGCCGCTGCCCAGGGCCACGTAGGTCGTCGTCGCCGACCCGCCCGCGAGCTGCCGGGCCACCCCGAACCGCACCACCAGCTCGAGCCAGTAAAACGCCGCCCCGCGCACGTTGAGCTCGGCGCCGGCGCTCACCAGCGGATCGAGCCGCCGGCCGTCGAGACAGAGGCCGTGGGTGCACCCGCCGGACCCGACTCCCGCCGGCTGGGGCCGCCAGGCATCTCCGGCGTCCACGAACGCCACCGCCCAGGTCCGTTCGAGAAAGAGCGGCGGGGTGTTGATCCCGCGTTCGACCAGGAAGAGCGGGATCCGCCCCTCGACGCCCCCGGAAGCGGCGCGGGTGCCGGTGCGGATGCCCGCGGGGAATCCCCGCAGGGGAAGCAGACGACCTCCGCCGCCCACCGAGATGACCTCCAGGTCGAGGATCCCTTCCGAGACTCCGCCCAGGTCCATCTCGGTCGCTCCGGCGCCGTTGCGCACGATGCCGGTGACGCTGGCGGCGACCACCGCCCGCGACCAGGCGACTCGAGTGACGGCGCGGTAGCCACTCGCCAGGAGCCGGGTTTCGGTCTCTCCCCGGTCCCGCGCCGGGCCCGCATCGGGTCCCCAACGGTGCCGAAGTCGCGCCTGCGCGGAGATCCCGTCCTCGGGACCGAGGGAATAGTAACGGGCGCTGGTGTTGGCGAAGGCGATGCCGCCGCTGACGCCGTAGCGTGTGGCGCGCGCATGGTCCAGCGCAATCGGCGCACCGAGCGAGTCGCGGTAGGCCTCCTGCGGCGCGCGCCGGCGCTCGAGCAGCTCGCCGCCCAGGCTGAAAGAGGCGCGGCTGTGCATCCGCCTTCGAAGCAGCGTGGCGGTGGCATTCAGGTACCGCTCCCGCTCGCGCGTGGCGCGCCGGGTGTGGTCGCGGTACCAGGACCGCACCAGGTCCCAGGACTGGCCTCCGGTACACGACAGGACCGGGTTCCCCAGGCCTGCCCAGGAGTACCCGGCCGCGCCCTGCCATCGGCCCTGGCGGGGATCCGCCGCGGCCCAGGCGCTCCAGGCGTGTCGGCCCACCAGGTCTTCTCCGGATGAGCGAAGGCCGTAGTAGTCGCCGGTCGCCGTGCCCGGGAAGTACTGGGGGAGCCAGTAGTAGGGCCGCAGCGATCGCCAGGGCCGGTAGGGGCGGGAGGCGAAGATCGCGGTCGGACGGGGCTCGGGGCGGGGATCGCGGGGCGGCCTCGAATCGCCCGCCACGTCCCGCCACGACGCCGGCTCGCAGGGGATCCGCTCGATTCGCATCCCGTCGGCGTGATAGGACGAGAACGCGATCCAGCGGCCGTCGGGCGACAGGTCGGGCGAGAACGCGCCGCCGATCAGGTTTGTGACCTGCCGGAGTCGCGGCGGTCGCGTGGTGTCGTCCGCAGCCGCGGCGAAGAGGTTCCAGATCCCGGTGCGATCCGACGCGAAGACCAGAAACCGGCCGTCCGCGGACCAGGCCGGATTCGCGTCCGAGGCGCGGTCGGCCGTGATCTCCGCCTGCAGACCTCCCGCGCGGTCGAGGACCACGATGTCGCGGCTCCCTCCCCGAAGCCGTTCCGCGGCGAGGCGCGCGCCGTCCGGGGACCAGCGCGGGTGCGCCCAGAGCGCTTCGGGCGGCGAGGGAAGGCGCCGGATCAGATCGCCCGTTGCGGGATCGACCAGGACCAGCCGGGTGGCTCCGCGTCCGTTTTCCACCGCCACTACCGCGCCGGTTGCGGAACAGACATCCGGGTCGGTCAGGCGGGCCCGCGGGGAGAGCGCGCGGCTGCGTCCGCCGGATTGGATCCGCGTCAGGCGCGAGAGGGAACGGTACGTCTCGCGCACCTCCAGCTCGGCCGTGAGGATCTCCCCGCCGGGCAGCCAGGCGTAGCCCGATGAGGAGTCGTGGCGCCGGAGTTCGCGTTCCCGGCCCGACTCGAGATCGAGAAGGACCGTCATGTCGGGGCGGCGCCAGTCGGATCGCCGGTAGACCAGATGCCTTCCGTCGGGCGAGAAGCGCAACGGACCACTCCAGGCGCCGCCCTCCGCCAGAAGCTCGGTGGGGGTGAGTCCCGCCGCGGCCAGCGAATCGTGCTGCCGGGCATATCTCCGCGTGAGCCCTCTCTGCCAGTCCCGGTACAACCCCGGAAAGGAACGATCGAACGCGCGCCGCGCCGGTCGGTCGAACGCGAGCGGCGGCGGGATCACGGCGCCGGCGCAATCCGCGGTCAGCCGCGCGCGGGAGTCCGGCCCGAAGCGCCGGGCCAGATGATCGATGAAGAGCGAGCCGAAGGCGTAGGGCCGTATCGAGGCGGGCCAGGACGACGTCGGATTCGCGATCCGGTCGTACGGTTCGTCACGCCCTTCCCGCACCGACGTGCGCAGCATCATCTCTTGAACCTGTCCCGCGAGCCGTCCGCGTCCGGTCAACTCGGTCTCATAGCTCACGGCGGTTCCCTCGATGAACCAGTTTGGCGCGCCGATGACCGGGAAGAGCGGCCAGCCCGACGCGGGACGACCGATGACCCGGCGCAGTCCGCGTCCCGCCCGGCCGGCGCGGTCGAGCTGCCAGATATGGGTCAGTTCGTGGGCCAACAAGCCGTGCATCCACTCGTCGAAGTCGCCGAGAGTGACCTGATCGACGGGCGGATGCGCGAACAAGGCGACCCGGTTGGTCGGGAAGGGATTGGCGAAGCCGTTGCTGTCGTCGGTGTCGTCGCTCAGCACCAGGTCGATCTTGCCCTCGGGAGGCGGGCCGAGTGTGCGCGTGAGGGCGACATGGAGCGATTCGGCGGCCGACGCGGTGCGCGCGGCCAGCGAGTCGAGCGGCTCTGCGTACGTGACGCGGAAGTGGGCGCTCTCGAGGACCCGCCAGGTCTGGTCCGGCCGGAACGCCTGGGCCCGGGCCGTCGGGAGGAATCCAGGGGCCGGGATGGCGCCCGCGGCGACGGCGGCCGCGGCGGGCCCGAGCACGGCGAACGCGAGCGCGCGGAACCTCCCGGCGGTCGTTCGCGCGATCCGCCCGTGCCCGCCCGGGACGCCCGGTTGCCGTGCGGTCCATCGTCTCACTGCGGTCCCTCCCTGCTCCCCGAGGTGGCCGGATCGTAGGGGGCACGGCTCGCGCCCGCAATCGGGAGGCGTCGTGCCGGGTTCCAGCCGATTCTGAAAGAAACTGCATAGTCGACGAAGAAGCAATGGGCTAAGGCGACGACAATTCCTCGCGGCGATCGAACGGCACGCCCTTCGGTCGCGTTGACCACACCCCCGGGCCAGTGTAGTGTCCCCCCCCACGGGGAGGAGCTTTCGATGCTGCTGAGCATGACGGGGTTTGGGCGGGGGGATGTGCGCACCACGAAGGGAACCGTCGAGATTGAAATCCGCTCGGTGAATCACCGGTTTAGCGAGATCTCGATTCGCCTTCCCAAGGTTTTGTCGCTCCTGGAGGGGCGCATCCGGGAGCGGATCGGCTCTCGGCTCTCCCGGGGAAAGGTGACGGTCTCGGTGTCCTTGGAGGGGGAAGAGGGCGAGCTCGGGAGTCTGACGATCAACCACGGGGTCGCCTCGCGCTACCACCATGCTCTGCTCGAGCTGAAGCAGACGTACGGCCTCGCCGGCAGCGTCGACCTGGCGGCGTTCCTGAGTCTGCCCGACGTGTTGACGTGGGAGCGCGCGGAGCTGAACGAGGAGCAGGGGTGGGAGCTCGTGGGCCCGGCGCTCGATGCCGCCATGGCCGACATCCTCGACATGAAGCGGAGGGAAGGGGAGACTCTGGGGCGCGATCTTCTCGCCCGCATCGAAGGAATGGATCAGGCCCTCTCGCGGATCGAGGAGCGGGTGCCCGGGATGATCGGCGCCCTGCGCAGCCGGATCACCGAGCGGCTGGCGGAGGCGGGGAACGACTTCGAATACAACCGCTCCCGCCTCGAAACCGAGATTGTCCTCTTCACCGATCGGACCGACTGCACGGAGGAATCGGTGCGGCTGCGCTCCCACCTCACGATGTTCCGAGAGCTGGTGCAGGCCCCGGAGCCCGCCGGCCGCAAGCTCAACTTCCTCCTGCAGGAGATGAACCGCGAGACGAACACCATCGGCTCCAAGGCCCAGGATGCCGTCATCGCGCGTGAGGTCATCGGCCTGAAGGAGGAGATCGAGAAGATCCGCGAACAGGTACAGAACTTCGAGTAGCCCGGGGGCCGGCATGGATCAGGATTTCGGACTCGGGCTGCCGGCCTTTCCGGTGGTGGTTTCCGGCCCCAGCGGAGTCGGCAAGACGGTGCTCTGCCGCCGCCTCTGCGAGTCGTTGCCCCGGGTGGTGCGCTCCATCTCCGCGACCACCCGACCCCCGCGCATGGATGAGCGCGACGGCGAAAGCTACTTCTTCTGGAGCGAGGCGCGCTTTCGGGCCGGAGTCACGCGAGGAGAGCTGGCCGAGTGGGCGGAGGTGCACGGCCACCTCTACGGCACGCCGCGGACCTGGCTCGACGGGCGGCTCGCGGAGGGGCAGTCCGCGGTGCTCAACATCGATGTCCAGGGCGGCCTGCAGGTGCGCTCGGCGTATCCGGCGGCCTTGCTGGTCTTTCTTCTGCCCCCGTCCTGGGGGACGTTGGAGGCGCGCCTGCGAGGGCGCGGGACCGACTCGGAAGAGGAGATCGAACGCCGGCTGTTGAACGCGGAACGGGAGATCGAGATGCTGCCGCGCTATGACGCGGTGGTCGTCAATGACCGGCTGGACGAGGCGGCCGCGGATCTCATCGCCGTGGTGCGCGCAGAGCGCCTGCGCGTCGCCCGGCGGGTGGAATCCGGATGGGAGCCGCCCCGGCGGAGGGAACCGTGATGTCCGAGGCAGCCGAACCGCGCCCCCGGCGCCGGGTGGTTCTGGGCGTGACCGGCTCGATCGCGGCCTACAAGGCCGCCGAGATCATCCGCCTGCTGCAGAAATCCGGCGTCGAGGTGCAGTGCATCCTGACCCGGTCGGGGGCGGAGTTCATCACGCCGCTCACGCTCGGCACGCTCTCGGGGCACCCGGTCACGACCGGGATGTTCGACGACCCGACGGGCGGGCCGTGGATTGGCCACATCCAGGTCTCGCGCGAATCGGATCTCCTGCTGGTCGCTCCGGCGACGGCGAACATCCTGGGCAAGGTCGCGCACGGGATCGCCGATGATTCGCTTTCCACCGCGATCATGGCCTCCACCGCGCCGGTGGTCTTCGCGCCGGCAATGAACACGCGCATGTGGGAGAGCGCGGCGGTGCAGGCCAATGTGCGCCTGCTTCGGGATCGCGGCTTCCTGTTTGTGGCGCCCGGCACCGGCGAGCTGGCGTGTGGGGAGATGGGAACCGGCCGCATGGCGGATCCGGCGGAGATCGTGGCCTTCGCGCTCTCGCGGTTGGGCGAGGAAGGCCGAGGCCGCCGTCTGCTCGTCACGGCGGGTCGCACCGAGGAGGATCTGGACCCGGTGCGCTCTCTCACGAACCGTTCCAGCGGCCGCATGGGCTTCGCCGTGGCCGAGGCGGCCCGGGATCGGGGCTATGCCGTCACCGTCATCGCCGGTCCGGTCTCGGTGGAGCCGCCGCTCGGCGTCGATCTGGTGCGCGTGCGCAGCGCGGCCGAGATGGCGAGCGAGGTCGCGGCGCGCCACTCGAAGCACGAGATCCTGGTCATGGCCGCGGCGGTGGCCGATTACCGCCCGCGTCACGCGGCCCCGCAGAAGATCCCCGGACGCCAGAGCCACCTCCGTATCGATCTGGTGCCCACCGAGGACATCCTGGCCTCGCTCCGCGGGAGGCGCCCGGGTCAGGTGACCATCGGATTCGCGCTGGAGACCGAGTCGGAGCTCGCCGGAGCGCGCCGCAAACTCGCCGCCAAAGGAGTGGACTGTATCGTTCTCAACAACCCCACGCGGCGCGGCTCCGAGTTCGGGGGCCAGACCAATGAGGTGACGTTCCTCCATGCCGACGGCCGCGTGGAGGCGCTCCCGCTCACGACCAAACGCGAAGTGGCCGAGGAGCTCCTGCGGCGCGCGGAAGCGATCCTGGCCGGGAAGAAGAAAGCCGGGACGTCTCGTCCGCGCGCGGCGCGACCGGGCAGAAAGGCCGCCGCCCGCCCGCCTCGCCGGGCCGGGCGGGGGAGGAGCCGATGAGCTTGGAGCGCCACGCCGCGCCCTCCGGTTCGCCGGGCGCCGGAAACGGCGACCCGGAACTCGCCGCGCTGCGGGAGATCATCCGGCTGGCGGAGGATGACCGCCGCCGGGGAATCCGTTACTGGTTCGACCCGGACCTCGCCGCCGCGCTGCGGGAAAGGGTCCGCGGGGTCGGGAGCGGATCCTCGGCGCCGCGGGTTCCAGGCCCCGGTCCCGTCGCCGGCCCCGTGACGCCGTTCGCGCCGGACCCCGCCGTGCGGTCTCGCCCCGTGGCCGGCCGTCCCGCCTGGGGGCCGGCGCCCGAGGCGGTCGGCCGCGCGGCTGACTGGCAGGAGCAGCTCGCAGCGTTGCGCGCGGAAGCCCTGGAGTGCACCGCCTGCTCGCTCTGCGAAACGCGGCGCCATGTGGTCTTCGGGACCGGCCGGGGAACCGTCCCCTTGGTCTTCGTGGGCGAAGCGCCCGGCCACGACGAGGACCAGACCGGCGAGCCGTTCGTGGGCCGGGCGGGCCAGCTGCTGACCAGGATCATCGAGGCGATCGGGCTCACGCGGGAGCAGGTCTACATCTGCAACGTGCTGAAGTGCCGGCCGCCGGACAACCGGAATCCCCTGCCGGACGAGATCGCGTCGTGCCGCCGCTTCCTCGAGAGCCAGCTGGAGATCCTTGAGCCCAAGGTGGTGTGCACGCTGGGCCTGTTCGCGGCGCAGCTCTTGCTGAACAGCACGTCGCCGATCGGGAAGCTGCGCGGGCGGCTCAACCGGGAAGGACGGTGGCCGATTCTCCCCACCTTCCATCCGGCCTACCTGTTGCGCAACCCCTCGGCCAAGGCGACCGTCTGGGAGGATGTGCAGCTCGTGCGACGCATCCTCGACACCTGAACCGATCGAGCGCCCCCGCGACGCCCGCATCGCATCGGCCCCGCGAGTTCCAAGGAACGGAGTGACGATGGACCAGAGTTTTCGTGACCGGCCTGCCGGCGGCTCCGCGCTCCCGGCGGGGAGCCGCATCCCCCCCCAGGCCCTCGAGGCGGAGATCTGCGTGCTGGGCGCCATGCTCCTCGAGAAGGAGGCGATCGGCAAGGCGGTCGAGATCCTGGAACCGGGCTGCTTCTATCGCGACACGCACCGCCGGATCTTCGAGGCGACGATCGCCCTCTACGATCGCAACGAGTCGGTGGATCTCATCACCCTCAGCGAGGAGCTGCGCAAGCGCGGCCAGCTGGAGACGGTGGGGGGAGCCGCCTTCCTGAGTCGGCTTCTCGACAGCGTGCCGACCGCCGCCAATGTGGAGTACCACGCGAACCTGGTGCTGGAGAAGTCGGTCCTGCGTCGGATGATCGAGGTCGCCACCGAGATCGTGCAGCGCGGCTATGAGGCCGGCGAGGATTCCGCCCAGCTGATCGACCGGGCCGAAGCGGCGATCTTCTCGATCAACGACCCCCGGCTCAAGCGCTCCTTCATGCCGCTGCGGTCGCTGCTGCACGGCGTGGTCGAGGTGATCGAGGAGATCTCGGAGAAGAAACGCGCGGTGACGGGAGTTCCCACCGGCTACCTGGACCTGGACCGCCTGACGTCCGGCTTTCAGCGCTCGGATCTGATCGTGATCGCCGGCCGCCCCTCGATGGGCAAGACCTCGCTGGCCCTCAACATCGCCGAGCACGTGGCCGTGCACGAGAACGTCCCGGTGGGGGTCTTCTCTCTGGAGATGAGCCGCGAGCAGCTGGTGCTGCGACTGCTCTCCTCCCAGGCCCGCGTGCCGTCGCAGCGGCTGCGCACCGGGTATCTGAGTCCGGCGGAGTGGGAGGCGATCACCCACGCCGCCAGCGTCCTGGACCAGGCGCCGATCTTCATCGACGATACCCCCTCGATCAGCGTGATGGAGATGCGGGCCAAGGCCCGTCGCCTCAAGAACGAGCACGGACTCGGTCTGCTCATCATCGATTATCTCCAACTTGCTCGCGGCTACTCCCAACCCGAGAGCCGCCAGCAGGAGATCTCGCAGATCTCCCGGTCGCTGAAGGCGCTGGCCAAGGAGCTGGCCGTGCCGGTGGTGGCCCTCTCCCAGCTTTCGCGAGCGGTGGAGCAGCGTGAGGACAAGCGGCCGCTTCTTTCCGACCTGCGGGAGTCGGGCGCCATCGAGCAGGATGCCGACCTGGTGGTCTTCATCTTCCGGGAGGCGTTCTACCGGCCGAACAAGGTCGAGGCGCAGGGCAAGGCCGAAGTCATCATCGGCAAGCACCGCAACGGCCCGACCGGGAGCGTGGAGCTGGCGTTCATCAACGAGCTGGCGCGGTTCGAGTCGCTGGAGGCGGAGCGGGAAGAGCCGTTCTGAGCGGCGCGGTCAGACGCCCGCGGAGACACCCGGGTCCCCGCGGCGGCGTTCCGGGAGACATGCCGCTTGAGCCGCCGGCACCCGGGGGCTAACCTCTCGGCTTCGAACCGGCGGGATTCCCGCCGGCGCGAACGGGGGGGATATGATCATCGATCGCTGGATTCGCCGGCTCCTGCCGCGCACCGACACCTTCTTGAACCTCTTCATCCAGGACATCGAGAACATCGCCGCCGCTTCCCGGGTGTTGCGCGAGCTGCTCGACGCGACCACGGATGCCGACCGGGCCCGGTTGGTCCAGGCGATCGAGGACCTGGAGCACCGCGGCGATGAGCTCACGCACCAGATCTTCACGCAGCTGAGCTCGACGTTCATCACCATCCTCGACCGGGAGGACATCGGGGCTTTGGCCTCCGCTTGCGACGACGTCCTCGACAACATCGATCGCGCCGCGACCGCGATCCGGATCTACGCGATCACCGAGTTTGACGACCATGTCCGCGATCTCTGCGAGATCATCGAGCGGAGCGTCGCCGAGTTGAGCCGGGCCATCCCGTTGATGCGCGACCTCAAAGAACTCGAACAGATCCGCACGGCCTGCGTCCGCGTCAATGCCTACGAGAACGAGGCGGACAAGGTGTTCCACCGGGCGTTGGGAAGGCTCTTCCAGAAGGAGAAGGACCCGATCAATCTGATCAAGCAGAAAGAGCTGCTGGCGGTCCTGGAGTCGGCGACCGACCGCTGCGAGGACGTCGCCGTGTTCATCGAGAACATTCTCGTGAAGCAAGGCTGATCGGGGCGGGTCGCGATGCTCACCCTCGCCGTCTTCATCATCATCCTGGCCCTCCTGTTCGACTACGTGAACGGGTTCCATGACGCCGCCAACTCCATCGCCACGGTGGTGTCGACCCGGGTGCTGTCGCCGGGAAAGGCGGTGCTTTGGGCCGCGTTCTTCAATTTCGTCGCGGCATTCGGCTTCGGAGTGCACGTGGCCAAGACCATGGGCAAGGGTCTGGTCCACCTCGACATGATCACCCCGGAGGTGATCCTGGCCGGTCTGATCGGCGCCATCGCCTGGGACCTGATCACCTGGTGGCTGGGGTTGCCCACCAGCAGCTCGCACGCCCTGATCGGAGGCTACGCCGGGGCCGCCGCGGCCCACGCCGGTTTCAAGGCGATCATCTGGGGCGGTTGGGCCCGACCGGTCGTGTTCATGGTGGTGGCGCCGGCGATCGGGGTCGCGCTTGGCTTTCTGCTCATGCTCGCCACGCTCTGGCTCTTCCGGAGGAGCAGCCCGCGAAGTGTCGACCACCTCTTCCGCAAGCTCCAGCTCCTTTCCGCCGCGCTCTACAGCCTCGGCCACGGCACCAACGATGCGCAGAAGACGATGGGGATCATTGTGGGCGTCCTGATCACTTCGGGACTCATGCAACGTCAGCCGGACGGAGACATCACCATCCCGTTCTGGGTCATCATGTCCTGCCACGCGGCCATCGCCCTGGGCACCATGTCGGGCGGCTGGCGCATCGTGCGGACCATGGGAATGAAGCTCACGCAGTTGCGTCCCGTGGACGGATTCGCGGCCGAGAGCGCGGGCGCAATCACGCTGCTCGGGACCGCCTTCCTCGGCATTCCGGTCTCGACCACGCACACCATCACCGGGGCCATCGTGGGGGTGGGGGCCATCAAGCGCGCCTCCGCCGTGCGCTGGGGGGTGGCCGCTCGCATCGTCTGGGCCTGGCTGCTCACCATTCCGGCCGCGGCCGGCATCGCGGCGCTCGCCATGGCGCTGATTCGCTTCTTGCGCTAAGATCCCTGGGATGCGCGCTGAGTGGCGCCCATCCCGGAGAATGCACCTCCGTGCCGACGCACCGGGTTGAGGAGAAGATGATATGGACGAGAAACAGCTGACCTCCGCCCTTGACGCGGTCAAGACCGCGATCCTGACCGAGATGCAGGGATACGAGCTCTACAAGGCGGCGGCCGAGAAGACGCCGGATCCCGAAGCGCGCCGGATGTTCCACCTCCTGGCCAAGGAGGAAGAGGGGCACAACCGGATGCTTCACGAGCAGTTCCGCAGCCTCATGAACGACAAGAAGTGGAAGCCGCCGCCCACCCTGGCGCACGGTGAGGGGTTCGAGACCCTGGTGGCGGACGAGAGCTGGCGAAAGTCCCTGCAGTTCGGCACCATGGAACTCGCGGTCGTCTCCCTCGGGGCGAGTCTCGAGGCGAAGGCGGTGGCGTTCTACCAGAAGGCTGCCCGCGAGACTCCCGACCCCGAAGGACGCAAGGTCTTCGAGTGGCTGGTCGGCTGGGAGGAAGACCACCTCAAGTGGCTGGGGTGGCTCGAAGAGGATCTCAAGCAGCGTTTCTGGTCCGACCAGAGCTTCTCTCCCATGTGATACCCCGCGGAAGACCGCGCCGCTTCCTTCCCGGAAACGTTGCTCCCAATGGGGGCGCGGCCTCCGGCCAGGACACGCGGGCGCCTTCCGCCTCAGGGTCCCGGGGCGTGACGGAGCGGAGTCGTCACGCCCGGGCGTGACCCGGCAGGGATGCCGGAGCGCGCTGCCTCCATCCACGCGAGCAGTCACGGGGGATCAACCGTGCACCAGGGTGCCTTCCTCTCCACGGTCGGTTTCGGCGCGGTTCTGGGCGTGGCGGCGTGGCTTGTCTGGCGCGGCCGGTTCTGGTGGCCGGTGCTCCTGGTGGCCGCGGCCAGCCTGGCCGTGCGCCTGCCCCAGTCGCCGGTGCCGATCTTCAATATCGACGAAGCGATCAATGCGGCGATCGCGATCCGGCTGCAAGAGGGCGCGGTGCTCTATGGCGGGGTCTGGGACCACAAGCCGCCCCTCAGCTTCTACCTCTATCGCCTGATCTTCGATCTCTTCGGCCCGTGGAACATGACCGCGGTGCATGCGGTCGGGGCGTTCCTGTACTCCGGAACGGCCATCCTCACCGGGCTCGTGGCGCGACAGCTCCTCCCGCGCGCGGTCGCGGCCTGGGCCGCGCTTCTGCTCGTTCCCTACAGCCTCCTCTACTATCGCTACGACTTCATGGCCACCAACCACGAGCTGGGCGGGCTGCCGTTTCTCCTTCTGTGTGTGCTGCTGTTCTGGAAGGCGCTGCGCGTGCCGGACCGCTCCGGTCCGGCGGACGCGCCCTGGCGCCGGCGTCACGCCCGCTGGCTCTGGCTGGTGGGAGCCGGTGCCGCCGGGGCGGTCGGCGGGCTCTTCCGGGAAGCCTGCGCCATGGTGGTTCCGGTGTCGCTGCTGTTCCTCCTGATCCGGCCGTGGCTGCGCCAGGTCCCGCCCCCTCGGGGATCCTCCCGCCTGGAGCGGCCGGCGGGCGCCGGGGCCGCGCCGCCTGCGGATGCCGATGCCGCCCCGGCGGCCGCTTCGGCGCCGGAGTCGTGGCGTCACGCGGGGGCTGACGCGGCCGCCTTCGCCTTCGGCGTGGCCATCCCGTTGGTGATCTTTGTCGTCTGGCTCCTCGCCCACGGGGTGGCGCGAGACGCCTACTACCTGATGATCACCCACAACCTCCGCTACCGGGCGGCCGGCCGGCACGGGCTCGACTGGCTCGCTCATGCCGTCGCTTCCCTGCGAAGCCTCATCCGATACGCTCCCGCGCTGTGGATGGCGATTCTGGCGGCAGCGGCAGTGCTGGCGGTGCGCGTCGCGCGCATGCTCTTCCGGCGCGGCCCCGCCGAGCCGCAAGCGGTGTATCTCGCGCTCTGGTGCCTGGGCGCGGCGTACATGGTCGGCCAGGGGGGACGCTTTCACGGGCACTACTTCCTGCCCTTCTATCCGCCGTTGATGGTGCTGACGGCCGGTTTCCTGGGTGGGCTGCGCCTGCCGTCCGCCCGAGAGCGAACGGAGGCCAATGGCGCTCGCGGCCCGCAACGGCGCAGGAAGGCCCGGGCGAATGCCGTCCGGTTGCGCGAGACGCAGCCGGGGGATGCTTCCGGGTCGCGCCGCGGTGGTCCGACCGAGAGCCCGGCTGGGGCCGAGGCGCCGCCCGCCTCGACCGGCGCGCCGGCGTGGAGTCGCCTCTTCGGTCCCGCGCTGCTCACGCTCGTGCTCCTTTCCAGCGTCTTCTCGTACTACCGCTACCAGGGCCGGGACCACTCCCGATGCGTGGAGCGCTTCGTGCTGGGGCGCGAGGAGGTGGGCGCGGGGTTCCGGGACATCCAGGTCGACCGCAACCACGTCGCGGCGGCGAAAGTGGCGACTTCGATGTCCGGCCCGCAGGAACCGATCTTTGTCTGGGGGTTCTGTCCCCAGATCTACGTGCTGGCGCACCGGCGACCGGCCACCCGTTTCACCTTCACCCCGATCCTGTCGGGACGGACGGTGGAGGGCCGGACGATTCGCACGGAGCCGAGGTCGTGGGACTACCTGAAGTCCGACCTGGAGCGAGAGCGGCCCGTCCTCGTCCTGGACGCCTCCTCGCTCTTCCTGAAGGACACGCCGTTGGAGGAATATCCTGAATTTCGGGCCTGGCTGATGGAACGCTACCGTCCGGTGGTGGAGGTGCAGGGGTGTCGTTTCTACGAGCGGAACGACCGCAAGCCGACGGAGCTGGTCCCGTGATGGAGACGATCTTCTCCCGCGCGTCGATCGGGGGTGCGTCCGGAACGCCGCTTGCCAGCCGGCGAAGAGCCGTCGCGGGTATCGCGGCGGAGAGGGAGGGCCGGCATGCCGCCTGACGTCGGACCGGGCCCGAGAGGCCCGACACGAGGTTCCCGAAAGACGGGACGGGTGCAGTTCCTCTGCACGGAGTGCGGAGACAGCTTCGGCCAATGGCTCGGTCGCTGCCCTTCCTGCGGCGCCTGGGGGGCCCTGAAGGAACACCGCCTCGCCGGTCCTGAGGAACGCTCCCGTTCGCGCGGTTCGGCGCCGCGCGCGGCCGGTTCGGGGGGAGATGCGGCGGCCGTCGAGCTCGGGTCGATCCCGGTGGACAGCGCCGCGCGAATCGTCTCCGGGATCGGCGAGTTCGATCGGATCCTGGGCGGGGGTCTGGTGGGCGGCTCGGTCGTGCTCTTGGGCGGCGACCCCGGGATCGGCAAGTCGACCCTCCTCCTGCAGGTCGGCGGCGCGCTGACCTCGGCCGGCGCCCGGACGTTGTACGTCAGCGGCGAGGAGTCGGCCGGACAAGTGCGCCTGCGCAGCGAGCGCTTGCACGGCGCCGCGGCCGGACTGCACTTCCTGGCCGAGACCGAGATCGAGGCGGTGACCATGGCGGTAGAGCGCCTCGATCCGCAGGTCCTGGTGCTGGATTCGATCCAGACCGCCTATCTGGCCTCGGTCGGTTCGGCGCCCGGGAGCCTCGCCCAGGTGCGCGAATCGGCGCTGGCGGTCCTGCAGCTCGCCAAGTCGCGGGGTCTCGCGGCGATCCTGGTCGGCCACGTCACCAAGGACGGGATGCTCGCGGGGCCGAAGACGCTCGAGCACATGGTGGATGTCGTTCTCTCGATGGAAGGAGAGCGGTATCAGCACTACCGGGTTCTCCGTTGCGTGAAGAACCGCTTCGGCAGCGTGCATGAGATCGGCGTCTTCGAGATGGCGGACGACGGGCTCCGCGAGGTTCCCAACCCGAGTCGGCTGTTCCTGGGCGAAAGCAGTTCCGGGGCCGTCGGCTCGGTGGTCGTCGCCGGACTGGAAGGAACGCGAGCGTTGCTCATGGAGGTCCAGGCGCTGGTCCACGAATCCCGCTACGGCATGCCCCAGCGGGTATCCACAGGCTACGACGCCCGGCGCCTCGCCATCCTCCTCGCCGTGCTGGCCAAGCGGGGCGGGGTGGAGACGTCCCAGCACGATGTCTTCGTCAGTGTGGCCGGGGGGCTGCGGGTCGAAGAGCCGGGAGTCGACCTCGGAATCCTGTTGGCCGTGGCCTCGAGCCGGCTGGACCGGTCGCCGCAGGCGAAGATGCTGGTGCTGGGTGAGGTCGGGTTGGGAGGAGAAGTCCGGCGGGTCGCCCATCCGGAGCGGAGGTTGGCCGAGGCCGCGCGGCTGGGGTTCACCCGGGCGCTGCTGCCTTCCGCGAACACCCGGGATCTAGGGAAGGAACGGGACGGAATCACGCTCACCGGCGTCCAGGCCGTGGCGGAGGCGCTGGCGGAGGGACTGCCGGGACTGTGAGGCGCCGGCGGCCCCCGCGACGGCGCCCGGCGCCGGCGATTCCCGGATGGACGGCCGCGGAGGCGCGTGCCAAGATCTCGACCCGTTCGGGTCCCGAACCGGCGGGGCAGAGTCGGAGGTTGCATGCGCCTGGGACCGAAGGATCCAGAACCCGACCGGCCCGACTTCGGGTCCGGCTCGCCGGCGCCGGCGAGTCACGGTGGAGGCGGTTCTTCGGCCGCGAGGGCCCGAGCAATCCTGGTGGCGGCCGGGCGTGGAGAGCGGCTCGGATTCGGCCTGCCGAAGGCTCGGGTGCCGCTCGCCGGCACTCCCCTGTTTCTCCACGCGCTGGGAACTCTGCTCGAACACCCCCGGGTTCAGGATGTTCTCGTGGTTGTGCCCGACGAACCGGCGGAGCGGGAGGCGATCGCGTCGCTCCTGGCGGAGTCGTTTGGCCCGGTGGCCTCGCGAGCGGTGCGACTGGTGCCGGGGGGCGCGGAGCGACAGGATTCGGTCTTCGCGGCGCTGACCGCGCTGGAGGAGGAGCGGATCGAGCCGGACGCCATCATCGTCGTGCATGATGCGGCCCGTCCTCTGCTCCGGCCGGACCTCCTCACGCGGTGCCTGGAGGCGATGGAACTCCGCCTGGCCCAGGGCGGTCAGGGTGATCTGCCGGGGCTGACCGCGGACGGGGAGGCGGGCTCGCGGCCTGCCGGAGTCGTGCCGGGGCTGCCGGTACGGGAGACGCTGAAGCTCGTGTACGGGGATCGGGTGATCAACACCCAGCCGCGGGATGGTCTTTACGCAGTGCAGACTCCCCAGGTGTTCCGCTTTGGGGCCCTCTCCCGTGCCCACCGGCGCGCCCACCGCTACGGTCTGCGGGCGACCGATGACGCCGCGCTCCTGGAGTGGCAGGGGCTGCCCATCCGCCTGGTTCCCGGCGATTCCGAGAACCTGAAGGTCACTTTTCCCGGCGACCTGGAGCTGGCGGGACGGCTGCTGGAGTCGCGACCGCGCCCCCGCGCGCGATGGCGAGGCCGAGATGGCGCCGGCTCCTGAGTCGTTCCCGCGGATCGGCTTCGGGTACGACATCCACCGGCTGGCGGAGGGACGGCCGCTGCGTCTCGGCTGCGTGGAGATCCCGTTCGCGCGGGGTCTGGTCGGGCACTCCGACGGCGATGCCGCGGCCCATGCGGTCGCCGACGCATTGCTGGGCGCGGCCGGAATCGGCGACCTCGGGATCCACTTTCCACCCGGCGATCCGCGCTGGGCCGGCGCGCCAGGCGCCGAACTCCTGGCTGAGACCCGGCGTCTTCTGGATGAACAAGGGCTGCGTCCCCTTCAGGTGCGTGTCACGATCCTGGCGGAGGCGCCGCGGCTGGCCCCCCACCGGGAGGCGATGCAGGCTGCCACCGCCGCAGCGCTGGGGTTGGATCCGGCCATGGTCTCCTTCCAGGGACGGACGAACGAGCAACTCGATGCGATCGGACGGGGAGAGGCGATCGCCGCGTACGCGGTGGTACTGGTGATCGCGACCAGGATCGAATGATCTTCTTCTTGCTCGGCGCGGCCGCGCTCGTGATGGGCGCGCTCGAGGTCCGCCGAAACCGCCGGGAAGGCCCGGCGCCGGCGGCGGGTTCCTTGCTGCTCGGCGGCGTTGCCTGGCTTTCGGCCCTGGTGCTCGAGCTCCTGTTCCGGGGGATTGCCCGATCGGCCCTGGCGCAGACGCTTCCCGGCGGTCTCCTCTATGGCGGGCAGGGTGTGCTTCTGGCGGCCACGGCGATTCCCCTGTGGGTCGCCCTCACCCGACTGACCCTCTATCGGGCGCGGCCCGGCGAGTTCGTCTGGATCGCCCCCTTTCTGCTCCTCTCATTCGCGGTCCGCGGCCTGTTCCCCTCGTTGCCCGTCGGCCTGCCGGAGCTGATCGCCCTGCCCGCGCTGGGGCGGCTCCGCTGGCGCCGAGAGGTCAGCGCCTCGGTTCGCGGCCTGACCGGCCTCTTCGGCTTCCTCCTTCTCCTGCTCAACCTCAATCCCGCCGGTCTGGCGGCGGCGGGCGAGGCGGCGGGCGCCACGTTCGCGGGGTTCTACCGGTTCTACAGCTGGATCCGGGTGCTCTCCTGGATGTACGTATTTCTGGCGCTTCCGAGACTGCTCTGGGGCGTGGAGCTGCCGATCCGCAACCTGAAGCGGAGGCTTCTCGTCTCCCACCTGCTGGCCGGCCTGGTTCCGCTGGTCCTGGTGGCGCTCTTCTGGGGGCTGGGGACGTATCTCTCGGTGAGTGGGGAGCGGGCACGGATCTCGGCGCGCTACCTCGCAGCGTCCGCCGACGAGGTCAGCACCATCCTGCAGGGGGCGGTCGAGGACCCCGGCGCATCCCGGCAGACTCTGAGCGCATGGGCGCGGATGACGTCGTTGGTGTGGCCCGGGCTGCGCGCCTGGTGCGGCCGCGTCTGTGTTCTCCCCGGCGCTTCTCCCGGCGGAGCGGACGGGGTGGAGTTCTCGGGTCCGCCATCTCCCTACCCGGGGCTGGAGCGGGTCTTCGGCGATTCGCTTCCCGGCGAAACGGCCCTGGCGGCGTGGGGTCCGGATTGCCGCCCGGCGGGAGTCGTGCTCCTGGGCGGGCGGTCGTATGTCGGAGCCGCGGCATTTCGGCCCCGGGAGGAGGGCGGGCCGGCGGCGGTCGTGCTGGTGCCCGCCGAGGATCTTCTGGGCCCCGACTTCCAGGAGATGTTCGACGTTCGCGCCCACCTCGAGACCGGCTTCGTCGTTCGCTCCGAAGGGGGGTTGCCGACGCACACGACCCAGTCGGTCTCGACCGCCGAGGGGAGCGACTCGGAGTTCGCGCGCGCGGGAGAGACCTCGCCTGGGGTGGCGCTGCTGCCGGCGGTGGAGTGGTCGAACGGCGCCTGGCGCGACCGGCAGGTGCTCCTGTGGGTCCGAGTCGGGTTCATGCAGGCGGTGCGCGGGTTGACCCAGAATCTGCGCGAGAACCCGTTCAATCTCTTCCCGCTTCTGTTCCTGGCGGTGGTGGCCGGGCTGTTTGTGCTGGTGGAGGTCCTGACGATCGGGATGGTGGTCTCGATGGGCCGCAGCGTCCTGCGCGCACTGACCGCGCTCCGGCAGGGCACGGCGCGCCTGCGCAGCGGCAACTTCCGCTACCGCATCCCCGTGGAGGCCGACGACGAGCTTTGGGACGTCGCGCACTCGTTCAACGACATGGCTGGAGATCTGGACAAGGCGCGCGATCTGGAGATGGAGAAGGAGCGGATCGAAGGAGAACTGGAGCTGGCGCGACAGATCCAGGATCGGCTCCTGCCGCTCGAGCTGCCCGTGGTCTCTCGCTGCGAGCTGGCCGGCCGTTCGCTTCCGGCCCGGCATGTCGGAGGGGACTACTTCGACGCCCTGCCTCTCGGGGGAGACCGCGTGGCTCTCGTCATCGCCGATGTCTCCGGGAAGGGAGTGCCCGCGGCGCTCCTCATGTCCAGTTTTCGCGCCTCGCTGCTGTCCACCGACATCGATCGCGAAGGGCCGGCCCTGACGCTGGCCCGGGTGAATGCCTTCCTCCACAACAGCGTCGAGCCGGGCCGTTTCGTCACCGCGTTTCTCGGCGTGCTCCACGCCGCCACGGGACGGTTCGTCTACTCGAACGCCGGGCACAACCCGCCTCTTCTCCTGCGCCGGGGCGCCGAGGATCCGCATCTCCTCCGCCAGGGCGGTCTGGTGCTCGGGCTCTTCGGGACGACCGCCTACCAGCAGGCGGAGACGGTGGTGCTTCCCGGCGATCTGCTCGCCCTCTATACCGATGGGGTGAGTGAGGCGATGGACGAGGACGAGCGGTTCTACGGCGAGGAGCGATTCCTGGACCTGCTCCGCCGCAACCGCGCCGAGCCTTGTCACGAGATTCTGCGGGAGGTGCTGGAGGAGGTGCGGGCGTTTTCCGGGAGTGCAGGTCAGACCGACGATGTCACCGTGATGATGGTGCGCAGACGCTGAGACCAACGCGCCGCGCGCCCGCCGGAGGCCAGAGCCGAGGCGCTCCGGGTGGCGCGTTCCGGTTCTTCCGATCTATACTGCCGGCCAAGGCCGATCCGGCCTCGCGGCCCGGACGGGGTGAAAAGGGACGACGCGTGGCGGGTCCGTTCCGTCGCGCGAAGGGAGTTGCATGTCACGACCTCGTGGAACCCGAGTGGTGCTGTTGGGCGGCGAGACCGGGGAGCGCCCGGTTTCGATCCGTTCGGGTCTGGCGGTGGCTGGAGCGCTGGCGCGGGCCGGCCACGCGGTGCGCCTGCTCGACCCGGCGAGCGGACATGCCCGTGGCTTCGGCCCGGACGACGACCCGGCCGGAGTCCGGGCGGAATTCGACACCCTGGAGGCGGATCCGCGGCGCATCCTTCCGTCCCTGGCCGGTCTCGACCTCTCGGAAGTCGAGTTGGTGGCGAATCTGCTCCACGGCGGCGCCGGCGAGAACGGTCAGGTGGCCTCGATCCTGGAATTCCTCGGCGTGCCGTACTTTGGCTGCAGTCCGGCCTCTGCGGCGCTGGCCATGGACAAGGTCCTGGCCAAGCGCGTGTTTCGCGCGGAGGGGATTCCGGTGCCGCGGGAATTCACCTGGGGCGGCGGCGCGGGCGCGAGTGGACGGCCGGCCGGCGTCCGGGGCGCGCCGGAGCGCCCGGGGTCCGACCTGGTCGCGGCGGCCGGCGGCTACCCTCTGGTCGTCAAGCCGATCGACGGCGGCTCCACGATCGGCCTCACCGTTGTGCACGGACCTGAGGACTGGGTTGCCGCGTGGGAGGCGGGCGGCGCGCTGGCCGACCCGGATCGCGGGCTCCTGGTGGAGGAGTACATCCCCGGCCGGGAGCTGACCGTCGGGGTGCTCGCGGACCGGGCGCTGCCGCTGGTTGAAATCCGGCCCAAAGACGGCTTCTACGACTACCGAAACAAGTACGAGAAGGGAAGGACCGAGTACGATGTCCCCGCCCGCCTGCCGGAGGCGGATCGCAACCGCCTGGAAGAGATCGGCCTGCGGGCGTTTCGCGCCCTGGAGTGCCGGGATCTGGGGCGCACCGACATCCGGTTGGCCCCGGACGGACGTTGTGCCGTGCTTGAAGTCAACACGGTGCCGGGGATGACCGAGACCAGTCTGATTCCCAAGGCCGCCGGCGCGGTGGGGCTTTCGTTTGACGATCTGGTGGCTTCGCTCTGCGATCTCGCCTTCGTCCGCGCGGGACGAAAGCGGCGGTGAGCTGCGGCGGAACACGAACCTGGAAGGGGTGAAGGAGCATGTGCCTGAAGGTCTATGACGCCCTGCGCGCGGATCGCTTCGAGTTCAAGCCGGTGCGGCCCGGCAAGGTTGGGATGTACATCTGCGGGATGACCGTGCAGGACCGGCCCCATGTCGGACACATGCGGGGCGCGGTGGTCGGGGACCTGGTGCGCCGGGTCATGACCTACTTCGGATACGACGTCACCTACCTCAACAACTTCACCGACGTCGATGACAAGATCATCGACCGGGCGAACGAGGAAGGGGCCGACTACCGCACCATCGCGAAGCGAAACATGGACTGCTACATGTCCTTCGTCGACCTCCTTGGCAACCGCCGGGCCACCCTCTATCCGAAGGCGACCGAGCACATGGCGGAGATCCAGGAGTTGATCGCCCGCCTGATCGGCAAGGGCGTTGCCTACGCCGCCGGAGGCGACGTCTACTTCCGGGTCGAGCGCTACGCCGATTACGGCAAGCTCTCCAAGCGCAAGATCGACGAACTGCGGTCCGGGTCGCGCATCGAGATCGGGGAACAGAAGGAGAGCCCGCTCGACTTCGCCCTGTGGAAAAACGCCAAGGAGGGCGAGCCTTACTGGGACAGCCCCTGGGGTCGCGGGCGCCCCGGTTGGCACATCGAGTGCTCGGCGATGGCGATGAAGTACCTCGGTCCCAGCTTTGACATCCACGGGGGGGGGATCGACCTGATCTTCCCGCACCACGAAAACGAGATCGCCCAGGCGGAAGCGGCCACGGGCCAGACCTTCGTCAACTACTGGATCCAGCACGGGCTTCTGCTTCTGGGTGGCGAGAAGATGTCGAAGTCCACGAAGCTCTTCTTCCTGATCGAGGATGTCTGCCAGGTGGCCCATCCCGATACCGTCCGGTACTACCTGCTCTCGACGCACTTCCGCAGCCCGATCGAGTTCAGCGAGGAGCGCCTCGCCGAAGCGGGGGTTGCGCTCTCCCGGCTCCAGGCGACCGCCGCCGCCATCTGTCAGGCTGGGGGCCCTCCACCGGTCCTCACCACCGAGCCGTTTCCGGCCGGGGAGATTCGGAATCTCGAGATCCGCGGGGCGATGGAGGGGTTCCTGGAGGCGCTCAAGGACGACTTCAACTCGGCCCGGGCGATCGGAAACCTCTTCGACTTGTGCCGGCTCCTGAACCGCCAGCTCGCCCTGCCGGCTTCCGACGAGAAGGAGGCGACGGTGCGAGAGGGGCAGATGGTGCTCCACCACCTGGCCGATCTGATCGGGATCAACCTATTGCCAATTCGCGAGTTGGTGATTCCGCCCGAGGTCCTGAAGCTGGTGGAGGCGCGTTCGGCCGCCCGTCAGGCCAAGGACTGGGCGCGGGCGGATTTGTTGAGACAGGAGATCCTGGCGAAGGGGTTTCTGGTCGAGGACAAGAGCGGAAAGAGCGAGGTTCGCCCCTGCCGGTGACCCTCGGGTTTTGTGCTGCAACCCTGATGCCCGCCGCGAAAAAAGTGTTGACGATCCTAGTCTGCGTCCATAGGATGTCAGTCTTTGGCGTTGGCTGGCGGGGACGATCTCGTTGACCCTGCCTTTGTTCCCGCGCCTCCGTTCATAGGTGCTGTTAGAGGGTGCTGTAAGAGGCGGCGCTCGACTTTCTGTCGCCCGCAAGACGGGAGGTCGGACGGTCGCGCTTTTGGCGCGCCGGAATGGCTTCGCCGGACGGAATCCGCTGGCGTAGCTCAGTGGTAGAGCAGCTGATTTGTAATCAGCAGGTCGGGGGTTCAAATCCCTTCGCCAGCTCAGATGCGGATGCCCGGTCGGTCTGGGATCTGGCGGCGGGTTTGACATGACGGGAACGGTGCTTCCCGGGGGAGGCGGATCCCGGCGACGTGGAGTCCCGGCAACCTAGGCTCTCGGTAACGGAGAGTCTTCCAGGCGCGTGGTTCCGGTGGTTCCGGCCGCGGACGGGCCGCGAGAGTCGAAGTCAGGCTCTGGAACATGCGTCCTGCCGTCAGTTTGCGTGGGGAGGTTCCCGAGTGGCCAAAGGGAACAGACTGTAAATCTGTCGGCGTACGCCTTCGAAGGTTCGAATCCTTCCCTCCCCACCAGATGATTCCCGCGGGAAGGGATCCGGCTTCGGTCGATCGGCGGGAGTAGCTCAGTTGGTAGAGCTCTAGCCTTCCAAGCTGGACGTCGCGGGTTCGAGTCCCGTCTCCCGCTCAGTTTCAGGTGCCCACGTAGCTCAGTCGGTAGAGCATCTCCATGGTAAGGAGAAGGTCATCAGTTCGATTCTGATCGTGGGCTCATCGGGTTGCGCCGGCGCGGTTCGCGGGGATTCGCGGCTTGCGGCGCAAGATCGGTTCGAGGCCGGCCGGTTCGGCCCCGATGCCGGTTTCGGGAAGTGGTCGGTCGAGGCCTGTCAGCGGCGGTGCTCGTGGCCTGAGGCGCAGGACGTCGGGGCGCGGAGAGCATCGGGAAGACAGAGGCTAGGACAGAGGCTAGGACAGAGGCTAGGACAGAGGCTAGGACAGAGACACGGTTCGGCAAAGAAGCAGAGCAAGGAAGAGATACGGCTCCAACTTGGCAGCCCACCGCTTTATCTGCGCTCACAGTCGGCCACCACGGGCCGTCACTCGAGAGGGGTGAACCGCGGAGGCCATCCGGTACGGACCAGCGCTTGGTAGGGGCGCGCACGGCCCCACGTAGAGAAACAGCCCCAGGCAGGGGAGCGGCCCTGGGAAGGGGACCAGCCCCGGGAAGGACAGTCTGGCCATGGCAAAGGCGAAGTTTGAGCGGACGAAGCCACACGTAAACGTGGGGACGATCGGACACGTGGACCATGGGAAGACGACGCTGACGGCGGCGATCACCATGGTGTTGTCGAAGAACGATCCGACGGTGGCGGTGCGGACGTTTGACTCGATCGACAACGCGCCGGAAGAGAAGGCGCGGGGGATCACCATTGCCACGGCGCACGTGGAGTACCAGACGGCGAATCGGCACTACGCGCACGTGGACTGTCCGGGTCATGCGGACTACGTGAAGAACATGGTGACGGGGGCGGCGCAGATGGACGGGGCGATCGTGGTGGTGAGTGCGGCGGACGGTCCGATGCCGCAGACGCGGGAGCACATCCTCCTGGCGCGGCAGGTGGGGGTTCCGTACATCATCGTGTTTTTGAACAAGGTGGACATGGTGGATGACCCGGAGCTGGTGGACTATGTGGAGTGGGACGTGCGGGACTTGTTGAAGAAGTACGAGTTCCCGGGGGACGAGATTCCGGTGGTTCGGGGCTCGGCGTTGAAGGCGATGGAGAATCCGGATGATCCGGAGGCGCAGAAGTGCATTTTGGATTTGATGGCGGCGGTGGATGCGTACATCCCGACGCCGAAGCGGGACGTGGACCGTCCGTTCTTGATGCCGGTGGAAGACGTGTTTTCGATCACGGGTCGGGGGACGGTGGGCACGGGTCGGGTGGAGCGTGGCCGGATCAAGGTGGGCGACAAGGTGGAGCGGGTGGGGATCCGGGAGACGCGCGAGGTGGTGGTGACGGGCGTGGAGATGTTCCGGAAGCTCCTGGACGAGGCGCAGGCGGGCGACAACGTGGGTTTGTTGTTGCGGGGCATGGAGAAGGACGATTTGGAGCGGGGGATGGTGTTGGCGGCCCCGAAGAGCATCACGCCGCACAAGAAGTTTGAGGGCGAGGTGTACGTCCTGAGCAAGGAAGAGGGGGGCCGACACACGCCGTTCTTCGGGAACTACCGGCCGCAGTTTTACTTCCGGACGACGGACGTGACGGGCGTGGTGACGTTGCCGGAGGGTCGGGAGATGGTGATGCCGGGCGACAACGTCCGCATCGCGGTGGAGTTGATCACGCCGATCGCCATGGAAGACGGTCTTCGGTTCGCCATCCGCGAGGGTGGCCGGACGGTCGGGGCCGGCGTCGTCAGCAAGATCATTGAGTGACCGCCGGAAACGAACCCGGCCTGGGAGTTGAGCCGTGAGAGACCAGATCACCCTCGCCTGTGGCGAGTGCAAGCGCCGGAACTACACGACGAAGAAGAACAAGCGCCTGCACCCCGACCGGGTGGAGTACAAGAAGTACTGCTCCCACTGCCGGGTGCATACCGCGCACAAGGAGACGCGCTGATCGGCAAAGACGATCGTGGCCCCGGGTCTTCTGAGTGAGCCGGGGCGGGCGCCGCGGGTAGCCGCGGGCGCCGGTCGCGGCCGCGGACCGTGGGTGGCCGCGGACCGTGGGTGGCCGCGGACCGTGGGTGGCCGCGGATCGTGGGTGGCCGCGGATCGTGGGTGGCCGCGGATCGTGGGTGGCCGCGGATAACGGATCGCGGAAGAGGATGTGTCCGGTGAAGAGGCGGGTTGGCGGCTTCTTCGCCATGCGTGGAGGTCTTGGATGGCGATGATGGAACGGCTGAGCACCTTCATTCACGACGTAAGGGTCGAGTCGAAGAAGGTCACGTGGCCGTCGCGGGAGGAGTTGCAGGAGTCGACCATGGTCGTCCTGGTGACGGTCCTGCTGATTTCGATGTTCATCTTCGCCGTCGACCTGGGGGTCAATCAGATCGTCACCCGGCTGCTGCGGCTCATGTAGCCGGAGCAATCAGAGCAGTCGAGAGCAAAATGACCAAGAAGTGGTTCGCCATACACACCTACGCCGGGCACGAGAACAAAGTGCGGGCGAACTTGGAGCGGGCGATCCAGTACGCCAAGCTGCAGGACCGGTTCGGGGAGATCCTCATCGCGACCGAGGACTTCACGGTCATGAAGGACCGCAAGAAGACCGTATCGCGGCGGAAGACCTTCCCGTCCTACGTGCTGGTGGAGATGGAACTGGACACCGAGACCCAGACGCTCGTGACCGGCGTGCCCGGGGTGACCCACTTTCTGGGTGATGACAAGCCCGTCCCGCTGAGCGAGGCCGAGATCGCGCGGATCCGCGGGCAGGGTGTCGTGGAAAAGGGCAAGGTGACCACCGAGGTTCCCTTCAAGGTCGGAGAGAGTATCAAGGTCGTCGACGGACCTTTCAGCGACTTCGTCGGCCAGGTCGATGAGATCAATCTCGATCGCGGCAAGGTCCGGGTGATGGTGTCGATTTTCGGGCGGCCCACCCCGGTCGAGCTGGACTTCAACCAGGTCCAGGCGTTCTAGGGCGGGTCGATTCAAGCGGAGGCCAGATGGCGGAGAAACCGATCAAGGCCAAGGTCAAGCTCCAGATCACGGCGGGTCAGGCGACCCCGGCTCCGCCCGTTGGTCCGGCCCTCGGCCAGCACCAGGTAAACATCGTCGATTTTTGCAAGCAGTTCAACGCGGCGACCGGCGGGATGACGGGCATGATCGTTCCGGCGATCATCTCCATCTACAAGGATCGCTCGTTCTCCTTCATCCTCAAGACGCCGCCGGCCGCCGTCTTGCTCAAGAAGGCGGCGGGGCTGGCCACCGCCTCCGGCACTCCGAACAAGGTGAAGGTCGGGACGGTCACGGCGAAGCAGGTGCGGGAGATCGCCGAGCTCAAGATGAAGGACTTGAACGCCAACGATGTCGAGGCTGCGGTCCGCATGATTGAGGGCACGGCCCGAAGCATGGGCATCCTGGTCGCCTAGGAGGCAGGCTGTGAAGCGAGTAGTATGGATCGGCAAGCGGTTCCGCAAGATCGTGGAAGACAAGGCGAAACTACAGCCGGAGCTCTCCCTGGACTCGGCGCTGGAATTCGTCAAGGAACACGCCACCGCGAAGTTCGACGAGACGGTCGAGTGCGTGGTGCGGCTCGGGGTTGACCCCAAGCACGCCGATCAGATGGTCCGGGGGACGGTCGTGCTTCCCCACGGCACCGGCAAGACGGTGCGTGTGCTGGTCCTGACCAAGGGGGAGAAGATCGCGGAAGCCGAGAAGGCCGGAGCCGACTACGTCGGCGCGGAGGAACTCGTCGCGAAGATCCGTGACGGCTGGACCGATTTCGACCGGGTCATCACCACGCCGGACATGATGGGCGAGGTCGGCAAGCTCGGAAAGATCCTGGGGCCCCGCGGCCTGATGCCCAACGCCAAGGTCGGAACGGTGACCTTCGACATCGCGAAGGCGGTCACCGAGTCCAAGGGCGGGAAGATCGAATTCCGCGTGGACAAGGCCGGCAACCTGCACGCTCCGGTGGGCAAGGCCAGCTTTGCCCTGCCCCAGCTTTCGGAGAATGCCCGCGCATTCCTCAATGAAGTCGTGCGGTTGCGGCCCGCCGCGGCCAAGGGCCAGTACGTGAAGAAGATCACCCTCAGCTCCACCATGGGTGGCGGCGTCAAGGTGTCGGCCGCGGAGGCCGCTCCGGCCCGGGTGTGAGGGTCGCCCGGCCCGGCGGACTTCTGCCGGCGCCGGGGGCGGAGGATCAAGCGGCGTTCGAGCCGAAGCGAGGTTTTGGGGGGCCCGGGGAACACGACCCGCAGGCCCGCAGCAAGGTGAGACGCATGACGGGCGGACCCGGGCGGGTCGCCTGAGAGGGACCGGAGGAGCCGATGCCGAAGACGAGGGCGGAGAAGGAGCAGAAGGTCGCCGAGCTGGTGGAGACCCTGGGCGCGGCCAAGGCGATCTACCTGGCGGATCTGTCCGGCATGTCGGTGGAGATGCTCACCGGATTCCGACGGCTCTGCCGCGAGAACGGGATCACCTTGGAGGTCGTCAAGAACACGCTGCTCCATCGCGCATCCCACGACACCCAGTTCGCGCCGGTCGCCCCTCACCTACACGGGCCTACGGCCTTGATGACGACCGCCGCGGACGCCGTCAGCCCGGCGCGCATCCTGGAGCAGTACATCAAGAAGAACAAGATGCCCCGCGTAAAGGTTGCCTGGCTGGAAGGCGAGCTTTTCGACGAGGCAGGCGTCCAGGCGTTGTCCAAGCTGCCCACCCGGGAGGCGCTCCTTTCGATGCTGCTCAGCGTCCTCATGGCGCCTCTGACCCGGCTGGTCGGCGTGCTGAACGCCAGCCCCCGGAATCTGGCCAACGTTCTCGACTCGGTGGCCCAGCAGCGGGCGGGGAGCGCGGCCGCCGGGTCGGAGACCACCGCCGCGTCGTAAGCGTGTGCGGGAGGCGCCGGAGGCCCGGTCAGGGGAGGCCGGCGGTGGGGTTTCGGCGCGACCCGGGCGGGGCCGGGTTTCTATGTGCGGGGGGGCACCCGGATCCGGTCGCCGGATGCGATGCCGGCGGGATGCAGGGTGTCCGAGCAGGAAACGCCTCCGAGCCGGGAGCTTGCCCAGATCGGGCGAGTTGCCGGGATCGGACGGCGATTCGGACAGGGCAGGAATCCGGGCAGGAGACGTGTCCGGAGAGGCGGTGATCGCACCGTCGTGACTTTCGAAGCGGAACCGTGGTCGCACCATCGCGGTGTTTGTCCAGGGCAAGGGCCAGGGTGCCGGCGTCGGTCCGCCGGTCTCCGGCGGGATCGAGGAGGAGAACATGTCGATCAGCAAGGATCAGGTGCTGGATTGGGTCCGGAACTCCACCATGCTCGAGATTTCCCAGCTGGTGAAGGATATCGAGCAGGAGTTCGGAGTGACGGCGGCGGCCCCGATGATGGCGGCGGCCGCGGCGCCCGCCGCGGCGGCAGTCGAGGAGCAGACTGAGTTCGACGTCATCCTGAAGGACGTCGGCGGCCAGAAGCTCCAGGTCATCAAGGTCGTCCGGGAAGTCACCGGCCTGGGTCTCAAGGAGGCCAAGGACCTGGTCGATACCGCGCCGAAGCCGCTCAAGGAGAAGGTCTCGAAGGAAGAGGCCCAGGCAACCAAGGCCAAGGTCGAGGAAGCGGGCGCCAAGGTCGAGATCAAGTAGTCCCGGCTCGTAGGGAAGCAACCGCCCGCGGGACCCGTCTTCGCCGGCGGGCGGTGCGGGCGGCTTGTCGTCTCAAACCGACAGGGGGGACGCGACTTGAAAGGGACACCGGTCCAGACCCGAAGCTTCTCCAAGCTCAGCGAGCGCTGGAGTATTCCGATTCCGAACCTGCTGGACGTCCAGCTCAAATCGTTCCAGTCGTTCCTGCAGGCGGGAGTCCCGCCGGCGGAACGGAAGAACGAAGGGCTCCAGGAGGTCTTCAACTCGGTCTTCCCGATCAGCGATGCTCGGGAGATGTTCTCGTTGGAGTTCATCTCCTACTCGATCGGAGAGCCGAAGTACTCCGTGGAGGAGTGCCAGGAGCGCGATCTGACTTCGGCGGTTCCGCTGAAGGTCAAGCTGCGCCTTCGCATCCGTGAGGATGTCGACGGACAGAAGGTGGAGCGGGGAATCACCGAGAGCGATGTCTATCTCGGCGAGCTCCCCATGATCACGGAGAAGGGCACCTTCATCATCAACGGTGCCGAGCGCGTGATCGTGAGTCAGCTCCACCGGTCGCCCGGGGTCTTCTTCGACGAGAGCACGCACCCGAACGGGAAGCGGTTGTACACCGCGCGCATCATCCCCTACCGGGGCTCCTGGGTGGAGTTCTCGGTCGACGTCAAGGACATCATGTATGTCCACATCGACCGCAAGCGCAAGCTGCCGGCCACGGTGTTGCTCAAGGGGCTGGGAATCACCGCGGAGCAGGACATCCTCGACTTCTTCTACGAGCGGGAGTCGGTGGAGCTGGGCGACCCGCGCACCAAGCGGATGCAGTCCTTGATCGGCCGGGTGGCTGCCCGGGACGTGGTCAGTCCGGAGTCCGGCGAGGTCCTCCTCGAGTGCAATGACGAGCTGACGGCGGAGAAGCTGAAGGACCTGGTCAAGGCCGGCATCTCGGACATCTCGCTCTACATCATTCCCCTGCAGGAGGAAGCGGACATCATCCGCAACACCCTCCGCAAGGACACCACCAAGACCGAGGAAGAGGCCCAGGCGCGGATCTACGCCCAGATCCGGCCGGGCGAGCCCAGCCGCCCCGAAACGGCGCGGGACGTCATCAGCCGGTTGTTCTTCAATCCCAAGCGGTACGATCTGGCCGGCGTCGGCCGGTACAAGCTCAACGCCAAGCTGGACCATCTGCGCCTGCTCGGCAAGGAGCAGGTGAAGCGGTGGGGTCTCAAGGCCCCCGACGCCTCGTGCGAGACGCTCTGCAAAGAGGATTTCATTGCGATCCTCAAGTATCTGCTCCTCCTCCGGATCAGCGAGGAGGCCGAAACCGCCCTGGCCGAGACGGACGATATCGACCACCTCGGCAACCGGCGCGTCCGCTCGGTCGGCGAGCTGCTGGCGAATCAGTTCAACACCGGTTTGGCGCGGATGGCGCGCATCATCCGGGAACGGATGTCGTTGCACGAGCCGGAGACGGTCACCGTCTACGACTTCATCAACGCCCGCACGATCTCCGCGGTGATCCAGAGCTTCTTCGGGTCCAGCCAGCTCTCCCAGTTCATGGATCAGACCAATCCGCTGGCCGAGCTGACGCACAAGCGGCGTCTGTCCGCCCTCGGGCCCGGGGGGCTTACGCGTGACCGGGCCGGCTTCGAGGTCCGCGACGTTCACTACACCCACTATGGCCGGATGTGCCCGATCGAGACGCCGGAAGGTCCGAACATCGGACTCATCTCCTCCCTCTCCTCGTATGCGCGGGTCAACGATCTGGGCTTCCTGGAGACTCCCTACCGGAAGGTCAAGGCGGGAGTGGTTACCCGGGCCGTGGAGTTCCTCTCCGCCGACGTAGAGGACCGATGCACCATCGCGCAGGCCAACGAGCCGATCAAGCGCGAGGGTGAAAAGGCGGGCCTGCTGCTGAACAAGCGGGTTGCCTCCCGCAGCAAAGGCGACTTCCCTCTGGTCGCGCCCGAGCAGGTCGACTTCATGGACGTCTCGCCGATCCAGCTCGTCAGTCCGGCGGCGGCCCTGATTCCATTTCTGGAGCACGATGAAGCCAACCGCGCCCTGATGGGCTCGAACATGCAGCGTCAGGCCGTGCCCCTGCTCGTCTGCCAACCGCCGCTGGTCGGGACCGGCCTGGAGCGGAAGGTGGCGGAAGACTCCGGCGCCATGATCGCGGCCCGGCGGGAAGGCACGGTGGTCGCGGTGAGCGGCGACCAGGTCATCGTCCGGCCCGAGCTCGACAAGGCGGAAATGGTGACCGACTTCACGGAGTCCGCCGGCAACGATGTCTACAATCTGATCAAGTTCAAGCGCTCGAATCAGAACACCTGCATCAACCAGCGGCCGCTGGTCTTCGAAGGCGACCGGGTGAAGGCGGGGCAGATCCTCGCCGACGGTCCCAGTACCAGCGAAGGCGAGCTGGCGCTCGGCTGCAACGTCCTCGTCGCCTTCCTGCCCTGGAACGGGTACAACTTCGAGGACGCCATCATCGTCTCCGAGGAACTGATCAAGAGCGACATCTTCACCTCGATCCACATCGAGGAGTTCGAGCTCCAGGTCCGCGACACCAAGCAGGGCGTGGAGGAGATCACCCGCGAGATCCCGAACGTGGGGGACGACGCGGTCCGCAACCTGGACGAGGACGGCATCATCCGCATCGGCGCGCCGGTGCGCTCGGGCGACATCCTCGTGGGCAAGGTCACGCCCAAGGGCGAGACCGAGCTGACCCCGGAAGAGCGACTGCTGCGCGCCATCTTCGGCGACAAGGCGGGCGACGTGCGCGACGCCTCCCTCAAGGCTCCCCCGGGAATGGACGGCGTGGTCATCGACATCAAGGTCTTCTCCCGCAAGGAGAAGGATGAATCGACGAAGAAGCAGGAGCGCCTGAAGCTGGACCGGCTCCAGCGCACCTTCCGCAAGGAGAAGCTGCGCATCCTGGAAGCCCGCGACGACGAGCTGAAGCGGATCCTCGACGGGCAGATCCTGGAGCGCTGGGACTCGGTGGAGACCGGCAAGCCGATCATGCGCGCCGGGCGCAAGGGCTCCTTCGCGACCCTCTCCGGAGTCAACTTCGACGACCTGGCCCCGGACTCTCCGATCGTCCGCGACGCCAAGGTGACCGCCCGTTTCTGGCGCCAGATGGAGGCGGCGCGGGACGCCATCAGCCGGCTGGAAAAGAAGCTCGAGAAGGACCGCGAGCGGGTGCAGCGCGGAGACGAGCTCCCCCCCGGCGTGGTCAAGCTGGTCAAGGTCTTCGTGGGCAAGAAGCGGAAGCTCTCGGTCGGCGACAAGATGGCCGGTCGGCACGGAAACAAGGGTGTCGTCTCCACCATCGTGCCGGTCGAGGACATGCCGTACCTGTCCGACGGGCGCCCGGTCCAGATGATCCTGAACCCGCTCGGCGTGCCGTCGCGAATGAACATCGGCCAGATCATGGAGACCCACCTCGGACTGGCCGCCGCCCGGCTGGGGATCCGCGTGGAGACACCGGTGTTCGCCGGCGCCAGCGTGGACGAGATCAAGGGCTGCCTTCAGGAAGCCGGCGAGCCGGAGGACGGCAAGGCCGTCTTGTACGACGGCAAGACCGGCCAGCGGTTCGACCACCGGGTCACCGTGGGCTACCTCTACATGTTGAAACTGTCTCACCTTGTGGACGACAAGATCCACGCCCGTTCCATCGGGCCCTACTCCCTGGTGACGCAGCAGCCTCTGGGCGGCAAGGCCCAGTTCGGCGGCCAGCGCTTCGGGGAGATGGAGGTGTGGGCCCTCGAGGCCTACGGCGCCGCCTACACGCTGCAGGAGCTTCTCACCGTGAAGTCGGACGACGTGCAGGGGCGGTCCCGCATCTACGAGGCGATCGTCAAGGGCGAGAACCCGCCGGAACCGGGCGTGCCCGAGTCGTTCAACGTTCTCGTCAAGGAGCTGAAGTCGCTCTGCCTCGACGTGCTGTTCGAGTAGGAGCCCGCGAGCAGGGATCGACGGAGGATATGCCATGGCCGAGACCCCGGAGCTGAGCTTCATGACCCCTTCCAGTCAGGGGGGCCCGATTCTGCCCCCGATGACTGCGATTCGGGGCGAACGCGAGACCCGGCGGAAGTTCAACTTCAACGCGATCCGCATCCGGTTGGCCTCCCCGGACGTGATCCGCAGTTGGTCGCACGGCGAGGTGCTGAAGCCGGAAACGATCAACTATCGGTCATTCAAGCCGGAGCGGGACGGCCTCTTCTGCGAGAGGATCTTCGGGCCGGTGAAGGACTGGCAGTGCGCCTGCGGTCGCTACAAGATGATCCGCTATCGCGGAATCATCTGCGACAAGTGCGGCGTCGAGGTCACCCAGGCCAGCGTTCGCCGTGAGCGGATGGGCCACGTTGAGCTCGCGGTGCCGGTCTCCCACATCTGGTACTTCAAGGGCGTGCCCAGCCGCATCGGCCACCTGGTCGACATGTCGATCCGCAACCTCGAACGGATCCTGTACTACGAGTCGTATGTCGTGATCGATCCGGGCAATACCCCGTTCCGGCCGAATGAGCTTCTGAGCGAGGAGCAGTACCAGGAGCTCAAGGCCGATCCCGCCATGCACTTCGAAGCCGGGATGGGCGCGGGAGCGATCCGCAAGCTCCTGGAGCGGCTTGACCTCGACGAGCTCTCCGCGGAGCTGCGGACCCAGGTGCGGATCGAGACTTCGGTCCAGCGCCGCAAGGATACCCTCAAGCGCCTGAAGATCGTGGAGGCGTTCCGGCAGAGCGGCAACAAGCCCGAGTGGATGATCCTGACGGTGGTGCCCGTGCTTCCGCCCGATCTGCGCCCGCTGGTGCCGCTGGAGGGAGGCCGCTTCGCCACCTCGGACCTGAACGACCTCTACCGGCGCGTCATCAACCGGAACAACCGGCTGAAGAAGCTCATCGAGATCCGGGCTCCCGAAGTGATCCTGCGCAATGAGAAGCGCATGTTGCAGGAGGCGGTGGACGCCCTCTTCGACAACGGGCGCCGGACCCGCGCCGTCCGCGGGCAGGGAAACCGCCCCCTGAAGTCGCTCAGCGACATGCTCAAGGGCAAGCAGGGCCGGTTCCGCCAGAACCTGCTGGGCAAGCGGGTCGACTACTCCGGCCGCTCGGTCATCGTGGTCGGTCCCGAGCTGCGCCTGCAGGAGTGCGGATTGCCGCAGAACATGGCGATCGAGCTCTTCAAGCCTTTCATCATCCGCAAGCTCGAGGAAGAGGGTGAGACGGTCAAGAACGCCAAGAAGCTGGTGGAGCGGGAAGGTCCGGGGGTCTGGGAGATCCTGAGCGAGATCATCAAGGATCATCCGGTGATGCTCAACCGGGCGCCCACCCTGCATCGCCTGGGGATCCAGGCGTTCCAGCCGGTGCTGGTGGAAGGCAAGGCGATCCGGCTGCATCCGCTGGTCTGCACCGCCTTCAACGCCGACTTCGACGGCGACCAGATGGCCGTGCACATTCCGCTTTCCTTCGTGGCCCAGATCGAGTGCCGGGAGCTGCTTCTGGCCCCCAACAACATCCTGCTGCCCGCATCCGGCCGGCCGGTGGCCACGCCGAGCCAGGACATCGTGCTCGGCTGTTACTACCTGACCAAGCCGAAGTCGGGCGTAGCCGGTGAGGGACGGCGGACCGGCGCCACGGGCGCCGCCCCGGAGTACGGAGACGCTCCCTGCGTCTTCGGCTCCGCGGACGAGGTTCGCCTGGCGCTGGACCGCGGGGTGGTGGACCTGCACTCCCGGATCCGTTTCCGGGTGCCGGCGCACAAGATCGCCAAGGGGTTCGAAGGAGAGGAGAAGCACCGCACGCCCGAGACGACCGTGGGCCGGGTCCTCTTCAACGACGAGATGCCGGACCAGCTTCCGTTCTTGAACAAGACCTTGGACAAAAAGCAGCTCGAAGACCTGGTGGCCAACTCCTACCACTCCTTTGGACGCGACGTCACCGCCGCGCTGCTCGATCGCCTCAAGCGCATCGGCTTCGGGTATGCCACGCGGGCCGGCGTGACCGTGGGGATCGACGACTTCATTATCCCGACGGAAAAGCGAGACATCATCGAGAAGGCCAACCGCGAAGTGGAGAAGATCAACCGGGCGCACCGCGAGCAGACCTTGTCCGCCAACGAGCGGTATAACAAGCTGATCGAGCTGTGGACCGGCGTGACGAACCAGGTCGAGGAACACACCATGGAGGGGCTGCGCCGGAGCGAATCCGGCTTCAACCCGATCTTCATGATGATCGACTCGGGATCCCGCGGAAACAAGGAGCAGGTCCGCCAGCTCGCCGGGATGCGCGGCCTGATCACGAAGCCGCAGAAGAAGGTGACCGGCTCGTCCGGAGAGATCATCGAGCAGCCGATCATCTCCAATCTCAAGGAAGGCCTGACCGTGCTCGAGTTCTTCGTCTCGACCCACGGCGCCCGCAAGGGTCTGGCCGACACCGCCCTCAAGACTGCCGATGCCGGCTATCTGACGCGGCGGCTGGTGGACGTGGCCCAGGACATGATCATCACCATGGAGGACTGCGGCACCATCCTGGGAGTCGAGAAGGGCCCGCTGAAGAACGGCGAGGAGGTCGTTGAGCCGCTCACCGACCGCATCCTCGGGCGGGTCAATGCCGAAGATGTCTACGCCCGCGACTCCAACGAGCTCCTGGTCGAAGAGGGGACTCTCATCACCGAGGAGGTCACTGACAAGCTGGAAGAAGCGGGCGTGGAGCGGATGCGCATCCGCTCGGTGCTCACCTGCGAGGCCCGGCGGGGCGTCTGCGTGAAGTGCTACGGGCGCGATCTCGCCACCGGGAACATGGTCTCCATGGGCGAAGCGGTCGGCGTCATCGCGGCGCAATCGATCGGCGAGCCCGGGACCCAGCTCACGCTCCGGACCTTCCACTTCGGCGGCGCGGCCAGCCTGATCGTGGAGCAGTCCAAGGTCCGGGCCCGCTCCGACGGTATCATCCGCTATGAAGACGGGCTCCGCTTCGTCACGACGGAGGATGATCCCCCGCGGTTCGTGAACATCGGTTATCGCGGGGAAATGGTCCTCTATGCCGACGACGGCACGACGGTGGTCGACCGGTTCGAGCCGCGCTACGGCGCCGTCATGTTCTACTCCGACCCCGAGCACAAGGACTTCCCGGAGCACCTCAAGGACAAGGCGCGGGGCGAGCTGAAGAAGAGCCTGGGCCGGGAGCCGACCAAGGACGAGTTGAAGAAGGCGCTGATCGACCAGTACGCGAGGTTGGAGAAGAAGAAGAGGGACGATGTCCTCTACGAGATGGACAACTGGAACACCCCGATCGTGGTGCGGGAACGGGGAATCGTCCGCTTCATCGACATCAAGGAAAAGGTGACGCTGCGGGACGAGATCGATGAGACGACGAAGCAGAAGATCCCGGTCATCGTGGAAGACCGGGAGAAGATCCTGCAGCCGCACATCGAGATCGTGTCCAAGAACGAGACCACGCTGAACAGCTACCCGCTTCCGACCGGGGCGCGCCTCCAGGTGCGAGACGGACAGGAAGTGCGGGTCGGCGACGTCCTGGCCAAGATCCGGCGCGAGTCCTCGCGGACGCGCGACATCACCGGAGGTCTGCCCCGAGTGTCCGAGCTCTTCGAGGCCCGCAAGCCCAAGGAGCAGGCGATCATCTCGGAAATCGACGGGATCGCGCGGGTCAGCAAGGGCACCCGCGGCATGAAGAAGATCACCGTCGAAAACGACCACGACCGCAAGGAGTACCTGATCCTGCCCGGCAAGCAGATCTACGTGCACGAATCGCTCGAGGTCCGCGCCGGGGACCGGCTCACCGACGGTCCCATCAACCCGCATGACATTCTGCGGGTGAAGGGGATCAACAAGGTGCAGGAGTACCTGGTGGACCAGATCCAGGAGATCTACCGGCTGCAGGGGGTGCGGATCGACGACAAGCACATCGAAGTCATCGTCCGCCAGATGCTGCAGAAGGTGAAGGTCGAGGACCCGGGGGACACCAACTTCCTGCAGGGTGAGGCCGTGGACAAGATCGTCCTGCGGGAAGAACTCGAGCGGATCAAGGGCGAGGGCGGGAAGCCGGCCAGTTTCGAGCCCCTGCTCCTGGGGATCACCAAGGCTTCGCTCTCGACCCAGTCGTTCGTGGCCGCCGCCTCCTTCCAGGAGACGACGCGGATTCTCACGGAGGCGTCGGTCAACGGGGCCGTCGACCCGCTCCGCGGTCTCAAGGAGAACGTCGCCCTCGGCCGGCTCATCCCGGCAGGGACGGGACTTCCGGAATACCGGAAGATCCGGTCTATCCCGACAGATGAGTCGGCGGAGGTGTTCCCGGACGACACCGCGGTCCAGAGCGCCTGACGGCCCCCCGGCCGGCAGGTCTTCGACGGTCCGGCGGGCGGTCCGGACCCTGGACCCCGGATCCCGGACCCCGGACTCCGGGCCCCGGACCCCGGGCTCCGGGGGCAAATCGGGAGATTCGGTGGTAGTTTCGGGTTGACGAAACCTGATGCGATCCGTAGACTCCGATTTCTGTGCGATGAAATCGCGTCTCGGAGGCCTGACTCCCGCCTCGCCGCGAGTGCCCCGTCCGCGGGGCACAGCGTTCCTCGATCGGGGACACGCCGGGTGGGAATACTGCTGTCTGTAGCCGAACAACGCTGTCTGTCACGGAACAACGCTGTTTGCAGGAGAACGCAGTCGTTCGCGGGGCATCGGTAGTCGTTGGGACTGCGGCAGTGGTTGGCGCTGCGGCGGTCATTTGGACCTGTAGCCCCTTTGCCAGGGAGAGGATTCTGTGCCGACTCTGAATCAGCTGATTCGCCTGGGAAGGCGGACCAAGACCGACAAGACGGCGGCTCCGGCCCTGAAGAGTTGCCCCCAGAAGCGCGGGGTCTGCACGCGCGTCTACACGACCACGCCGAAGAAGCCGAACTCGGCGCTTCGCAAGGTGGCCCGCGTGCGGCTGACGAACAACATCGAGGTCACGTGCTACATCCCCGGCGAAGGGCACAACCTGCAGGAGCACTCGATCGTTCTGATTCGCGGCGGCCGCGTGAAGGATCTGCCTGGCGTGCGGTATCACATCATCCGCGGCACCCTGGATGCGAGCGGAGTCGATGGACGGAACCAGAGTCGGTCCAAGTACGGGACCAAGCGCAAGAAGAACTAGGGTCGAGGAGACCCGCAGCTCAGAGGCGGGCCTCTTGCGCAAGAGGCCCCAAGTCCAGAGGCCCTGAGAACAAGAGGTTCTGAGAACAAGAGGCCCTGACAACAGAGACGACGGAGAGACGGTCCGTCAGAGTCAGGCCCGACAAGATTGCAGCCCCCGGCTACGCCTGGGTACGAGGGAGCATCGGAATGCCGAGAAAGCCGAGTTTTCAGCGACGCGAGCTGGTCCCGGACCCCAAGACGGGGAACGTGATGATCACGCGTCTCGTCAACTCCGTGATGAAGGAAGGCAAGAAGAGCACCGCCGAGCGGATCGTCTACGGGGCGCTGGGGATCATCGAAGAGAAGACGGGGCAGGAAGGGTTGGCCGTGATGCGGCAGGCCTTCAACAACCTCCGTCCCAACCTGGAGGTGAAGAGCCGGCGCGTCGGCGGCGCCACCTATCAGGTCCCGGTGGAGATCAAGCCGGAGCGGCGCACGGCGCTGGCCATGCGCTGGCTCATCGGATTCGCCCAGTCGAGACCGGATCACACCATGGCCGAGAAGCTGGCCTCGGAGTTGATCGCCGCCTCGAAGAACGAGGGTGCCGCCATCAAGAAGCGGGAAGACACCCATCGAATGGCGGAGGCGAACCGGGCGTTCTCACACTATCGCTGGTAGTCCCCCGGGCGAGCCCGGGGACGGAATTGCGTCCGGATGGGTCATCGGATTTCGCTGAGATCTCTCGCCGGCGCAAGACGCAGAGACTGAAACAAAAGCAGGAGCAGCAGCCCGGGCATGACGTTTGTCCGGGCACCGTCAGGAAGAACCGAAACCGGGCGAGTCCCGGTTTCCTGAGTCCACGGGGGTCCAGCCAGGCAGACTCACCTTCGGGTCGATCCGCAAGGCAAGCACGTATCGGACCACCCGCGCTGGCGCCACAACCGCCGCGCAACCCCCGGGGACGGTGACCGCCGCGTCGCCAACGGTCCGGCAAAGCTTGGGACGAAAGCCCCCGGCTAAACACGGAATGGTCTTGGTCTCCGCGCTCGGCATCGGCGCCGGGCGGGAACTTGTCGTGGATTGGGGACAATCCGGGAGTCTTCGTTGTCGCAGATGGTTGAAACCGCGAACCTGCGGAACATCGGGATCATGGCCCACATCGATGCGGGCAAGACGACCCTGACGGAGCGGGTTCTGTTCTTCTCCGGCCGGCTGCACCGCATGGGGGAGGTCCACGACGGGGCCGCCACCATGGACTGGATGGAGCAGGAGCGGGAGCGCGGCATCACCATCACCTCGGCGGCGACGACCACCTACTGGCGCGATCACCAGATCAACATCATCGACACCCCGGGACATGTCGACTTCACGGTGGAAGTGGAGCGCTCGCTCCGGGTTCTGGATGGGGCGATCGCGGTCTTCTGTGCGGTGGGCGGCGTCGAGCCCCAGTCCGAGACGGTCTGGCGCCAGGCCGACAAGTACAACGTGCCGCGCATCGCGTTCGTGAACAAGATGGACCGCGGGGCGGCCGACTTCTGGGGCGCGGTGCAGATGATGCGGGATCGACTCGGCGCCCGTCCGGTCCCGGTGCAGGTTCCGATCGTCCTGGGAGACTATTTCCACAGCATCATCGACCTGGTGAACCTGGTCGAGGTGATCTTCGTGGAAGAGCACGGCCGGACGACCTACCAGGAGCAGCCGATCCCCCCGGATTGGGCTCCGATGGTCGAGGAGCATCGGGTAAAGATGCTGGAGGCGCTTGCCGAGTACGACGACGAGCTGCTTCACCGGTATCTCGAGAGCCACTCCCTCTCCCCGGAGCTGATCAAGGGCGCGCTGCGCAAAGGCACGATCGCCGGCCGCATCACCCCGGTTCTCTGCGGCAGCGCCTATCGCAACCGCGGGGTGCGGCTCCTTCTCGATGCCGTCGTCGACTACCTTCCGTCTCCCTTGGACATGCCGGAAGTGGAAGGTGAGAATCCGGATACCCTGGAGCGCGAGATGCGCCCGCCGTCGAACGAAGCCCCGCTGTCCGCGGTCGCCTTCAAGATCATGACCGACCCGTACGTGGGCAAGCTGGTCTTCTTCCGCATCTACTCGGGCCGGGTCAACACGGGCGACACCGTGCTCAACGTCAATACCGGAAACCGGGAGCGGATCGGCCGCATCTTTCGCATGCACGCCAACCAGCGCGAGGAGGTGGCCACGTTGGGCCTGGGTGAGATTGGCGCGCTGGTGGGCCTCAAGAAGGTCCTCACCGGCGACACCCTCTGCGACTTGCGGCACCCGGTGCGCCTGGAGCGGATTCTCTTCCCGGAGCCGGTGATCCAGATCTCCATCGCGCCGGCGACCAAGGCGGACCAGGACAAGCTGGCCCTCAGCCTGGACAAGCTGGTCCAGGAGGATCCCACCTTCCGGGTGGAAACCCAGGAAGAGACCGGGGAAACGCTGATTTCCGGGATGGGGGAGCTGCATCTCGAGATCCTGGTCGACCGCCTGCGCCGCGAGTTCCAGGTCAACGCCAACGTCGGCCGGCCCCAGGTTGCCTACCGGGAGACGATCACGGCGTCGGTCGAGGAGCGCGGGCGCTTCGTGCGGCAGTCCGGCGGCCGCGGCCAGTACGGAGACGTGCTGATCCAGGTGGAGCCGGCGCCGGGTGTGGGCTTTGCCTGGGAGAACAAGATCATCGGCGGCACGATCCCGCGCGAGTATGTCGCGCCGACCGAACGCGGGGTCAAGGAAGCCATGCGCGCCGGCCCTCTTGCCGGCTTCCCCCTGGTCGACGTCAAGGTCAGCCTCCTCGACGGATCGTTCCACGAGGTCGACTCCAGCGACATGGCGTTCAAGATCGCCGGTTCCATGGCGATGAAGTCGGCGGTGAGTAAGGCTCGGCCGCGCCTGCTCGAACCGGTCATGGACGTCGAGGTGGTGGTTCCGGAGAGCTTCGTCGGCGAGGTCATGGGCGACCTGGCGTCGCGGCGGGGAAAGGTCGGTGGGATGTTCGAGCGAGGCGCCGCCCGCGTGGTGGCGGCCCACGTCCCGCTGGGAGAGATGTTCGAGTACGCCACGCGCCTCCGCTCGATGACCCAAGGGCGGGGGATCTACACCATGCAGTTCTCGCGGTACGACTTCATGCCCGAGCATCTGGCCCTGGAGGAGATCCGGAAGGCCGAGATGCGCAAGGCGGAGATGCGCAAGGGCGCGAGCGCCTGAGGCTCGAGCCGGGATGAGGCCGAAGAAGCGGCCGGGACCCAGACAGGAGCAAGGAAATGGCAAAGGCGAAGTTTGAGCGGACGAAGCCACACGTAAACGTGGGGACGATCGGACACGTGGACCATGGGAAGACGACGCTGACGGCGGCGATCACCATGGTGTTGTCGAAGAACGATCCGACGGTGGCGGTGCGGACGTTTGACTCGATCGACAACGCGCCGGAAGAGAAGGCGCGGGGGATCACCATTGCCACGGCGCACGTGGAGTACCAGACGGCGAATCGGCACTACGCGCACGTGGACTGTCCGGGTCATGCGGACTACGTGAAGAACATGGTGACGGGGGCGGCGCAGATGGACGGGGCGATCGTGGTGGTGAGTGCGGCGGACGGTCCGATGCCGCAGACGCGGGAGCACATCCTCCTGGCGCGGCAGGTGGGGGTTCCGTACATCATCGTGTTTTTGAACAAGGTGGACATGGTGGATGACCCGGAGCTGGTGGACTATGTGGAGTGGGACGTGCGGGACTTGTTGAAGAAGTACGAGTTCCCGGGGGACGAGATTCCGGTGGTTCGGGGCTCGGCGTTGAAGGCGATGGAGAATCCGGATGATCCGGAGGCGCAGAAGTGCATTTTGGATTTGATGGCGGCGGTGGATGCGTACATCCCGACGCCGAAGCGGGACGTGGACCGTCCGTTCTTGATGCCGGTGGAAGACGTGTTTTCGATCACGGGTCGGGGGACGGTGGGCACGGGTCGGGTGGAGCGTGGCCGGATCAAGGTGGGCGACAAGGTGGAGCGGGTGGGGATCCGGGAGACGCGCGAGGTGGTGGTGACGGGCGTGGAGATGTTCCGGAAGCTCCTGGACGAGGCGCAGGCGGGCGACAACGTGGGTTTGTTGTTGCGGGGCATGGAGAAGGACGATTTGGAGCGGGGGATGGTGTTGGCGGCCCCGAAGAGCATCACGCCGCACAAGAAGTTTGAGGGCGAGGTGTACGTCCTGAGCAAGGAAGAGGGGGGCCGACACACGCCGTTCTTCGGGAACTACCGGCCGCAGTTTTACTTCCGGACGACGGACGTGACGGGCGTGGTGACGTTGCCGGAGGGTCGGGAGATGGTGATGCCGGGCGACAACGTCCGCATCGCGGTGGAGTTGATCACGCCGATCGCCATGGAAGACGGTCTTCGGTTCGCCATCCGCGAGGGTGGCCGGACGGTCGGGGCCGGCGTCGTCAGCAAGATCATTGAGTGACCCCCGGAAGCAAGGCCGGAGACACTGCCGGAAAGAATGCAGTAACTGCCGGGTGACCGGCGCGCGGAGATCCAAGTGGCAGCCCAGAAGATCCGAATCAAGTTGAAGTCCTACGATCACTCGATCCTGGACAAGTCAGCCGGGGACATCGTCCAGACCGCGAAGCGGACCGGAGCGATCACGGCCGGACCGGTTCCGTTGCCGACGAAGCGGTCGGTCTGGACCGTTCTCCGCTCGCCCCACGTGGACAAGAAGTCCCGCGAGCAGTTCGAAATGCGGATCCACAAGAGGCTCATCGAGATCACGCAGTCGTCGCAGCAGACGATGGATGCGCTGATGAAGCTCGAGTTGCCCGCCGGGGTCGACATCGAGATCAAGCTCCACGGCTGAGCCAGGAGTACAGGACGATGATTGGAATGATTGGACGCAAGGTGGGGATGACCCAGATCTTCACGGAGAAGGGCGCCCTGCGGCCGGTGACGGTCATCGAGGCCGGGCCGTGTCCGGTGGTCCAGGTGAAGACCCCCGCGGTCGACGGCTACGACGCGGTTCAACTCGGTTTCGGAGAGATCCGGGAGCGGCTCATGACCAAGCCGGCCCGCGGGCACCTCGCCCGCCACGGTAGCGGTCCGGTCCGGATGCTCCGCGAGTTCCATGTGGCGCCGGGACACACCCTCAAGGCGGGCGATCAGGTGACGGTCGGCGACGTCGAGGTCGGGGTCCGGGTGGACGTGGTCGGCACCAGCAAGGGCAAGGGATTCCAGGGCGTTGTCCGACGCCATCACTACCACGGGGGGCCCGCGAGCCACGGCTCGAAGACCCACGACCTGCCCGGCTCGGTCGGCACGAGCGCGTGGCCTTCCCACGTGCTGAAGGGACGCCGGCTTCCCGGGCAGATGGGGAACAAGCGGATCACGGTGCGAAACCTCCGCGTCATCAAGGTCGATGCCGACCGCAACCTTCTGCTCCTCGAGGGATCCGTCCCCGGGGCATCCGGGAACTTCGTGCTCATCCGGCCCGCCGGGGTGGGCCGGCAGGGCCTGGGACTGAAAGGACGGTAAGCGATGTCAACGACCACCGTGCGTGACCACCGGGGAGCGGAGGTGGGCAGCGTCGAGCTCCCGCCCCAGATCTTCTCGGCGAAGATCCACCGCCACGTGATGTGGCAGGTCGTGACGGCCTTCTTGAACAATCAGCGCCAGGGCACGTCGCAGGTGAAGACTCGCGGCCTGGTGAGCGGGGGAGGCAAGAAGCCGTTCCGCCAGAAGGGGACCGGCCGCGCTCGCCAGGGCACTTCGCGCGCGAATCTCTACGTGGGCGGGGGAAGGGCGTTCGGGCCGATACCCCGGGACTACCATGTCGAGCTGCCCAAGAAGACGCGTCGCCTGGCTCTCCGCTCCGCGCTTTCCGTGCGCGCGAAGGAGGGAAAGGTGGTCGTTCTGGCCGATACCGGCGTCAGCGAGGGGCGGACCCGGGAAGTGGCGGCTCTCCTGCGGGGCCTGAACCTCGAGGCGGCGAAGTGCCTCCTGGTTCTGCCGGGCAACGATCCGCTGACCCTGCGCGCGGCCCGCAACCTGCCGAAGGTGCGGACCAGCAGCGCGGGGCAGCTCAATGCCTACGAGGTGCTTCACGCCGAGCACGTCCTGATCACGCGGGAGGCGCTGGACGCCCTGACCGCCGGGCCGCTGTCCGCGAAGGAGGGGAGGCAGTCGTGAAGGATCCCCGCAGCATTGTTGAGCTGGCGCTCATGAGCGAAAAGGGCACCCGCCTGCGCAAGGAGGGCAACGCCTACGTGTTCCGCGTTCATCCTGAGGCCAACAAGATCGAGATCGCCACGGCGGTCGAGAAGATCTTCACGGTCAAGGTGACGCAGGTCCGGACAATGAACCGCCTGGGAAAGCCGAAACGTCTCGGTCGGTTCCTGGGGAATCGGTCCAACTGGAAGAAAGCCGTGGTCACGCTCAAGAGCGGCCAGGTAATCGAGGCGTTCGACCAAGTGTAGCGCGAGGATCCCGTGCGGCCGCCCGGGCCCGAAGCCGGGCACGTTCCGTGCGGTCGCCTTCGCCCCGGAAGAGGTATTCCCGGGCGACGAGCGGAAGGAGCAGTCCTGATGGCCTTGAAAAAGTTCAAGCCGGTCACCCCGAGCCTCCGGTTCAAGACGGTCTCCGATTTCGCGGAGATCACGAACGTCGCGCCGGAGAAGTCCCTGGTGCGCCCGCTCAAGCGCTCGGGCGGCCGGGACAACCACGGGCATATCTCATCCTGGTGCCGCGGCGGCGGGCACAAGCGCCGGTACCGGGTGATCGACTTCAAACGGGACAAGATCGGCATCCCGGCCAAGGTCGCGACCATCGAGTACGACCCCAACCGGTCCAGCCGCATTGCCCTGCTGCATTACGTGGACGGGGAGAAGCGTTACATCATCGCCCCTCTCGGCGTCGGTGTCGGCGACACCCTGGTCTCGGGGCCCCAGGCCGAGATCCGGGAGGGGAACGCGCTCCCGCTGCGGAACGTGCCGCTGGGGACCGCGGTCCATAATCTGGAGATCATTCCGGGCAAGGGCGGGCAGTTTGCGCGCGGCGCGGGTTCCGGCTGCCAGCTCATGGCCAAGGAAGGACGTCACGCGCAGCTGCGGTTGCCCTCCGGCGAGGTCCGGATGTTCGACCTCGACTGCTACTGCACGATCGGGCAGGTGGGCAATCTCGAACACGAGAAGATCGTGACCGGCAAGGCCGGGAAGACCCGCTGGCTCGGCCGGCGGCCGTCGGTGCGGGGAGTGGTCATGAATCCGCACGACCATCCGATGGGCGGCGGGGAAGGCCGGACCTCGGGAGGGCGGCATCCGTGCACGCCCTGGGGCAAGGCGACCAAGGGTATGAAGACTCGGACGAAGAAGCCGTCGGACAAGTACATCGTTCGCCGGCGGACTCAGAAGTAAGCGGAGGCACGCGGACCATGGCGCGATCGGTCAAGAAGGGTCCTTTCCTGGACGCCAAGTTGACGGCGAAGGTCGAGAGCATGAACAAGGCGCGCGAGAAGAAGGTCGTCCGGACCTGGGCCCGGCGCTCGACAGTCACGCCCGACTTCGTCGGCCACACCATCGCTGTGCACAACGGCAACAAGTTCATTCCGATCTACATCTCGGAGAACATGGTCGGCCACAAGCTGGGCGAATTCGCGCTGACCCGGACCTTCCGGGGCCACGCGAAGTCGGCGAAGACCACCTCCGTCAAGTAAGCGGAGCCGAGATGCGGCGGGCCGGGCAGACCGGCCGGGAGAGGAACATGGAAGCGAGAGCCATCGCGAAGTACGTGCGGATTTCACCGCGCAAGGCGGATCGGGTACTGCGCCTGATCCGAGGCCTGCCGGTCGATCGGGCGCAGGAGATCCTGGCGCTGACGACCCGGCCGATTTCCCGGGAGATCGGCAAGGTCTTGAAGTCCGCCGTGGCCAATGCCACCAGCGCCGGCAAGGACGAGGAGAAGCAGAAGCGGGTCGCGGTGGAGGAGCTGCGGGTGACGGAAGCCGTGGCCGGCGCCGGGCCGACCATGAAGCGGTTCCTGCCCCGGGCCCAGGGTCGCGCCACGCCGATCCTCAAGCGTTCGGCGCACATCACCATAAAGGTCGGGGACGGAAAGAAGTAGCGCCTGCGGGCAGGCCGGGGTCGCGGTTCGACAAACAGGACGGACCCGGCCAGTCAGGCGGAGCCGGGCAAGAAGGAGACGCGTCGTTGGGACAGAAGACTCATCCGATCGGCTTGAGGCTCGGGATCATCCGGACCTGGGATTCGCGTTGGTTTGCCAAGAAGGACTACGCGAACTTCCTCCAGCAGGACCTGTTCATCCGCCGGTACTTGACGAAGCGGCTCGTCAACAGCGGCGTCGCCAAGCTCATCATCGAGCGGCGGGGGGGGACCAAGGTCGAAGTGACCATCTACACCTCGAAGCCGGGGATGGTCATCGGGCGGAGCGGCACCCAGGTCAACCAGATCCGCGATGAGCTGCAGCACCTGACCGGGCGCGACGTCTTCATCGACATCAAGTCGATCGACAACCCCGACGTGAACTCCTTCCTGGTGGCCGAGAACGTGGCGCGCCAGTTGGAACAGCGCGTCTCCTTCCGGCGGGCCATGAAGAAGGCGGTTTCCACCACGATCCGTTCCGGCGGGGTCGGGATTCGCATCCAGGCTTCCGGGCGGCTCGGCGGCGCGGAGATGTCGCGTACCGAGAGCTACCGCGAGGGGCGCGTGCCGCTGCACACGCTGCGCGCGGACATCGACTACGCCCGGGCCACCGCCGTGACCACATACGGGGCGATCGGCGTCAAGGTCTGGATCTTCCGCGGGGAGGTCCTCGGCGGGGACGAGGTCAATCTGGCGGGGCCCTCGGGTCCGCCGCAGGGCGGGCGTCCGCCGCGCCGCGATCGGAATCAGTAGGAGGCCCCCGGGGGCCGATTCGGGTCCCGCCGGCATGGCCGGCCGGACCGTGACGGGAGAGCCTGATCCATGTTGATGCCAAAGCGGACCAAGTACCGCAAGCAACAGCGGGGGCGCATGGGCGGCCTGGCCACGCGGGGCGGCGCCATCGCCTTCGGGGAGTTCGGCCTCAAGGCCATGGAGCCCGCCTGGGTCACCAACCGCCAGATCGAAGCCGCGCGTGTGGCCATCAACCGGCACATCAAGCGCGGCGGCAAGATGTGGATTCGCATCTTTCCGGACAAACCGATCACCAAGAAACCGGCCGAGACCCGCATGGGAAAGGGCAAGGGGAGTCCCGAAGGCTGGGTAGCGGTGGTGCGGCCGGGACGAGTCCTGTTCGAGCTGGAAGGGATCCCCGAGGAGATGGCCCGCGAGGCCTTCCGTCTGGGGGCGTCCAAGCTCGCGGTGAAGACGGCATTCGTGGTTCGCACGGTCCATTGAGGCCGGTTGGTTCCGGATGGTCCCTTTCGGCCGTGGCGGCCGGAGGTCGGCCGGGCCAGGGCCCGCCCAGGAGGACGAGGTGAAGGAAAACAAAGCAAGCAACCTGCGGGACTTGTCGCCGGAGGAGTTGACCGCGAAGCTGCAACACCTCCGGGAGGAGACGTTCAATCTCCGGTTCCGCAACTCGGTGGCCCAGCTCGACAACCCGCTCCAGCTGCGGGAGGTGCGGCGTGACATCGCGCGCATTCTCACGGTGCAGCGGGAGCACCGTCTCGGTAAGCGGCCGGCGACGGGCAAGTCCTGAACCGGGGAAGGGACAGATGGACACGGCGACGAGAAGCATGCGGAAGGTCCGAGAGGGCGTGGTGGTCAGCGCGGCGATGGACCGCACCATCGTGGTTGAGCAGAAGCGGCGGATGCCGCATCCGCTGTACAAGCGGTACGTGACGCGGACCAAGAAGTACTACGCCCACGACGAGACGAACCAGTGCGGCGTGGGCGACAAGGTCAGGATCATGGAGACCCGGCCCCTGAGCAAGTTGAAGCGGTGGCGGCTGGTGGAGATCCTGGAGAAGGCGCGTTAGGCGCATCCGGGGGCGTCCCGGGCCGGCCCGCGCCGAACGCGGGTGGGACGGGGCACGGGGAGCGCAGAGGCGCGCAGGAGTGACGGCAGATGATCCAGCAGCAGACAATGCTCACCATCTCGGACAATTCCGGGGCCCGGCGGGCGATGTGCATCAAGGTATTGGGCGGGACGCGGCGGCGGTACGGCTCGATCGGCGACATCGTGGTTGTCGCCGTGAAGGACGCCCTTCCCGGGGCCGCCGTGAAGAAGGGCGAAGTGGCGCGGGCCGTCATCGTGCGGACCCGCAAGGAGATCCGCCGCAAGGACGGATCCTACATCCGCTTCGACCAGAACGCGGCTGTTCTCATCGACAAGGAGAAGGAGCCGAGGGGCACCCGCATTTTTGGACCCGTGGCCCGCGAACTCCGCGAGAAGGAGTTCATGAAAATCGTCTCGCTGGCGCCGGAAGTGCTCTAGGGCCGGCGGCGGACGGAAGGAGAGAGCCGGATATGTACATCCGCAAGGGTGACACTGTCGTGGTGCGGAGCGGAGCCGATGCGGGCAAGACCGGGCGGGTCATCGCTGCGTACCCGAAGAAGGGCACGCTCATCGTGGAGCGGGTCCGCCTGGCCAAGCGAAACACCAAGCCGGGGCGGAAGGGGAACCAGCAGGGGGGAATCGTCGAGCGCGAGCTTCCGATTCGGGCCTGCAAGGTGAGCCTGATCGATCCCAAGACCCACAAGCCGACGCGGGTCCGGCGCGAGTATGCGGCCGACGGCACCAGCGTTCGGATCGCCGCGCGATCCGGAAGCGTGATCGAAAAGAGCTGAACAGGACGGCCTGAGAGAGCCGGGACCGCCCGAACGCCGTCTGGGCAGAAGCCGAAACGGAGCGGGGCGGGACAAGCGGGAGAAGAGCCAGATGGCCAATCCGACGAAAGACCAGGACAAGAGCAAGGGCGGAGAAAAGGGTCCGGCCAAGGCCGCGGGCCCCGGTCCGGGGGCGGGCAAGGGGAAGGCCCCGGCCAAGGAGGACTCCAAGCGGGCCGCCAAGAAAGGCGAGATCCAGATCGATCCGCCGCCGCCCAATCGACTCGCCCAGTATTACAAGGACGAGGTGGTTCCGGGACTGGTCAAGCACTTCGGCTATACGTCCATCATGCAGGTGCCGCGGCTGCAGAAGGTCGTGGTGAACATGGGCGTGGGCGACGCCCTGCAGAACGCCAAGCTGCTGGACGCTGCGGTGGCCGACCTCGAGGCCATCGTCGGCCAGAAGCCGGCGATCCGGCGGGCCAAGAAGTCGATTTCGAACTTCAAGCTTCGGGCCGGCGCACCGATCGGCTGCATGGTCACGCTGCGCGGGGCGCGCATGTGGGAGTTCATGGAGCGCCTCATGACCGTGGCGATTCCGCGGTTGCGCGACTTCCGGGGCCTGTCGCCGCGCTCCTTTGACGGCCGGGGGAACTACACCTTCGGGGTCAAGGAGCAGGTCATGTTCTCGGAGATCCAGTATGACAAGGTCGAGAAGATCCGCGGCATGGATGTGACGCTGGTCACGACGGCCCGGAATGATGAGGAAGGGCTCGAGTTGCTGAAGGGTCTGAAGTGGCCCTTCCGGGCGCACTAGGGGAACTCGAACCAGGGTATCCGCGGCGGGCAACGCCGCGGGGCGGAGGAGTCCAGGTGGCCAAGAAGTCACTCGTCGAGAAGTGGAAGCGGACCCCGAAGTTCAAGGTCCGGGGGTACAACCGCTGCCGCCGTTGCGGCCGGCCCCGCGCCTTCCTTCGCAAGTTCGGCATGTGCCGCATTTGCGTCCGGGATCTGGCCCTGTCGGGCGAGCTGCCCGGCGTGGTCAAGTCCAGCTGGTAGCAGACCAGCGGAACCGACCCCAGGGGGAACGACCCGGATGGACGGGATCACCGCGAGATTGGCAAAGAGCACCGGCAGGGAGAATCGTATCCCATGAGCGTCACCGATCCGATCGCAGACATGCTCACCTGCATCCGCAACGCGGGCCAGGCGAAGCACAAGAAGGTCGACTTTCCGGCTTCCCGCCTGAAGGAGGAGATCACACGCCTGCTTCTGCGGGAGAAGTACATCGCGAGCTACCGGCGGACGGAGGACGGGAAGCAGGGGATCCTGCGGATCTACCTCAAGTACGACGCCAACGCGAAGCCGGTGATCCAGCATCTGCAGCGGGTGAGTCGGCCGGGGCGCCGGCAGTACGTCTCGCGGGACAAGATCCCGCGCGTCCGCTCCGGGCTCGGCACCGCCGTGCTCACGACTCCGAAGGGGGTCATGACGGATCGCGAAGCGCGGGCGGCGGGAATCGGCGGAGAGGTGCTGGCCGAGCTCTGGTAGCCGGCGGCGGACACGGGAGGCAGAGAAGATGTCGCGCGTAGGAAATTCACCAATCGTGTTGCCCCCGGGCGCCACCGTCACCGTCAGTGGGCGAAAGGTGACGGCCAAGGGTCCGCTGGGTGAGCTTAGCTACGAGCTGCTCCCCGGCATCGGCATTGCGGTCGAGGGGAACATGGTCCGGGTGCGGAACGAATTCGGCGCCGGCGACGCGGCGCGGGGGCGGTCCCTGCACGGGGTCTCCCGCGCCATGGTGGCCAACTGCGTTGAGGGGGTGACCAAGGGCTTCTCGAAGAGCCTCGAGATCGTCGGCACCGGCTGGCGCGCGGCCCTGGCGGGGCAGACCCTCGAGATCAGCCTGGGCTACGCCCAACCGGTGAAGGTCGCGCTGCCGCCGGGGATCAAGGCTGAGGTCGCGGACAAGCCGCCGCGGATCAAGATCATGGGGATTCGCAAGGACCAGGTCGGCCAGTTCGCCTCGGAAATCCGGGCGCTGCGTCCGCCCGAGCCGTACCTGGGCAAGGGCATCAAGTACGAGGACGAGCAGATTCGTCGCAAGGCCGGGAAGTCCGCCGGCTGATCGGGCCGGAGTTGAGTCCTCCCGGCGGGGCCACCGGCGGGGGACGGAGGTGGACAGTCGATTATGAGCTCCGTAGCGGAACAGAGAATGGCATCCCGGGCGCGCCGCCATCTGCGCATTCGGAAGAAGCTGGAGGGGTCGGCCGAGATTCCGCGGCTGGCCGTCTTCCGCAGCCATCTGCACATCTATGCGCAGCTGGTTGACGACAAGACCGGACGCACCCTGTGCGGGACCTCGACTCTCGATCCTGCGCTGAAGGAAGCGCTGGTCGGCAAGAAGAAGAGCGAGAAGAGCCGGCTGGTGGGCAAGCGCATCGCCGAGATCGCCCAGGGCCGGGGGATCCAGAAGGTTGGATTCGACCGCGGCGGTTACCTCTATCACGGGCGCGTTCGGGCGCTCGCGGAGGGCGCGCGCGAGGGTGGGCTCCAATTCTAGCCCGCGAGGCTAGGACGATTCGGCCTCAGGGCATTGCGGAATGGAAGGGAGTTGGCGTTGAGAGGAGAACGATCGGATCGGCGGGACCGCGGTGACTGGAACGCCCAGCCCGAGTTTGTCGAGCGGGTCATTGCCATCAACCGCGTGGCCAAGGTCGTCAAGGGTGGCCGGCGTTTTGGCTTCAACGCGCTCGTGGCCGTGGGAAACCAGAAGGGCCGGGTCGGAGTCGGCCTGGGCAAGGCCAAGGAAGTATCCGACGCCATCCGGAAAGGCTCCGAAGCCGCCCGCAAGAATCTGGTGGAGATACCCCTGATCAAGGGCACGCTCCCGCACATGGTGGTGGGCGAGTTCGGCGCCGGCAAGGTGCTGCTCAAGCCGGCCTCCGCGGGTACGGGCGTGATCGCGGGCGGCGGCGTCCGCGCGGTCCTTGAGGTCGCGGGCATCCAGGATGTGCTGACGAAGAACCTCGGCAGCAACAACCCCCACAACTCGGTTCACGCGACGATGGTCGCCTTGCACGACCTGAACAACGCGGTGGCGGTGGCGGGCCGGCGGGGCATGTCGATCGGGCACTACGTCGGCAAGGGCAAGAAGAAGGTCGAGGAGACCCATGAAGAAGCTACGCATCCGGCAAATCCGTAGCGGCATCAACGCCCACGAGGGCCACAAGCGGACCATCCGGGCGCTGGGCATCCGGCGGATGCAGCAGACCGTGGAGCATGCCGACACCCCGCAGATTCGCGGGATGGTGCAGCTCGTCCGCCACCTGGTCGAGGTGGAGGAGATCACTGTCGCGGACAAGAGCTAGAGGCCCGTTGCCGGTTGCGGCTTCGGCTGGACCGGCGCGCTCCGCGCAGGGGCTCGAACGCGACGGCGTAGGCAGGGCAGCATGGCACGGCTCAAGGGCACGACAGAAACGGCCCGGCCGTTTTCGGGAGAAGACATTTCATGAAACTGAATGAGCTCAGGCCGGCCCGCGGGGCCGTCCGGCCGCGGAAGCGGGTCGGTCGCGGTGAAGGCTCCGGCAGCGGCGGTACGGCGGGGCGCGGACACAAGGGGCACAAGTCTCGCTCCGGTGGGGGGCAGGCTGTTGGGTTCGAGGGTGGCCAGATGCCGATCCAGCGCCGGGTGCCCAAAGCCGGGTTCAAGAATGTCAACCGAGTCGAGTACCAGGTGGTGAATGTGGCGGACCTGAAGCTCTTCGAGGCCGGGGTCGAGATCACGCCGGCGACGCTCAAGGAGCGACGGTTGGCGCGCAAGTCCGCGATTCCGGTCAAGCTGCTCGGTCACGGGGAGGTCGATCGGGCGATCCGCATTTGCGTCCACGCCGTGAGCGAGTCCGCCCGCCGCAAGGTGGAGGCCGCCGGCGGCACGGTCGAACTGGTCAAGTCGAAATCCTGAGGCGCACGATGCTGCAATCCCTCCAATCCTGTTTCCGGATTCCCGAGCTGAAGCGGCGCATCTTCTGGACCATGGGGCTTCTCGTGGTCTACCGCCTCGGCGGGCACATCCCCACTCCCGGGGTCAGCGGCGAAGCCCTCACCGCCTGGCTCAAGCAGGGAGGGGGCGGGACGCTCTTCGGCCTGTACGACCTGTTCGTGGGCGGGAACTTCAGCAAGGCCACGATCTTCGCCCTGGGGATCATGCCGTACATCTCGGCGTCGATCATCCTGCAGCTCTTCGGGGCGGTCATTCCGTACTTCGAGCGGCTGCAGAAGGAAGGCGAGGAGGGCCGGAAGCGGATCACCCAGTACACCCGCTATGGAACGGTGCTTCTGTCCATCGTCCAGGCGGCCGGCATGGCCATCTTCCTGGAGAACCTGGGCGGCCAGGTGCCGGGCCTGTTGACGAGTCACGGGATGACGTTCCGGCTGCTCTGCGTCCTGACCATGACCGCCGGCACGATCTTCGTCATGTGGCTGGGGGAGATGATCACGGAGAGGGGCATCGGAAACGGGATCTCGCTGATCATCTTCATCGGCATCGTGGCCCGGACTCCGCGCGAGGTCATGAATACCTTCAGCATGCTCCGGACGGGGGCGCTCAACCCGTTCGTGCTGATCTTCATCGGCGCCTTCATGCTCATCGTCACCGCCATCGTCGTGGCGTTCACCCAGGCACAGCGGAAGATCCCGGTGCAATACGCCAAGCGGATCATGGGCCGGAAGATGTACGGCGGGCACACCACGCACCTTCCGCTCCGGGTGACCGCCGCGGGCGTGATTCCGATCATTTTTGCGCAGTCGATCATCATCTTCCCGAGCACGCTGGCCAACTTCTTCCCCGCCAGCGACTTCATGCAGACGGTGCAACAGTGGTTTGGGCCGCGCAGCGTGATGTACAACGTGTTCTATGGCGCATTGATCATGTTCTTCACCTACTTCTACACCGCCATCGTCGTGAATCCGGTGGACATGGCGGAGAACATGAAGAAGGTGGGCGGGTTCGTGCCGGGGGTGCAGCCGGGGAAGCACACTGCGGAGTACATCGATCGGATCCTGCTCCGCATCACGCTGCCGGGCGCGATCTTCCTCGCCCTGGTCGCGGTGATACCGGATCTGCTGATGCAATCGGCGAACGTCCCATTCTACTTCGGGGGCACCAGCCTGCTCATCGTGGTCGGGGTGGCCCTGGACACGTTGCAGCAGGTCGAATCGCACCTTCTCATGCGGCACTATGACGGCTTCATGAAGAAGGGTAAGCTGAAGGCCCGGCGGTTCTAGGCCGGGCGCCGAGACGGCGAAGGGCAAGAAGGACCGGACGCAGATGCGGATCGTCCTGCTGGGGGCACCGGGAAGCGGTAAGGGGACGCAAGCGGCGCTCCTGTCGGAGAAGTATGGGATTCCCCAGGTTGCGACCGGAGAGATGTTACGGTCGGCGATCGCGGCCGGGAGTGCGCTGGGGGTTGAGGCGCGGGCGCACATGGCCACCGGGGCCCTGGTTCCGGAC
>CAYYQN010000013.1:0-34947 GCA_964473865.1 uncultured bacterium | reverse complement strand
AACCTGATCCAGCGCCTGGTGGAGGAGCGGCTGGCGCAGCCCGATGCCGGTGACGGGTTCATCCTGGACGGGTTTCCGCGGTCGATCCCGCAGGCCGAGGGGCTGGATCGGGTGCTCACCGTCGCGGGGCAGCGTCTGGACGCGGTGCTCAAGGTGTCGGTCGGCAAGATGGAGCTTCTGAAGCGCCTGACCAGCCGGCGGATCTGCCCGGGGTGCGCCACGGTGTACAATCTCCAGACGCGCCCACCGGCGGTCGAGGGCGTGTGCGACCGCTGCGGCACGCGGCTGGTGCAGCGGGAGGACGACTCGGAGGCGACGGTGCGGCGGCGGCTGCAGGTCTATGCCTCCTCGACCGCGCCGCTGGTGGACTGGTACGACGCCCGGGGGTTGCTCGTCATCATCCACGGCGAGGGGACGATCGAATCGATCTTCCGCCGGATCGTCGGCGCGCTCCAGGAGCGGCCGGCGCTCGAGCCGAAGAGGGAGCGAGGGGAGCTCCCGGCTTGAGCACCGTGCATCTGAAGCGTCCCGACGAGGTGGAGAAGATCCGGGCCAGCGCGCGCATCGTGGCGGAGGCGCTGCAACTGGCCGGCACGCTCGTGGTGCCCGGAGTGACGACCGCGGAGATCGACAGCCGGATCGAGGAGTTGATCCGCAGCCGGGGGGCGGTGCCTTCGTTCAAGGGGTACCGGGGGTATCCGGCGGCCACCTGCATCTCGGTGAACGAGGTGGTGGTGCACGGAATCCCGGGAACGCGCCGGCTTCAGGAGGGGGATATCGTCGGTATCGACGTGGGCGCCCTCTTGAACCGGTACCATGGGGATGGGGCGCGGACGTTTCCGGTCGGCGCGATCGACGCGGAAGCAGCCCGTTTGCTGGAAGTGGCGGAGGGCGCCCTGCACGCAGGGATCGCCGCCATTCGGCCCGGGGGGCCCCTGGGGGCGGTGTCGCATGCGGTCCAGAGCCACGCCGAGGCGAACGGGTTCTCGGTGGTTCGGGACCTGGTGGGACACGGCATCGGCCGGAGTCTGCACGAGGAGCCCCAGGTGCCGAATTTCGGCCCGGCAACGGCGGGGCCCATGCTGCGTCCGGGAACGGTGTTGGCCATCGAGCCCATGGTCAATGCCGGGACGTGGGAAGTGAAGACGGAAGCCGATCGCTGGACGGTCGTGACGCTGGACGGAAAGCTCTCCGCCCACTTCGAGCACACCGTGGCGGTGCGGGATGACGGGCCGGAGATCCTGAGCCGGCTGTAACGGCAGGCGAGGACGGTAGGAAGGACGGGTGCGATGAAGGTTCGCGCGTCGGTCAAGAAGATCTGCGAGCATTGTATGCTCGTCCGCCGCGAAGGGGTCTTGCGGGTGATCTGTAAGAACCCGAGGCACAAGCAGCGTCAGGGTTGATCCCTGTCGATCGAGGAGGTTTGCGTTGGCACGCATAGCGGGAGTCGACATTCCGAGCGAGAAGCGGGTGGAGATCGCCCTGCGGTACATCTACGGGATCGGTCCGGCCACGGCTCGGAAGATCCTGGCCACCACCGGAGTCGATCCGGGCAAGCGGGTCAAGGTGCTGACCGACGAGGAGACCGCCCGTCTTCGCAACGAAATCGAAAACAACTACCGGGTGGAGGGCGCGCTCCACACCGAAGTCGGGATGAACATCAAGCGCCTGATGGACATCGGGTGCTACCGGGGTCTGCGCCACCGCCGTAACCTGCCCGTCCATGGGCAGCGCACGCGCACGAACGCCCGTACCCGCAAGGGACCGAAGAAGACGGCCGGCTCCTTGCGCAAGGCCAAGCCCGGCAAGAAGGGCTAGCCCGGCAGGAAGAGCTAGCCCGGCAAGAACGGCTAGCCCGGCAAGAACGGCTAGCCCGGTAGGAAGAGCCAGCCCGGTTTCGGCCGGGGGAGCGGATCGCAGAGTCTCAGGTGTCGCGGAGAATGTCTCGCTGATGAGGAGAGTCCATGGCAGGCCCGACGAAGAAGCCTAAGAAGAGGGACCGCAAGGTCGGCATGAACGGAGTGGTGCACGTGCACGCGTCGTTCAACAACACCATCATCTCGATCACCGACGTCGACGGGGCCGTCGTCTCCTGGGCGAGCGCCGGCAAGGTCGGCTTCAAGGGCTCGCGCAAGAGCACGCCGTTCGCCGCCCAGATGGCGGCGGAGAACTCCGCGAAGGAGGCGCTCTCGGCCGGTCTGCGCAAGGTTGAAGTCTGGGTGAAGGGTCCGGGGCCGGGCCGCGAGGCTTCCATCCGGGCGCTGTCGGCGGCGGGGCTCGAGGTCACGGCGATTCGCGACGTGACCCCGATTCCGCACAACGGGTGCCGCCCGCCCAAGCGGCGGAGGGTCTAGTCGCGGCAGGAGTCGGGCCGAATCACGGTCCGGCTCGGAAGTTTTGACGGAGGATACGGATGGGCCGCAATCTGGAAGGAAAGTGCCGCCAGTGCCGGCGGGAGGGGATCCGCCTCTACCTGAAGGGGGATCGCTGCTACACGGACAAGTGCGCGATCGAGCGCCGGGCCTACGCTCCGGGCGAGCATGGGCAGACACGGAGTCGCCACGCCAAGGTCTCGCCGTACGCGCAGCAGCTACGGGAGAAGCAGAAGGCGCGCCGGATCTACGGCATCATGGAGCGCCAGTTCCGCAAGTATTTCTCCTGGGCGGAACGGCGCAAGGGCGTCACCGGCGAGATCCTGCTGCAGATCCTCGAGACCCGCCTCGACAACGTGACCTATCGGCTGGGGATCGCGCCCTCGCGCAACGCGGCCCGGCAGTTGGTCCGCCACGGCCACATGAAGGTCAACGGCCGCAAGGTCGACATCCCGAGCTTCGGACTGCGGGTGGGTGACGTGGTGTCGGTCGCCGAGAAGAGCCGGGAACTGCCGTTCATCAAGGAGACGGTGGCCAATCGCCGGCGTACCGAGATGCAGGAGTGGCTGGACTTCGATGACAAGGCCATGACCGGCCGGGTGCTGCAGGTGCCTTCGCGCGAGCAGATCCCGGTGCCGCTCCAGGAACAGCTCATCGTCGAGCTCTACTCGAAGTAGTCGGGGCTTTGTCTCGCGGGCCGACCGCCCGGCCGGACTCGGCCGGGTCGGCCGGAAGGGTGCGGGTCGCCCGCAGGAGGAGGATCTCCCAGGATGAAGTGGAAAGTGCTCCAGATGCCGGAGCGGGTTTTCTCCGACGAGACCGTCTCCAACGATCGGTACGCCCGGGTGGTGGTGGAGCCGCTCGAGCGAGGGTTCGGCACGACGCTGGGCAACGCCTTGCGCCGGGTTCTGCTCTCTTCGCTTCAAGGTGTGGCGGTCACGGCCGTGCGCATTCACGACGAGCGCGTCCGGCACGAGTTCACGGCCATTCCGGGCGTGCAGGAGGATGTCACCGACATCGTCCTGAACCTGAAGAAGCTTCGCTTTAAGCATCACGGGGATGGACCGCGGCGGGGGACGTTCCAGGCCAAGGGCCCCAAGGTGATCACCGCCGGCGATCTGGAGATCTCATCCGACATCATCGTCCTCAATCCGGAAATGCCGGTCGCCACCGTCAACAAGGGTGGCGAGCTCAAGCTGGAGATCGAGGTGGCCGCCGGCAAGGGATTCGTCCCTTACGAGCAACAGGCGGGAGCGGACCAGCGCGCCATCGGCTGGGTGGCTCTCGACACGGCCTTCTCCCCGGTGGGCAAGGTCAACTTCTCGGTCGACAACACCCGGATCGGTCAGCGTATCGACTTCGACAAGCTCACCCTTGAGCTCTGGACCGACGGGTCGATCCTGCCCATGGACGCGCTGGCCATGGCGGCGCGGATCCTGAGCGATCACTTCAAGCTCTTCGTCCACTTCGTGGAGCCGTTCGAGGAAGAGCGCGAGGAGATCGTCGACACCGAGTATCTGGAGGTGAAGGCCAAGCTGGAGAAGACGGTGGACGAGTTGGAGTTGTCGGTTCGGTCGGCCAACTGTCTCCGCGCGGCCAAGATCCGCTCCCTCGGCGAACTGGTGCAGAAGTCCGAAGCCGAGATGCTCCAGTACCGCAACTTTGGCAAGAAGTCTCTGAAGGAAATCGCGGACCTCCTGGTTGCCATGGGTTTGCACTTTGGCATGGATGTCACGCGGTACCTGGGGCCGGCGGGCCCCACGACCGGCCGGGAGGTCGAGCCGGACCTCAATGACCTGGGGGACGAGGGCGATCTCGAGGACGGCGACGACGCTGAGGATGCCGATCCGGATCTGTGAAAGGCCGGCGCCGTTTCCGCGTCCAGGCCCGGGGAAGGGAAGTAAGCCATGAGACACCGACGTGATCACCGCCAGCTCAGCCGCACCGCCTCCCACCGGAAGGCGTTGCTGCGAAACCTGGTCACCGCGCTCTTCATGCATGAGCGCATCGAAACCACGCTCGCCAAGGCCAAGGAGGCGCGCCGGCTGGCCGAGCGCCTGATCACCTTTGCCAAGCGGAACAACCTCCATTCGCGCCGGCTCTGCGCGGCCGTGCTCTACGAGCCCGAGGCCGTGCAGCGGCTCTTCGACGTGATTGCCCCGCTCTATGCCACCCGGCCGGGCGGATACACCCGGATCCTGAAGAGCCGGATCCGTCTCGGCGACGCCGGCCAGATGGGAATCCTCGAGCTCGTGAAGACGAAGGAGCAGAAGGAGGCCGACCGGAAGCGCCGGGAGGAGGCGGAGGCCGCGGCGGCGGAGCCGGTGAAGAAGCGCGGATTCTTCGGGCGCGGGAAGAAGGAGGAAGCTCCGGCGGCGGCTGCGACGGAGGCCGCCGGCGCGACGGAAAAGGCCAAGCCGAAGGCCAAGACGGCCGAGAAGAAGCCGCGCAAGGCGCGCGCCAAGGACGACACCGAGAAGGGCACCCGGAACTGGATGCGCGGCAAGACCGGCCCGGGTTCGTCGCCCCGGAAGACTCGAGGGTCCCAGCGCGGACAATGACGCGACGGGCCTTCAGGACCGCGCGGGCGGGAGAACATCGGTTCTCCGGCCCGTTTTTTTTGTCCGGCGGTCGGGGCCGGATCCGGTGCCGATCCCGGGGTTGGCGAACCGGGGGGCTCGGCGCCGGCGTCGCCCTCCTCGCCGGACTGGCCTGTAGCGGGGCGCTGGCCGCTGCCGCCGCTGCCGCCGGTGACGCCGGGATTTCCGCGCCGCCCGGGGAGGTCTGGAAGGCGCTCTGGGTCAAGGCCGACCAGCTTGCCACCGACCGCGCGATCAAGGAGACGGTCCGAAGGGCCGCGGAGTGGGGCGCTTCCGACCTCTTCGTGCAGGTCCGCGTGCGGGGCGACGCGCTGTATCCGTCCCGTCTGGTGCCCGCTTCGCCGTCCTTGACCGCCCGGCGGGGCCCGGCGCGCCAGGTCCTGCCGCGCGACCCCGTGCGCCTCGTCCTACGCGAGGCGCATGCGCGCGGCCTGAGAGTGCACGCCTGGTTCAACTGCTTCGTGGCCTGGTCCAGCGCGGCCGACCCGCCGGCCGGACACGTGTTGAGCCTACATCCGGGCTGGGCGCTCCGCCTCGCCGACGGGCGCGCGCCGCTGCGCATGACTTCAACCGCACGGCGCCGAGAAGGCCTGGAGGGGGTCTACCTCGCGCCCGGGTCGACGGAAGTTCGTGAGCATCTCCTGGCGCTGGTGGACGAGCTCGTGCGCGCCTACCCGCTCGACGGCCTCCATTGGGACTATGTGCGGTATCCGGGCACGCCCTCGCTCGACCCAGGCGATCCCGGTGGAGACGCCCTTGCCGACACCACACGAGCGCGGCAGCAGCGCTCGGCCGTGAGCCGCTTCGTGCAGGAAGCGGCGCGCGTGGCCCGGGCGGGCCGGCCGGGAATCCGCCTCAGCGCCGCCGTCTTTGCGGATCCGGAGGACGCCGTACGGGAGGTGCGCCAGGATTGGATATCCTGGCTGGAGCGGGGCTGGATCGACCGTGCCGTCCCTATGTCCTACACCGCCTCGATCTACCGGCTCGACGACCTCAGGCACCGGGCGACCGTTGCCGGCGCGGACAGCGCGCGGGTGGTCTACGGCCTGGGGGTGCACCAGACCGATGCGGAGGCGCTGCGCGCGGAGCTCTCCTGGGCGCGGCGGCGTTCCCCCGCGGGAGTCTGCCTGTTCGCCTATGACCACGTGAAGAAGAGGCCCGGAGCCGCGCAGGCCGTGCAGGCCGCCTGGCGGGGGCCGTGGGTAGCAGGGTCCGAATAGCGCGCCGGGCGTGCCGCCGGAGTGCAGCGGCGCTCAAGGAACCTCACTCGATCAGATTCCAGACGAACCTCAGGCAGAGATGCCGTGGAACGACCGGGTCGCCCCGCCAGTACCCGCCGGTCTCTACGGCCGCGATCCAGCGGACGCCGCGCCGATCGTCGATGAGCCACCGGTAGCCGAGTCCGGCTTCCGCGCCTGAGTACTCGCGCTCGTCGCTGTCCAGGTACGACCGTCCCAGGAAGGCATTGCCGAAGACATAGATGCCGTTCTGCGACAGCGTGCCGCTCTCCTGGCCGAACCGGTATTCCACGCCCGGGGTCCAGAGGAGCCCGATGGTGGGAAACCCGGTGATTCCGCTGCGCACTGCGAACGGGCCGTCGGCGGGCGCCACGATGAAAAGACCCGGATAGGCGGGGTAGCCCAGCGACACGCCGGTGGCGGTGTTCGGGGGCAGGCGCAGAGAACGATCCGTGGAGCGGGCGCCCCGCGCGGGACCCGAGGGACCACGAACACCGATCGGGGGGCGTTCAGTGGTGCGGGCGAGATCGGGTGAACCGGCAGGGCGAGACGTCCCGGAGAGCGAGCCGCCGGGACCGGAAGCGATGGGGTTCCGGGCTGCGGAGGCGGTGTCGGGTGCCGCCGAGGCCGCGGCGATGGAGTCGGCCGCCGCCGAGTCGGCGGCCGCCGGGCTGCCGGGCAGCCAATCCGAGGCGCGGACCGGATCGGATGGGTCTGGCGCGGTGGTGGCGGCCGCCGCCGCCGGTGTTGGGGGTGTGGTCGACGTGGTTGGTGCCGAGCCGGCTGAAGCGGCGGGAGCGGACGTCACGGGGTCGTCGGCCGCTGAGGCGCGAACCCCGGTGGTTGCGGCGGAAAGCACGAGCAGGACACCGGCGACCCGGACTCCGGCCCGCATCCTTGCGATTCGCGTGCCCACCGCGGAAACCCTCCCTGGCACCGGCCCGCGGCCCCCGGGCGGATTCCGGTCCGCCCGCAGTCTAGCGGCGCACCACCGCTGCCGCAACGCCTCAGCGCCCGCATCCAGTCGCGCCCAGCCCGTTCCGGCACGGTGCCGCGGGGTCGGTACGTGGCTCGGTCCGGGAGTGCTTCGGGGCGCTCCCGCCGCCGCCGGCGAGTACGGGGCGGCGCGGAAGGGGACGGTTGACATCCGCGGTGGGGGGCGGTAGTCTCAGATCTTCCGGTGCGGAATGCCCTGTTGCAGAGGCAGGTTGGAACCGCCTCTGCCCGTGGCGAAACGTACCGACAGGTTCTGTTCCTCGGTAGCTCAATGGTAGAGCATGCGGCTGTTAACCGCAGGGTTGCAGGTTCAAGTCCTGCCCGGGGAGCCATGATTCGAAGCCCTCTGCACCCTTTGCTGGTGCAGGGGGTTTCGCGTTCGGGAACCTGCACGCCGGTTGACCCCTGACTATCAGCAGGAGTCATTTGTGCGTACGGGTCAAGCGATTACGAGGTTCGAGCAGGGCGAGTCTGAGGGCATGCTCATTCTCGCAGCCCCGATTCGCGGGCAGGAAACCCGATCCCAGGCCGACCCATACTCTCCATTCCATGTTCATGCTGGCGGAGAACTGCTCTAATCTCCTTGCCGTGACTCTTGCAGCTGGCATTCAACTCGGCCCCTACAAGATCCTCGCCGCGATCGGCGCCGGGGGCATGGGCGAGGTGTATCGCGCCCGCGACACACGCCTCGGCCGCGACGTGGCGATCAAGGTCCTTCCTCCCGCATTCGCCTCGGATCCGGACCGCCTCCGGCGCTTCGAGCAGGAGGCCCGCGCCGCCTCCGCGCTCAACCATCCCAACATCGTGGTCATCCACGATGTGGGCGCCCAGGAAGGTCTGCCCTACCTGGTGGAGGAACTGCTCGAAGGCGAATCGCTCCGGGAGCGCCTGCGGCAGGGCGCATTGCCTGTCCACAACGCCGTCGGCATCGCCGTCCAGATCACCCACGGCCTTGCCGCGGCGCACGAGAAGGGCATCGTCCACCGTGACCTGAAGCCGGAGAACGTCTTCCTCACTCGGGACGGTCAGGTGAAGATCCTCGACTTCGGCCTGGCCAAGTTGATCGAGGGGGCGCAAAGCCTGGAGAGTACCGCAGAGATGTCGACGCTGGCGGACCAGACCGGGACTGGACCCGTGCTGGGCACCCTGGGGTACATGTCGCCGGAACAGGTCCGCGGGCAGCCGGTAGACCACCGAACTGACATCTTCGCGCTGGGGTGCGTGCTCCACGAGATGCTTTCCGGGAAGCGCGCGTTCCCCGGCGAAACGCCCGCCGATACTGTCAGCGCAATCCTCGGTCGGGATCCGGCGCCGATCGGCGAGTCCGGGCGCGGAGTTCCTCCGGCGCTGCATGGCGTGCTGCGCCGCTGCTTGGAGAAGCGTCCACCGGACCGCTTTTCCTCGGCGCATGATCTGACGCTGGCTCTCAGTGTCATTTCGGAGACCCTCTTGGTTGGCCCGGCTCCCGTCGAGCCGACGGTCAAGTCGATCGTGGTGCTGCCCTTCGAGAACCTGAGCCCCGACCCGGACAACGCGTTCTTCGCCGACGGCCTGACCGAGGAGCTGATCGCCGATCTCTCCGCTGTGCGGGCGCTGCGCGTGATCTCCCGAACCTCGGCAATGCTACTGAAGAGTTCGAAGAAGGACGTACCGACGATCTCCCGGGAACTGAACGTCCGCTACGTGCTCGAAGGCAGCGTCCGTCGCGCGGGGAACGGCCTGCGGATCACCGCCCAGCTCATCGACGCGGGCAACGATGCGCACCTCTGGGCAGAGAAGTACAACGGCACTCTGGACGACGTCTTTGCTATCCAGGAACGGGTCTCCGCGGCAATCGTGACCGCCTTGAAGCTTCAGCTGACTCCAACGGAAGCGGGTCGGCTCACCGAGCACCCGATCCCCAACGCCTTGGCATTCGAGTTCTACCTCAAGGCCCGGCAAGAGATCCTGAAGTGGACCGGCGCCGGACTCGACAGGGCTCTGAAATACCTGCACAGCGGCCTCGAGCTCGCCGGACCGAATGCGGTTCTCTTCGCGGGGCTGGCGTACGTCCATCTCCAGTACCTCAATCTTGGTCTGCGGAAGCACGATGACTGCCGAAGAGAGGCCCAGAGCTGGCTAGACAAGGCCTTTGCACTGGAGCCCGAGTGTCCGCAAGCGCACTTCGTCCTCGGGGCACTGCGCTTCGCTGAGAAACCCGCAGAAGCGATTCGACATCTGATGCGGGTGCTGGAACAGAACCCCGATGACTTCGACGCCATCTACTTCCTGTGTTGTCTGCTGGGGAGCCTGGGTCAGACCGAGGTGGTCGTTCCCCTCGAGGAACGTGCCGCGCAACTCGATCCATTGAGCCCGGCCGGGCATATTCACCTGGGGTTCAACCGGCTCTGGGAGGGGAAATTCGAGAAGGCGCGCGAGATCCTGGGGAGGCTCCATCGGGAGTTCCCGGCCGATCCCGTCACCAAATTCACCTACGGCCTGAGTCTGGCGTACCTGGGTGAGGGCGACCGGGCGGTCGGCGTGTTCGACGAGCTCGCCCGCGAACAGCCCGGCACCATCTTCTCCGTCCTCGGTCTCAGCTTTAGCTACGGCCTCGCGGGGAAGAGATCAGAGGTGTTGAGTTGTCTGGACACGGGCCTCCGGATCCAGCTGAGGATGGATTTCCAGTACGCGTGCTGGGTTGCCGAGTGCTATGCCCTCATTGATGAGCGGGAGGCGGCGCTCGACTGGCTGGAGCGGGACGTCGACCTCGGGATGATCAACTACCCCTTCCTCAATCAGTACGACCCATTCTTTGCCCGGCTCCGCGGTGATCCGCGGTTCGAGAAGCTGACGGCGCGGGTGAAGGTGGAGTGGGAGAACTTCAAGATCTGAGGTTGCGATGTGAATCGCCCCGGGCATTCCGGAGACTCCGTTGCGTGCGAGGATGGGGTCATGGGAACACGAAGCAGGCTCTCACCGAAGATCCGGGAAGGGCCCCGGTGGTCCGGAAGCTCCGGAGGGCTCAGGTTGCAGCCAAGGCAGCCACGAAGGCACGAGCGGTTCGAGCAGTTTTCTGCCCGGGGAGCCATCTTGCAGTCGCGTACTTCGCGCGACGTTCCCGTTAGCGGAGAGCCCCGAGAGCGATAGCCCTCGGGGTTCTTTCGAGTTCCGCCTCCTCGCATGCCAGGCGCGCGCCCTTCATCGGCCATGTGCGGTCCCTGGCTCGGGAGCGGTCATCGGGTCTGGCGGGAGAAGCGGGGCTTCCCGCTGCGGCCCAGAGAGTCCCCGAACCATCACTCTCTCCTAGGTGTTCCTCGCGCAGGTTGCAGCTCGGATTACGGTGCCTCCCGACTCGAGGACGTACCCACGACTCCGCCACACGACCTAGACAGAATGGAACCACCGGCTCGCGGTCGCAAAAGTCGTGCCGTCCTCTGCGAGGCGGTCGACAGAGGTGGCGGACGCGCCGCCGCCTCGAACCGCGGGTTAGCGCCTTGCGGCGCCAGAGCCGCATACGAAAGGAGCCGGTCGTGCGGTCAGATCTTACCTCTTTCGTGGGCCTGGATGTCCACAAGCGGACGACCGCAGTGTCCTTGGTGGTTGCGGGCACGAGCGAGGTTCGGGAGTGGCAGGAGACGAACGATGCGACGGAGGCCCGGCGGTTGGCCCGGCGTCTCCGGCGGGAGGCGGGTGGGCCGGTGGCGTGCTGCTACGAGGCGGGTCCGACGGGGTACGTGCTGCCGCGGCGGCTGCGGGCGGAGGGGGTGATGTGCTCGGTGGTGGCGCCGTCGCTGATCCCGGTTCGACCCGGTTCCCGGATCAAGACGGACCGGCGGGACGCGCGGAAGCTGGGCGAGCTGCTGGGGGCGGGTCTCCTGACGGCGGTCCATCCGCCGAGCGAGGAACAAGAGGCGCTGCGGGACCTGTGCCGGTGCCGGGTGGACGTGGTGGAGGACCTGCTGCGGGCGCGGCACCGGATGAGCACGTTCCTGCTTCGTCGCCATTGCGTTTTCACGGGGACCTTTCGGAACTGGGGATCGCGGCACATGGCCCGGCTGCGGACGCTTCGGTTCGAGGACTCGGCCAGCCAGGGCACGTTCGACAGCTACCTGCTGTCCCTCGACCAGTTGGGCGAGCGGTTGTTGCAGCTGGAGCGGCAGCTGGCGGAGTTCGGTTCCCAGGAGCCCTACCGGGAGCCGGTGGGTTGGCTGCGCTGCTTCCGGGGGATCGATACGGTGACCGCGGTGAGTCTGGTCGCGGAGCTCCACGACTTCCGGCGGTTCCGGTCGGCACGGGAGCGGATGAGCAACCTGGGCCTCGTTCCGGGCGAGAACTCCAGTGGGGAGCGGGAACGGCGGGGTTCGATCACCAAGACCGGGAACGGCCATGCCCGGAGGCTGCTGATCGAGGCGGCCTGGCATCAGCGGAACCATCCCGCGATTGGCCAGCCCCTTCGCAAACGTCGGGCCGGACAACCTGCCTGGGTGCGGGCCATCGCGGATCGGGCGATGGAGCGTCCCTGGCGTCGCTGGACGCGCATGACCTTCCGAGGAAAACCCACCGGGAAGGTCGTCGTGGCCATGGCGCGGGAGCTGGCCGGATATCTCTGGGCGGTTCTGCAGGGCCCGCCGATCCCGGACGCGAAGTAAGGCCCAGGATCACCCGGAATCTCACGGGAATGGTGTGAGGGTGGACGGAGAAGGCCGGCCCCAATCAGGGACGCGGCCTCCGTGACCCCTGGACAGGGTCGTTCCACATCATCGGATGACAAGTATCCGCTCCGTGGTCGCATGCTCCCGGAACCTCGCGCGGACGAAGTAGAAGCCGCTGGCGACGCGTCTCCCCTCTTCTGATCGTCCGTTCCAGCGCACCTCGTGGCTTCCCAGATCCATCTCGTCGTCGAACAGGCTCCGCACCACGCGTCCGCTCACGTCGAACAGCAGGACCTCGACACGCCCCCGCTCGGGGATTGACAGGCGCAGGTCAATGCCGCCATTCGTGGCGACCCGGCCATTGGGGAAGTCGACCATCAGCTTCGGAGTCGCCTGCGGAACGTCCACGCTGGACGGACCGGCCGGGCCCCGTATCGCGAGGCTATGGAGATAGCCCCCGGCCACCGCCAAGAAGTCCGCGTTCGGCGCGGGGATGTCGCACTGGCCGTGCGAGTTGGAACCCCAGGCCACGATCGAGCCGTCCGACTTCAGGCCCAGGCTGTGGAACCCGCCCCCAGCCACGGCCACGTAGTTCGCGTTCGGCGCGGGCACGTCGCACTGTCCGTCGTAGTTGGCGCCCCAGGCCACGATCGAGCCGTCCGACTTCAGGCCCAGGCTGTTGTAGTGGCCCCCAGCCACCGCAACGAAGTCCGCGTTCGGCGCGGGGACGTTGCACTGGCCGTCGGAGTTGTATCCCCACGCCACGATCGAGCCGTCCGACTTCAGGCCCAGGCTATGGTACGCGCCTCCGGCCACCGCCACGAAGTCCGCATTCGGAGCGGGGACATTGCACTCGCCGTCGGAGTTGGCTCCCCACGCCACGGCCGAGCTGTCTGACTTCAGGCCCAGGCTGTGGTACCCGCCCCCGGCCGGCGCCACGAAGTCCGCGTTCGGCGCAGGGACGCTGCACTGGCCGAAGTCGTTCCGTCCCCACGCCACGATCGAGCCGTCCGATCTCAGGCCCAGGCTGTGGTACTCGCCCCCGGCGACCGCGACGAAGTCCGTGTTCGGCGCGGGGACGTTGCACTGGCCGTAGTTGTTCAATCCCCAGGCCACGATCGAGCCGTCCGACTTCACGCCCAGGCTGTGGTGGTAGCCTCCAGCCACGGCCACGAAGCCCGAGTTCGACGCGGGGACGTTCGTCTGGCCATGGGAGTTGTATCCCCACGCCGCGATCGAGCCGTCCGACTTCAGGCCCAGGCTGTGGTACCTACCCCCGGCCGCGGCCACGAAGTCCGTGTTCGGCGCGGGGACGCTGCACTGGCCGTCTAGAGCAGCTCCCCACGCCACGATCGAGCCGTCCGACTTCAGGCCCAAGCTGTGGAACCCGCCCGCGGCCACTGCCACAAAGTCCGCGTTCGGCGCGGGGATGTTGCACTGGCCATAGTCATTCCGTCCCCACGCCACGATCGAGCCGTCCGACTTCAGGCCCAAGCTATGGTGCTCGCCCGCGGCAACCGCCACGAAGTCCGCGTTCGGCGCGGGGACGGTGCACTGGCCGTTGGCGTTGTGTCCCCACGCCACGATCGAGCTGTCTGACTTCAGGCCGAGGGTGTGGAAGTAGCCCCCGGCCACGGCCACGAAGTCCGCGTTCGGTGCGGGGACGGTGCACTGGCCGTTGGCGTTGTATCCCCACGCCACGATCGAGCCGTCCGATTTCAGGCCCAGGCTGTGGTACCCGCCCCCGGTCACCGCCACGAAGTCCGCGTTCGGCGCGGGGACGTCGCACTGTCCGTCGGAGTTGGCTCCCCAGGCCACGATCGAGCCGTCCGACCTCCGGCCGAGGCTGTGGTACCAGCCCCCGGCCACGGCCACGAAGTTCGCGTTTGGCGCCGGGATGCTGCACTGGCCGAAGTCGTTCCGTCCCCACGCCACGATCGAGCTGTCCGACGATAGGCCCAGGCTGTGGTATCCGCCTCCAGCCACCGCCACGCAGTCCGCGTTCAGCAAGGGGACGCCGCACTGGCCGTAGGAGTTGGATCCCCAGGCCACGATCGACCCATCCGCCAGGGCGAGATCGACGGAGCTGAGCAGGAAGAGACCGGCAAATACAAAAGCCTTGACGAGCGGGCGAACCGCTCCGAAAACGGGAAAACAGCTGGAACGCATCATGCCGCACGCTCCTTCCGAACGTCACGCACACCTGGAAGCAACACGATCCCACTTCGAACCGGCAGAGAGTCTATCCCGCCTGACCCGGGAATGCAAAGGAGAGATGTATCGATCGCATCGGTGCCATGGAATCGTTGCGCCACGTCCCGCGAGGCAGGCGCAGGAGCCTCCAGGAAGCGGGCCTACCGCCGGGCCCGGGCCGCCGCGTTCACGACCCGGCCGGATACGGAGTTGTGGCCGACGCCGGCGACGTGTAGGACGCGGAACCAGATGTCCGACACCCCAACCCCGGGCCGGTTCAAAGACCGACCCATTCGGGGAGCCACCTTGCTCCTACCGACCTCCCCTGGTAGCGCGGTCGGCGGAGGGCCCTGAGAGCGATGTTCTCGGGGTTTCTTTCTATCTGGCTGGGGCAATGTGATTCGCAGAGTGTGCGTCTTGCGAAGCGTAGGGGGTTGCGCTCTGGTTCGCGGCGACGGATTCAGGACCGTTGCGCGATGCTTTGCGCACGGGGCACCGTGAGGGAGGGGATACGCGGGAGACCCCGTTCGTGGGCAGAAGTCAGAAGTCTCGCCCTCTCGTCATCTGTGATCGACAGAATCGTCCGACCCCTCACCACAACGATAGCTGGGCCCCGGAGTCCAGGCCGTCGCGGGCGGCCTTGGCGATGACCTGCTCGACCGGGAAGACCGCCAGATCCGCCGCGCCGAACGGTGTGGGGATGGCGCGGGTTGCGGTGAATCCGCGGGCCTCGGCGCGCAAGCGTTCGAGCTTGGTGCGCAAGGCGGGGGTGTCCCGGCTGCCGGTGTAGCCGACCAGCGAGAGATCGGCGCCCACCACGCGATGGCACGGGATGATCGGGTAGAGCGGATTCGTGGCCATGATGTGTCCGACCACGCGCGCCTCGGTCCCGGCGGCGGCGGCGATGCCGCCGTAGGTGGCCACGAATCCGCGCGGGATCGTCGCCGCCACGAGGGCCACCGAAGAGAGCGGCTCACCGATGCAGTCCGGGCACAGATCGAAGATCGGAGCGCCGGCTTCTCCGGTCTCGAGCTGCACAAGCATGCGAACCAGCCCGCGCGCATACGCCGAACCCTCCGAGACCATCTGGTGCGAGGTTCCTTGCGGAAGAGAATGGCGCACCGACCGCGCCGCGTGCTCGCGGTCCGCTCCGGTCGCCGTCGCGACGAGCCGATCTCCGTGATAGGCCACGCCGAACCAGGACCCCCGAGCCTGCTCGATCCACACGCTGACCATGAGAAGCCCTCCCTTGTGAGCATACCGCACCCACAGTCCGCTCGGCGGCCCGCGGCTTCACTTCTCACCGCATCGAAATCGGCGGGATCGCCAAGAGACGGAGACGATCGCAGTCGGGGCCTGTTTTCTCGTCTCGCCGGTGTCCCGGTGCGCGCCTGCAGCGAGACGGGTTCGGGCTCGGCCACAAGGGGCGGCGCCCGCCGGACGGAGCGGCCACGGCCGGACCGTCCCGGTATCCGCGGGACCGGGTTGACATCCGCGAGATGGAGTCTCTAACTAATTGAGGTAGAGTCGGTTGTGACGCTCGTTCCGTACGCGGAGGGCACGGTCCGTAGGGTGACTTTGTGCCCGTTCGGGGCAGACCGGGACACTGCGATCGCGCGACATCGCGATTGCCGTCGAGAAATGGCTCTCGTACGTTCCAGCAGCGGCGCACAGCCGCGACGGTGGCAGAGAGAGGGCGCGCAAGGAGGCATCGATGCGAAGGGAGCCCGCAAGCACCGTCGGCCGGGGGAAGTCGGTGCGGCTCGACGGAGAGCCGGTGTCGGCAATCTGGCGCGACGAATGGGTGACCCTCTGCTACGGCGATGCCCTCGATCTCTACGCGGCGTGGCCGGCGCCGGTCACCATCGTCTCGGATGGCGGGTATGGGGTCCTGGGGTTCGAAGGGGACACCTCGGACCATCTTGGCCTGCCCGAGTGGTACGAGCCCCACATCGCCGCCTGGGCCGAAGCTGCCACTCCCCAGACGACTCTCTGGTTCTGGAACTCGGAGATCGGATGGGCGGCGGTTCATCCCGTGCTGGAGAAGCACGGTTGGCGATACATCAATGCGAACGTCTGGGAAAAGGGGAAGACGCACCTGGCGGGGAACGTCAACACCAGCGCGATTCGCCGTTTCCCGGTGGTCACGGAGCTCTGTGTGCAGTACGTCCTGGAGGCGCGCCTGGACGGGCTGCCCCTGAAGAACTGGCTGCTCCGCGAGTGGAAGAGATCCGGCTTGCCCCTGCGCAAGGCAAATGAGGCGTGCGGCGTAGCCGATGCGGCGGTCCGGAAGTACTTCACCCAGGGACATCTCTGGTACTTCCCGCCTCCGGACCGCTTCGAGCGGATCGTCGCGTATGCGAACGCGCACGGCGGCGCAGCAGGCCGTCCGTGTTTCTCCCGCGACGGGAAGCGCCCGATGACCGGCCCGGAGTGGGCGGCGTTGCGTTCGAAGTTCCGCTGTCCGCACGGCGTCACCAATGTCTGGTCTCGGGTTCCACTGCATGATGACGAGCGACTCAAGACCGCGGGTGGCCGAGCCGTGCACCTGAATCAGAAGCCGCTGGATCTTCTGGCCCGCATCATCGAGGCCTCCACGGACCCGGGCGACGTTGTATGGGAGCCCTTCGGCGGGGTGTTCTCTACGGCCTTGGCCGCCGCAGGCCTGGGAAGAAGGGCCTTTGCCGCTGAGGTGGACCCCACCTACTACCGTTACGGAGTCGAGCGCTTCGCTTCGCGCGTGAGGTGAGAACTCCAAGCCGGCCATGTTCGCGCCGGCTGCCAGACCAGGTCGAACTGCGCTCCCGCGGGGCCGAGGACGTGCTGGTACCGGCACTCCAGTCCCGTCAGCGTGTCGACAGCCGCAATCACCAGAGTGTCGTCGAATGCGAAGAGGCCGCGCTCGATTCCCTCCTCGTCAATCGCCATGAGAGATCCCTGGCTGGCGAGGCTCGGGAACGCTGCGCGATTCTGGGTGCGGAAGACGCCGAGCGCATCGGTGACTCCGAGAGGAAGGCCCGGCGGTTCGTAGTGCGCAATCGACACCGAGTCCCGATGCACGGGTTGTGTGGACTCGGGGTTCCAGGTTTCGAGGCGGACGACGTAGAGCCTGGACCCTCCGGCCGGGATGCTGCCGGCGTCGTCTCGGCCATCCCAGGCCACGTGGTGTACTCCGGCCGCCAACGGGCCGGTAATGAGATTGCGGACCGGTTGTCCCTCTTGATCGAGGACCTGAAGGCGTGCGTGGACCGCCGCGTCGAGGAGCAGGGGAATCGTGGCGCCACGATTGAACGGGCTGGGCACCGGACTGAGCAATCCGGATGCCCGGGAAGGCGAGGGCAGCTCGCGACCGGACATGGCGGGGTCAGGCCCCCGTGCGGAGGCGAGTCCTCCCAAGCAGTCGATTCCGGCTTCCCGCACTGTCCAGCAAGGAATCCGGTTCCAGGCATGGATTTGGACTCCGGCCATCGGATGGTTCGAGACATCCACGAGGCGAATGCGCAGCTCGAACGCTGTACCGGAGCAAGGGTTGGGATCGCAAGCGGTGTTGGCCGTCCAGGAGCCCGGGCAGTCCGTCTGCGTGGTCAGACTGCATGACCCGTTGGCCGCGCAACAGGAGCCGCTGAGCGGCGGCACGACCGGATCGTCGTCCTCGCCGCAGCCCAGCGAGACGAAGGTGAGGATCGCCAGGAACCCGAGTATCTGATGCACGGTCAAGCCTCCTTCCGATCGCGCTGCCCCGGGCCGCATGCCCGGTCCGCTCCCGAACATCCTGCCGGAGCCGGACGCACCGGTCAACCGCCCGCGCCTCGGAGTCGGCTGAGCGCTGTCGGGCGCTCTCGGTTGTGGAGCGCTGTCGGACGCTCCTGTCTGCGAGGCGCTGTCGGGCGCCCCTGGTTGTGGAGCGCTGCCGGGCGCTCCCGGTTGCAGAGCGCTCCTGCTCTCGCCTCGACGGCTCGAGTTGCGATACTCTCGTTTCCGGATCGGGAGCAGGGCGGCCGGCACCGGACATCCTGGAGGGAACATGCGCACTCGGATCGTGGCCATCGCGTCTTCACTGCTGGCGTCTCTCGCTCTCGCGGCCACGTCGTCGGCCGCCTTCGCCGGCCCCGTCGGATCGGCATCGGCCGCGGAAGCCATCATTCCTCACGCGCTCCTCGGCAAGCCGGCTCTCTCCGGTCTCGACGCCTTCGAACCCATCAAGCTGATGGAGACGGTCGAACATCTCGCCTCCCCGGAGCTGCAAGGCCGTCTGGCGGGTGGTCCGGGCTTCATGCAGGCCGCGCGGGAAATGGCTCAGCAGTTTGAGCGGATCGGCCTGAAGCCCGGCGGGGACGACGGTTTTTTCCAGAACCTCATGACGGAGTATGCCGACATCGAGGTGTGCCGGCTGGCGCTCATCCGACCGGATGGGTCCGAGCGGGCGCTGGTCCTGGGGCGGGATTTCACCTGCCGCGGGTTCACCGGCTCAGGCGACTTCACGGCGCCCGTCGTGTTCGTGGGGTACGGCCTCTCGGTGCCGGAAAAGGGGTTTGATGATTACGCCGGCATCGACGCGCGCGGCAAGATCGTTCTGGCCTTCAAGGAAACCCCTCCTTTCCAGGCCGATCCGTCCGGATGGGGGGAGAGCGGGATGCCTCGCCCGAAGGGCCTCGTGGCCGCCGCGCATGGCGCCCGGGGGCTTCTCCTCGTCTCGCGGCCCAACCAGGAGCGGCCCCAGAAGCCGATCGGCAGTCTGCTGGAGGGGGAAGGGGAGCAGGACCTCGAATTCCCCCGGCTGCAGGTGAGCGTGGAGGCAGGGGAGGAGATAGTGCGCTCGATCGGTCTCGGGCTCGCGGAACTCGAGGCCCGGATCGACTCGACGAAGGCGCCCTGCTCGCGAGAACTGAAGCTCTCCGCCCGGATCGGCGTCCAGGCCCGCTATGAAGCGAAGCGACCCTCCGTGAATGTTGTCGGCATCTTCGAAGGATCGGACCCGCGCGTGAAAGGGCAATGCGTGGTGCTCGGGGCGCATCTGGACCACGTGGGGACGCAGGGGCGCGAAATCCTCTTTCCCGGCGCAAACGACAACGCCTCCGGGTGTGCGGTGGTCCTGGCCGCCGCCCGGGCCTTCGCGGAGAGTGGCGCCCGCCCGCGGCGTTCCGTCATCTTCGGGCTCTGGTCCTCGGAGGAGTCGGGGCTCTTCGGCGCGAAGCGATTCGTGGAGCGGCCGCCGGTGCCGCGAGACAGCCTGATCGCCTACCTGAACTTCGACTGCGTCGGGCACGGGGATTCCATCGCCGTCGGCGGCGGAGAGGGGTATCCGCAGCTCTGGCGGATCGCCCGCGATCTCGATCGGGACGACGGCCGGCTCATGGTCGAGGAGACCTGGAAGGGGGGAGGAGCCGATGCCGATCCGTTCGAGGAGGCGCAGATCCCCAACCTCTACTTCAACTCGCGGTTCAGTTACACGAATCTCCACCTGACGACGGACACTCCGGAAACGCTCAACCCGTCCCTGCTGGCGGCGATGGCGCGCCTGGGCTTTCAGACGGCGTGGATGGTGGCGCAGGGGGAGGGTGGGGCGTCCGAGCCCGGGAGCCGATCGACGCCATCGTCCACGGAGTGAGAGAGCCTGCCGGCCGAAGCATCCGGGCGCCGATCGCGTGAGCGCCGCGCCGGTACGGGCGGCGCCGATCGAGGGGACGTCGTTGACCGCGCGGTGACGTCGGGAGAGCGAGTCCGGACGCGGATTCTGCGCCACGATTGCGACGCCTCGGCGCAGGATCTATCCTGCTTGCGGGAGGATCCGACATGAGAACGCTTTGCCTTGCCTGCCTCATGGCTCTGCCCGTGGTTTCCGCGGTCTCCAGGGGCGCGGAACCGGCTTCGGCCCCGGCGACGCCTGCCGCAAGCGGTTCGGGCGCCGAGATCGCCTTGGCGGCTGTGGCCCTGCCCCCGCCGGAAACCGACAGCAAGTTCTCATTGGAGCGGGCGCTGCACGAGCGCCGCTCCGTGCGCGCCTCGGCGGAGACGCCGCTCACCCTCCGGGAGATCGGCCAGCTCTGCTGGGCGGCGCAGGGAGTCACGGACGAGAAGGGCCACCGCACCGCGCCCTCGGCGATGGCCACCTATCCGCTCGATCTCTATGTTCTGGCGGGTGCGGCCAAGGACCTTGCCTCCGGCTGCTATCGCTATGATCCGGCCAGGCACCTGCTCGCGCCGATGGCCGCGGCGGGCCGGCCGGCCGAGTTCGAGGAGCGGGCTGTTCGCCAGGGATGGACCGCCAAGGCTCCGGTCATGTTTGTCATCAGCGGCACGGCGGCGAGGATGACGAAAATGAGGGACCGTGGCGCGCAGTTCATGTGGGTCGAAGCGGGGCTCGCCGCGCAGGGGCTCCTCCTGCAAGCGACCGCCCTGGGCCTCGGCAGCACCTATGTCGGGGGCTTCGATCCGGAACAGGCGCATGCCGTGCTGGGTCTGCCTGAGGGCGAGGTAGTGCTGGGAGTGTTTCCGGTCGGCTACAGGCCTTGATGCCCCGCTCCCCTGGCGGCCGACGCTGCGGGACGGCCTCCGGCGCCTACCAGATTCGGACGCGCTGCGGCTCCGCGCGCCACATTGCGTCGCCCGGTTGGACCCCGAAGGCCGCGTAGAACTCCGGAAGGTTGGATAGCGGTCCGTTCACGCGCAGCATCTGCGGGGCGTGAACGTTGGTCATGATCTGCCGGGCGATGGCCTCCGGGCGCAGCGAGCCCATCCAGGCCAGGGCGTAGCCCAGAAAGAAGCGCTGATCCGGGGTCAAGCCATTGATGACCCGACCCTCGCGGTACTGGTTGGTGCGGCGAAACGCGTCGTAGGCGATGACGACGCCGCCCAGGTCGGCGATGTTCTCGCCCAGCGTGGCGAGTCCTCGCACGTGCCGCCCTCCCAGGACGTAGGCATCGAACTGCGCGACCAGAAGGCGGGTGCGCTCGGCGAACCGCGCGGAGTCGGCCGGCGTCCACCACGGCCTCATGTTCCCATCCGCGTCGTACTGGCGCCCTTCATCATCGAATCCGTGCGTGATCTCGTGGCCGATGGTCGACGCCCCCGCGTAGGAGTAGAGCAGGGCATCGTCCAGGAGCGAGTCGGGAGCTCCGGGAACAATGAACGCGGCGGCCGGGAGGCAGATCTCCACGTTGGAGCCGTCATAGTACGCGTTGTAGGTCTGCGGGGTCATGCCCCATTCGGTGCGATCGACCGGCTGACCCAGCTTCCCGATCCGGTAGCGGAACCACCACTCGTTGACCCGGAGCTGATTTTCTACATAGGAGTCTCGATCGACCTCCAGCGTGGCGTAGTCCCGCCAGCGATCGGGATAGCCCACCTTCTTGCCGACCCGGGCCAGCTTGGCGAGCGCCTTCTCCTTCGTGGAATCGCTCATCCAGTCCAGTCGCCGAATCCGCTCGGCATACGCGGCGAAGATGTCCTCCGTGAGTCTCTCGTAGCGCGCGCGGACCTCGGGCCGGCAGTGCGCCTTCACCCAGGCCTGGCCCAGCAGTTCGCCGATCGAGCCTTCCTCGGTGTCGATGACGCGCTTCCACCGCGGGCGCGGTTCCGGAGTGCCCCGGAGCCTGGTCCCGTAGAACTCGAAGTCCTGCCGGTCGAAGGCGCGGCTCAGGTGGTCCGCGAAGTTGTTGACGAGGTTCCATCGCAGGTAGCTCCGCCACGACTCCAGCGAGATTGCCTGCAAGACGGAATCCGCACGGCTCAGGAACTCCGGTTGTCCGACGACGATCGAGTCGACGTCCGAGAACCCCATGAGCCGGAGCTGGCCGCCCCAATCGATGGCTGGAGTCAGCTCCCGAAGGCGGGCCAGCGGCATCTTGTGGTAGTTGGCCCAGGGATCGCGTAGCTGCTCCAGGGTGCGTGACGCGCCGGCGAGGGCCGTCTCGATCTCCAGGACGGCGCCGGCAGCGAGCCGGGACGAGGCTTCGTCCTCTCCAAGGAGCCGGAACATGGCCGCGACGTGAGCCAGGTAGGCCCGGCGGATCTCCTCCGTGTCGGCGGCATCCGAAAAGTAGTAGTCGCGGTCCGGGAGCCCGAGGCCCCCCTGGCGGAGGAAGACGGCGTAGATCGCGCTGTTCTTGTCATCCTGGCTGACCCCGATGCCATACACCGGACGCACCCCGATGGTATGCATCCAGGCGATCACCTCGAGCAGATCCGCTCGGGACTGGACTCGCGCGACCCGATCCAGCAAGGGGCGCAGCGGGGCGGCTCCCCGCGCCTCGATGGCGGCGGAATCCATGGCCGCGGTCCAGAAGTCGCCCACCTTCTGCTCGATGCTGCCCCGCGCGGCGCCGGCGGCGGCCGCGTTCTCGCAGATCCCGCGTAGCTGTGCGTAGATCTCCTCTTCCACGAGGTCGCCGATCCCCCAGCCGTACTCGGTAGGTGGAATCGGGTGGGCCTTCATCCAGCCGCCGTTGGCGTAGGCGTAGAAGTCGTCGCCGGGCTTCACGCCGGAATCGAGATGCTGAATGAGCGGGTCGGCGTCCGGCGGAAGCGCTGGGGCCGCCGCCGTCCCGGAATCGGGAAACGCGAGAAGCGCGACCCAGGTGAGCAGGATGTGCCACCGGAGGCGAGCCGGGGCGAAACTCGGTGCGTGCATGATTCCCTCTCTTGATCGGTCCATGGTCGTGATGGGTCGGGCTTCCCGAACCCGATGGCGATCGGCGAGCCGTCCGGGCGGTGCCTCCCACCGCCTGTCCTCCCGGCCCATCTCTGCCCGCGCCCCACCCGACCGCCTACCCGCGCGCGTACTGCAGCAGGTACAGGTTGTGATAGAGCCCCCGCCGGGCCAGGAGCGCCTGGTGCGTGCCGCGCTCCCGGATCCGCCCGCCGTCGAGCACTAGGATCTCGTCGGCCTTCTGGATGGTGCTGAGCCGGTGGGCGACCAGGATGCTGGTCCGGCCGCGCATCAACGCCTCGATCGCCTGCTGGATTGCCTGCTCGGTCGCCGGATCGACGCTGCTGGTGGCCTCATCCAGGATGAGGACCCGCGGGTTGCGGGCGAGCGCCCGGGCGAAGCACAGAAGCTGGCGCTGCCCCGTGGAGAGGGTCGCGCCCCGCTCGGCCATGATTTCGCCATAGCCGCCCGGCAGCCGCTCGATGAACTCCTGCGCCTGCACCATGGCCGCGGCCCGGCGCAGCCGTTCTTCGGGCATCGGCGCGCCGAGGCGGATATTCTCCTCCACCGATCGGCTGAAGATGAACGCCTCCTGGAGCACGATGGCGATCTCCTCCCGCAGGGTCGCGAACGGCAGCTCGCGCAGGTCGGTTCCGTCGAGCAGAATCGAGCCGGAATCCGGTTCGTAGAAGCGACATAGCAGATTCATGATCGAGGTCTTTCCCGCACCGGTGGGGCCGACAATGGCTACGCTGCGCCCGGGCGCCACCGTGAACGACACGTCGCGGAGGACCGGAGTCTCGGGCTGGTAGGCGAAGGAGACCGCCCGGAACTCGACGCGTCCGCGCGGCGCCTGCGGGGAGGCCCCGGCCGGCGATGCCTGGGCCGTCGGGTTCTCGGTGATCAGGGGCCGGGTGTCCAGGATGTGGTAGATCCGTTCGGCGGCCGCCATTGCGCTCTGCATGACGTTGTACTTCTCGCTCATGTCGGCCACCGGTTGAAACATCCCGCGCACGTAGGCGAGGAACGCCACCAGGGCTCCGAGTGTCAGGGTGCCCCGCAGCACGCCGCCGCCTCCATAGACCAGCACCAGCGCCACGCCGGCGGTGGCGAGGATTTCCACGGTCGGGCGGAAGATGCCGAAGATCACGAGCTGGCGCATGTTTGCCCGGAAGTAGTCGTCATTGATGCCGCGGAACCGCTCGCGCCGCGAGGGCTCCCGCCGGAAGGCCTGGATCACCTTGACACCGGCGACATCCTCGGCCAGCTCCGCGTTCAGGGAGGCCAGGTGCCGGCGGACCGCGCGATAGACCCCCCGCACCCGGGCGCGAAAGAAGACCGAGACGAGCACGATGCCGGGGATCACGGCGAGCGCGGTGAGTGCAAGGCGGGGGCTCATCCCCAGGAGGATGGCCAGAGTGCCCGCCACCAGCAGCACGTCCTTCACCAGATTCAGCAGGACCGCGCTGAACATCTCGTTCAGCGCCTCGATGTCGTTGGTCACGCGCGTGACCAGCCGGCCCGTGGGGTTGCCGTCGAAGTAGCGCAAGGAGAGGGTGTGCATGTGACGAAAGAGGGCGGTGCGCAGGTCGTAGAGGACGCGTTGCCCCGCCATCTGCAGGGTGAGAACGTGGCCGTATCCGACCGCCAGTCCAAAGACGATGCACAGGCCCATGAGCCAGGCCAGCCGCACGATTCCCGCCAGGTCGGCTCCCCGGATCTGGGTCAGCGTGCCCGGCGGCACCGCTGAGAGCTCCGGTTCCGGGACCAGCCAGTAGCGGCCGCGGACGGTTCCGACGTCGCTGCGGCGCGCGGCCGCCGGAAACAGATAGTAGGTCTGCGCGTGAAGCACGCCGCGGGCCGCGGCCGATCGGAAGGCGGACTCGCCCGGCCTGCGGTTTTCCGCCTTGCGGACGAGGAGCACCCCCGGCTCCGCGGGCAGATAGCGGGATTGTGCCGGGTCGCTCGCGACCAGCGAGTCGCAGAGGGCGGGAGGTCCCTCGTAGACCTGGTAGAGGCGGGCCAGGTAGCGGTCGATGCCGATCTTGGTCAGATACGGAAGCAGCAGGTCGATGCCGGTGGACAGGAACATGAAGGCCATGGCCGCGGCCACCAGGCGACGGTGCGGGCGAAGCGCCGCCAGCAGGCGCCGCATCAGGCGCGCGTCGTACGCCTTGCCGAGGATTTCCTCGGTGTCGGGCTCGGGGCCGGACATCAAGCTTCTTGCTCCAATTGCTGCATCCGATGAAGGTCGGCGTAGAACCCGTCCCGGGACACCAGGTCCTCGTGGCAGCCCTGCTCCACGAGGACGCCCCGATCCAGCACCAGGATGAGGTCCGCGTCGCGCACGGTGCTGGTGCGGTGGGCGATGACGATCTGGGTCCGCCCGTGCCGTCCGTCGCACAGAGCGCGCAAGATCGACTTCTCGGTGCCGGTGTCGACGCTGGACAGCGCATCGTCCAGGACGAGAATCTCCGGATCGACGGCGAGGGCCCGGGCGATCGCGATCCGCTGCTTCTGTCCGCCGGAGAGCGTCACCCCGCGTTCGCCCACCAGGGTGTCGTATCCCTGGGGGAAGGCGCGAATCTCCTCGTCGATGGCGACGAGGCGGGACAGCCGCTCCACCTCGGCGCGCGGGAGATCGTCCCGTCCGAATGCGACGTTCTCCGCCACCGGTAGCGCGAAGAGAAACGTCTCCTGGGGGACATAGCCGAAGAGACGGCGCAGCGCCTCGAGCTTCAGATCGCGGATGTCGACTCCGCCCACGAAGACCGTTCCCGGCGGGGGGTCGTACAGGCGCATGAAGAGCTCGACCAGGGTGGTCTTGCCGGAACCGGTGCGTCCGGTGATGCCGAGAGTGCGGCCGGGGGGCAGGCTGAAGGAGATCCCGCGCAGCACCTCGACGTCGGTGCCGGGGTAGGTGAAGTGCAGGTCGCGCACCTCGATCGCCGGAGTCGGCTCCACCTCCTGCGGCCCGTTCTGGATCTCCGGTTCGGTGCCGAGGATGCCCTGGATGCGGTCCATGCTGGCGGTGCCGCGCTGCAGCAGGTTGACCACCCAGCCGGCCGCCATCATCGGCCAGATCAACATCTGGAGGTAGCTGGAGAACGCCACGAATTCCCCCAGCGAGAGGCGGCCGCGGATCACCAGATGCCCGCCCGCGCCGAGGAGAATCGCCATGCTGGCCGTGGCCAGGGCCGAGATGAGCGGGCCGAACACGCCCCAGGTCTTCGCCAGTCGGACGTTTTCCGTTGCGCAGGCTCGGGCGCGTTCGGCGAAGTACGCCGCCTCCGATGCTTCGTCGCCGTATGCCTTGACCACCCGGATCCCGGAGAACGCTTCCTGCGCCTTCTCCGTGAGCCGCGAGAACGCCTCCTGCACGGCCGTGAAGCGGTTGTGGACGATCCGGCCGAACCGGGCCATCGAGAAGGTGAGCAGTGGAAGCGGAAGGAGGGTGAGGAGCGTCAACCGCGGGTTCATGGCGGCCATGATCGAGACGCTGGCGATCGCGAGCACCAGGGAGTCGACCGCCGCGAGGGTGGCCATGCCGGTGGCCATGCGCACCGCGGAGAGGTCGTTCGTGGCATGGGCCATGACATCGCCGACCTTGACCCGGTCGTAGTAGGGTGGGGGCAGGGTCTGCAGATGGTTGTAGAGCGTCTGCCGGACGTCGCGCTCGATCCGGTGGCTCGTGCCCAGGAGAAAGTATCGCCAGAGGAAGCGGCAGGCGCCCATGCCCACGGCAATCGCAACCATGGCGCCGCCGAGGATCCAGAGGAGGTGCGAGGTCGCGGAGCCTTGGGCCAGCCGGTCGATGGCGTGCTGCGTGATCTTCGGGACGAGAAGCTGGAGGAGATCGACGCCGACGAGCCCGGCAAGTCCGAGCGCCATGGCGCGCGGGTGGGCCGCGAGGAGCCGGCCGAGCTGCATCAGCGAAGCGCGTCCGATCGGGCGCCCGCTTCCGGCCGCACCCGCGCCGTGTCGCGCGATCACGCCCCCGCCCCCCCGCATCTCCGCCCTCCCCGTGCGTCCCGGAACCCGGTACCTTGCGGCTCGAGGATACCCTTTCCGGGCCGCCGGCGGGGAGCCTGTCCCGGCTCCCGGCGGATCAACGCCCCGCTAGCAGCCCGCTAGAAGTGGAACCATCGGCGCAGGCGGGTGATCACTCCGGGCGAAGCGTGCAGGGAACAGAGTCGGTCGGGCTCGGTCCCGGCCAGGAAGTCCTCGTCCACCGACTGCGGGCAGTTCTCGTCGGCGAGCTCGCCGCTCTCGGGGTCGATCGCGACCCGCACGACCTCCGCGGGTCGTTCGAACCTTCCGTCGCCGTTCTTCCCTTCGGCGGCAGCCATGGCTGCCGCCCAGATGGGCAGGGCCGCCGCCCCTCCCGACAGTCCCACCGCCCGATTGCGGTCGAAGCCGACCCACACCCCGATGGCGCGGTGCGGGGTGTAGCCGACGAACCATGCGTCCTTGTAGTCGTCGGTGGTGCCGGTCTTGCCCGCCACGCGGCCGCGGACCCCGAGCGAACGCGCCCGGTCTCCCGTCCCGTGGTCGATGACCCCTTCGAGCAGGGAAGTCGTCAGGAAGGCCTCGGGAGCGTCCACCCCGGGCGGATCATCCTGGCGCGCGAGCGGCACGGGCCGACCGTCCGGATCGAGAATGCCGAGGAGCAGGGTGGGCGTTCGGGCGGAGCCGCCGGCGGCGAGCGCCGCGTAAGCCCCGGTGATCTCCAGCAAGCTGACCTCGGAAGTCCCCAGGCACAAGCTGGGCACTTCGCGGAGCTCGCTCTGGATGCCCAGATCGCGCGCCGCCTGCGCCACCCGACGGATCCCGACCTCCATCGCCACGCGCGCGGTGGGTACGTTGAGCGACTGCTGGAGGGCTTCCCGCAGGGTGACGGCTCCCCGGTAGCGCCGGTCATAGTTCCGGGGCCGCCACGTTCGGCGCCCGGCCCTCACGTCGTAGGGGGAATCGTCCAGGACGGTGCGGGGAGTCCACGGGGTGCCGTCGTCTCGAGTGCGTTCCCGAAACGCCGCCAGGTAGACAAAGGGCTTGAAGAGCGACCCCGGCTGCCGCTTCGCTTCCGCCGCCCGGTTGAACGGGTGGAACAGGAAGTCGCGGCCGCCGACCAGCGCTCGGACCCCGCCCGTGCGCGGGTCGATCGAAACGACAGCCGCTTGCAGGGGGCTGTCTTTTCTCCGCAGCTTCGTGTGGTTTCTCTCCAGGGCGGCCAGGCCGTCGGCTACGGCCTTCACCGCCGCCGCCTGGTCCCGGGGGTCCATGGTGGTAAAGACAGCGGTGCCAGGCCGGTCGAGGACGCCCGGCCCGGCGCACCGTTCCACCTCGGCGCGGGCGGCGTCCAGGAAATAGGAGGCGTCGGCGCTTCGTTGCGGGGCCCGCAGCGACGGAAGCGGTTGGGCCAGGGCCCGTCGCTGCTCCGCCTCGGAGATGAGCCCCGTCTCCCGCATGCGCCGAAGCACGATGTCGCGCCGCTGTCTGGCTTTCGCGGGGGAGCGGTAGGGGTTGAAGGCGTTCGGGGCGGGGATGATCCCCACCAGCAGAGCGATGCCGGCGATGTCGGCCTTGCTCAGCTCGCAGCCGAGGTAGTACTGCGAGGCCTCCCGCGCGCCCCGGATCTCCATGGCGCCCCAGGTGCCCCAGTAGATGGCGTTGAGGTAGCTCTCGAGGATCTCGCGCTTGGAGTAGCGCACCTCCAGGGCGATCGCCAGCACCGCCTCGGTGGCCTTGCGGAAGACCGTCTTCTTGTTGTGGAGGAAGAGCGAACGCGCCAGTTGCTGCGTGAGGGTCGACCCGCCGTGCGGAGAGGTTCCCGGGTGCAGATTGTGCACCATGGCGCGGCCGAGTCCGATCGGGTCGATACCCGGGTGGCGCCAGAAGCGCCGATCCTCGACGGCGATCAGCGACTTCACCAGGAGCGGCGGCGCCTCCTCCAACCGCAGCGGCCGCAGTACCGCTCCGGTCGCTCCCTCGAAACCGGCGATCCGTTCCGGCTCGACGCGGAGATCGGCGTCGGCCACCGGATCCAGCGACTCCACGCGGGAGATTCGTCCGTCGCTGAACCTGACCAGGACCCGGCCTCCGGGAACGGTACGGTCGGGGTAGCGGAAGGGACGCAGAAACACGACCCCGCCGCCGGAACCGAGGTTGTATTCGCCGGCCTGTTCCGGCTCCGCGGCGCGCCGGTAGTCGAGCCGCCGCAGCCGCTCCTCGAGCTCCCGGCTGTCCAGCGGCTCGCCCGGGCGCAACACCGTGGGCGCGGCGTAGAACAATACCCGCTGCCGGGAGCCGCTTTCCGGGATCTTCGCCGGAATACAGGAGAGGACCGCCGCAACAAAGAGGAGCCCGGCTCCGGCAAGTCCCCCGAGGCACCTCCAGAGCCAGGCCCGCAAACGGCGAGCAGGTTTCGGCGCCTTCGAGCGCGGAGACTGCTGAACCGGAGTTTCGCTCATCCGTGCCGGACCTTGCCCGTCAACGCTCGGCCGCGCGGTTCCAGAAGCGGATCAACTCCGGGTGGTCGCGGGAGAGGGAGAGAGCAGTCGCGCCGTCCACGACGCAATGCTCACCGCGGACGATCCCGGCCGCGTCCACCACGGCGGCGCGCCCGGATTGCAGCCGGCGCGCGGCATCGTCGCTGAGATCGAGGTAGGTGATGCGCCCGTCGGCCACCACGAAGAAGAACCGCCGGCTGCCCGCAGTCGCCTCCCGGATCCAGCCGGTCCGGATCCGGCTCTGCAGAGCCAACAGGCGCTCGGTTGCCGCCAGCTCGCGGCGCCGCGCCTCCTCGCGGGCACGGTCTCGGAGGCGCCTCTGCTCCTGCTGGGCCACGAACTCACGGTCGGTGGCGGCCCGCTCAGCCTCGATCCCTTCTCGACCGACCTCCTTGCGATGGACCCGGTCCTGATGTTTCGCTTGGCGGACCTGCTTCCCGGAGACCAGGCCCGCCTTCAGAAGCTGATCGCGCAGATCGGACACTCGATCCTCCCTGTCCCGTACGGGGCACGCAGAACGGCCCCGGCTTCGTCGGCCCCGCCCGAGTCCGTTCCGGACGAAACCCCGGGGGAGCAGCCTGGCCGACCGAACTACGTCCGGTTGTGACCCGCACGGGCGATGGTAGCACAGTACGCAGCAGGGTCCCGCGAGGGTGCAGACGCGTTCCCGGAGCGGGACGGCCCGGCGGCCGGGCGCCTGACGGGTGGGAACGGTCCGGCCCTGGGGGGGACCGATGCGGGAGCCGGTGTACCCTCGTCTTGCCGGTTCGCCTCGGCAGGAGCCGTCGGCCCGGGCGGAGGGCGGTTGCGGGAGCTCCGGTGCTGCCGAGCCGCCACCTTCGCGCTCGCCGCTTGCGGGTGGCGGCGACTTGGTGTTTGATATCGGCGATGAATGGAGATGCGTTGTTGGCCCGAACCCGCCGGAGGTTTGCGCTCCCGTGGGTTGTCGCGCTGGTCTCGGCCCTGCATCTGGCGGGACCTCTGCCGGACGGGTGTGCCCGAGCCGAACCGGTGGCCCTGGAACTCGCGGGGATCTCGGTGGACGGCGTTCCGGTGAGCGTCGGGGCGGGCGAGATCCGGCTGGTCTTCGGACAGGCGCTTCGCGTCGCGGTTGCCTGTCGCCCCGCAAGTCCGGGATCGCTGTACCGCTACAGCCTGGACGGGGGATTGGCCTGGTCGGCAGCATCTTCCGACTCGGTGCTGGTGCCGGCGCTGCCGGGTCCCGGGACTCACCGCGTTCTCATCGAGGCGGTCGCCGCGTCCGGGGCGTGGCGGACCGAGCCTCTGGTCTTGACCGCGCGCGCCGCTGCGCCGGGGACCGAGGCCGCGGAGTCGGCGGGTCGCGGGCGGGCGAGCGCACCGCTGGGCGCGTGGATCCTGGCTCTGGCGCTGGCCCTTCTGGCGGGCGCCGCGGGTGCCACCCTCGTGGTGCGCCGCCTGGGTCCCGGGCGTAGCCCGCTGGCGAAGAAGATCGTTCCTCGCGGCGCGAAGCTCATCGCCGACGGGGGGCACGCGCGGGCACGAACTCCAGGTTCCCGCGCGGGAGCGCCCGGGGCGGGACCCTCGTCCGCGGCGGCTGCGGAACCTCCGGCGCGAGCTTTGGGGGCGCCGGCCGCCGAGATTGCAGAGGCCACGCCGGCCGCCGCCGGATCCCGCCCGATGCCGAGCCCTCCGGTCATCGACCTCACCGATGTCCCGCGCGATGATCTCGAGGACGAGGTCACTCGGCTGCGCAATCGTGTGCAGGACCTCCTCGAGAACACGCGACGACTACGGCAAGCCAATGGAGACCTTCGGTCGCAGGTTGGTTTCCTGGAGCAGTCGAACAAGGAACTGCGCGAGCTGCAGCGCCGCAAGGACGAGATGATGGCGACCCTGGCGCACGACATCAAGAATCCCGCGGCCGCCGTGGCCCAGCTCGCGGAGCTCCTCCAGTCCTATGACCTGGGTGCGCAGCAGCAACAACGGTTCATCGCCGACCTTACCCTCACCGCCTCGCGCATCCTGAAGTTGTCCCAGGAGATGTCCAACGCGATCGTGGCCGAGGTGCGCACGCTGCCGCTGGACCTGAAGGTGGATTCCATTCGCCCGACCGTCGAGGCGGTCGTGCGCACGAATCAGTACACCGCTGCCCGCAAGAACATCACCATCCACGCCGTGGTGCCGACCACCCTGCCGCAGATCGAAATGGACGGTTCACGGATCGAGGAGGTCCTCGACAATCTGGTGAGCAACGCGGTCAAATACTCACGCCCCGACACCTCGGTGCGGATCGAGGTGAAGGGCACTCCGAGCCATCTGACGATCGACGTGACCGACTCCGGGGTCGGGCTCTCGCAGAAAGACCTGGATGAGGCGTTCACCTTCGGGAAGAAGCTCTCCTCCAGCCCGACCGGCGGCGAAGACAGCTCCGGGGTCGGCTTGTGGGTGGTGCGGAAGATCGTCGAAGCCCACAAGGGAGTGGTCTGGGTTCGCAGTGCGCCGGGGAAGGGTTCCACGTTCTCGGTGATGCTCCCCACGACACAACGTTGACCAGAAGAGAGCCAATCGCCCACGGCGGGGGCGGCGCGGCCTCCGCGCGTCCGTCCCGAGTCCATCAGGGAGATTCCATGCGACGAACCGGTGTCCATCCGCCCATGTCTGCTTTCATCCTCCGTGCCGGCCTCAGCGGCCTGGCCCTCGGGGTCCTGGCCGCGGCATGTTCGCCCGCGGACAGAGTCCCGGCAAACTGCCGGCTCGACACCGCCGCGGGGCTCTCCTATGCCGTGCCGGTCGACTGGGTTTCTTCTCCACCCAACAACCCCATGCGAGCCGCGCAGTACGCGCTTCCCGCCGCCGAGGGGGAGGCGGCGCCCAGCCTGGTGATTTCATACTTCGGCGAGGGGAAGGGCGGAGACGCGGCGGACAACATCGAGCGCTGGATCGGGATGATCCGCGGACCCGACGGGAAACCGGCCAAGGCGGGGGTGAGACGGGAGACGCGCAAGGTTCGCGACTTCACGGTCACGATGGTGACGGCGGACGGCTCCTACGACGCGTTCGCCGGAATGGGGATGGCGGGCGGGATGGGCGCCCACGGCGGCGCTCACAGCGAGGTCTTGGAGCACGACTACCGTCTGTGGGGAGCTGTCGTCGAGGGTCCCGGGGGACCGTGGTTCATCAAGGCCACCGGGCCGCGGTCGGCGCTGCAGCGGGCGGAGTCGAGCCTGAAGGTGCTCGTCGCCTCGCTGCGCAAGAAAGCATGACACTGCGGCGGTAGGGGGATCGACCGCGGGCTGCGAACCGGCTGCCGGCTATTCGTACCGCAGCGCTTCGATCGGATCGAGACGAGATGCCTTTCGCGCGGGCCAGAATCCGAAGATGATTCCCACCGCCGCCGCCACTCCGAACGCCAACAGGATCCACTGCGGCTGGATGTCGATCGGCCAGCGCATCGTCCGTTCTACGATCTTGCCCGCGCCGACCCCCAGGGCGATGCCGAGCAGGCCTCCGATGCACGAGAGGATCACCGCCTCGGAGAGAAACTGCGCCAGCACATGCCATCCTTTGGCGCCCACGGCCATGCGGATCCCGATCTCCCGGGTTCGTTCGGTGACCGAGACCAGCATGATGTTCATGATGCCGATCCCGCCCACGACCAGCGACACCGAGGCGATGATCGCCAGGAGCGTGCGCATGACCTTGGAGGTCGATCCCATCACATTGGAGAGGTCCTGCTGGGTGCGCACCGAGAAAGGCAGCTCATCGCCGGGCGAGACGCGATGCCGCTGGCGCAGCAGGGCATTGATCTCCGCCGTGGCCTCGGGGAGATCCTGCATCGATGTGGCCGAGGCCAGGATCATCGAGAGGGAGGTGCGGCCGGAGATTCGCTTCATCGCTGTGGTATAGGGGACGAAGATCGTGTCATCCTGGTCGCGGCCCCAGGTGTTCTGACCCTTCTTGTCCAGCACTCCGATGACCGTGAAGGGCATCTTGTCGATCCGGATGGTGGCGCCGATCGGGTCGTCGGTCCCGAAGAGTTCCTTGGCCACGGTCTGTCCGAGCACGGCGACCTTGGCGGTACCGCGGACGGCGGACTCATTGAACCCCGTGCCCTTGACCACCGGCCAGCGCCGGATGTCGAAGATGCTGGCGTTGCCGCCATAGATCTGGGTCGACCAGTTCTGATTGCCGTAGATCACCATGGCTCCCGCCATGACCACCGGACTCAACTGCGTGATCAAGGGAACCTGGTTGGCGATCGCCTCGGCATCGGCCTCGGTGAGGGCGGTGCCGGCCCCTCCGCCGGCGCTTCGTCCGCCCGGGCCGTGCATTTCCGAGTGGATCGTGATCAGGTTGTCTCCCAGAGAGGAGATCTGCGACTTGACGAGATTGCTCGCCCCCTCTCCGATCCCAACCATCGCGATGACCGCGCCCACCCCGATGATGATGCCCAGCACTGTGAGCGAGGAACGGAGCTTGTTGCGGGCAATGGCCCGCAGCGCGGCCTTGACCAGCAGCAGAATTCGAAACAGCACGAAACCTCCTGTCGGCTGTGGGCCAAAACCGTCCGGCCGCCGCTTTGGACCTCGTTTCCTCGCGCAAGTATCGGCCGGCCCGGCGCCGGGCTCAGAGGCGTTCCCGGCGCCCCGCGGCCGCTGCCCTTCACCCTGCCCTTTGACCTGCCCTTTGACCTGCCCTTCACTCGCCCGGCAGCCGCACCTCCTTGGGCAGGCTGCGCAGGTCATCGGCCGCCCGATGCCGGTCCGCGACGGCGCGATCGTCCACGATCATTCCGTCGCGCAGCACGATGATCCTCCCGGCATAGTGGGCGATGTCGGTCTCGTGGGTGATCAGGACGATGGTCATACCCCCGGCGTTGAGATCCTGCAGCACTTGCATGATCTCCATCGAGGTGTGGGTGTCGAGATTCCCGGTCGGCTCATCGGCCAGGAGCAGATCGGGATTGTTGACCAAGGCCCGCGCCACCGCCACCCGTTGCTGCTGACCGCCCGAGAGCTGGTTTGGCTGATGGTGAGCCCGGTCCCGAAGTCCGACGAGCTCCAGGCAATGCAGCGCCCGGGCCCTCATGTCGCCTCCATCGCCTGCGGCATAGACGAGCGGGATTTCCACGTTTTCCAAGGCACTGGTCCGGGCCAGCAGGTTGAAGTTCTGGAAGACGAATCCGAGCCGGCGGTTGCGGATCTCGGCGAGACGCTCGCGGGTGAAGGTCGAGACATCCTCCCCGCTCAGGAAGTAGGCGCCCGAAGTGGGCCGGTCGAGGCAGCCGATGATGTTCATCAGCGTCGACTTGCCGCTCCCCGAGGCGCCCATTATGGCCACCATCTCCCCGCGCCGGATCTCGAACGAGACGCTCCGGAGCGCGGCCACGCGGTTCTCGCCGCGACCGTAGACCTTCACGAGGTCCCGGACCCGGATGACGGGTGTTTCGGGGGAGGCGCCTTGTGCCGTACGGGGGTCCATGTTTCGCCTGCCGCGCCTAGCGCCGCCGCCCGCCACCGCCGGGGAAGCGGGGCGCGAACGGGTTGACCGCGCCCTCCGAGGCGGCCGCGGCATTGCCCCCACTCGAGCCTGTCACCAGGAGATCACCTTCCCGCAGCGAGTCGGAATCAGCACTGGTGAACGAGCCGTCGGTGATGCCGATGCGCACCCGCACCGGGCGCGGCCCATCCTTCTCCAGCCGGTAGACGACCGCGGCGGGTGCGCGATCGGTGGCCGGGGCGTCTCCGTTCGCCCCGAGTTGGCGTTCGGGCATCCC
>CAYYQN010000012.1:111797-113892 GCA_964473865.1 uncultured bacterium | reverse complement strand
GTTGGGCACGAAACGGCCGCAGCATAGACCACGGCTATCGCTGGGCGGGCGGGGACTTGACAGGCGTATATGATGGTCGTATGCTTCCAGAGATGAACCCGGCGTCGGACTACTTCCCGGATGTCACCGGCTTCGACTGGGACGAGGGGAACTCAGAGAAGAACTGGGAACAGCACGCTGTCTCGCGGGCCGAGGCCGAGCAGGTGTTCCTGAACCGACCGCTCGTGGTAGCAGCCGACCGGAAGCATTCCGTCTCCGAAGCGCGCTACTTCGGCCTAGAGCACAGCGATGGAGGACGTTTGCTGGCGGTGGTGTTTACGCTTCGCGGGCCGTTACTGCGGATCATATCGATCCGGCCGATGAGCCGGAGGGAGCGAGCAGTCTATGCCAAGGCGCAAGGAACTGAAGGAAGCTCCGCGCTTTAGTTCAGAGGCCGAGGAACGGGCGTACTGGGACAAGCACGACCTGGTCGACTATGCCGACTGGTCGGAGGCAAAGGTGGCGGAGTTCCCCAACCTGAAGCCATCCACGGAGACCATCTCTCTTCGTTTGCCAATGGGTCTTCTAGCCGAGCTGAAGCGATTGGCGAACAAGCGCGATGTTCCATATCAATCCTTACTCAAGGTCTTCCTGGCCGAGCGTGTGGCTCGTGAGCGGGCGCAGGAGCACAGACGGGCGCCCAACAAGCTTATGCAGCCGCCGGCTCGCAAGACTCGCCGCCGCTGATGCGCAGTGTTCGACGGCGGGGCTACCACCCGGACAGACTGATTGCCTCTCTGGCCGTCCGGTCCCCGGGTTTCGCGTCGGCATCTCTCGGTTGGGGGCTCGGGGTGTCTGATCGCCGAGAGAGAGTGGCCGCGTAGCGCCCCGACGATCACAGCTCGCGTAAGCCCCTGGTGAACCCCATCTGTTCCGCGACCTGATTTCCGGCGACGATCCGTCCAGCAACCAGGAGGTGATGGATGGGCTCCCCGAGGTCTCGTAGAAGGAAGGCAAGGCAGTTCCCGACCCCGGCAGCCTCCCGCTGGGGATCCTTGACTGCGGACTGGTCGCGAAGCGGCCAGACGCAGCGGGCGTATTGCCAGCGAATGGGGATCTCCTACGGCACCTTCGCCTGGTGGCGGCACCATCTCGCTCGCTCGGCCTCCGCGCCGATCGATGTTCGCCCGGCCTCCTCGGTTTCACCGCGCTTCGTGCGGGTGGAGATGCTCCCCGCGGGCGGGCCGAAGCCGGATCGGGAACGCAACGTGGCCTTGCCGGATCCCGGCCGAGCCTTCAGCCGGGCCGCTGTCGTTCCCCTGGAGATCATCCTTCCGGGCGAGATCCACGTCCGTGTCGGCCGCGACTGCGACCCCGCCTGCCTCGGCCGGGTTCTGACCCTCCTTCGGGAACTGGCATGCTGACCTGGCCGCGATCGGTCCGCGTGTTCATTTGCACCGACCCCGTCGGGATCGACAGGCCACTGGCGGAATGCAACCGGTTATCAGCCCGTGGGTTGGCAGCCAGGGGCAAGGCTGGGGATCCTGTGCTATCGTCATTGGAGACGTGAAGCTAGGAGGTCCGAATGAAGTTCCGTGTTTTGCTCCAGCAGGACGAAGATGGGGTCTTCGTGGCCGAGGTTCCATCGCTGCCCGGTTGCATCTCCCAGGGTGACACCCGGTCCGCCGCGCTGGCCAACATCCGCGAAGCGATCGAGGGATACTTGGACAGCCTGCGCGCTCACGGAGAACCGATTCCGCCACCCATCGGCGAAGAAGTGGTGGACGTTGGCGCATGAGCGCGCTGCCCCGGATCTCGGGTCGGGAGGCGGTCGCGGCCCTCGGCAAGATCGGCTACCAGGTTGACCATCAGACCGGTAGCCACATTGTCCTGCGGCATCGGCTGACTCCGCACCGGCGTTTGGTCGTGCCGGATCATCGTGAACTCGCGAAAGGCACATTGAGAGCGATCATTCGTGAGGCGGGCCTTGGAGTAGATGAGTTCGTGGCGCTCTTGTAGGTGGGAGACGTCGAACAAGGCGATGCAGCCGTCGAGCGGCGCTGGAACTCCGAGGCAAATGGGCACGTTCGTGAAGCGCCGCTCGCAGCTGATCGCC
>CAYYQN010000012.1:29862-111697 GCA_964473865.1 uncultured bacterium | reverse complement strand
CCAGCGTTGGCACGGAAGGAAGGTGTTGACAGGGAGATCCGCCCGTGATCACATTGTAGTCACGTGGAAGGAGAATCTCACCATGAAGGCTCGTCTGGTACGGATCGGCAACTCCCGGGGCGTCCGACTTCCCAAACCCCTTATCGAGGAAGCTGGCCTTGAGGATGACGTCGAACTCGTTGTCCGCGATGGGGCTATCGTCATTGCCTCGGCACGACGGCCGCGAACCGGATGGGCCGTGGCGGCCAAGCGCCTGCGCCAGCGTGGCAAGGACCGCCTACTGGATCCGCCGGTGTCGACGCACTTCGACGAGGAGGAATGGGAGTGGTGAGCTCCAGGACGGTCACCCGCGGCGACGTCTATCTTGTTGACCTCAATCCGACGCGAGGAAGTGAGATCCAGAGAACTCGACCTTGCGTGGTGGTCTCACCTGACGAGCTCAATAGCTACCTGCGCACGTTCATCGTGGCACCCCTGACTACGGGTAGCCATCTCTACCCCTTTCGGATTCCGTGTCGCTTCAAAGGGCGGTCCGGGCACGTCGTTCTGGACCAGTTGCGCACTGTGGATCAGGAACGCTTGGTGCAACACCTCGGGAGCATCGCCCCCGCAACGCTGGAGAAGGCCCTGGCGATTCTCCAAGAGATGTTCGCTCCATGATGTGAGAGGTCCCGTCAATAGGTGTGTGAACATGATTCAGGCAGCGGCCCTCCGGTTGGCGTGATGAACCCGAACTCCGTCCGCGTACTCGACCCCGGCAGCAACCTGCCCGAGGAGGTGTGCGGCGTTGAGATGACGGAACCGGCTCTCCGCGATCATCAGGATCTTCCAGATCAGAGCGGTGGCGTTCGCCACCTTCTTGTATCGCTTGCCGGCCGCCGTGCGAAGACGTACGGAAGCGAAGGGCGACTCGACGATGTTCGAGGTTCGCAGGTGACGCCAGTGCTCGAGCGGGAACTCATAGAACGTGACCATGCGGTCCCAGTCCCGGAGCAACGCGGCGGCGGCCTTCGGGTAGCCACCCTGGTAGCGGCGAACGAACCGATCCCGCAGCTTTTCGCAGTCCGCCTTGGTCTCGGCCGCCGGGATCTGCCGCAGTATCTCCAGGGCTTGCGAACGCAGCTTCAGCGGCAATTGGTCGAGCACGTTGCGGATCTTGTGGTTCCAGCAGCGACCGGTCCTCGTCTCGGGCCACACCTCGGCCAAGGCGGCCCAGATTCCGAGATGGCCGTCTCCGATCGTCAGCTTCGGTGCGTTCATCCCTCGGTCGCGCAACAAGCGCAGCAGCGAGGCCCCAGGACTCCTTCGACTCCCGGTAGCCGCTCTCGATCGCCAACACCACTTTGCCACCGTCTCGGAGGGCGCCGATCGCCACCAGAAGGCACGCCTTCTCTTGCTCCAGCCCGGCCTTGACATAGATACCGTCCACCCAGAGGTAGACCACTTCGCCGGTCAGAGGTCGCGCGCGCCAGTCCTCAAACTCCGCCTGCCACCTCCCACGAAGACGCTCGATCGAACTCGAAGAGAGCGGAGCACCATCGCCGAGCAGTCCCCGCAAGGCCAGCTCAAAGTCGCCCTGGGAAAGTCCATGGAGATACAGCTCGGGAAGGAGGGCGCCGACCTCTGTGGTCCGCCGCGCGAACAAAGGCAGGATCCGGCTCTCGAACCGCTCCTCCAGACCTCGGACCCGCGGCCGACGAACCGTCACCGTGCCGCAGGTGAGCGCCAGGCGCCGTGGCTTCCCGTGGCCGTTTCGGTATCCGTCGGCCGCATCCACGGACGCCTTGCGGGCGCTCTTCACCCGCCCCAGAAAGCCCGTCACCTCTTCTTCCAGCACCGACTGCAGCATCCTCTGAACCTGCTCGCGGGCAAAAGACTCCAGCGTCTCGAACGTCACGGTTGCGGCCGTCTCGGCCGGCGTGGTCTTCTTCTTCACGGCAGCGTCTCCTTCCGTACGGGCACGGTGCCCGTGGGGCCTTGGATTGACCCCGGAAGGTTACGCTGCCTTCATCCTATTTCCACACCCCGTGAGGGTACCTCGATACATCACCCCGGATCTCAAGGCGCTTGACTCGTGCCGTACGTAGTGATAGCGTCTTGCCGCGTCGTGCTATCGGGAACAGTGAGGGGCTGACCGCCACTTCGTAATCCAACGCTCCTGCCCCGCGCTGACCGCAGCACAGTCCTGGGCGGACCTTCGAACGTTGACCCGGCAAGAGAGGTCGGGTGTGGCGCCCGTCATCCAACCACAGGAGGCTGATCATGCGCAGGTACGTCATCCGCTTGTTGTGCTGTGCCGCCTTGCTCGTCTGCGGCTGCTCCGAGGAGCGTGTCTCCGCACCGCCGGCACCAGCAGACCTGGTCGGGCTCGAGGCCCGTGACGACGCTCCGGCGTTCGCACGGGCGCTGGCGGAGCGAGCCGGCTGGGAGGTCCAGGCGGAGGTTGTGGCAGCACCACCCGAAGTACGTTGTTCCGGAGCCCACTCCCCCATCGTGAGCTTCGAACGCACGCAGATCACGGGGGACATCGCGCATTACGCAGCCCAGGTCCAAATCGGACCCGGGCAGTATGACGTGCTCGGAATTCACCGCGTCGTGAGAGAGAGTCGCCCCTATCGACCCATCCGAACAGACAAGGCTGTCTTCCTTCAGCATGGTGCGTCGACCGATTTCACCTTCTGTTACCTTCCTGGCCAGTACTCCGCGCAAACGCCCGATGACTTCGGCCTCTCCGTGTACCTGGCCGGCAACAATGTCGACGTCTGGGGCATCGACCAGCGCTGGTGCCTGGTCCCACCCGAGGAGACGAACTTCGATTTCATGGCGACCTGGGACTTCCCCATGCACGTTGCCGATCTCCGATTGGGCATCGACATCGCGCGCGTCATGCGCCGTATGACCGGCAACGGTTGGGACCGGATGTTGCTCCTCGGATTCAGCTTCGGCGCTGAAATCAGCTTCGGTCTCGTCGATGGCGAGACACAGCTTCCGCGGGGCCATCGCAGCGTCAAGGGGTTCATACCGGTCGACATGGCGATCAAGGTGCCGGAGGGTTCGCCATGGCGAGATCTGTTGTGCAGCTTGCAGCCCTATTACGAGGGGCAGGTCGCAGCGGGGGTCTTTGGTGAAGGCGCGCCCTTCCGGCCGATAGGAATCCTGGCCCGTGACGATCCTGACGGCGACTCCCCGTTCTTCCCCGGCCTCACCAACTACCAGGCCGCACTGGCGATGGGCACCACGCTCATATATGGGGTGTCACCATTCCACTTGTTTGCAGGGATCTTCGAGGGCGAGCTGCCGACCGGCATGCAGTTCATCTCCAATGAGGCCTGGATCGAGCTGCTCTGCACAATGTCCTACGTCGAGCCCAACGTGGCTGCTGTTGACCAGTGCCGCGAGATCTGTGGAGGCGACGTTCCGTGGAGCAGCCACTGGGCGGAGATCGACGTGCCCGTGTTTTACGTGACCGCACGAGGTGGGTTCGGTGAGATGGGCCTCTATCAGCTTGGCCTCCTGGGCAGCAACGACATTTCCAGCCTGGTCGTCAGCGCCGTCCCGGGTGATCCCGAGCTCGATTTCGGACATCTGGATCTCTTCCTGACTGCCACCGCGCAGTCGCTTGTCTGGCAACCCATCCTGGAGTGGATCGAGACGCACGCAGAATAGGCCTTGGCTTCCTGTTCATCGGCGGGGCCGGGGCGGTCCGACTCGGCCACATCCGGCCCCAAGAACCACCGTGTGCTTCCACGTGGAGCAGAGCCAGGCCAGCCATCGCGTGCGGCCGTTCTCGCGCCGCCGCTGGGTGCCTCCCCGAATGGAGCTTCGAACGTGGGCCCAGTCATTCAGGACTGGGCAGACTGACAACCGCACGGAAAAGGAGGGAAGCCATGCGCAAGTACCTCGTCTACTTGATGCTCGGGACAGCTTTGGTGATCCTGGGCTGCTCCGAGGAGCGTTTGTCCGCACCGCCCGCAACCCAGAGTGAAGCGGTATCGAGCGACGATGCAGTAACCCTGGCCCGGGCAATCGTCGAGCAGGCCGGATGGGCCATCGAGGCCTCGGAAGCCGAGCTGGGGGAGGCAGGTCTGCCTCAGCGCCACGGCGGTCACATCTCCCTCGTCGGCTTCGAACGCACGCGTATCCATGGCAACATCTACCACTACTCGATCCGAATCCCGGTCGGCTTGGGGCCCTATGATGTCATTGGTCTCCATCGCGTCGTTCGGGAACAGGGCCGACTCCCCATCCGGACGGAGAAGGCGGTGTTTCTGCAGCATGGGGACTACAAGGACTTCACTGGGTGCTTCCTGCCGGGGCTGAAGTCTCCGCGGATCCCGGATGATGTCGGATTCGCGGTCTACCTGGCAGAGAACAACATCGACGTGTGGGGCATCGACCAGTCCTGGTGTCTGGTGCCGGGTGACGTCGGCGACGTTTCCTTCATGATGGACTGGGACATGCAGCGCCAGGTGGACGATCTCAGCACAGCTGTCCAGGCCGCTCGTCTGGTCCGCTTGCTGACCGGCAACGGGTATCATCGAATGCTCTTGAGCGGCTACAGCGCGGGTGGTCCGATCGGCTTTGCCCTGCTCAGCCAGGAGACACAGCTTCCGCCGGTTTGTCGCCACGTCGCCGGTTTCATCCCGATCGACCAGGCAGTCAAGACAAATGACCCTGTGTGGGCGGAGGTCTGCTGTGCCGTTGCGGCCGGGTATCAGGCCATGATCGATGGGGGGCAGGCAGCCGAGTCGGTGCCCTTCCCGGTCTTCGGAGGACTCGCCAATGAGGATCCCACAGGTATGTCACCCATACCGGGCTTTGAGGGTCTGACGAATCTGCAGGCGGCCCTCATCCTGGGTACATTCCCATTCTTCGAAGGAGTCACCGGCCACTTCCTCGCGGGCATCATGGACGCGGACGGTCTTCCTTCCGGCCTCCAGTTTGTCGCCACGGATGACTGGATCGACTTCCTGCGCTCTGCCCCGGCCTACGAGCCAGCGGCATTCCTCCGCGACGAGTACATAACGAACTGCACCGAAACGACGCCGTATGACGATCACCTCGGCGAGATCCAGGTTCCGATCCTGTATGTCACGGCGCGCGGCGGCTTTGGGTACACCGGTACTCACACCCTGGATCTCCTGGGCAGCTCGGACATCACTTCTATCGAAGCGACGGCTGGAATCGAGGAGGTTCTTCTGGACTACGGGCACATCGACCTGTTCCTGGCGAACACGGCCGAGACACTCGTCTGGCAACCGATCGTCGACTGGATCGAGCAGCACTCGGAGTAGAGACTCCGCGAACGGAGGTCGCTGCGGGGGCGGGGCCTCGAGCGCGAAGTGACTCCGGTAGACCGCGCATCCTGGAAAGGACAACCTGATGGAGCAGACGCAGATCATCTTCTATGTGGCGGACCAGACGGCCGCCACGCGGTTCTACCGGACAGTCATCGGGGCGGAGCCGGCGCTCGAGGTTCCGGGAATGACGGAGTTCGCGCTGCCCGGTGGCGCGGTTCTGGGCCTCATGCCGGAGTCCGGGATTCGACGCTTGTTGGGCGAGGCCCTGCCGGATCCTTCCCTTGGACGGGGGATTCCCCGAGGGGAGCTCTACCTCGTGGTCCCCGACCCGGACGCCTGGCATGCGCGCGCGCGCGCCGCGGGTGGGCGGGAGCTGAGTGCGCTCGCGCCGCGCGATTGGGGCCACGTGGCGGCCTATTCCCTCGATCCGGACGGACACGTCCTGGCATTCGCAGCTCCGGTGCGGGCCGCAGATGAAACCGTGCGCACCGGAACGGATGCGAGCTCCACGAAACACACCCAGGGGACGGACATGACGCGGAGTGCTCCAGAGCGTGTTGTCTTCGAGGAATGGACCGATCAGCACTGCCGCCTTCCCGAATTCACTCGATTCCTTGAAGCGGTGGCTCCGGACCAGCTCCCGTTTGTCGTCGGCGAGTACTACTCCCGCTACCGATCACATCTCATCGTGGCGCTGGACGCCGGGGATGTCGCCGGAGCCATTCGCTTCGCGATCCAACCGATCGGGCCCGAGGCGCACTGCCCGGTTCTCCGCATCGATGGGAACGAGCTGAGGGAGGCAAAGATCCACGTCTTCGCAGTTCGGCCGGCTTCACGGAATCGCGGCATTGGCAGACACCTGCAGGAGTTGGCGATCGGACGCGCTCGAGAGCTGGGATGCCATCAACTGGCCTCCTACAGCTGCTACGACAAGGAGGCCAATTACCATATCAAACTGTCGTTGGGTTTTGCGGCTCAGCCGGAGGTACACGGGGACAACGAACAAGGGGCGTACTTCCTGATGCCGTTGCGCGGCAAGACGAGCAGTTGACGGGGACGTCCTCTTGCCTGCTCCAGTGCCTGTCGGCCGCCGGAAGTCGCGGCGAATCCACCGTGTCATGACGGTCGCGGGACAATCGCGGCGCCGGTCCCGCCCGGTTGGTCCGAGCCGGCTGTAGGCCCATTCACACAAGCGAGGCATCCATGACGCTCAGTCCGCAGCAGTTCCGTCGCCGGTTGATCGCTGGCTCGATCATTGCCGTTGCCGTGGCTCTCGTGCTGGCGACCACTGTGATTCCGCCGGTCCGGCAATCCACGTCACCGGACATCACGCCGGACACGGCGGTTCCCGCCTTCTGGGTAGTCGCCGGTTTGCACCTCCTGGCAGCGGCGGCTCTCCTCCTCACATCCATGGTCTCCCGGGCCCGGCGATGGACTTCCACGTCGGTCCTCGTCATCGCGGGCATTGCGCTGCTCATCTTCGGCGTGACCCTCATCGACGCCGCCTTCGCAGTTCGAGCAGCGGGTCCCTCGCTGCGGTTGGTCGCGGTGCTTCTCTTCCTCTGTACTGCAGCGGACGCACTCGCGGGAGCCCTGGCGTTGGCGACGGCGTTCCTCCGCCCGAAACCGACGGGCTAGCGGCCGAACGGGCGCTTCTCCGACGACGCGGCCACGCGAGTGGGTGCCGATCGTCTGCTGATCTTTGCGGGCGACCCAAGCGCCACTCGGGATCTCATTCTCACTTCCGGCAGGCAGGAATCGGAATTGCCCAGCCACCGGAAGACCAGCAGGGGTGGACATTCGGCTCGGTGGAACGGTTACCATGGTGACCAGCCCGGATCCGGCCCCTGCCAGCGGCAGGGCCGGCACCGGGCGGCAACCGGGACCGCCCGCGGGCCATGTCAAGGAGACCGGCCGTGCCAACCCGTCGGCCCGAGTGCCGCGATGGGGCCCTCGGTAGAGGCTGAGAACAGATGAACGCCAAAACCAAGATGAAGGCCCGGACCTTCGACGAGCTGCTTCGCGCTCTGCCGGAGGAAAAGCGAACATGTCTCGAGAAGTTGCGCGCGGCGATCCGGGCCGCGGCACCCCGGGCTGAGGAGTGCATCAGCTACGGGCTGCCGACCTTCTGTCTGGACGGCAAGCCGCTGGTGGCGATTCAGGCCACGGCACATCACTGCGCCTTCTACCCGCTGAGCGGCACCACCATCGAAGCACACAAGGATGAACTGAAGGACTACGACACCAGCAAGGGCACCATCCGATTCCAGGCCGATCACCCGCTGCCGGCGGCCCTGGTGCGCAGGCTGGTGCAGGCACGAATCAGGGAGAACGCCGCCCAACAGGCGGATCCAGGACGACCGGTGCCTGCCCGGACGAGTGTCCGCGCCACCCGGACGCCGAAGAGGGGCCCGCGAACATGAGTCTTCTTGTCGTCTACACCACCGTGGCGTCCCGCGAGGAGGCCCGGAGGATGGCCCGGACCCTGGTGGAGAGGAAGCTCGCCGCCTGCGCCCAGATATCCGAGATCGAGAGCTTCTACACCTGGAACGGCACGCTGCAGGACGAGCGCGAGTTCCGCGTCCTCCTCAAGACCACGGAAGCACGGTACCCCGCGGTCGAGGCCGCTATCCGTGAGCTGCATTCCTACGAGTTGCCGGCCATCCACGCGGTGAGGGTAGCGCGCGCGGATGCTCCCTACGCCGCCTGGGTCGAGGAGTGCGCGTCCGGAGCGTGACCCTGGTCCGGCAATCCCCCACGCCGGACGGCAGCGGCTGAGCATGACCAACCGTCGGCCTCGAAACCGGGGTCATTCCGAGCTACGGACCGTTGTCGTTGCCGGACGGGGTCCGTATCCTTCCCGATCGGAGGTCGGTTGACGCAACCGGGCACCGCCGGGAGAAGAAGAAGCGGCAGCCCAGCGGAGGGGTGGCAAGATGACAGATCGAGGACCGTGGTGGAAGGGAAGGCGGGGCGAATGGCTCGTGGTCCTGCAGATCGTCCTGATGCTTCTGGTCTTCCTCGGACCTCGCACGGTGGGCGGCCGTCCGGCGTGGCCGTTTCCCTTCCCGCGCGCCTGCTCGGCCCTGGGCATCGCATTGATGGTCAGCGGCGGCGTGTTCCTCGGCGCGGCAATCTTCCGCATCGGTCGAGGCCTGACCCCCCTGCCCTACCCCCGCGACAACGCAGAACTCGTCCAGACGGGCCCGTACGCGCTGGTCCGCCATCCGATGTACGCCGGCGGTATTCTCGCGGGACTGGGATTTGCGCTGATCGTGCGCAGCTGGCTGACTGTCGGATATGTGGCGGCGTTGTTTGTCTTCGTGGACATCAAGTCACGGCGGGAGGAGATGTGGCTCTCGTCACGGTACCCCGCGTATGAGACATATCGCCGGCGGGTGCGGAAGTTGATTCCGTTGCTCTATTGAGTCCGGAGGGCTCTGCGGATTGCCGCGGGGCACTGACGGCGACAGGTACCGGCCGACCGAAGGCGTGGCGTGGCTCGGTTCCGGGCATCATCTCGGATGCGTATCGGTCGCCTGATTCGAGCGGACGAGGCCTGCAATCGCCCGCGTCAACCTCATCGCGAGATAGACATAGCAGATCGGCCAGAAGCTCGCGGTCATGATTCCGACGATCCCTCGGCCCGCATCCCACAGCGCCGCCCGGGACCAGGCGGCGAGGGCGAACTCCGCGGCGCTTCGGACGGCCGCCGGATAGTGCAGGATCTGCCGCGGGAACGCCCGCACCGCCATCTGACCGATGAAGACCGCGTGTAACAGCACAAGCCCGAGATAGACGACGACCAGCCGGCGCGGCGCCGGGCGGGCGCAAACGCTCCCGCCGCGTGCCGGGATTCCGAAGAGCCGGCGGGTCCCTTCTCCGATTCTCTGATGAAGGTTTGGGAGTCCCGAGAGATCGGACAGCAGCCAGTAGCCGTCCATCCGGAACACCGGATTGAGCGTGTAGAACATCGAGAACATCGTCACCCACACCAGCCGCGAAGCGACCGGGTTCGAAGTGACCAGGCAGTAGGCTCCCAGACCGATCACCAGGATGCCCTGCAAGTAGAGGCCGCCGAGATCGACGACGGCCCGGTGCCGGGCGGGAAGACGCCAGGCCCGGGTCACGTCGGTGAAGAGTGCCGGAAACACGAGATAGAGGCCGATCCCGATTCGGCCGGGCTGACACCCGTACCGCAGGCACGCCGCCGCATGCCCCAATTCGTGGACGAAGACGGAGCCCAGCGCGGCGCTATAGAGGATCGCCAGTTCCGCTGCGGAGGCCGGGGCCATGATCGCTCGGGTCGAGCGGCCGATCATCGCCAGCGCGACTGCCACGAATCCGGCCGACGCAATCGCGACGATCCGCCGATCGAAACACCACGTAAGGCGGCGAGCCAACCGCGCGACCAGCCGCTCCGGTAGCAGCGTGGTCTTCAGCCGGAGTGCCGCTCGACGAGGCGGAAGCGTCGTCGCGAAGAAGGCCGCGGGCAACGTATCCTGAACGATCTCCCTCAGCCGGGATGGCGAACAGGTCCGACCGGTGTTTCGTTCCATGATCGCGGACAGGGCATGGAACGACCGGGGATGCTCGGCCAGGGCCGCCAGGAGCTCGGCCACCGGCGGGGTCACTTCGTAGACCCGGTCCGCAAGTTCCACTAGAGGTCGCCGGCCGCCGGAAGGATCGGCATCCGACCACGACACGCGAAGGTCCGGGCGGAGCGTGGCCGGCGCGTCCGCCAGGTCCTCGGTGGGCCCACCCGCCCCGATCACGGCGCGCCCGCGGACACCGCCTCCGGAAGAGAGTCGGTTGCCGCCGTGGTTCCCGGGACGGTCACCCAGTCATGGAACTCCTTGTGCAGTCGGACGACCCGCTTGTACCAGAGAAAGCCAGCTCTCATCTGCATGTCGAGCGTGCGCGGCACCGCAGACTCGCCGGGTCGGCCCGAGAAACGAACCGTCAACTCGTACATGGACACATGCTTTGGCAATTCCTTGGGACGATACGTGATCTGGAGGGGGATCGCGCTCTCTCGCTCGATCCATGCCGTGCCCACCAGAACGCCGATCTTCTCCTCGTTCCCGGGCGCGGGTTGCTCCTCGAACCGATAGGTCACGCAGGGGCGGCCGTCCAGCGTATCCTCCCCGGCCCGCGCGTGCGATGCCCGCCCGTCCAGAGTCGCGGCGAACGGGTTGTCCTGGGCTCCCAGATCGATTGCCACGCTCAATCCCGACTTCTTGACGACGTCGCGCGCCAGCTCCGTTTTTCGGATCGGTTCCTCGGCGTTCCATCCGGTCAGAGTCTCGACCTGCTGATGTGTCTCCATGCGCTTTCCGTCGCCGCCGTAGTAGTCGGTTCGGGTCTCGATGCGGGCGGCCACGGATCGGTCGGCCCGCCCGACGATCGCCACGGCCCGGTCCCAGAGCGAATCCGGCTCCGCCGGAGGGGCCGTGCCGATAGCCGCCGGCAGCCGGCCCGCACCGACCACAAACAGACCGATCACCAGGAAGACCTCTCTCATATCCTCTCCTTCACGCGGTCCCGCCTCCGGATCCAGCCGACGCCGTCCCGGACGGCGGTCGCTTTTCCAGACGCGACTGAAGGCCCGCGATGAGATCCCGGACCGCTGGGGCACGAACGGCGGAGCGCTCGCATAGGCGCTGGAGCGCCTGATCCCATCCGGCCGAGTCAACTGGTAGTGACAAGGCACTCCCCACCCGGCCGCCGAACCGGGGCCAGTAGACCCACTGATCCGGCGCCCGGCGGATGTGCTCCTCCAAATTCCGCGCGATGGCGGCCGTCGTTTCGAACACGGCGTCAGCAGTCGGTGGACCTTCCGGAACCGCGAGGGGCGCGTCCACGTCCACCCGGAATCGGCGGTCTCCGGTCTGCCGGCCGTACAGCGGCAGAAGACGCGCGCCGAACCGCAGCGCAAAGAAGGCAGTGCCGGCCATGAACACCTCAAGCCGGCCGAAGAACGGAACGAAGATCGCGCTGGGCTCCCAGCGGTAGACGTCCGGCATCAGACCCAGGACTCCACCCCGGGCCAGCCCCTTCGACACCTTGACGAGCCCGGCGCGTTCGTTGAAGACCGAGACGGCTCCCACCGACATGCGGTCGAACAAGGCCTTCATCGTGGGCGAGTAGGGGTTCAGCTCCGGTGGGTCATAGAAGAGAAAGAGCTGCTTGCGGCCCTGCGCCTCCAGGGCCATGCGCAGCGTCGTCACCAGAAAACTGCCAAAGTGCGGGGTGAACGCAACCACCGGCTCCGCTCCGGCGAGAGCTGCGGCCAGATGCTCTTCTCCGGAGACGTCCACCCGCTCCGTCATCTCCCGGCACAGGGCCGGGCCCGAAAGAGACTCCAGCCAGCGGTGCTCCACCCAGCTTCGGTATCTGGCCTGCCAGAACCCGCGACACCACCGTCGGCGGGCTCCATGGTCGAGCTCCGGCATGGCCGCCCGGAGCGCCGCCCGGACTCTCTCGTGCTCCCGCGACCCCGGCCGCCGTTCAAGATCCGCGAGCCAGGCGGCCACTCTCGAGGAGATACCGGGAGCCCGGGCCACGAGGTTCCGAGCCAACACGCTCGGGCACGACGGGATCTCCCAGGCAGCCCGCGGCGTCATCGACGGACCTCGACCGGCGGTGCCACCTCCTCCGAGTCGAGCCGGTCCAGCCGCTCGAGGAGCTCAGCGATCATCCGTCCATCGAGCATGGGGTCGCTTGCGCGCCAGGTCCGCAGGAAGCCGGTGACGAGATTCCGGTCCAGCAGGCTCTCGTTCGTTCGGGCCCGTACCGACCGCGCCGCGACCAGGCTCCAGGAAAGAACCGACGAGGAACGGGCGCGCATCGTCGCCTCCAGGCGCGCGGCCAGCCACTCCAGGGGGTCGCGCGCGCGTTCCTCGGTAACGGGCCGCGCAGTCATTCGCGCGCGGTACTCCTTCCAGATCAGATCTCCCGGGTTCTCCGCTCCGCCTGCCGTCAGTGTCAACATGGGAAGGACCCCGCGGATCAGCAGGATCGACTCCAACACCGGGAACCAATGGAAGTCGCCGAAGAAGGGAACCTGGCGGGACGACTCCTCGCCGGTCCAGTGATGGTCAGGAAACGTCACGAACGTCCGGCGCACCTCCGCCGTCCGGCGCGCAGACAGATGGCGTCGAATCAGGTCTCCGGGGCTGATCAGCTCCAAACGCTTGGGATGCCTCGAAGCCAGGACCTGGAGCATCGGCTCGACCAGCGGCGTCTTCTCGACAGACCAGATCCGCTGCGTCCTTTGACAGATCTCGTCCAACAGCATCACGATCTCGGCCAGGAAGGGGACTGCGACCAGATAGGGGCCCGCTTCCTCCTCAAGCTCCAGCAACGGAGCCGGATCGAGCGGACGCGCCCCGGCAGGAAGGCATGCCGGGCTTCCACCGATCCTCCGGGCCTCAAGCCCGACCCGCAGACTGGACTCCGCCGCCACGACCTGCGCTCCCACGATGGATGCCTCCGGTGACGGACGGCCCGTGAGCGACGAGATCGCGCGGCCCAAGGATTCCGCGGAGCCTACGACCGAAGGGATCGCGCGCCGGGATGGGCAGAACCAGAAGATCGGCCGACGACGCGCCCGCGACATCCATCGCGTCTTTGCGCCTGGACGGTATCGCGTCATGGCATCCCCTCTCGCGGCTCGCGAGTGCCGCCTGCCGAATCCGCTTCACCCGGGACGGGTATGGACCACTACCGCGACCCGACGGAGCGGGGGCCACGGTTCGTCCATCGCCCCCGCCCACCGGTCTCCCGTAGGGACCCGCCCGCCCGGCTCGATTGATCCGCTCAGCTCGCTTCCGGTCTCAAGCGGCACTCGAGCCGGGGCGCTACCATCCCGGGCAGGCCCGGCACCCGGAGTCCCGGCGGTCTACAGATCCGTCCCTTGGTCCGGAACGGGATCATCGCCGTCGCAGCTCGACGTGCAGTTGCTGTGCACCGCGTTGGGCAGCGGCTGCATCTCCAAGCGCGCCTCCAACTCCTCAACCTGGAAGATCTCTTCGTTCCTCGTCATGTTCGTCCCCTCTGACCCGGTCGGTCGGTGGTGGTTTGTGCAGGCAGACCTCACGGTCCGCCGTTCCTCGTCGCGAGACCGGGCGTCCGCCGCCCCGTTCCGATCGGCCTCCCGGCCCAGCCCGGAGGTCAACCACCAGGTGCCGCGGCTCGGCGTCGGTCTCGTGACAGAACCTGTTCACAAGCCCCAACCGTGCCGGAAGCGACTCGGGAATTCGCCGAGACCTGGGTCGGATCAGGCCATCGCAACGATCGCACCGGGAGCACAGGCCGGATCAGTCGCCGCAGTCAGCGGGGCAGGACGCCGAGAAACCCAGCGAGCTGCAGTCAGCGGAGTCTTTGCGCGGCCTGTCTCCGGCTTGTCTACCCGCCTGCGCTCCCTGGCACGGATTCGGCTTCGCTCTCTCGTCCGACGGAAACTCGTCAGGAATCTCTGGCCGCGCAGGGACTCGTCATGGATCTATCGCCGCCACAAATCGAATTCCGACCGGGGATTCTCTCCCGGCTCCTGCGGCAAGCCTCCGTTCGCTCCATTCGCCTCGATCCCGAAGGGGTCTCCTGTCGCAGCCTCCGCGGAGGCGGCGCAGCCACTCGGTTTCGGTACGACGCGCTCGCGTCCACAAGAGCACAACGAGGACGGATCTGGGGCACGATCGTCTTCGTTGACGGTTCCGGAGGCCGTCTTCTCGCCTCGGGCTTCCGAAACCGAACGGCCGAGAGAGTCGTCGCCGCGGTCAAGGCTCGCTCACTCCTGCAGGCGTCCCGGGACCGCCTCGAGTCCCTCGTGGCCTGGGCAGCCAGCCACCGGCAGCTTGCCGGCGGCACCCGCTTCATCTCGCGGTGGGAACTCGGCTGCTGGATCGAACGCTGGTCCGAGGTTGCCGCCTGGGGCGAACAACATTTCACCGAGATCGAAGAAGGACTGCCGCTCCTGGCGGCGAGCCTGGGCGGCGTCCGGCGGTTGTGGACCGACCCGGACAGCGAGGCCGACCGGATCAACGACGCCTTCGTGGGCGCGGAGGTGGTGCGCCACGCCGCTCTCTTCGACGACATCAACGGCCGGAGCCTGACCGCCCAGCAACGCGAGATCGCCGTGCGAAACGACACCGATCTGCTCGTGATCGCCGGTGCCGGGACCGGCAAGACGCAGGCCATCGCCGGGAAGGTCGCCTATCTGGTGCGCGCGGGCCTGGCCCGGCCCGAGGAAATCCTCATCGTGGCCTTCAACACCAAGGCGGCGGAGGAGCTGCAGGACCGGGCCGGACGCGTGGGCGGGGCGGGAATCCAGGCACGTACATTCCATGCCCTGGGTCATCGGATTCTGGGATGCCGCCCCATCCTCGAGGAGGCGAAGGACGAAGCCGGAATGGCCGCGCTCGTTCAGGAGCTCGTCGAGCCTCTGCGCGCAGATCCGCGATTTGAGTCGACGTTGGCCGAGCTCACCCTTCTCTATCGTGAGCCCTTGACTCCGACCGTGTCGTGCGAGGACTTCCCCTCTTATGTCTGCAGCGTCAAGTCCTCGTCGCTGCGCGCCCACAAGGGTCGGCACCGGGTCAAGAACGGCGAGGAGCTGCGGATCGCCAACTGGCTCTTCCTGCACGGTCTCGAGTACGAGTATGAGCGAGTCCATCCCCAACCCGAGAGCCGGGAGGTGCCGGGCGGCGAGCGGGCCGGCGCGGCTCAACCGAGACCGGGCGTCAAACACGACCGTCACTCACCAGTGTACAAACCCACGTTCTACCTCCCGCAATGGGACGTGTGGCTGGCCCATCGCGCGCTCGACGCGCGGGGCGACTCGCCGGTGTGGTATCCGGACCGCGCGGAGTACCTGAAGGAGATCGGCCGGACCCGCGCCTGGCATGCCCAGCGGCCGACCCGTCTCGCAGAGTCGTACAGCTGGTGGTTTCTCGACGATCTCTGGGAGTTGCGGCTGCGGCGCGCGCTCGAAGAAGCGGGGGTGAGCGTCCCCCGCCCCGACTGGGCGACGCTCCTGGCCCGGATGGCCGCCCCCGAGCACGGCGGCCTTGCGGATCGGTCGCTGCACTGGTTCCGGCAGACGGTCGCCCGCTACCTTCAGCTCCTATCCGAGGGCGGGCACGACGCCGAGGCGGTCTTCTCCCGGGCCGCATGCTCTCCGGATCCCCGGCGCATTCTGCTCTTCAAGCAGCTCTGCGCTCCGGTCTGGAGCGCGTATCAGCAGGCGAAGGAATCGAGGGGGCGCATCGACTTCGCGGACATGATCCGCCTGTCGCGCGACGCCCTGACGACCGGGCGGTGGGCTCAGCGCTTCACCCACATCATCGTGGACGAGTACCAGGATGTGTCCAGGTCAAAGATGGAGCTCCTCATGGCTTTGCGGGCCCTGACCCCGGGATCGAGCCTTACTTGCGTCGGCGATGACTGGCAGGCGATCAACCGGTTTGCGGGCGGCGACCTCGGCCTGATGACCGGATTTGCGTCACAGGTCGGGGGAAAGCCGTGGGAGACGAGACTCGACTCCACGTTTCGCTTCGGCTCCGCGATCGCGGAAGTCAGCGGATGGTTCGTGCAGAACAACCCCGCCCAGATCAATAAGAGCCTGCGGTCGGGAGTCACCGGCGGGAGCGGCGAGATCGTGTCGATGCACATTCCGCACGCTTCTCCCGACGACCTGGGCCCGGTGATCCGAGCCCTGGACGAGATCAACACCCGGGCCGCTCCGGGCGCCACGGTGTGCATTCTCGGCCGCTACCGCCGGCTGCTGGGCGAGGGTCAAGCGACGGCCGAGTCGTTCGAGACACGATACCCGCAGCTTCGCATTTCGCTTTCGACCGTCCACAAGTACAAAGGCAAAGAGGCGGACTGGGTGGTCGTGGGGTGGCTCACCGATGATCGACAGGGGTTTCCCTGCCTGCGCCACGATGATCCGATCATGGCCGAGCTGCTCCCGGAATCGGAACGGTACCCCTTCGCCGAGGAACGCCGGCTCTTCTATGTGGCGCTGACGCGCGCGCGTCACGGTCTCTATCTGGTGTGCGACTCCGCCCGGCCGTCGCCCTTCGTCATCGAGATCGAGCGCGCCTGGGCGGCGCGCGGGCGGATCAAGATCGTCACCCTGGGAAAGGCCCCGAATCTGCCCTGTCCAACCTGTCGCGAGGGAGCCCTGGTGCCGCGCAGCGGCAAGCACGGCCTCTTCTACTCGTGCCAGAACGCCCCGGCCTGCGGTTACCGGGAGCCGGCCTGCCCGGCCTGCGGAACCGGAATGATGGTCGCGGACGGCGACATGCTCACCTGTTCCGACGGAGCGTGCGGACATCAGCTGCGAAGATGCCCGCAGTGCGGGACGGGTCGTCTCGTACCGAGGCAGAATGCGTCGACGAAGGAGTGGTTCCTCGGTTGTTCCCGCTTCTCGGACGAGGCGGTGCGGTGCCGCTACACGATCGCGACCTGAGGAAGTGCGGGCGGGGCGCTCGGTACCCCCCGGCCGGTCGGCCGGTTGGCTGGTCGGCCGGTGGACCGGCGGGCCGGTGGACCACCCGGGGAGGGAGAAGCTCCGTCCGGTAGTCTCCCGCGGCGCCCTACCGGAAGCGCTGTTCCTTGGGCCGAACCACCTCACCCCGAATGCGGCCGTTGCGCCATCGGAAGCGGAGCGAGGGAAACCGCAGATGAATCACCGCGAGCCGGATTCGGCGCAAGAGAAAGGAGTGGAGCCGGGGCCCGACAAGCGCGACCGCAACTCCGAAGATGAGCCCGCAGGTGGCATCGATGGCATAGTGAAACCCCCCGTAGACGGTCGCTACGGCGATGCTGACGACGAATCCGGTCAGCACATACCCCAGCCGCCGCGAAAAACGAAAGGCCATGAACACCACGGTGGTGGCTCCCGCGACGTGGGACGACGGAAAGGCGGTCCCCTGCGACCCTCCCGCTTCCAACATGGCGTGGACCAATCTCGGAAAGAACGCGTGGTCAGGCAGGACATGGTGCGGATAGGTATGCCACGGTCCTTGCACCGGAAAGAAGATGAAGATCAGATAGCAGCCGTACATGGTGAGCATCTGGGTCGTGGCAAATGCGCGCAAGGCCTCGAACCGCCGCTGGAAGAAGAGCGTCAAGGCCAGGGTCGGAACCAGCAGGATATACAGAATGTAGGCCAGATGCAGGAACTCGCTGAGCGGCGGCCAGGAGTACCGGAAACCGAGCCACTCGTGCAGGTGCGTTCCAAAGATCCGCTGATCCCAACGCAGGACCGTGTCGTCGAAGTAGCCATCGTACAGAATCCGGTTCAAGCGAGACACGGAGCCGTAGACCACCGGCATCAGGCAGAGTCCGTAGGTCTCGCGCAGCATCTGGAGCAACGGCAACCCCTGGCGCGGTACGAAGCGGAGGAGAATCACGGCACCGAGCGCAGCGAGATGCGCGCCAAGCCACCAGCCCCAGTGTTCAAGGCGACCGCGGCCCAGGGCGATGAGAGTCACCACCGTCACCAGGTAGACCAGCGCCACGAAATCCGCCGGCAGATGGCCCACCCGGCGCTCCAGCGGAATCGCCGTCTGCTCGATGGGTCCCCGGAACCGTCCCCGGTCGCCGCTCACTTCATCTGCCGGAAGCACCGTCTCGACCCGCTTCAAAGCCACTTGTTGTGGCGGTACCAGCTCAGAGTCTCCTCCAGCCCGCGGACCAGCGTCATCTGCGGCGCGAATCCCCAGTCCCGGCGGGCCTTCTCGGGCAGACAGACCCAGTGCGCCTGCCACAGATCCTCGACCTTTGCCCGGCTGAGCACCGCCGGGGTGCGGGTAACAACCGCCCAGGTCTCCCCCAGGCCCGCGGCCAGCTTCGCCGCGAAGTGCGACACCCGCACCGTCCGCACCTGCGTCGCCATGAGCTGCGCCGCAAGCTCTCCCACCTCGCTCCAGGAGTACTCATCGCCGTCCGAGACGTAGTAGGTGCCGCGGGCATCGACCTGCTGGACCCGCAGCGCCGCATCCACCAGGTCATCGACGTGAATGAGGCTGAACCGGGGCGGGATTCCGGCGGGCATCGGCAGGATTCCCCGATGGATCCACCGGAAGAGAACGATCAACCCCTCATCCCGCGGTCCGTAGATGGCGGGCGGCCGCAGGATGACGTAGCGAAAGCGCGTATGCGCGTCGGCTACCTCCCGGAGCGCGACCTCGCCCTGGAGCTTGCTGCGCCCATAGGGAGTCACCGGCGTCGGTGGATCGGCTTCGGTCCGCACCGGCGCCGGATCTCGCTCCATCGAGATTCCGGGTCCACCCGCGGCCATGCTGCTGCAGTAGACGAAGAATGCGCCCGGCTCCGCGCGCTCGGCCACCGCCTCGGCCAGGTTGCGCGTGCCCTGGCCGTTCGTCTCCTGGAAATCGGAGGCGCTGAACGCCCGCGTCACACCGCCGAAGTGGAAGACTCCGCGCACGCCGACGCAAGCGCCGGCGAGCGAGGCCTTGTCTCGAACGTCACCATAGGCGTACTCGAGCGGCACGCCCTCCAGCCACCGCAGGCTGCTCGTCCGGCGGAGGAGGAGCCGCACCCGCCAACCGCGGCGCACCAGCTTCTCCACGAGGTGCGAACCGACAAAGCCGGTCCCGCCCGTGACCAACACCCGCCCGGGCCTGGCGAAGAGATCATCCTGCTTCCCGGAGGCGCCGGGCTCGTTTCGCGAGTTGCTCACGGCGTCAAGGAGTAGTCATAGAGCCGATAGGTCTTGTACACGCGGGCACCGAGGCGTTCCAGGGCGCGGCGAATGAGCGCGTTGTCTTCGAGGATCCAGGAGAACTCGCCCCCCACCATTTTCTTGCGCAGCCCGGTCCGCCATAGCTCCAGATAGAACATCATGTCGATGCGGCGGCGGCGATACTGGGGAACGATCCCAAGAGTGAGGACCCGCACCTCCTTGATCCGCCTCGAAGCCATCAGCATTCGCACCAGCCCGAACGGATACAACCGTCCGTTGGCCGCCTTGAGCGCGCGGTTCACATCAGGCAGCGCCATGCAGAACCCGACGGTACGCCCCTCGCACTCCGCGAAGAGGACCAGGTCGGGATCGACGACCGGCTTCAGCTCCTTGGCCATGTGCTCGATCTCCGCGCTGGTCATCGGCACAAAACCCCAGTTCTTCTCCCACGCCGCGTTGTACACTTCCCGGACCTTGCCCACATCCTCCGGGAAGCGATTCATGTTCAGGCGCCGGATCGTGATCGGCGCCTCGGCGCGCGGCGTCTCGCCGCCCGGCGCCGCGGCTCCCGGAGCGCCGACGGCCGCGGCCTTGTCGCCCGGAGCCTCGTCGCTCCGAGCTCGATCGTTCCTCCCCGGGTCGCTCGGCCCCGCGCCGCGCAACAGGCGTTCCGGCATCGGCGTGTTGGAGGCCATGTAGTAGGCGATCAGGTCCTTGGCCTTGACGAAGCCGTAGTCCTCGAGATACCGCGCGTAGGCCGGCGGGTTGTAGGCCATCATGACCATGGGCGGACGGTCGAAACCCTCCACCAGCAGGCCCCACTCCTCATTGCTCGAGAAACTGGCCGGTCCCCGCATCCTCTCCATCCCGCGCTCGCGCAGCCAATCCGCCGCCGCGCGAAACAGGTACGGGGGAATCGTGGCATCCGCCATGGTGTCGAAGAATCCGAAGAAGCCGGTCTTCTCTCCGTGGACCTCGTTGTGGAGATGATTGACGATGGCCGCGATCCTTCCGACCACCTGCCCCGACTCGCCTCCGGATGAGGAGCCGCGCCGCGCCAGAAAGCACTGCACCTCGGCATGCTGGTGAAAGGGATGCCTGGCCGGATCCAGCATCTTCCGGGCATCGCTGATGAGCGGCGGCACCCAGTTCGGGTCACCGGCATACACCCGCCACGGGAAGGTCACGAACTCCTTGAACTCCACGCCGCGGGCTACCGGCGTGACCCGGATGTCCGGAATCGGCATCGCGCCCCCGGTCAGATGAGGCCGACCTGGCGACCCGCCCGGCGGAAGATCTCCAGGGCCTCGTCAATCAGCGCCGTAGTGTGCGTAGCCATGAGGCTGGTCCGTATGCGCGCGCTCTTCTCGGGCACGGCCGGCGCGACCACAGGATTGGTGAAGATCCCCATGTCGAACAGCTCCTTCCAGAAGAGGAAGGTGCGCTCGTTGTCCCCGACCAGGATCGGGATGATGGGGGTGACGGAGAGGCCGGTGTCAAAACCGAGAGACCGCAGACCGGCCTTCAGCCGGTCCGCATTGCGCCACAGGCGTTCGCGCCGCTCCGGCTCGCTCTGCACGATCCGCAGGCATTCCCGCACCGTGGCCACCGCGTAGGGAGGCATGGAGGCGCTGAAGATCATGGTGCGGGCCATGTGTTTGATGTAGTGGATCACCGATTCGTCCCCGGCGGCGACACCCCCGATCGAGGCGAACGACTTGCTGAACGTGCCCATTACGAGATCAGCCTGAGGAGTCAGGCCGAAGTGCTCATGCACCCCCGCGCCGGTGGCGCCGATCACGCCCATGGAGTGCGCCTCATCGACGAGGATCCGGGCTCCGAATTGGCGGGCCAGGGGCACGATACTGGGCAGGTCGGCCAGGTCGCCTTCCATGCTGAAAATCCCGTCGACCACGATGAGCAGGCCGGCGACCGGGTGCTCGCGCCGGGCGCGCTCCAGCACCCGCTCGAGGTGTGTCATGTCGTTGTGGTTGTACCGGTAGACCCTCGCCTGGGAGAGGATGGCTCCGTCGACGATGCAGGCGTGGTCGAGTTTGTCGATGACGATGACGTCGCCCCGCCCGGCCAGCGCCGAGATGATGCCGAGATTGGTCTGGAACCCGGTGGAGAAGACGAGGGCCGCCTCCTTTCCCAGGAACGCGGCCAGCTCCTCCTCGAGCCGCTCGTGGATGTCGAGGGTGCCGTTGAGGAAACGGCTCCCGGTGCAGCCGGTACCATACTGGCGGGCCGCCGCCTCGGCCGCCGCCATCACCCGGGGATCGTGCGTGAGTCCGAGGTAGTTGTTCGAGCCGAGCATGATCTTGCGTCGGCCCTCGATCCGTACTTCCGTGCCCTCGGATCCCATGATCGGGACGAAGTAGGGATACATCCCGGCCGCCTGGGCCTCCCGGGCCCGGGTATAGAGGCGGCACTTCTGGAAGAGGTCTTCCGGGACGCCGGTCGATTCGGGCGCAAGCCTTCCGGACCGGGGCTGTCTTTCTCCCATTTCCCTGCCTTCTTTCCGATTGATCCGTCGGGTCATGCTAGGTTCAGTCCCCCGGGGAGTCAAGGCCGCAGCGTCCCTCGGGGGGTCGATCCAGCCGGCGCTCAAGCGGGTCCGGACCGTGATCAGCACTCGTATAACCCGTCCGGGATCTTACATCGACCCAGCGCAGCCATTCCACGAGAACCACGAGGGCCCACAATGCGCGGGCATGATCGTGGGTGCGCGCCACATGTTCCCGGAGGAGCTCGAGAGCGGCCGGGGTCCTCACCCCTACCCGCTCCAGCCGCCGATCTTCCAGATGATCCGCCGCCCATTCGTGAAGCGGTCCGCGCAGCCACCGGGCCAGTGGTACGGAGAGGCCTCGCTTCTTGCGGTGGACGACTCCCCGCGGCAGGTACCGGCGGGCGTACCGCTTGAGAAAGACCTTGGTGGTGGCGCCCTGCACCCGTTCCCGCGGAGCGAGCCGCGCCGCAAACTCCAGGACCTCCCGATCGAGAAACGGCGCCCTCAGCTCCAGGGCCGCTTGCATGCCGGCGCGATCGGCCTTGGTCAACAGCCCCTCGGCCAGGAACGCCTCCAGATCGATGCGTTGCAGGAGGTCGAGGAGCCCCGGGACGGTCTTCCCGGGCTCGCGGCCGGGGTGATTCGCAGCCGGCACGCGCGATCCTGCCGCGCGACCGGGCGCGGGCTGCATCCACTCCGGAGGGACGGGTCCCTCGGGCACCGCGTCGGCGCCGAGCCCCAATCGTCTGAGAAGCACGGGAGGTACGTTCGAAGTCCAGAGGTAGTGGCGGGCGATTCCATCCATGTCCGCGCCGGCGACAAACCGCTTGAGCATGAACAATAGTGTGACCTTCTTGTCGCTGGGCGGCCACCACTCCACGACTCGGCGCACCACCGCCTTCAGCGAGCGCGGCCAGGACGCGTAGGTCGCGGCGGCCGTCGCGCCGAGATAGGTTGGATAGCCGCCGAAAAGCTCGTCGGCCCCTTCGCCCACCAGGCAGAGTTTTACATCCTGTGCGGCGCGCCGCGCCAATAGTGCGGTCGGCACCCACGCCGGATCGGCCAACGGCTCGCCGACGGTCCGCACCAGCGTCGCAATCCCCTCCGGGAGATCCGCGGCCCGCACCCACACCGGCACCCGCGCGCATCCCAGGTGGGCCGCCACGCGGCTTGCGGCGCTTCCTTCGTCGAACGAAGGCTCGTCGAAGCGCAACGTGTAGGCGGTGAGCGGCCGCTCCGGCCGGAGGCTCCGCGCCACCGCCGCCACGAGAGACGAGTCAACGCCGCCGCTCAGAAAGACGCCATAGTCGACGTCGGCCTCGCTCTGCCGTTTGACGGCCTGGCGAAAGATCCGGTCAAACGCCTCGAGTAGATCCGCGCCGGCCGGGCCGCGGACCCGGGCCGGGACTCCGATCCGCCATTCCCAGTAGCGGCGATGCGTGAGGCTCGGCCCGGTCGCGCCGCCGCGAAAGACCACGACTTCGCCCGGACCCACCTTCCGAACCTCCGCGAAGGGGGTCCGCGGGGCGATGAATGAGCCGAACCGCAGATACCAGGCGAGCGAGGCCCGATCGGGAGTGAGGCGAAGATCCGGGTCGGTAGCCAGCGCCGCGATCTCGGTGGCGAAGCGCACCGTATCTCCCTCGAGGGAGAAGAAGAGCGGTCTCTCACCCGCCCGGTCGCGGGCCAGCAGGAGCGTCCCATCGCGCGGATCCCAGAGCGCGAGAGCGAACGCGCCGACCAGCTCGTCGACGAATCTCTCCCCCTTCTCCAGGTAGAGCCCGTTCAGGACCGCAACGTCCGTCAGGCTACCGACCGGGCGCCCGCGCGATTCGAGCCAGGCGCGCAGTTCACCGCTGTTGTCGATCTCGCCGTTGCAGACGACGGCAACTCCGGTGGCAGCATCGACGATCGGCTGGCGCCCGCCGGCGATCCCCCGGATGGACAGGCGGGTGGCGCCGAGGATCGAACCGGCGACCTCGTGCACGCCCGACTCGTCGGGGCCCCGGTGCATCAGCGCGCTGATCATGGCGGCCACCGCCGGCGCCGCGGCCAACCGCCCCGACCCCGCCGACACGGCACGCGCGCCCCGGTCCGCAGCGACTTCGGAATCGCCGCCGGAGCCGGGCGCTTCGGCCGCCCCGACTGGAGGAATCGTTGTCGTCGCCCGGTCGCTCGCCGCTTCCGGCAGCAACCGGGTACCCGGAACGACGACCCCGCAGATGCCGCACATGCCGCTACTTCTCGCTCCCGGCCACCGCCCGTTTCATTTCTCGGCTTTGCTCCCGGGAGCCGGAGGTGGTCGACGCCGGGACCCGGCCGGCGGCCGCTACGAACCCGTTCACTTCTCGGCCCCGTTTGCGGGAGCCGGCAGGAGCGTACCCCACCATCCCGGGCTGAGTTCGGAAACCCGTCCGCCCCACTTCGTCGCCAGCGAATCGAGCGCGGCCCGTTGGCGACCCTTCGCAATCAGGAACACCGGCCCGGAGCGTCGCTCCAGCCAGAGGTCCCGCTCGGCCAGCGGCACCAGAGTTGCGGGCCATGGGTCCCCCTGACGCAGCCGGTACCGCGCGTAGTTGCTGGTCAGCTCTCGACCGTCCCGCGTCAGGAGCACGACGTGCCGATCGAGGTAGAACGGAAGGCCGTTGGGAAGGCACGAGAGACAGGCAGCCGGGACGCCCTTCGGAACACCGGCGGCCAGCCCGCGGGAAGAACCCGCCTCGATCGACGTCCGAATCGCTCCGAAACTCACCGTGACGACCGACAGTGGAAAGAGCAGATACGCCGCGAGCGCCCACTCCGCCCGGCGGGTCAGCCAACCCGCCGCGGCAAGCACCGCCACCACCGCGAGCGTTCCCCCCACGGGGAGGAAGGCTGGGCGCAGACGCTCGAACTCGGCGCTGTGAATCTGGAAGATCCGGCGCGGCGCGTCGGGATCCACGACAACCACCCCGAGAAAGCCGGCACCCAGAACCGCCAGCAGCGCGAGGATCAGGGCGGCGCGACGGACGAGACGCCGGGCCATGACCGGGCCGGCCCACGACCCCCCTCCGGACGCGCCAAACGAGAAGACCGCCGGGCCGGGGCCGGGGCGATCCCGACTCCCTCCCGAGTCCGGACCCGGGATCGGGATCTCCCGCGCTTTCAATGCGCCGGCGAAGACTCGCGCCACCAGGACGCCGAGCGCCACGACCGCGACCAGGATGTATCCCGGCAGCTTCGACCGCGAGGTGGAGAAGAAGAGCACCACCACGACCGCGGTCGCGAGAAAGAGCCGATCGGCCGGGGTCCAGGCCTCCCGGCGCCGCCATGCGGCCACGATCCCCTCCGGCAGGAGCGCGCACCACGGGAAGAAGGTGGCCATCAGGACCGGGCCGTAGTACCACCAGGGGGCGGTCCGGTGGAACGAAGTCGTGGCATACCGCCGGAACGTCTCCTCGACCAGGCCGTAGTGCGCGAAATCGGGCCGGCGCTGGAGCACACCCACGAACCAGGGCAGTGTCAGCGCGAAGAAGATCACAAGGTTGAGCGGCGCGAGGGCCCGGCGGGCAAACCCGGGACGCCGCGCGCCCCGAGGCTGCAGAAGGCGCGCCGCGATCGTGACCAGGCCCGGGACGATCAGTCCGACCGGACCTTTGAGGAGCACCGCCACTGCCACCGAGGCCGCCGCCAGAGCGTGCCAGCGGCCGCCGGACCACCGGGGAAGAGCCGGGCCGCTCGCACCTGCATCCCCCGTCCGGTCGGCGCCCTGCGCCGCGGCGGAACCGACATCCTGCTCCGCCCGATGCGCCGCGAGGATGGCCACGGTGACCGCCAGCGCCAGCGGCATGTCGAAGATGACGGTCCGGCCAAAGGCAAAGAACAGCGGCGCCGATCCGGTGACCGCCACCGCCAGCGCCGCGGTCCGGCCGTCGTAGTAGCGCCGGCAAAAGACGAAGATCGCGACCAGGAGCATCAGCGCGCAGATTGCCGACGGCAGCCGCGCCGCCGCCTCGTTCGGCCCCAGGAGCGCCATCGAGGCGGCTACCATGCGGAAGAAGAGCGCCGGCTTGTCGAGGTAGACGACTCCGTTGTAGGTCGGGATCCACCACTCCCCCCGGTCCAGCATCTCCCGCGCCACCGTGGCATTCCGCCCCTCATCCGGATCGGCGAGCGGCAGATCCCCCAACCGGAGGAAGAGCAGGACCGCTGCGAACGCAAACGCGGTCAGCGCGAGCCGGCGTGGGGAGTTCATGGGGACGGACGGTAGGTGCGGGAGCCGGAGACGTCAACCGGACGGTGCCGGAACCGGAGGCAAGGCTCGCGTGTGCCCGCCGCCGGTGGCTCGTCTGCCCCGGTCCCGGAGTCCAGCCAGTCGTCGCTCGGATGCCGTGTGATTCCGCCCCCATTCCGCGCCGGCAAGGGGCCTCGCAGGGCCGAGGGCTTCGCGCCCCCGCCGTGTTATCCTTCCCCCGATCGCACGGTCGCGCAGGGGTCTCCCGGTCGGCCGTCGCCCCCGGAACCGGAGCCGCTCGCATGTTGAAGTCTGGGGCCCTTCTTGTGTCCTTCCTCCTCCTGGCGTTCAGCACCGGTCTCCCACCCCTCGTCCCCGGCGCTGCCCGCGCCGACGCCCCATCCCGGCCGGACCTCGATTCCGGCTGGCAGTCCGGCTTCCAGGCTCCGGGAATGGACGGGACGGTGCAGGCCTTCTGCGAGTATCGGGGAGATCTGATCGCCGGAGGGACGTTTCGCACGATCGGGACCCAGGTGATCGAACACATCGCCCGGTGGGACGGAACGGCGTGGCACGCGCTCGGCGCGGGGCTGACCGGCGCTGTGGACCGGCTGGCGGTGCGGGGCGACCGGCTGATTGCCGCCGGGGAGTTCACCGCAGCCGGGGACGCGCCGGCAGCCTACATCGCCTCCTGGGACGGAACCGACTGGCAGCCGCTGGGAAAAGGAGTCGACGGAGTGCCGACCTCCCTGGCCGTCTATCGGGACACGCTCTTCGTCGGCGGCCGGTTCCGGCACGCCGGAGACCTGACCGTGAAGGGCATCGCCAGGTGGGATGGGGAAACCTGGCACGACGGCCTCACAACGGAGGATTGGTGGCCTTGCCTGGCCGTCACGAATCTGGCCACGGCGGGGGGTCGGCTGGTCGCCACCTTTCAGGAGTGCCAACCCGACCCCGAAGGCGTCCCGGTGCCCTGGGCGCCGCATCCGGTTCTCTGGAATGGGGCGGGGTGGGAGGCCCTTTCCGGGAGCTCTTTCGTCTGGCCCGAGCGCCTGGCGGTCCTCGGCGACACCCTCTATGCCGCCGGTTACCTCTACCACTCCGAGGGGACGAGCGGGTTCTACGTCGTCCGCTGGACCGGCACGGACTGGCTCCCTCTCGGCCGGGAGTGGCCCAACGATCCGGGGGTCCTGGCGGGGCATGGCGGGGCCCTCTATCTGGCTCGCGCCGGGACGCTTCGCCGCTGGACCGGCCAGGAGTGGACGGTCGTCTCGCAGCCCGAGAGCGCCAACTTCGATCTGCTCTTCTCCGGACGTGACGGTCTCTACTCCGGCGGTGCCAGGGTCGTGGACGGTCCCGGCACGGCTCACGGCCTGGCCCGCTGGGATGGCGCCGCCTGGTGGAGCGTGGGCGATCCCTCAGGATCCGGCCTCAACCTCTGGGACGAGCCGAAGCGGGTGGTTCTGGCTCCGTTGGGCGATGGCTTCGCGGCCGCAGGGAGCTTTCTGCGGATCGGCGACTACCAGGTGCGCGGCGTGGCCGAGTGGAACGGCTTTTCCTGGCGCGCGCTGCCGCCTTGTCCCCGTCCGATTCGCGCGAATGCCTTCGCGAATGTCGGCGGTCGCCTGACGGCGGTGGCGGATGATCTTCTCGGCGAGGGGAGCTGGATCCGCACCTTCGACGGTACCCAATGGAACGACCTGGTTCCGTTTCCCGGTCCGGTGCTGGCGATCTCCCCCTGGAAGGATCGCCTGGCGGCCGGCGGCAGCTTCGAGCCCGGGCATATCCTGTCGGCTCCGCAGACGCTCAGGAACCCGGACTACCGGCTACTGCCTCTGGGCCCCGGGTTGAACAACGTCGTCCGGGCGACGTGCCGGCTCGAGGGCAACGTGGTCGCATCCGGGGACTTCACTGCGACTGCCGACGGGAGTGTGCCGTTGTCGCACGTTGGCCTCTGGGATGGCGCCGTCTGGCAGTCGCTGGGCGACGGCTTGCCGGCCACCGCCCTCACGCTCGAACCGTTTGCCGGCGGCGTCGTCGCCGGCATGGACGACGGCGTGCTCTGGTGGGACGGCGCCGCCTGGTCCCGACTCGGTGAAGTCTTCGACGGGCCCGTCCAGGCGCTCGCCGTATTCGAGGGCGAGCTCGTCGCGGGCGGCGCGTTCACGCAGGCGGGGTCCTCGACCCTCGGCAGCCTGGCCCGGTGGCGTGACGGGCGCTGGCAGCCGATCGGCGCCGGCATGAACGGCCCCGTCGAAGACCTGCTCGCGCTCGGGGAGGACCTGTGCTCCGGAGGCGCCTTCACCGCGGCGGGTGGCGTCCCCTCGTCCGGCATCGCGGTGTGGCGTGAGCCGCGCACCGGGGTCCAGAGCCTCCGCGCGGTGACGGAACGGGATTCGGTCACGCTCTCGTGGCGCGACCCGGCAAGCGACTCGCACCACTCGACCGTAGCGCGGTGGTCTCCTCATGGCTTCCCGGCCGATCCGGCGGACGGCCTGCCTCTCCCATTCGGCGAGGCCGGTCGGTTCCCGGCTTCCCCCGGCTCCGTGCACCGATTCTCGTTCACGCTGCCGTTCGACGGCGGCAGCGCCTTCTACAGCGTATTCGCCGTTCATGACGACGATCGGCTCTCCCCGCCCGCTCGTGTCCAGGTGCGAATGCCGGACCGGATTCCTCCCTCGATCACGCTGGAGATCCGGAGTTCCCCGGAAGGCGCCGGCCAGGTTGCCATCCGTCTGTCCTGCAGCGAGACGCTCCTCGCCCGGGACGTGAATGCCTGGCTCGACTCCACGAAGGTGCGGCTGGTTCAAGAGGATGACGCCGGATTGCTTTGGACCGGAAACGCGGATCTCCCCACCGCCGGCTCGCATCTCTTCACCGTCTGCGCGCGCGATTCGATGGACAACGAAGCCTGCCTCGAACGCGGCATTGCCGCCGTCGTGGCGCAGCCCGGGGCTGCCGGACGCTGCCTGGCCGTCGGCGGGCGTCTGCTAGTCGAGTGGTCCGCCGGCGCCTTCCCTTCCGAGAGCCCGGTGACGGTGATTGACGGTGCCCCCAACCCACCGACGTTCGAGGTAGCCGCGCCGCACACCCCGCTCATTCCCCTGGTTCTCTCATTCCAGGTCCCCCCCGACGACTCCTGGCGCAGGGAGCCACGGCGCCTCGGCGTCGCCGGACCCGACGGCACTGTACAAGGAGGGGCGTACGATCCGGCTTCCGGGCGACTCGTGATCCGGGCCGCCACCCTCGGCTTCTATCAGCTTCAGCTTACGGACGACGGTCGGAGCAGGCTCGCCGACCCGAGCTATCTCCTCATCGCGCCCGCAGTCCCGAACCCGTTCCGTGCCGATACCGCTTTTCGGGTCGAACTCCGGGCGCGACAGTGGCTGCGCGTGAGCGTCTTCGACGTCCTCGGACGCGAAGTGGCGTCGCTCTACGACGGCCTCGCGGGACCCGGCAGCGAGACGTTTCGCTGGGACGGCCGGGCCGCGCCACCGGGGCGGGCGCTTCCGTCCGGTGTCTACTTCGCCCGCGTCCAGACCGACCGGACCGCCGGCACGACGCGGCTGGTCAAGATCCGGTGACCGGGCCGGGCAAGAATCGACGCTGCGCCCGCGGCTCGGCTCGGCTATCCTCACCGTCGTCCGGCCACCTCAGCCGGTTGGAGGAACGTCCCATGCTGGATCGACCGATTCCTCGTCGTGAATTCCTCGGCGTTCTGGGAGGCGCGGCCGCAACGGGAGCCGTCCTGATGTTGCCCCGGCCGGTGGGCAGCCTGTTTCGCCCGGGCGAGGCCGAAGCGGCCGTGCGCAACATGTCGTTCCCTCTGAACCCGGCGATGGCCGAGCGCATCCTCTCGGCCGCGCGCTCTCGCGGCGCGGCGTTCGCCGACCTGTACTGCGAAGCCCGACTGGTCACGCGGATCAGCCTCGCCGACAGCCGTATCGAGTCTTGTGAGCAGGGGGTTTACGCCGGCACCGGCGTGCGGGCCGTCGATGGGGACCGCACCGGCTATGCGTTCGCCGATTCGTTCGAGGAGCCGCCGCTTCTCTCGGCCGCCCGAGACGCGGCCGCGATCGCCTCGGCCGCCGGTCGGGGAGACTCCGCCGTTTCGTTCCATCGTCCGGCGCCCGGCGGCATCGTCCGGGTGCGGCGCCCGTTCGACCAGGTCCCGGTGGAGGAACGAATCTCCTGGCTGCGCCGCATCGACGCCGCGGCGCGCGCCGTCGACCCGGCGATCCAGGTGGTGAACCTCGACTACAACGACGAGATGCAGCGCTTCCTCGTGGTGACCACGGACGGAGCCTGGGCCGAGGACCTGCTGCCGAACATGTACCTGCGGATCAATGTCGTGGCCCTGAAGGACGGCCGCCGGGGCATCGGCAACGAACGGATCGGCTTCCGCATGGGCGCCGAGCAGATGGACGGAGACGTCCCGGAGGAGAACGCAAGGGCAGCGGCCCGCATGGCCCTCGTCATGTGCGACGCCGCGGAAGCGCCCGCGGGGGAGATGCCGGTCGTCCTCGGCGCCGGCGGCGGAGTGCTCTTCCACGAGGCGGTGGGACACGGCCTGGAGGCCGACGCGATCTGTCGGGGCACGTCCATGTTCGCCGGGAAGGTTGGCACGAAGGTCGCATCGGATCGCGTTTCCGTTCTCGACACCGGCTCGCTGCCCGACCTTCGGGGTTCGTACAACTACGACGACGAGGGACAGCCTCCGCAGCGCAACGTGCTGATCGAGGGCGGGGTGCTCCGCGGCTTCATGAACGACCGCACCACGGCCCGCCAACTGGGAGTGGCGTGCACGGGAAACGGCCGGCGCCAGTCGTATCGCTTCCCGCCGATCCCGCGCATGAGCAACACCTTCCTCGCCGAAGGGACCGACACCGTGGACGAGATCATCCGGTCCACCGGGCGGGGGCTCTTTGCCCGCGCGCTGGGGGGAGGCGAGGTCGACACCACGACCGGAAACTTCACCTTCGGGATCCTCGAGGCGTACCGGATCGAGGACGGGAAGGTGGGCGCTCCGGTGCGAGGCGCCACACTGGTCGGCAACGGGCCCGAGATCATGCGGCGCATCGACCGCGTCGCTTCCGATCAGAAGTTCTGGAACGGCACCTGCGGCAAGGGCCAGTGGGTGCCCGTCACCTCGGGCGCGCCGACTCTGCGGATCTCGGCAATGACCGTGGGCGGCTCGGGTTCCGCGTGAGGAGGACGCCATGAAGGGACAACGCCGATCCTGGAAACGAATCCTCAGCAGCTCCGTCCCCGCGGGTTCGACCGACCCGGACGCCGGGTCCGCCGCCGCGAACCGGCCCGCCGCGGCCCCGCAGGAGATCCTCGAGACGGCCCTCTCCGTCCTGCGCGCACAGGGGGCTCAGGGTGACGCCTACCTCGAGAATCGGCGCGCGCTCGACTTCCGGGTGCGAGACGGCAAACAGGATTCCATCACCCGCTCCGAGGTTCGCGGTCTGGCGGTCCGCGCCATGATGGATGGCCGTCTCGGCTTCTGCCACACCGGGAAAGCCGACCTCGGTGGGGCGGCCGAGGCGGCGCGTCAGGCCTGCGAGCTCGCCCGGGCCGCCTCGCCCCGCGACGACCTGGTTCTGGCCGAGCCGTCGGGTCCGGGCGACGGCCGCGACGAAGGCGCGGCGCTTCAGCTCTGCGACGACTCGCTCGCCACGATGCCGTTCGCGGAGAAGCTCGACTTCCTGCGCGGATGCGAGTCGGCCGGCCGCAGCTACGACCCGCGGATCAAGCGCACCGACGCCGTCAGCTGGAGTGAAGGGCTGTCCGGCCACTGGATCGCCAACACCCGGGGCCTATTCCGTCACTATCGCGCCAGCGCCCTCTCGGTGAACCTCGGCGTGATTGCGGAGGACAAGGGCGACATGCAGCCGGGCGAGACGGGGTGGGAGGGCGTGCGGCGGAGTGACCTCCCGTCTCCAGAGACACTCGGTCGACGCGCGGGAGAACGAGCAGCGCGGCTGCTGGGAGGCGCCCCGGTCGCCACCGGTCGCTTTCCGATCGTCTTCAGTCCCGATGCGGGCTGGGCGATCCTGGTCTATCTGACCTCGGCCTTGAACGGGAATTCCCTCGCCCAGCGCCGAAGCTGGCTGGGCTCGCTGCTGGAGGGCGGCGCCGTCCCCACGATCGGAAGCCCGCTCGTCACGGTGCGAGACGAGGGCCTCCTGCCGCAAGGACCTGGCCGAGTCCCGTTCGACGGGGAGGGAGTCGACGCGAGAGAGAATGTCCTGCTGTCTCGAGGACGTGTGACCGGCGTGATGTGTGACCTCGCCTCGGCGAAACGGCTGGGCCGCCCCCCCACGGGCAATGCCAACCGAGGCGGATACGAGGCGTTGCCCCAGATCGGCTCCCACAATCTCTCCCTCGCACCCGGCACCGCCGATGCGGACCAGATCATCGCCGGCGTCGAACGCGGCCTCTGGGTCTGGGGCCTTACCGGTTGGTGGATCGGTCTCGATCCCGGCAACGACCAGTTCTCCAGCGCCGCCAACGGGCTCTGGATCGAAAACGGCAAGCCGGTGCGTCCCGTCTCCCGCGTGACGATCGCCGGCCGCATCCCGGAGATCCTTGGCGCAATCGACGTGGTGGCCAACGACCTCACCTGGGACCATGGCACGAGGACGCCGACGTTCCGGGTGAAGGAGATGGCGCTGTCCGGGACCTAGCGGGATGCCGGGAGCCGCCCCGCCCCGGCCGGGCCGCCATCCGGCCGGCTTCGCCACTGGCCGGGATGCACGCCAGCCTTCCGGGTTCGACCCGAGGCCGGAGACAGGAGGAGGAGGTCTGATGCGTCGGATCGAACTGGCGGGGATTGCCCTGTCGTTTCTAGTCACCGGCTGCGCGGGGTCCGGGATTCCACGAGGCCCGGAACCGGCAGCGCCGCCGCCCCAACCCGCTCAACAGGCGGTCGCCGCCCCGGGTTCGGGCGAGAGTCTGACCCTCGAGGCCATCCAGAACGCCTCGTTTCCACTCCCCGAAGCGAACGGCAACCTGATCAAGTTCACGGACGGCAAGTTTCGCGGAGCGGTCGTGGCGGGATCGCTGGAAGAAATCCGCCTGAACATCCTGGACCGCGTCGGCCGAGGGGATCTCGATGGAGACGGCGTCGAGGACGCGGCTCTTCTCATGGTCAAGGATCCGACTGGGGAAACCCCCGAGTACACGCTCTGGGCCGTCATCAACCTGGGCGGGATCCCGGACCCCCGGAGCAGCTTTCTCCTGGGCACGGATGTGCAGGTCGGCGCCATCACCGTCGAAGATCTGAAGATCTTCATCAATGTCGTGCGCCCGGAACCGTACGACGTGCCGGGGACTCCGACCCGGCGCATCAAGGAGAGCTACAAGCTCTTCGGCAACCGGTTGGAGCGCGCGGACACGTTCCGCTAGCTGGCTCCGGGCGCATGACTTGCCCCCGCCGGCGGCCGGCGGGGTTGGCGGAGATGCTTCAGCGGGGGGCTACGCCCGGCGCTCCTTCAGGAGGTCCCGGATCTCGCCCAGAAGCTTCTCGGATGGCGACGGCTCAGGCGGCGGCGCCGGCTCCTCGGCCTTCTTCGCCTGCAACCGATTGACCGCTTTGACAATCATGAACACCACGAACGACACAATGAGAAAGTCGATCGCGGCGTTGATAAAGAGCCCCACGTTGATCGTGGGAACACCGGCCGCCTTGGCCTGAGCGAGCGGCATCAAAGAACCGTCGGCCAGCCGGGCCTTCGCCAGGCTCAACGGGATGTAGATGTCGGCGAAGCTGATCCCGCCCATCAGCCGCCCGATCGGCGGCATCAGGACGTCATTGACGAGCGACGACACCACCTTGCCGAAAGCGCCGCCCATGATGACCGCGACAGCCAGATCGAGCACGTTCCCTCGCGCAACGAACGCCTTGAACTCCTTCAACATACCCAGGCCTCCTTTCCTCGTTCCATAGCGACCGGGAAGACGGTAGCGCATCCGCCTCTCCGAGTCCCAGTCGTTTCTGGGCCGGCGGAAGGCAGCGCCGGCGCCGCAACGGCCCTCGGCGGCCCGCCTTTGGGGTCCGGCTCGGCCCCGAGAAGCGCAAACCCATTCGCAACATCTCAGTTGAGAAACGGTACCCACCCGCCGAAGTCCGGGACAGAGACAATGGTCGCCCGGCCCGTTCCCGAAGCCCGACGGGCATGGGTCGGAGGCGGAAACGACGGAGCACGCGTGCCCGCAGGCGGATAACCGGGCTCGGAGGTTCTAGTGGCCCTTCGGGTTTTGACGTCGGCTCGATTCTGGGCCGCGGATCTGCTCGTGACTCTGGTGTGCCTCGGAGCCACGGTCTCGGTCACCTACTGGATCCGGCGTGATGTCCACCACCGGGTCGAGGACCAGTTCGAATCAGATGCCGAAAGCCGGGTTTCCCTCCTGGAAGACGCCCTGCGGCAGCGGCTCGCGGCCGTCTCCGACCTGAGCCGGTCTCCCGGCGGGACCGCCGGGACAACGCGAGGCGGCCTGCCGGTTCAGCCGCCTCCCCCGGGACCCGGCCTGGGCTTCGATCCCGCGGTCGTGCCGGCCTGCCGAGAGGCGATGTGCCGCGCGGCGGAAACCGGCCTCCCGGCTGCGACGGAAGCGTTTCTGCCTCCCGCCGGCGGGGATACGGCGGCACTCGTCTGCGTCTTCCAGCCGAGTTGGCGGGACGGATCCTCACTCGGCGGATCCCCGCCTCCGGCGCTCTGCACCACGACGCTCTCATACCCGGACCGATCCGGACTGCCCGACGGGCAGACGCTCGCCGTGCTCGCGTTTGGCCCCGACACGCTCCTGACCCGGGCGCTGGCGCCTTTGTCAGCGAACGATCTCCTGGTGGCCCTCGAAGACCTCGATGGCGCGGAGGGCCGACAGATCCTGGCGGTCGCGGGCGCAGTCTCCTCGGACCGGATCCAGGCCATGCTGCAAGAAGCGTCGCAGAGCCGGCTCTTCGTCGAACATCCTCTCGACTTCGGCGGCCGCCGCTGGCGCCTGCGGATCGCGGCGCCCCCCGACTATCTCGCAGCCCAGGCGCTGACCGGAATCTGGTGGATTCCGATACTCGGCCTGCTCTTCACCGCACTCATCGTCAGCTATCTGCGCGTGCTGCGGGCCCAGCGGGCACAGGACCAGGGATTGGTGAGGACTCGCACGGAAGAACTCGCCGCGAGTGAGGCGATGCTCCGCGCCATCACCGGGTCGGCCCGGGACGCCATCGTGATGATGGATCCCCGCGGTCTCGTATCGTTCTGGAATCCCGCGGCGGAAGCCACCTTCGGCTGGACCGCCTCCGAAATGCTTGGACGCCCTTTGCACGACTTCATCGCCGCCGAAACGCTGCGGCACCGCTTCCGTGACGCCTACCCCGCCTTCTGGGCCACCGGCAACGGTCCTGCCGTGGGGCAGACGCTGGAACTGCCCGCCCGTTGCCGCGACGGCGCCGAGATCACGGTTGAGCTGTCGATCTCCGCGGTGAGTCTGGACGGCGAGTGGCACGCCGTCGGGGTCTTGCGCGACGTCACCGAGCGGGTGCGCGCACGCCAGGACCTGGACCGCGCGTATGAACAGGCCGCGGCGATGAACCGCGACCTGGAAAGCGCCATCGCGCGGGCCAACGAGATGGCGCTCAGCGCCGAGCTTGCCAACACCGCCAAGAGCTCCTTCCTGGCCAACATGAGCCACGAGATCCGCACTCCGATGAATGGGGTCATCGGGATGACCGGTCTGCTCCTCGAGACGGAACTCACGCCCGTTCAGCGGGACTACGTAGAGACGGTACGCGGATGCGGGGAAGGCCTGCTGACCCTCATCAACGACATACTCGACTTCTCCAAGATTGAAGCCGGACGGTTGGAGCTGGAAGCGCTGGAGTTCGACCTTCGCGCAAGCCTCGAGGAGCTCTCCGACCTGCTCGCCGTGAAGGCGCACGAGAAGGGGCTGGTGTTCATCTGCCGCGTGGAGCCGGAAGTGCCGTCGCGCCTGCGCGGCGACCCCGGGCGACTGCGGCAGGTCCTGACGAATCTGATCGGCAACGCCATCAAGTTCACCACCCGGGGTGAAGTCAGCCTCCGCATCTCGCTCCAGGAGTCGGATGCCGATTCGGTGAGGCTTCACTTTGAAGTGCGGGATACCGGCATCGGTATCCCGGAAGACCGGCTCGGAGGCCTGTTCCATCCGTTCGCACAGGTGGACCGGAGCACAAGCCGCCTCTTCGGCGGCACCGGCCTCGGCCTCTCCATCTCGAAGAAGCTCGCGGAGAGGATGGGCGGGACCATCGGAGTCACCTCGAAGGAGTCCCGGGGCTCGACCTTCTGGTTCACCGCCGTCCTCGGACGCCAGGCGACAAGCGGGCTCTCCGGTTGGGAGCCGGTGCCGGAGCTTCATGGCCGGCGCGTGCTGGTGACCGATAGTAATGCAAGCAGCCGGCGGCTCCTCACCGACCTGTTGCGTTTCTGGGGCTGCGACCCGGCGGAGACGGCGGATCCCTCCCAGGCGCTGGAGTCGCTTCGCGACGCCGCCGCCGCCGGTCGTCCGTTCGAAGTCGCCCTGTTGGATCGTCGGCTCGGGGACGGGGAAGTCCGCGCCGACGGTGAGGCCCTGGCGCGCGAGATTCGGAGAGATCCCTCTTTGTCGGCGACGAAGCTCGTATGTATGACCTTCATCGGAGAACCGGGAAGCCAGGAGCTTCTGCTTGACCCCGGCATCGCCGCCACCGTGACCCGGCCCGTCAAGCCGGCGCAGTTTGCGCAGGTCTTGCAGGACGTCCTCGGCGTGAACGTTGCTCCGGCGAGCCCGGAGCGGGATTCGGGTCCCGCGAAGCCGGACTCCACCCAGGACTGGAAGCGGGGCGTGCGGATCCTGATCGCCGAGGACAACCCGGTGAACCAGAAAGTTGCGCTTCGCATCCTGGAGAAGCTCGGTTTTCGAGCGGAAGCGGTGGCGAATGGCCGGGAGGCGATTCAGGCGCTCACGAACACGTCGTACGATCTGGTGCTCATGGACTGCCAGATGCCGGAGATGGACGGCTACGAAGCCACGGAGATCATCCGCGACCCCTCTTCGCCGGTTCGCAATCACTCGATCCCGGTGATCGCCCTCACGGCCCACGCCATGGCGGGAGACCAGGTCAAGTGCCTGGAGTCCGGGATGTGCGACTACGTGGCCAAGCCGGTTCGGCCCCAGGAACTGGCCAGCGCGATCGAACGTTGGGTGGGCGTGGAGGCGACGCAGGCGCCGGCCGGCAATCGCCAATCGTCGGACGAGGGCCCGGCCGACGCCTTGGCGGCATAGGCGGGTGGCGCGAGCGATCCGCGCAGAGGCCTGCCCGGCCGCCGCCATTGAGCCGGAGACATCGGCCGGTTGCGGCCTGGACGCGAACCGGCCCGGCAGGGAGGACGACCCCCGCCGGGCCAGACGTCCGGTCGCTTCGGGATGGGCGGGAAACACATCCCCGCGACTTCAGGTCACCTCTCGGGCCGTGCGGACCCGATCCTTGATGTCCGCCGGTGCCGGGGCGACACGCCTAGACTAGCGCAGCTCGCGACCGCTTGCCACCACCGGCAAAGTTGACCCGCAGTCCGCTCCCGACCCCACCTGTCTCAGGAGGTCGTCATTCCAGGACGACGAGCTTCCGCTCCGACGTGCGGTTCCCCGCCTGCAGTCGCGCGAAGTAGAGGCCGGCAGGCAACGCCGACACATCGAATCGGTCCTCCAGAGATCGCCCCGGCGCGGCGCCGGCCCCGACCACCTGGTCCCGCAGCAACGCCACCCGGCGGCCCGTCACGTCATGCAGACCCAGGCGCAGCGGTTCGCCCGTTCGAGCCGACGCCGGTACGGTGAAGCCGAACCGGGCTTCGTGGCGCACCGGATTCGTTCCCCGGAGTTCAAGACCGCGCCACGGGGCCGCCGCCACGTCGCCTTCGACGCCGGCTGCGGTGGTGATCACCACGTTTCGGGGCGGTCCCCAGACCGACACCTGTCCTTCCGCATCCACGGACTGGACCAGGAATGCGAACGTCCCGGTGGCGTGGCTTGGGAAGGTGTACTGCGCCTGCCCGAGATTGGACGTCACGACCGTCTCGGTGGAGAACAGGTCGCTCGGCTCGATGTCGTCCACAAACCAGCCGGTATCGGTCGTCCAGCCGTCGGTGTTGTAGCGGAAACGAAGCCAGATCACCTGGTCCACGTAGGCCGAGAGATCGAATGTGGCCTGGACCCAGCCGCCGGAATTGCCGGTGATCCCGTTGCCGTAGTTGCGGCCGTACGGGTCACTGACGGTCGTGATCGAGCCGGGAATCGGAACGTAGTGGCGCGCATCCGTGGCGACCTCTACATAGCCGTAGTCATAGCTCGTCTCGGTGCGATACCAGGTCCAGAACTTGAGCTGCTCTCCCGGCGCGACCCGGTGTCCGCGCCGGGATACCAAGACCGTGTTCAGGTTGTTGGCGTTTCCGCCGAAGTAGCTGTGACTGGCCGAGTGATAGCGGCTCGTGGCCCAGGTCCAACCGTCGGCGGTCCAGCGACTCGCGTTGGCGCCTTCGAGATTGTCCGGTCCGACGGTCGCGCCGGTCGCCTCCAGGAGGTTCCAGGCCACGGCCGGATTGTCGGCGTCGGGATCCGGGACCGTCCAGGTGAGCGTGAAGCTGCTGCCCACCGTGTCGGGAAGGGAGACGATCGACATCCCCGGAGGCAGGACCCGAAACGGGTTGTCCGCCAGCTCGACGATGCGGAGATTGGGCTCCAGGTTCTGCGCGCAGAGGGTCGGAATCCGCGACTCCAACGGCCAGAAGCCGTCGCTGCTGTTGCCGATCTCGGTGACCATGGAGTAGATCCGCGGCTTGCTGATCACGTCCCCGGTCATCCAGGTGTCGCAGTCGCCGTTGGTGAAGTACAGGACCTCCGCGGCAGTGCCGGTGTTGTACCCCCCGGCGGCGGCGCGCCGAATCCGGCCCAGCTCCAGCTGCAGGTCGTAATCGTCGTAGTGGAAGTTCGTGTAGCCGGGCCCAAAGAGGTGGTGACCTCCGTAGGAGTGCAGATTGATGGCCAGTTTGAAATCGCGGGAAACGACGAAGTCCCGCATGGCAGCCGTCTCCAGCTCGCTGAACGGGCCGGTTCCGCGATAGGTCTCATCCGAGCCGTAGGGACTGGAGCCCTCGTCGTCGTAGCCCCAGGCTTCCCCGAAGTTGCGGTTCAAGTCGATGCCGTAGCTGCCGTCGCCGTTGTTCTTCCGGTTCTTGCGCCACATCCCGCCGCCATCCGGGTAGGTCGCCTGGTTGTACTGCACGCCGTCGGGGTTGACCACCGGCTCCAGGAAGATCTCGCGGGAGTCCACGATCGCGGTGGCCCGAGAGTCCGTGCCATAGCCGTTCAGCAGGTACTGGGCCAGATCGTAGAGAACCTCGAAGGTGATGACTTCACGGGCGTGGATGAAGGCATTGAAGAAGACTTCGGGTTCGTCTTCGTCCACGGCCGGATTGTCGGAGATCTTGTACACCCAGATCGTGCGCCCCTCGAGCGTGGTGCCGATCGACTGCCTGGTCATGAGCGTAGGATAGGCGGCCATCAGCAGATCCATCGTCTCGATCGCCTCGGTGTAGGAGTGATAGAGCCCGAAGTCGTCGCGGGACTTCAGGCGCGAAGCGTAGAACGACTCCAGGTTCGGAACGACGATCTGGACGGCGAAGCCGAGCGCGCTGAGCTCGGCGGCCCGGAAGTCATCTGCCGGAAACTCGATCGCGCTTCCCTCGGCGACGGCGCCGCAGTCCCGCAGCTCGGGCACGAGGGCGCGCAGCTCGAGAAACTGCGCTTTGTCGGCCGGGATCACCCGTAGGAGTTGCGAAGCGGACGCCGGAAACGCGGCCAGGACCAGGGCGGCCAGGGTCGCCGACCGGACGAACGTCAAGAGGGACAAACGGCTGTCCCCCCGCCGGGGTCTGGAGACAGCGAGGGCAATGACTAGGGGCTGGGTGCGAAACATGGGACCTCCGGATCGGAGACTGGGGATTCGACCGCCCGGTTCCGACCGGACGGTCTCTCCATTGTACCTGATTTCTTGCCAGGATGTCGGCCGGCTGTTCAGACGAGGAGTCCCAGGAGACACAATCCGCGCGCTTCGGCCACCGGGTCTGGAACCCCCTCTTGTCCCGGGCCGCTCGTCCAGGCCAGGATGTGGTGTCCCTTCGGTTTCCTTCCGTCAACCCAAAGGAGATTCCGCGATGCCAAGCGCGAAGGAGTTGCTCGCAGCCAAAGGCTGGGGCGGCGTCGTCACGGTCGATCCCGACCGCACCATCGTCGAGGCGTCCCGCGTGATGAACGAGCGGCGGGTGGGGAGCCTGCTGGTGATCGAAAACGACGCCGTGGCCGGCATCCTGACCGAGAAGGACGTCGTCTACCGTGTGGTCGCGCCGGCAATGGACCCCTCCACCGTCCGGGTCCGCGAGGTCATGACCAAGGATGTCCTCTGCATCAAGCCCGACCGGCCCATCGAGGAGATCGAGGCAATCATGCGGCAGGAGCGCGTGCGACACGTCCCGGTGGTCGACGGCAAGGCCCTCCTCGGCATGCTCTCCATCGGAGATGTGACCGCCTGGCACGCCGCGAAGAACGCGCAGGAAGTCGAGCACCTGACGGCCTACATCCGCGGGTGGTGACCCTCCCCGGGGCGCTCTGCGCCGGAGCCCCGCAGCAGGGCGACGAAGCCGGATCGGGTCCGAAGGCCGCGTCCTCGCGTTGACTTCCCTCCGGTCGGATGCTCCAATGCGCACGGTCTCCAACCGCAGGGAAGGGTCTCACCATGCCGCTCCTACTCACCCGTCGTGATGTCGAGTCCGTTCTGACAATGAAAGACGCGATTGTCGCCGTGGAAGAGGGTCTGACCCGCCTGGCTCTCGACCGCGCAATCATGCCCCAGCGCACCGCGATCCGCATGGCGGGCCACCACGGTCTGCACCTGGGCATGCCGGCGTTCATCGAGGGCGACGGAGACGACCCCGGAGCGCTGGCGCTGAAGGTCGTTACCGTCTACCCCGACAATCCGGCGGCGCATTCTCTCCCCACGACCATCGGGACCATCCTGCTGAACGATCCCAGAACCGGCGCTCTTCTCGCCGTCATGGACGCCGGATTCCTCACCGCGATGAGGACCGGCGCCGCCTCCGGGGTGGCGACCCGCTATCTGGCGCGTCCCGACTCCCGCAGCTGCGGCGTCTTTGGAGCCGGCGTCCAAGCCCGCACCCAGCTCCTCGCCGTGGCGGAGGTTCGTCCTCTCGAACGGGCCGTCGTCTGCGACCCCCAGACCGAGGTAAGGAAACGGTTCGCGGCCGAGATGTCGGCGCGCCTCCGCATCCCGGTGGTCGAGGGCGACAGCGAGGCCTGTCTCGCCTGCGATGTCGTGGTGGCCGCCACTTCCAGCACTCAGCCCATCTTCGACGGGGCCCGTCTGCGGCCGGGAACGCACCTCAATGGCGTCGGCGCTCACGCTCCCGCCCACCGGGAGCTGGACTCCGTCGGCGTGCAACGCAGCGCCGTCTTCGCCGACTACAAACCTGCCTGTCTCGCGGAAGCAGGGGACCTCCTCCTGGCGATCAAAGAGGGCGCCATCACCGAGGATCACGTACGGGCCAGTATCGGAGAGGTCGCGGCGGGGGTGAAGCCGGGCCGCACCTCGCCAGAGGAAATCACCCTCTTCAAATCGGTCGGTCTCGCGGTGGAAGATGTCGCGACCGCCGCCCTGGTGTACCGTCGGGCGCAGGCCGCGGGCGCAGGCAAAACGATCGAGATCTGAGCCCGCGCCTTCGGCCCGCGGCGTTCATCGCGAAGCAGGCCCGGGACGGGACAGGCGCCCGGATCACCGCACTCCCCAATTCGCCGTGGTTCGTGAGTCGCAGCTGGAGGTGGCAACGTGCTCTGCTTCTTTGTGACCGACCTGCACGGACGGACGGATCGCTACGAGAAGCTCATCTCCGCCATCCGCCGCGAACGTCCCGGCGCGGTCTTCATCGGCGGGGACATCCTCCCGACCGGCTCCCTCTTCCGCGCGGCGCGCATCCCCGCGCCGGACAACTTCATCGCGCAGTTCCTGGCGCCCGCCTTCCGGATGCTGCGGGACGACCTGGGTCCGGCCGCGCCGCAGGTCTTCTTGATCCTGGGGAATGACGATGTACGAATCGAGGAAGGCGCGGTCCGGGAGGCCGAGGAGACGGGCTGCTGGCTCTACGCGCACCGGCGGAAACTGGGGCTCGGAAGTCACGCGGTCTACGGGTATGCGTGCGTGCCGCCGACCCCGTTTCTGCTCAAGGATTGGGAGCGCTATGACGTCTCCCGGTATGTGGACCCGGGCTGCGTTTCTCCGGAAGAAGGATACCGGACCGTGGAGGTTTGCGCGGACGAGATCAAGTGGTCGACGATGCGGGCGGAGCTGGAGCGACTTGCCGGCGCGGATGACCTCTCCCGGGCGATCTTCCTCTTTCACGCACCGCCCCACGACACTCCTCTCGACCGCGCGGCCCTGGACGGACAGACGGTGGAAGGCGTGCCGGTCGACCCGCACGTGGGAAGCGTCGCGATCCGTCGCTTCCTCGAGGAACGGGGGCCGCACATCTCCCTTCACGGGCATATCCACGAGGCCACGCGTTTGACCGGCTGCTGGCGGACGACGGTGGGCCGGACCCACGCCTTCACCGCGGCACACGACGGTCCGGAGCTGGCCCTGGTGCGGTTCGATCCCGAAAGACCGGAAGAGGCCTCTCGGGAGCTGATCTGACAGTGGTCACCAGTCGACGCGCGGGCTTCGAGCGGGGAGCGCCGCGCACCGACGCCCGCCTTGTGCCTACCGATCCAGCCGGACGAACCGCCTCGCGGAAACGGCATCCCCGGTTCGAGCCCGCACGACATAGACCCCCGCCGGCACCGCGGACCCATCGCTTCTCCGGCCGTCCCAGGTGAGCGTCACCGCCCGCTGGTTGCCCGGTTCGAGTCGCCACATCGCCAGCTGCCGTCCGTCCACCGAGTGCACGCTGGCCTCACCCTCCCGCCACGCGGGCAGGCGCAGCGTGATCCGGGTCGCGTCGCGCGAGGGGTTCGGGGTCACCAGGACGATCCCGGGCGCGCCGGCATCGGCAATCTCCGGCGCGTCGGCCAGGTCGACCACCTGCACCTGGACGGTGAGGGTGTCGTTGCTCGCCACCTCGTCCCCGGGCCAGGTCGTAATGGCCGTGAGCTGGTAGACTCCCGCCGCAGCCGGCGTCCAACCGGCATGGAGCACGACGTTCTCGACCTCGACGAAGCCCAGGTCTACCGCGGCCGACCCGGTCACCGGCCCGGTCAGGTCGACCTGCACCGGGCCGATCGCCTGCAAGCCGAAGTTGGTGACCTGCACCTCGATCGGAATGGGCGTCCCCACCGGGATGTAGATCAGGTCGCCGTCAGCCGGGGTCACGAACGTCAGCACGCCCGCGTCCTGCTGCGGCGGATCTCCCAGCATCCGTGAGACTCCGAACTTCGCGAGGTAGGAACTGACCCAGCTCATGTCGATCGTCGGCGGGTCCTGCGTGGTCGCCTGAATGCCGCCGTCGGTGTCGACATCATAGGAGAGAAGCTTGCGGGCGAGCTTCTCGCCCATGGCTGTGTAGTGCTCGTTGCCGGACACATCGCCCATCGCGAAATGCGCGTTGCAGTAGGCGACGTTCCAGGAATTGTCCCAGTCGTAGCTGTCGCCCGGCACGTTGTACCAGGTCTGGAACGTGTCCACATACGCCCCGTTGGCCTGGACCCAGGCCTGGCCGCGCGCGGGATCGTCGCGGAAAACCGAATTGCACAGGCCCCAGACCACGGTGCCCGATGACATCGCCCAGTACTCCGCAGCCAGCTGGACCGGCGGGGAGTAGTTCACCCAGTTGATGAGCAGCTCGCCGTAGTCGAGCGCTTTCTGCCGCCAGTCGGGCCGGTTCTCCTCCTCTGCATAGAGAAACAGGTTGCCGGCCGCCCAGGCCTCGCAGAATGCGTTCAGTCGCTGGGTATTGATGATGCTCAGCGGCGTATTCTTGATGTAATCGCCGCAGGTGCGGGCGTACGACTTCTTGCTGGTGTCTGCGGTGGCCGCGCGGTATTCGCTCTCCGCAGTCAGCCCCCAGGCGCAGTTGTGCACCCGGTAGTACCCGTCGCCTCCCTCTTCCAGCCAGGCCGGATACCGGACAGAGTAGGTCCAGGCGTTGGCAATCTCGTCGAGGTACTGCAGGTCACCGGTCAGTCGGGTCCAATGGGACCAGACCCAGATCGCCTCCAGGGTGTTGTCTGTCTGGATGACGGTTCCCAGCGGTCCGCCTTCCGCCTCGATCTCCCCACCAAAGTCCACGCCGGGAACGCGGTTCTGCCAGGTCTCCAGGAACTGGCAGGTGCGGCCCAGAGACAAGAGCCAATTGACCCGGCCCGTGGGCCAGGCCACCAGACGCCCCCCGTCCGGGCCGGTCGGGGGCGGCCACGTCGAGGGGAGCGGCTCGTCGCCCGGCATCGGCATGGTCTGGGCGAAGGCCGGGACGGCGATGCCCAGGAGGAGCATGGCCAGGACACAGGCCACGACCGGCCGCCCGAGAACAACGGGGTGGTCTGGCGTACCGGGTGGAACAGGGCGTCGGCGCAGCGCACACATGGTGTATCCTCCGGTGGCGGCAAGCTGAGGAGCTCGATCCGGCCGAGCCGAACTCCCGGCCCGCCCGCGTGACTCGAGCGCTCATTAGTATACGCCGGTCAGGGCGTGATCTCAATGCGCGCGTCGCCGAGCGCCCGCGCGGGGTGACCTGCGTGCGGCCGGCGCCGGCGGCGGAATCGGATCCACCCCGAACCCCGCAAGGGCCGGTAGCGACCACTCCCCGGCCGTGACGAAAGGACGCTATGCGCGAGACGAACGATCTGCCGACCTACGACAGCCTGGAACCGGCCCTGGTCTGGAAGTACTTCGCCGGAATCTCGGCCCACCCGCGCGCCTCCAAGAAGGAGGCGCGCGTGCGCGCTCATCTCGAGGAAGTCGCCGGCGAGCTTGGGCTGGCCACCCGCACCGATGCCGCCGGCAATCTCGCCATCGACGTGCCGGCCACGCCCGGCCGGGAATCGGCGCCGATCATCGTCCTGCAGGGCCACCTCGATATGGTCTGCGAGAAGAACGGCACGACCGTACACGACTTTGGGCGCGACCCGATCCGGCTCCGGGTCGATCGAGACCCGGAAGACGGGCGAGTCGTCGTCCGCGCGGAGGGCACGACCCTCGGCGCCGACAACGGGATCGGCCTCGCCCTGTGCCTGGCTGCCGCCACCTCTCCCGAGGTCACCCACGGACCGCTGGAGATTCTCTGCACCGTTGACGAGGAGGCGGGCATGGGCGGCGCCAGGGCCCTCACCGCGGACTTTGTGCGGGGGCGGAAGATGCTGAATCTCGACTCGGAAGACAGCGCCCTCTACATCGGCTGCGCGGGAGGCTGCGACGCCACGCTACGCTGGAACCTGGCCGGCGAACCGCTCCCCGCCTCCGCCACGTTCTGCCGGCTCCGCGTCACGGGCCTGCGCGGAGGCCACTCGGGGAGCGACATCCATCTACACCGGGCCAACGCCATCCGCGCCCTCGCCCGTGCGCTGCTGGAGGATGAGGTGCCGTCGTGGCGGTTGGTCGAAGTGGAAGGCGGCAGTCTGCGAAACGCCATCCCGCGCGAAGCATCCGCGATCGTGGCCGGGGCGCCGGGTTTGACGCCGGCGCTCGTCGCGGCGGCGGCCCGGGCCCAATCCGAGATCGTCGCCGAGGGAGAGGAGGGTTGCCGGATCCAGGTCGAGGAGTTGCCGACGCGGGCACATCGGGCCCTTTCCCCGGAGCAGAGCGTGGTCTGCGTCCGCACGATTCTGGCTCTTCCGCACGGGGTCCTGGGCCTGGTTGTCGAGATCCCAGGTCTCGTCGAGTCCTCCAACAACGTGGCCACGGTGAAGACCGAGACGCTGGGAGATCGGATTGCGGTGACGGTCGGCTGCATGGCGCGCAGCTCCTCCATGCCCGAGCTCCGCCAGGTCGCGGGGCAGATCACATCGGTCGGCCGGCTGGGAGTCGCGCAAGTCGAGATCGGCAACATGTATCCGGGATGGAAGCCCAGCCTCGACTCGCCGCTTCTCAAGAAGTGCCAGGCGGTCTATCGAGAGGTCCGCGGCGCTGAACCAAACGTCACCGCCATCCATGCCGGTCTGGAGTGCGGGATCATCGGCGAGCGGGTGCCCGGAATGGACATGGTCTCCTTCGGCCCCGATGTCCGCGGCGCCCATTCGCCGGACGAGCGCTGCTACGTTGACTCCGTCCGGCAGAATTGGGAGTACTTGAAGGCGATCCTGGAAGAGCTGGCACGGTAATCGCAACATCCGGCGGGACAGACCCGCATGCCGGACAACGGTCCCGGCAGTGATCGCCGCTCATGCCAACCGCGTGACCGGCAAGCGATTTCTCCTTGCATTTCGCATCCGTCTGGACTATCCTCCCGCCGCTTGGGAAATCTGGGCCGCGACGGATGCGGGCGGGGCTCTCGTCTCGCGAAACCAGGAGGTCTGGAATGTTACGGAAGATCGGCGGCTGGACATGCAGTCTGTTGCTCACCGCCATCTGCTTCACGGGCGCGCAAGCGGTCCCGATGGCCTGGTACCAGGTCGGGAGCGAGCCTGTGCAATGGGTCGACGAGAGCAAGTGGTCACTGATCGACGGCGGCCAGGCTCTGAATTTCAGCATTCAGACGGACCTCTACGAGATTGCCATGATCGCGCTCGGCGAGTACGACCCCTCGCTGACCTGGGGGGTGCTCGCGTACAACACCTCCGGTGCTCCCCTGGACTTCTCGTTCGGATTCTCCACACCAATCATGCCGGTCACGACCGAGAACACGGTCTACGCTTCGTTCGCGGGAAGCGTGACCGATCATTCCGGTGAGGGCCAACAGGTCCTGCCGATCCAAGCCGACGCCGACAGCGACGGCCTGCTGGAGATCACGACCAACTGGCTGAACGGCACGACGAATGCCGGGGTGGACGTCGGCCTGGGCTACCTCGACCTCGTCCCCGGCATCCCGGGTCACTCGAACTCGTTCGGACCCGACGAGGCTTCCGGGGTCGGCCCGGTGGGCGTCTGGACCGATCTGGGCGCCACGGTCGGGTTCTCGCTCAGCGGCAACAACGATGTCGCGACCCTTAACGGCTTCGTCAGCATCGTACCGGTGCCGGAGCCGGCGACCCTGCTGTTGTTCGGTGGGGGATTCGTGGGGCTGGCCCTGATCGGCGCCCGACGCCGCCGCTCGAATCGCTGATCGATCCTGCCCTGTGCTTCTCGCCCCCGGCCGTATGCCCCGAAGGTATGCGCCGGGGGTTTCGTTCTGCCCTCCGGCACCAACCGAACGGCCGCGGCGTCCCGGGGACCGGCGGTTGCGTCCCACGCGGATGTGGCAAGCCGGAAGCTGCCGAGGCATACTTCCCGCGTACGCCCGGACCGCCGGTGGTTCCGGCGGCCGGCGGCGAGCCGATGTTCCAGACCCAGAACAGATGACTGCCTTGACACCTGTCCGGAGGAGAGACCGATGAAACAAGGGCTTCTGGCGACGCTGCTGGCCCTGATGATGGCGGTCCCGGCGCTGGCGCGGCAGGGCTTTCCTCCCGCCAGTTTCGCGCAACCCACACAGACGCTCCGGTCGGTGGATCTGGTGGTGCTGCCCCAGATCGACACCGTGGCCTTGCAGGCGGAAGACGAGAAGAAGCGGGCGGAGGAGCCGGGCGGACCGGCCAGATTCGCCGCGGCAGTCCCGGTGCACTACGACGCCGTCCGGGATGGCACCTGGGAGACGCTTCCCGACGGCAGGCGGGTGTGGCGCCTGCGGATCGTATCCCCCGGAGCGTTCTCGCTGAACTTCGGCTTCAGCCGGTTCCGCCTGCCCGGCGGGGCAACGGTCCATCTCTACCCTGCCGGATCGATTCGGGAACCGGAGGCGCAGCCGTCATCCGGCCGGGCCGACCCCACCGCTCCCGCCCCGAAACCCAATGCGAGCGCGGAGTCCCGGAGACCGCCGGCCTGGGACGGACCTTACGACGCGCGGGATGCCTCGCCCGAAAGCGAGTTCTGGACCGCCGTCGTTCCCGGCGACGATGCGGTGATCGAGCTCGCGGTGCCGGCCGGCGCCGAGTTTGAGCCGGAACTGGTCATCGGTACTGTCGGCCACGATTACCGCGGCTTTGGCAGCCTCGCGCGAAGCCTGCTGCGCGTCGCCGACAAGCAGGGGACCTGCAACAACGACGTGATCTGCCCGGAAGGCGACCCTTGGCGGAACGAGATCCGCTCCGTCGCGGTCTACACGCTGAGCGGCGTCTGGACCTGCAGCGGCACACTCGTGAACAGCCACGACCCAGACCATCCCCCGTACTTTCTCACCGCCAACCACTGTCACGTCGAGGCTACGAACGACCAGAGCATGGTCGTCTACTGGAACTTCGAGTCGCCGAACTGCGGAGACCTCCAAGGAGGTCTGTTGAGCCAGCACCAGACCGGCGCCGAGTGGAAGGCGAACTGGGCGACGTCGGACTTCTGCCTGGTGCGCCTGGCCACCACCCCCTCCACGGAGTTTGACGTCTACTACGCCGGCTGGGACGCGCGCGACGAGACCCGCCCGACCTCGGCGGTAGGAATCCATCATCCGAACACGGACGAGAAGGCGATCAGCTTCTGCAACACGCCGTTGACGATCACGACCTACCTGCAACCCACCGTGCCGGGAGACGCCACCCACTGGCGAATCACGAACTGGGACGACGGCACGACCGAACCTGGTTCCTCCGGATCCGGGCTCTGGGATCCGAATCACCGCCTGGTCGGCCAGCTCCACGGAGGATCGGCCTCCTGCACGTCCATCACGTCCGACTGGTACGGCCGCCTCTCGCAATCGTGGAACGGCGGCAACACCGACGCGACACGGCTGCGGACCTGGCTCGATCCGGCCGCCTCGAATGTGCTCGTCATCGACGGGCGGAACTGGGACGGAACGACGACGCTCCCGGGTGACGCCGATCTGATCAACGGAGTCAACACGGCGGACCTGGTGGCTATCGCAAATCACATCCTCGAGACGCAATTGATCAGCGGGCAAGGATTCCTCAACGCGGATCGCAACTTCGACGGGCGGCTCAGCGTCGTTGATCTGGTGGCGGTGGTGAACATCATCCTGCAAGGCCCGCCGCTGGCCGCGAACGCGGCGGAAGGAGCGGAGGCGGCCGCGCCCGTCAGCGGGGCGGCGGCGCCGGCGGAAACGGGGAGCGCGCGCACCCCCGCAGGATCGTTGAGGCTCGAAGCGGGGTTCAGCGTCGAGGCCGGCGCGATCGTCTTCAGGCTTCCGTCTCTCGCCGGAACCGAGGCGGGTTCTGCGGCGTCCCGCGAGGGCAGGCCCGCGGCCCTGAGCCTGGTGCTCGCGGCCGATCCGGGGGCGTTTGCGCCGGGCCTGCAGCCGGTGCTCTTTCCCGACGGCGGAGGCTGGCAGGGTCTGGCCATGGTCACGGCCGACGGCACCGTGCGCGCGGTGCTGTTCGACCCGGGTGCCGGGGCATCCGCGTCCCCGCCGTCGTTTGCCCTGCCGGTCGTGGGGGAGCAGGGAGAAGCCCGCTGGGTGACGGGGGACGCATCCGATGCCACGGCCGCACCGCTGACGCTCACGGCCGGCGGGTTCCCGGTGCGAATCGGGCCGGCTGTCGAGCATCCTCTGCCCGCCGGGACCGTCCTTGCGGTGCGGCCGAACCCCGCCCGCGGCGCCTGCGTGCTGCGCTTCACCCTTCCGCACTCCGGAACGGCCGCCTTCACGCTGCACGACCCGGCCGGGCGCCGGGTCTTCGCCCGTGATCTCGGCCCGCTTCCGGCCGGAAGCGGCACCTCGGAGCTGACCGCCCCGGACGTAGCCGCTCTGGCACCAGGGCTCTACTTCGCCCGATTGACGCTGGACGGAGAACGGGTGGCGACGACGCGCCTGCTCATCACCCGTTGATGCGCCGTCGCGCAAGGAGCGGACCCGGTCGAGCGTGTGGGCTCGATCGGGCCCGCTCTCTGTCGGATCCGACAACTCCGAGAGTCAACAGGGTGCTGGAAAACCCAGTCAACCTCGTTCGGCGCGCCGATCAGTCGACCCGGCAATCCTCCCTCCGCGGCGCGACCCGGCCGCGCCTCGCGGTATTGCGCGCCGTCCGGGGCCCGAGGCGAGCTCTCCGCGGCCTCAGCTTCCGGGCCGGAGCAGCGTCTTGGTGACCCCGGCGCCAACTCCGAAGACGACGGCGATGACGGCCACCACCGCGATGTAGAACAGGAAGCCGACCACCACCACCGCCACCGCGCGACCGGTCCCGCGATAGTCCAGCGCCTGCCGCACCGCGACGACCATGGAGGCCAGCATCCAGAGCGCCGCCACCAGCCCGATCAGCCCGCCGAGCACGGGGATGAATCCGAACACCCGTAGGAGACCCGGGGCGGCGGAGAAACCGGTGGTTCGCAGGAGCTGCCCCAGATCCGCGTCCGTCTGCGGTTCGGGCAGGACCTTCGTCCCGACCAGCCAGGTCACGAAGGCCCAGGCATACCAGCCCACGAGAGCGCCCAGCAGCCCGAGCAACGGCCCCCGCATCCCCTCCTGACCGATCCCTCCGATGGCTGCGGCCACGGCCGAGAGCACGACGACCAGCATCGCCTGGGTCGTGGCGCCACGATCGGTCTCAACCTCCTCGTAGGTCCCGATGTCGAACCTCGCCGCCCCGATCATTCGCTGCGCAAACGTAGCCATGGCATCCCCCTCCCTGGAACCGGTCCAAAGCCCCGCGCCTCGTGCGCCGAGGCTTCGAGCCTCGGCCGACACATGGTAGCAGGTCCGGTAGAGACGGCACACGGGTCACCCCGCCCGTCCGGAACCACCGGCGAGATCGCGCATCGCGTCACGCCTGGGCACCGGGGCGCCTCCGCGCTGACGCCGCTCGTTGATTGGACGGAGAGTCTCGGTCAGCCACACCGAGAGTTCCGTTCTCAGCGCGTTTTGTCTGGCACCCCGCGCCGTGCCCCGGCAGTCTTGTTTCGATGGTTCCCTCTGCTGAAGCGATCTCCCGCTTGCGGCAGACCTGGAGAGACAGATCACGGCAGATAGCTGCACGAAGAAGGAGTGACTCCGTTGATGAAGACAATCCCACACAGGCTTCGGACTCGCGTGACCCCCGTCGTGGGAGTCGCGGCCGTGTTGTCCGCAGGCCTCCTGGCAATCACGCTGCTCAGCGTCCGGCCGGAACCCGGCCAGAACGTCTTGCCGGCGGCGTACGCCGCGCCCCGGCCGGACGACCAGCTGGCGCGTGGCAAGTATCTCGTAACCGTTCTCGGCTGCAACGACTGTCACACTCCATTCAAGATGGGTGCGCACGGTCCCGAACCGGACATGAGCCGGATGCTCTCCGGGCACCCGGCAGATGTCGTGATGCCGCCCACGCCGCCGCCGGCCCCGCCGTGGGGATGGATCGGCTCCGCCACCAACACGGCGTTTCTCGGTCCCTGGGGCACGAGCTTCGCCAGCAACCTCACCTCGGACGAGGAGACCGGACTCGGCGCGTGGGATGACCAGCTCTTCATCAAGACCATACGCGAGGGGAAGTTCATGGGGGCCGGTCGTCCGTTGATGCCGCCGATGCCGTGGCCGACCTACCGCCAGCTGACCGATGATGACCTCAAGGCGGTCCTGGCGTTCCTGCATACGGTGCCGCCGATCAAGAACAAGGTGCCGGACTATCTGCCGCCCGCCGGCGCCGGCCCGCCGCGGTAGCCGCGGCCGGCCGCGCCGCGTCGGACTCAACCCGGAAGGACCGCGATTTCGCGGTCCTTCCGCTATCTTCCCGCCACCGTCAGGGCCCCGAACGCCGCGGAGAGCACGGCCAGGCCCACGGCCAGGACGATGGCCACGACGTTGAAGCCCCACGAGTTCACGTGGCGCCCCATGACGCGGCGATCATTGATGAGCAGGAGCATGTACACCAGCACGACCGGCAGCACGACTCCGTTCAACACCTGGCTGAAGTACATGATGCCGAGCAGGGAGATGCCCGGCACGAGAATTGCGCCGGCCCCGAGGACGATCAGCGCGGTGTAGAGCGAGTAGAACTGCGGCGCCTCCGCCCAGCCCTTGTCGACGCCCGACTCCCAACCCAACCCCTCGCAGATCGTGTAGGCGGTGGAGAGCGGGAGGATGCTCGCCGCGAAGACCGATGCATTCAGCAGCCCGAAGGCGAAGAGGTTCGCCGCGTGACGCCCGGCCAACGGAGCGAGGCCCCGAGCGGCGTCCGCCGCCCCTTCAATCGCGAGTCCGCGCTCGTGCAGGTGGGTCGAGCAGACAACAGCGATGAAGACCGCCACCACCGTGACCGTGACAGAGCCAATCGCCGTATCCAGGCGCGACAGACTGTAGTCCTGCACGCGGATGTTCTTCTCCGCCACGGAAGCCTGCTGGTAGAACTGCATCCACGGGGCGATCGTGGTCCCGACCAGGGCGATGAGCATCACGACGTAGCCCGGTTCCGGACGGAGGCTGGGCGTGACCAGCGCCCGCAGGACCTGGCCGGCCGGCGGGTGGCTGTACCAGCCGGCGATGATGTAGCTGACGTAGAACACACAGGCCGCCAGAAACACCTTCTCCACGGTGCGGTAGCGCGCGCGCAACACGATCCCCCACACAAAGAGGCCGGCCAGCGGAAGAGAGATCCAACGCGGAACGCCGAAGATCTCGCCGGCCGCGGCGATTCCCGCGAACTCGGCGAGGATGTTCCCGAAGTTCGTCACCAGCAGGCCAACCAGCAGATAGAAGGTGACCCGCGCTCCGAACCGCTCCCGGATCAGGTCTGACAGCCCCTTCCCGGTGATGACCCCCATGCGGTTGGACATCTCCTGCACCACGAAGAGGGCGAGGCAGAGCGGGGGAAAGATCCAGAGGACCGTCATGCCGAAGCGAGCGCCGGCCTGCGAGTAGGTGGTGATCCCGCCGGCATCGTTGTCGACGTTGGCCGTGATGATCCCGGGCCCGATGACGACCAGAAGCAGCCGGAAGCGGACCCAGAGCCGGTGCAGCCGCTCGCGCCAGCCCGGACGAACCGCCCCGGCGTCAGTCACGGGCGCCCCTCGCGCTTGAAGTGCGGCAGCAATTCGTCGAAGGCGTGCTTGATGAGGATCACTCCCAGCATTCGCCCGTCCTCATCCACCACCGGACAACCGAGCAGCGAGTATTTCTGGAACACCTCCGCCACCTCGTCGGGCTCAACCGCCGGCTCCACCTTCACCAGGCGCGTTTCCATGATCTCCCGTACCGGCCGGGCAGGCTCGGCGCGAAACAGCGTGCGCAACGTGGTGACTCCGGCGAGGCGGCCATCGCCGTCGAGAACATAGACGTAGTAGATCCCCTCGATCTCCGACGCCTGGCGGCGCACTTCGTCCAGTGCTTCCGCCACCGAGGTCTCCGGGGACACCGACACGAACTCCGGAGTCATGAGGGAGGCGGCGGTCTTGTCCTCGTAGGCAATGAGCTGCTCGATGACTTCCCGATCTGCCCGTTCGACCTCGGCGATGATCTCCTCGGACTGCGCTTCCGGGAGCGCGCCCAGGATGTCGGCCGCTTCACTCGGGTCCATTTCCTCGAGAATGTCCGCCGCGACCTCGGGATCCAGTTGTGCGAACACCGCCGCCTGGACGTCCTCCTCGGCCTCCTCCAGCGCATCGGCGGCCGCCTCCGGGCCGAGGCTGTGCACAATCATCTGCCGTTCGTCCTTGCCCAGATCGGCGAGGATGTCGGCCAGCTCCCCGGGGTGCAGTTCGTGCATGCGGGCGTGCTCCACCCGCAGGCGGAGCGGGCGGCCCGGCTCCTCCGACTCAGCCAGCGGTTGAACGAACTTCCAGGAAATCAACTCGTTGGCCAGGTGACGGCCCGCCAGCCGCCAGAGGCCCCGCACGAGGCGCTCGAAGCCCAGGCGCCGCATCAAGCCGGTGAACCCCACGTCCACGTGGACGATCCAGGCCCGATCGGCGACCAGGAGCTGCACGTCGTTCACCCGCTCGACCTTCGCCCCCTGCACATCGACGATCTGTTGATCGAGAAGAAGATCGCGCACGAGGAATTCGGGGCGTTGCGGCTTGAGCTCGGTCAGGGCCCCCGCATCGACCACGACCGGATCACGGGGACCAAGCTCTTTGAGGCGATAGGCCGTGGAGGGGGCAAAGCGCCGCTCGCGACCGGAGCGCACGACCAGGCCGGTGATCGCGGGATACATCTCTCCGGTTGAGGCGACGATGTCGTCGATCCGGCCGAGCCGGCGCCTGTCGGCGTCGACCACGTAGCGACCGAGGATTCCGGAGACGAAGACCAGCGGAAATTCGTCGGTCCGAAACATGACGGCTGCCCCCCCGCGCGTGACTGGTTCGGCGCGAACGCACCGGGAGGGTAGTCGCGGGGGTCAAGGCAGATCAAGGCAGGAAGCGCACGATCACCCGTCAGCCGCAATTCGCTCCACGCGTTTCAAGGCGGCGCCGGCGAGCTTGACCGGCACTTCCACACGGACGTTTTCGTCCGGCGAGTCGACGCGGATGAGCAGCAGGTCCCGCTCGCGCGAGATCCGCACTCTCTCACGGGGCGACTCGACCTCGACCAGGACGGTTCCGTCCGGAACCCGCTCCAGCTCGCGGGCCAGGATGCCCAGCTTCCCGCGGCGGAAGATCCGGTCCCGAGCCGGTCCGGCGAATGCGCGGTCAGGCAAGCAGAGCAGCGCCAGATGACCGGCAGCGGCGGGAACCCGAAGGCGGACTTGATCCCCGCCGCGGCCGCGCTCATCGACTTGAACGACGATCGAGCCCGCGCTCCAGGCCGCGATCAGCCCCGCGCCGACCAGGATGGACAGGGCCGCGGCGCAGCCGAGCAGGACGTAGAGAAAACGCCGCTCGCGGCGGCGCCTGACCTCCCCACCGTCCATTCCGGGAGGAATCGCGATAGGAGCGCCGGTTCCGGCGCTTTGTGGGCGGTCGGCGGCCACGGAGGTTCCACGGCCGGGGTCGCGAGGGTCCGCGGGGGTGCGCATGTCATGCCCTCCTCATCGTGCCGCCCGGCCGGGAAGCGGGGCTCTCGGGATCCAGGCGAGCCCGACCCGCCTCCGCGGAACCTGGCCGGGCATCAGTCCATGGACTTCTTGTCGTCGATCCAGATGCGGACCGTCTCGTCCTTGGAAGTCACCGTGACGAGGTCTTCGCCTTCGTGGCTGCGCAGGGACCGGGCGGCCGCCGCGAAGTTCAACTCGTCCGAACTACCGGAGAGCAGCGCTTCCAGCACCTCCATCCGCATCCTTACCCGAACCTGCTCCTGCTCCTCCCCCCGGTCATCGACATCGATCACGAAGACGCCTTCGGACTTCGTCACGCGGATCTTCTCGTCGACGCCGTCCACGGAGATGTACTCGCCATCTTCGGCGGTACGGACCGCATCCAGGAGGGCGCGCAACTCCGCCGGGGTGACATCATGATCGTTGAAGGAGATGTGATGGCGGTGGCGCCGTGAGGATCGATCGTCCTCCGCCGCGTCGGAGTCGTCGTCCTGAGCGTGGTCGATCAACGGCATCATCGCCTCCACCAGGGAGAGCGGGACGTTCACCCGGACGGTTTCCGCGTCGGGGCCGGTCTCGACCACCTTGATGTGGATCCAGGGATCGGCCCAGGCGGGCGTCGGGCCGATACCCGCCAGAACGAAGGTGAGCGGCAGGACCGCGAACATGCCGAGGACGATCGGGATTCCATGGAGTCGATTGGGCTTGCACATGGCTCTCTCTCCTCTGGATGTGACGCCCGGCGGCCCCAAATTGGGGGGGTAGGCTGTCTGGGCTTGGAGCCGCCGGACGTCCCCGTTCTACGGCGAATCTCGTCCTAGGGTTGCCGAGGAGCAGCCGGGATTGTCTCACCCCTCTCCTCACCGGGACACGGGCGACCGCTGTCGGACTTCGCCATCCACGCCGACCACCACGATCTCCAGAGGAGCCTTCGATCCCGCGATCTCCATTCCCCTGCGCACCGCGACTGGAAGAGATTGACAGCAAGGGACTTCCATCACGACCACGGTCACGCTCCGGACCCGGGCCGTCGAGAAGATCTCGGTGAACCGCCGGGCGTACGCCTCGAGATCGTCGAACTTGGGGCATCCGATCATCACAGCGCTTCCGGAGACGAACTCGCGGTGAAACCCGGGCAGCGCCACCGGCACGCAGTCCGCGGCGATTACCAGCCGGGCATCCTGCAGAAACGGCGCCTGCGGTGGCACGAGACGGATCTGCACCGGCCAGTGGGCCAGCTCGGACCGCTCGCCCCACGCCGCGGGGCCGGCGGCCGGGATGGCCGGTGCGGGAGGTGCGGTCGGATCCGCCGGGCTGTGGCGGATGCCGTTCTCGTCGCACCCCGCACGGGTCGGCGCCGGAGCCGCAGGCTTCAGGATCCGCATCCGGTTGCCCGGACATCCGCCTTCCGGAAACCGCGACGCCGGAACCGGCGACTGCGTCGAGGTGCGCCCGGGAACGGCACCGGGCGGGACGGCCAAAACCGGAACCGGCGCCACGAAGGGCGCAGCTTGGCGGCGGACAACCTTGAGCGCGCCCCGCGGGCAGTGGCCGAGGCACGCGCCCAGACCATCACATCGCGCGTCGGAGACCAGCCGAGCCTTCCCGTCAATGACCCGGATCGCCCCCTCGTGACAGGATGGGACGCATAGTCCGCAACCGTCGCAAAGCTCCTCGTTGATTTCGATCATGTCCCGCATCTGCTGCACGGCTTCCTCCTCGGTTGATGCTTACCGGGAGTATCGGGAGGAGTCGGCTGCGGTGCCTTGACCTGGATCAAGCGACCGAAAATCAACGGATTCGGCGCGCCGCCGCGGCGAAGCCTTCCCTGCTTTGCGCGCCCGGCCTACACTGCCGGAATGGAGCTTGTCGACACGCACTGCCACCTCTATGAACCGCCGCTTGCGGACGACATCGACGGCGTGCTCTCCCGGTCCCGCGAAGCCGGGGTGACGGACATCGTGGTCCCCGCCTACGACACGGCGTCCTGGGCCAAGGTCCGGGCGCTGGCCGAACGTCCCGGCATTCACCCGGCGCTGGGCCTGCATCCCTGGGTGGCGGGCGAGGCGCTCGACCCGTCCGGACTGCGCGATGCGCTCCGCGAGTGCAGTGCGGTGGCGGTCGGCGAGATCGGACTCGACGCCAAGGTCGAAGGGCCTTCGCTGGATACGCAACGCCGCACGCTCCGCCTGCAGCTTCGCGTGGCCTGCGAGCTGGGCCTGCCGGTCCTCCTTCACTGCCGGGGCGCTTTCGATGAGCTGATCGTGGAGTTGCGAAACTTCGCGCCCGATCTGCGCGGCATCATCCACGCCTTCTCGCGAGATCCGAACCTGGGGCAGCGCTTCCTGGACCTCGGGATGCACCTGGCGTTCGGTGGAGCGGTAACGAGGCCGGGCAGCAAGGCGGGACGCTCCGCGGCGATGGTCCCGGAGAAGAGGCTGCTTCTGGAGACCGACGCGCCCTCCATTGCCCTCGCCGAGGTCCCCCCGGAGCGGGTCGAGCCGCGGCACGTCCGCGAGATTGCGGAGGCGGTGGCGAGTCTCCGGGGCACGACGGTGGAGGCGATCGGACAGGTGACCGCCGCCAACGCCAGAGCCCTGTTGCGGATCTGAGCCGAGCGGGCAATGTCCGACCCCGAGGCAACGACCACGGATGGCCCGTTCCGTTTCTCCCGCACCATCGACCTCTACGGCGCCGAGGGCTTTCGCCGCATCCGGTCGGCCCGAGTGGCGATCGCCGGCCTGGGGGGCGTCGGCAGCCACGCAGCCCTGGCCCTGGCCCGGAGCGGGATCGGAAGCCTGATCCTCGTCGATCCGGATCGACTCACAGCTTCCTCCCTGAACCGACACCCGCTGGCCCTGCCGGAAGACGTGGGCCGGCTCAAGGTCGAGGTCCTGGCCGCCCACCTGGCGCGGGCCTGTCCCGATACCAGTATCGCGGCCCGGACCGAGTTCCTCGACGAAGCGACCCGGCCGGAGGCGCTCGCCCCGCCGATCGACTACGTGGTCGATGCCATCGACTCCGTGGGGCCGAAATGCGGTCTTCTGCTTCACTGCCATGGCCAGGGGCTGCGGGTGGTCAGCAGCATGGGGGCATCTTCCCGTCTCAGCCCGACCGAAGTCCGCGTCGGCGACATCTCGCAGACAAGCGGCTGCCCGCTGGCCCGTCAGGTGCGGTTGCGGCTACGCCACGCCGGCGTGGAGGAGGGGATCCCCTGCGTCTGGTCCGGCGAGCCACCGATTCCGCCCCTGGAGCCGGATCTCGACGATCAGGTCGTCCGGCGGGGCCGGCTGCGCCGTCGTCAACCCAGCAGCATCTGCCTGCCGGGAATCTTCGGCTACACCCTGGCCGCGCTGGTGCTGGGCGAAATCGCCGGAAGTCCCTCGGCCTGAGCGCGCGGCAGATCAGCCCGCCTTCGCTCTACCCTCGCCGCCGCCTTCGCTCCGCGCTCGCTGCCGCCGTCGCTCTGCCTCCGCTCCTGTTTCCCCGTCTCCGGACGATCGGCGCGACACCCCCCTCTGCCGTCCGCTGGCGCTCGGAGCTACCGCACGTACCCCAACGAGCGGAGCTTCTCAATCATCTCTGGGTCGTCCAACGGCGATTCCCGGATGTCGGCCGGAACCGGCGGGAGTCCGTTGCGCCATCGTCCCATGATCGCGCGCATCTGCTGCACGATCGCCGGTTCCTGCGCCGACCGGTCGATCGCCTCCGCGGGATCGATGCGGACGTTGTACAAGGCCCGACCTCGGCCCCGGCCGAAATCCCGAATGAGCCGCCAATCGCCCAGGCGGGCCGAAGTATGCATTCCCGAATCAGGGAAGAGCTCGGCGAACAGGGGCCGGGGCGCGGTCCGGACCTCTCCGCGGAGGAGCCCAACGAGGCTCTCCCCGCGGAGCGTCTTCGGATCGGGAAGCCCGAGCAGCTCCACCAGCGTCGGGTAGATATCGATCAAGCTGACCGGCGTCTCGATCCTCCCGGGCCGCAGCATCCGGGGCCAATGCATCAGCAGCGGGACCTGGACCTGCTCTCGATGCAGAGAAGTCATATGACCAAGCCCGCCATGTTCGCCGAATTCCTCACCGTGGTCCGCGGTAACGATGAGCAGGGCGTTCTCGTCCCGGAGGCCGAGACTGTCACAGAGCGCGCGCAGGCTCTCATCCGTGGCCCGGATCTCGGATTCGTACAGGGACTGAAGCGTCCGGATCGTCGCGGAATCGGGATGCGGAAAGCGCTTTCGCAGATTCACCATCACCATGCCGGCCACGGAGTCCGCGAGGGTCTTCGATCCCTGGGGCCGGAAGACCGCCATCCAAGGCTCGCGCGCCTGGTAGGGATCGTGCGGATCGAAGTAGTGCATCCAGAGGAAGGTCCGGCGTTGGGGCCACAGCTCGCGCCAGGACCGGCCGAGGGTGGCGCGAATCCCGCCGAACGCGACGCGGTTCAACGGGTCTCCGTCCAGGAACTGCGCGGAGCGATAGTAGAAGTCGAACCCCTGCTCAAACCCGGAACCGGCTCGCAGGTGAAGGTTTCCGGGCACGCCGATGGTGAGCCAACCGGCCGCCTGGAATGTCTCCGCCACGGTGACCAGCGACGGAGCCAGTCCGAGCTGTCGGAGTTGCGCACCGGTCGCCGGGTTCAGGGCGGGCCAGACCAGCCCGTGAGCGCTCGGTTCCAGCGACGTCAGGAGCGAGGCTAACGAGGGGGTGGTCCAGGAGGAAGCGGCTTCGGCCTCTGTGAAGACCACGCCCGACCCGGCCAGGAGGTCGAGAAACGGCGTGGTTTGCGGCGCGTGTCCGGCATAGGAGGTGAAGTCGGCCCGCAGCGCGTCGATGGTGATGAGGCTGACCCGCGATGGCGTCGCAGGCAGCTCCGCGGCCAGAAGCGACCCCGCCGCTTCCGCTCGCTTCGCCGGAGGCGCCGACGACGACGAATCAGACAGCCATCCTGTCGCCAGGAGCAGAAGGATCACAACCGCGACGCCGGCGCTCGGCGTGGTCGCGGTATCGCTCACGTCCGTTCCCCCGTCACCGGCAGGTCCTTGCCCTTCCAGGCAAACCACGCCGTTCCCAGGACCCCGAAGGCGCACGCAGTCAGGAAGTTGATCGCCGGTCCGCGCTGCCACAGGAGGGCTCCGCCGAACGCCGCGATCGAGACGATCACATCGCGAATCAGGTAGTAAAGGCCGAACATGCCGGCCTTCCGGTCTTCCGGGGAGAGATCCATGATCAGCGCCTTGCGGGTGGGCTCGCCAAACTCCTTCAACCCGCGCACGACGAAGGCGCCCGCCAGCGCCCAGAAGGAACGGCTGAGCCAGAGCACGATCGGGAAAAGGGTGAAGAAGCCGAACGTCGCGACCACGAACGGCTTCTTGCCGACCTTGTCGGCGAAGTAGGCCACCGGGATGTAGCAGAGCACCGCGGTCGCCATCTCAATGGTGGTCAGGAGACCGAACTCAAACGCCGTTACCGGGTGCCCGCCAATGCCTGCCGTACCGAGGCTCTTCATGGCCCAGATGACCACGAACGCGAACGGGATCTGCTCGCAGAAGCGCACCAGGATGTCGCTGACGAGGAGATCGCGCAGATCGGGGCTCATTTCCTTCCAGAGACGCAGCGGGTTGTGCTCGGCCGCCCGCCTCCCTTCGCCGCGTGCCGGCCGGGCGTCTTTGATCATCCGCTCCTGCGCCAGCGTGGCGATGGCCGCCATGAGCAGGGCCACCACGAACGCCAGGCGGACGCCGGTCGTTTCGCCCCACGCCACGATGAACGCGCCTCCGACCAGCGGACCCAGCGACATCGGCACGCGCTTGATCAACGAGTGCATGGAGACGCCCATGGTCCGCTTGTTCCGGGGCATCACCTCGCTGACCAGTTGCATGGTTGCCGGAAGCGAGATGGCCGTCCAGGAGAGGAAGAGCACCGCCCCGAGGATCACGGCGTACCACCTGGGCACGAGGATCACGACGAGATATCCGGCCATCGCCATCAGGTTGAAGAAGAGCAGCGCGCGCTTGGTGCCGTACCGGTCGGCGAGATAACCACCGGGGAATGAGTAGAGCGCGGAGAGCAGGTTGTCGAGGGCGTTCAGGAGCCCCACCCCGAGAACTCCCCCTCCCAACGCCAGCATGTAGATCGGCAGGAAGCGCTCGGCCATCTTCTCGCCCAATCCGACGAGGATGACCATGCCCATCAGTCCACCGATGCTGCGGTTGAGGCCGAGGAAGCGGATGGCCCTCCGCACTGCGCTCCGGGGCGAAGGGGTCTCGGTCACTTCCCCTTCTTCTGATAGGTGCCCATCAGCTCCGTCTGGCCGAGAATGTGCCCCTCCATTGCCTTCAGCACTTGAGGCTTGTCCGGTTTCTTGAGATCCGGCAACACGGTGTCGAGCGCGTACAACTTGAAGAAGTAGCGGTGGCGCCCAATGGGTGGGCAGGGGCCGCCCCAGGTGCCACGCCGGTAGTCGCTCGTTCCCTCGCGTGTCCCCGCGGGCAGATCCTTCGTTGCCACTCCGGCGGCGAGACCGCCTTCCGCGGGCGGGATGTTGTACAGCACCCAATGGACCCACGTCATGCGGGGGGCCTTCGGGTCGGGGGCATCCGGATCATCGACGATGAGCGCGAGGCTCCTGGTTCCCGCCGGAACATCGCTCCAGGTCAGAGCGGGGGATGTGTTTGCCCCTTCGCAGGTATGCTGGGATGGGATTTCTCCCCCATGGGAGAAGCTTGGCGAGCTGACGGTGAAGGTCACGACGGTTGCCTCCTTCTCGGCTGGCTGGCCGGGGCCTGCGGCCGAGGTGACGTCGACCGGAGAGACCGACGGAGTCCCGGCCAGCACGATGGTGGCGGTCAGCAATGCCGCCCAGATCCGGTGGTTCACGGCAATGGCCCTCCCCCCTGTGCCCGCCAGGGTACGCCGGCCGGGGCCTTGGAGTCAGTAGCGGGATCGAGAGGAGTCGAGCCTGCCGGATGGCGGGGCAATGGGCGGCTCCGCCGCGTCACGTGATCTGATTCACTTCCCCGGGGCGGGCGGCGACGGACGCCGGAGCGGCCGATCAGTGAGAGGCAGGGCTGACCGCTTGCAGAATCGGCGGCTGGAGGGCTTCGGCCTTGACCACGATCGCCCGCCCGCGCAGCCGGGCGACGGCGGCATCCGCCTCCCGTGCGGTCGAAGTCTCCACAACCAACACCCGCCATCCGCCCCCGGCGCTGGGCACGGATACCGCCGCTGGAAACCCCTCGCGGCGAATCAGCGCCAGTTCAGGCTCCGCGGCGTCGGCCGACCGGTAGCGGCTTCCGAAGACGGCGTATCTCGGCGTCGTGATGGTCGTCGGCGCAGTCTCCAGGATCGTCGCCGGACCCTGCGAGGCGTTCGGCGGGGCGGAACCGACCGGCCACAGCGGCCCTTGTGAGACGGTCGACGCAACGGACTCCGGCGGCATGGTAGACGCCTGCGGGGCGTCCGCCGGATCGGGCGGTACCGTGGACTCCGCCGGGCTCCATGCGGGCGCTGCCGGCGCCGTCCGGCCCGCTGGCGCCACCGGACACTCCACTGTCGCTGCAAACGGGAGGACCTTCGGACCATCTGGACGGGGCGAGCGAGAGGCGTCTCGGAGGCCATGCAGCCCGACGCGCATTCCGACGATGTGGGTCGCCCCGAGGGCCTCCTCCTGGCGTAGAGCGTAGGAGACGGAGAACGGCCCACGATGTACCGTGGCGCCGGCCGACCATCCCATCGGGGACTCGCCCGCCGCGCTCTGCCGCACGATCAGGCCACCCAGGAGGTCGAGGGATGCGAGAGGGCGCAAAACCACTCCAAGGGCCCCCTGGGGCTTTCCTGAGGCCCCTCCCTCGACCGATGCGGCCAAGAGCATGCGTTCTCCCGCCGTCGCCTGTTCGAAACCGGCACGCCAGAAGGTCGGCAGCGCGTACTCGCCGTGCGGCCCGTTCATCGGCGCCCCCACATCGGTCACGGCGAGACCGACGGTCCGGCTGGCGCCGTGCACCTGGATCCCAAGGGAGAACCCGGTGCCGCTCAACAGCTCGGCCTCATCCTCGAGGCGGAAGTGCCGGGCCCCGATGCCGACCTCGACGCCCCGTCCGACCGGCAGAGCCGCGTGTGAGGCGACACTCCACTCCGACGCGCGGAACGGTATTGTCGAGTTGCCGTCGGCATCAAAGCCTTGAAGCTCCGGACCACGCAGCACCGCGGCATCGAATGCCACCACCAGCCCGCGCCCGACAGCCCAGCCGGCACCCGCCCATTCGCGCGTCAGCCCTTCAGCCCACTGCAGGTGCGAGCAGGCGCCTGCTCCGCCCGAGAGGGAGGCAACGGCCGCCGGATTACCGATCGACGCCGCCAAACCGGGACCGGTCGCGGCCCGGGCACCTCGCATGGCCTGCCACTCCGGGTCGGGAGCGAGGAGATGCGAGGTGAATGCGGCGGGGCTCCCGGCATGAGCGTCGGTCGGCGGAATCGGCACGGGAAGGAGGGAGAGAGACAGCGGAAACGCGATCGCGGCCACGGATCGCCATCCCCACCCCGGACGGTTCCGGAATGGAGCGTCGCCGGCCCAGGACCTCCCCCAGCGCGGCCCTCGGATCGCAGCAGGACCTTCCATATGCGCGGGTCGGTTCCAGATGCATGCCCATCCCGAGGCCGGAGGCGCTCAGACGTAGCGTTTCTCTAATTCTTTCCACTCTAGATAAATGCGAGGTGGGTCCGATTCGGCAGCGAGCCAGTCTCACACCGTGCCGGGGGACGGAGACTGCGGTATGCCCGAAACGGGGTGCAGGATGCGCGAGCTCCATCTGGTTGGTCAATTGTTCTGGCGAACGAACATTCGCGGTCAGTCACCCACGTTCCGGCACGCCTCTTTGGAGCCGTCGCGCCCACCGTGTCGGTGCCGACACCGGGCGCACGCGGCAAGTTCGGTCGGGTCGGCCAGAGAGCTACCGCTCCAAGCGAAACCCGTCCAGATAGACGGAGAACGGCGCCGGGGGGCTCATCGCGAAGAGCGTCAGAGCGCGAATGTGGGCCAGATCCATCGGACGAGCTCTGGGTCCGCGCCTCACATCATCGAGGGCAATCGAGATCCGGTTTGCGCCCGGCTCGACGATCAGAACCCGGTTGAAGCGGTCCGTGTAGAGCTCTTCGCTGTGGACGTCATCGATCCGCAGGTGGAGCTGGACAGGCGCGGGCGCCTCCGAGTAGACGTCGAACGTCAGGCGGTCATATCCCGTCCAGTCCGGGTAGGGCTCCCGGATGGACAGACCCGGGTACGCTGCCGGATGGAATGTGACCCTGGCGATCGGGCCGGGGGCCTCTCGAGCCCAGCCACCGATCGGCTCTCCCTGGGTGATGACGGCGTCCTGGACCCCGATGAACGTGGCGCCCCAGCGGTGGTTGAACTCGCAGAGCCGGGGAAAGGCCGAGTCTCTCCACAAATGGGCGATCGCCACGGTGGTGACCCGCAGAAGCGCCACCGCCAGAAGGACCGCCGCGACGAGAACCGGGAGCACGCGACCCAGGCGGCCGCCAGCGCGACGCGGACGCTTCCGCTGACCTAGCGCGAACGCGAGAAGGAGGGCCGAGGCGCCCCCAAGAACGTCGCGAATGAAGTCCCAGAGCTCAGCGTCCTTGGACCCGAGGGCCTGCAGGATCTCGGTCAGCGCGCCAAAGGTGACGGTGACCGCAAGTGCGAGAACGTAGGTCCGGATACGGAGCGACCCCGGGCGAGCGGCCGCCTGACTACCCGTGGCACCTCCCCAGGCGGATGCAGCCCAGAGAATCGTCAACGCGAAGAGGCCGAACAGGGGCGCATGGCCGGCGTCCACCACGGCCGACCAGAAGATGCTCCGATCGGGGGTTTGGGCCAGGACGACGAGGGCCATCAGACCCGCGGCGAGCAGGAGGGCGAAAGCGGCTCGCGTCGGATGCAGTATGGCCATGAAGATTCTCTCTCTTGGTCAATTCAGACCCACATCCGCGTGACCGGGGTCCACCGTTCCCGTCGGATGCAGGCGAGGGCAACCGATCATTGTGTACGCGATCGTCCGCGGCGTGTCCAGAAGCGACGAGAGGGAGCCCCTGCAAGATGGGAGCAGTCGGCGTGACCGCGGACGCCGCTGAAGGTTCACCTCTTGCAGCCGGGAGATCGGCTTGCATGCCTGGCCACGCTGCATCGCTTCGCATGATGCAAGACCACCTCGGGTCGTGGAATCGAGTAACCCCCGTGGAGTGGGAGACTTCACCGCGTGAGACCTCACATGCATATCCTGAGGTGGCCAAACCCGAGTACAAGGAGGTCTCACGGTGCGAACTCGACTCCGCCTGTCCCGAACCCGCCGGCGACGCCGGCAACTTCTGGATCACCAGACCCGCGACGCCGATCTGCGCGTTCACTGTCGCATGATCGCGAAGTTGACTCAGGGGCTCTCGGCCCGGACCGACGCCAGGGATGTCGGCTGCGTCCCCTCGACCGTGGCCCGGATCCCAGCCCGTTTCGTGCGAGAGGACGAGGCCTCTCTTTACGACCGGCGGGCCGAGAACGGGGATCGGAAGGTGGACGACGACGTCCGCCAGGGAGTCTGGGAGATCCTGCTGCGGAACCCGGAGACTCTCGGCTTCGAGCGCTCCGGTTGGTACCTGGCGCTTCTGGCGAGGTCCTGGCCAAGACCCCTCAGGTCCGAATCTCGATCGGGCACTTGTGGAAGGTGCTGCGAGACCTGCGGAGCCGCTGGGGATGCGTCCCTCCTGTCGTGGCTTGCCCCTGGAGGGACGCTCGGCGGCGCCGTCGCATACGGCAACTTCGAGAACTGCAGGAGGATCGCGGCCCGTGGGAGGTCGGGCTCTTCGCCGACGAAGTCGATATCCATCTGAACCCGCGCCTGGGCCGAGACTGGACGCTGCCCGGTCAACAGAAACTGGTGCCGACGCCGGGAAGGAACCAGAAGGCAATCCTGGCGGGGGGCCTACGATCCGCGCACCGGGCACATGGTCTGCGTGGACAGAGCTCGGAAGGCAGTGTGGCTGTTCCTCAACCTGCTCCGCACTCTGGAGCAGAAGATCCAGCTGCACTTCCTGCCGCCCAATTGTCCGGAAGAGAACCGGATCGAGCAGCTCTGGAAGGACGTGCATGGCAACGTCACCCGAAACCATCGCTGCGAGAACCTTCAGGATCTCCTCGACCGCGTCGGTACATACCTGGAATCCCGGCTCCTCGTGCGATGGGGCTCCCGTCAACATGCGTAGATCGCCTGTTGCAGAATCGGGCGAGGGCACTTGGCCAAGCACGGGCGGCAGAAGCGGCACGAAGGCTCAAGCGGAGTTGCGGCCGGACCATGCGGTGCGGCCCTCTGTCAGATCCCTTCGTGGCCGCGGCTACGATCCGACTGCCTCGCGGTTCGGGCTTGACCCGCTTTCTGCCCGCCGAGATGCCCAGCGACCCAACGCTCGGTCCCTGTCTGGCAACCGGCTGCTCTGAGACACCTTCTCCCGCCCGCGCAGAACCGCAGTCACCAGCTCCCGCTCTTGAATAACGATCCCGACCCGCGGGATCGAATCCCCCATGACCGGCCTGTCTCAACTCCGCATACGATGGTCACTCGCATCGATGGCCCGCTCGTCCACGAACCCGGAGCCGGTCGCTCCATATGGACGTGGTTGGCTGCGGACCTGAGCCGGCCCTGTCCAACACCGAGACACGACCGCCACCTCGGGAACACCCACGTCTCCCGAGACCTTGGGGGCAACCCGGGCTTCGGTGGATCGCGAGGGCAGGTTGCCGGTGGAGCACGACTACCGAGCGCCTTCCGGGCTCCCTCGTTGACCCACCGAACACCGAATCCACACTCCCGACGGTAGGCCAAGGTACCTGTGCGGGCGCTCCAGCAAGATCCAAGACGTCGATCAGGCCATGGCAGCCTTGCTCCGCCAGCTAGATCGCCCGGGTGGAAGAAGCGAATTGAACTTCCGCCACGGCTGCTCTAGGCTCACCATGTGATGGTCCCCGAATCCTGGATGGCGAGAGACACTGGCCCGGCAAGGCGTTCATGCAGTTACCGCCCAACCGGCCGGCGGGTGCATGGGTTGGGAGTGGCCCCGTTGGACGCTTTCGACTCGTGGCGGCCCTGGTGACAACACGGGGAGGATGCCGTCGATGTCATCAGGTTTTACGTCTCAATGTCGGCCGTCGGGCTCGCACCCGATCGACCTCAGACCCCAATCTCAGAGCAACCGGCCCCCATCAAGCAAGGCCTGGCAGCGCCTCGCATCCTTGTGCCCGATCATACCGAACGGTTCGGAGCGAGTCGGAGTCGACGACTGCCCGGTCGGACCGGCCGATATCAAAGAAGCGCGGAGCCCAGATTGAGACCATGGAACCGCTGTTGGTCCGATGGCAAGGTGAATTGCAGGACCTGGAGCATCTCGGCCCGGTCTATGACGAGTTCTTGTCCAAATGCGGCGACTGCGCCTTGTTCTACCGAACCGGCTGGCTACGCTGTCTCCTGCCCGTATACTGTCCGCGTCCGATCCGGCCGGTCTTTGTCTCGGTGTGGCGGGCTGGTCGGCTGGTCGGCCTCCTGCCGCTGGCACGGGAGCCAAAGCCTTGGTTCAAGGGCGGTGTTGTGAAGCTCTCCAGTCTCGGACGGATTGGAGGATCCCTGTCGAGCAGCGGCCCAGGCTGCCTCGTCGCCGCGGGGGAATCGATTGCTGCGGTCGTCGACGCGCTGGCTTCGTTTCTCCTCGGGACGGCCCGAGAGCGCTGGGATCTTCTGGACTTCACCCTGATGCCCGCGGACACCGAGGAAGCTGTGCACTGGCACCGGCGGTTTCCAACCGGTCAGGTCATGCCGGCCGCGGTGGGCAACCCTTGGTTGCTGCTGCCGCCAAGCGCGGATACCTACATGCGAAGATTCTCTCGCACCACCCGCGACAAACTCAGACGCTGGCATGCGCGGTTGGAGAGCCAGTACTCCCGTGTAGAGTGGATCTCCACCGCGAGCCTTAGCGATCTCGAACTCGCCCAGATCGAAATGCTGCACCGCAACCGCCAGGCGCTGCTTCGGGAAGCTGGTCGTTCACGCGTTTCCCTATTCGACCAACCTGAGGCGCGAAAGGCATTCCTCGCACTTCTGGGCTGGGCGCAGATTACGGGCTCGGGGAGGCACTACCTGCTCAAGGTCGACGGCACCCTAGCCTCGTTCATTCTTGGGTTCCACGCCGAACGAACCTACTTTGCCCATCTCACGGCCATGGCCCCCCAGTTCGCCTCTCTCTCGCCCAGCAGACTACTGCACTTGCACGCCATCGAAAAGGAGATCGCGCACCATGGCACCCAACGGTTCGACCTGCTGCCAGGAGACAACTTCCTCAAACGCCAACTAGCGACCGACGTCCGGCCACTCTCCGACTGGCAGGTCGTCAACCCCACCCGACGTCTAGCTGCAGCAAGAGTGGGTTGGCTACGGCGCGCCCAGCAGGCGCGCCAGTTCCTCACCTCGGTCAGGCGTAGCGGTACTCCTGCTCCCGGGAGACCGGATACAGACCCAATCACGATCCAGCGCACCGCAGCGCAGTCGAAGGACGACTATTCCTTGTGACTCCCTCAGGAAGAAACGGCTCGGAACCCGGATCGGCTTCCGCCGGCTCCCTCTCCTCGTTGAAGACTGCTCACCGCCCGGACCTGTCCCCAAGCGTCGCCAGCGACCGCCGCCGCTTCGCCTTCATTGTCATAGCCCTGCTCGCCAGCGTCGGGGCCGGCCTCGCCGTGTGCCACTTTCCTCCACTGCTCGCCTTTGCTGCCGTTCTTTCCGCCGTAAGCGCCTACCTCCTGCTGACCCGGCCCTTCCTTGGACTGCTGGTCTACACTGTTCTCTTCATGTGGCGGCCGGGTGAAGTGTACCCCGTCCTCGACTCTCTGCATGCAGAGCGTATCGTCGGCATCATCACACTCGTTGGCATGTTTCTCCATCAATATCAGACGCGTGGCCACCTCTTCCTCGACAATACGAGACAGACGCGCCTTCTCCTGCTCGTACTGGTCACGGTTCTGGTGTCCGTTCCTTTCTCCTTTTGGCGCTCCGCCGCGGTGGGTGGCCTTGTGGACTTTCTGAAGATCGTCGGGTGGTATCTGCTCGTCGTCCACCTGGTGACCACTCGTCTGCGCCTTCGGGTGTATCTGTTCTTCTTCCTGGCGTCCATTGGCAAGGTCGCCTTTGACGCATTGAGGGCATACGTCTCCGGAAACGTCATGGTCGCGCAGGGCATCGACCGGGCAATGGGCCAGAGCACAGCCGGAGGTGATCCCAACGCCCTGGCGGCGACGCTTGCAGCAGCAGTTCCGCTTCTTCTTCTCCTCGCAGTACAGCGTAGCCTGCGGTGGGTGCGGTCTGTCGCAGCTGCCGCCGCGCTTCTGCTCACGGTTACCCTGTCGCTCACGGGGTCCCGTTCTGGAATGCTTGGATTCCTTGCCGGACTCTTCTTCCTTTTCTGGCACACACGTCGTCGTCTCCTCGTGGGCGTTCTCGGAACCGCAGCCATTCTCTTTGGGCTCGTACTGCTGCCAGGTCAGTACAAAGCCCGCTATTCCACAATTGGCGCGTCCGCGCTCGACGCGTCGTCCCGTGGTCGCGTCGAAGCCTGGAAGGCCGGTGTGAGAATGACGATGGATCGACCTCTGACCGGCGTCGGCGTGTCTTGTTTCGGAACCGCGCACGCTATGGGTTACTCACCAGAGTCGCATCGGAGCTGGCTTCAGGCGCACAGCCTGTATGTACAAGTTCCCGCCGAGCTTGGGCTTCTCGGGGCGGCGGCTTTCTTCGGGTTTCTAGTACAGATCCTGTGTCAGAATCGCCGTGCCTTCCGACTCCTCCCGGCTGATGACCCGCACTGGGGATTGGAGCGAGCGGCATTGAGCGGATTCGCCGCGGGGGTTGTTGTCCTTTTGGTTACTGGCGTATTCGGCCACAGCTTCCTTCGTTACACCTGGTACGTCTACGGAGGATTCACGCTCGCCATCGCTCGACTGGATGGACCGAGTTCGGTCCCCGCGATTCGGCCGACGTCCTACCCGGTTTCTACATGAACCCCAGAACGCGGACTCGGTAGCTGGCCCGGATCGCTCATCATCAGACGTAGCAGCGGGCGGGTGGACATCATGAGAGGATGTCGTCTATGTGCCTCGGATAGACCCAGAGACCCGCCCGAGACAAAGCTGGTGTGCCCCGATCCAGCGGAAGTGCCAAGGTCCTGGTCGCCGGATCGTGGAGGCGGCGTTCGACGCCGGTAAGGTCACGAGCGAGTCCGGGACTCTTCTCTTCCAGGAGCCTGACTTCTCCACCCGGATGACGGAGCGCCCGGTGTCAGCGTCCAGCCCATATTCGCGACCATGTTCACGGATGGGGAGCCAGGATGTCTACCCCATAGGCGGCCACCCATGTCCCCTCATAGGGAGCCACTGATGTTCACCGAGAGGGAGCCACCCGGTCGGTTGACGGGGAAGGAACAGAGCCTCCTCCCGGGGCCACCCTTGGACCCCGGGCGCGCGAGACGAGGAGGCACAGGGAACGACCGGACGCGGCCGTTTCTGCCCGACAGGACACCTTTGCGGCTCCACGCGGAAACCGAGGAGGGCATCCCATGGCCGGAAGTAGTCTGTGACCCCAGATGTCTGAGAGCTCGTCCGCCGGCCGCGGACCAGCCGGGCCACCGTCCGGTTCGAGACCGATCCCGGGGCCCAGCTGCAGGGCGACTGGGGCGAGATCTTCAACGACCAGGTCCCGGCCGCCGCCATCCTCGACCGGCTGCTCCACCACGCCACGACTCTGAACATCAGGGACGAGAGCTACCGGCTGAAGGAGAAGAAGCGGTCTGGGATTTTCGGCACGCTCCCCATCCCCAAGGAACCGGAGGAGGTGGTCACCCGAAGCTGAACCCGGAGTCGAAAGAACGAAGATCGAAATCGCAGGACAATTCGGTCGGAGAAGAGTGGACATCCTACGTCGACGAAAACCGGACAATGGAAGACGGCGTTGACGCTTCCGGCCAAACCCCTTCCTTGACCTTGGCTCGCAGCCCCCCCTCCAGCTCGAGCCGCAGACCGCCGCGCGCAGACGCGCACTTGCCAGGGAGGGTTGTACCGCGCATGGGTCCGAGAGGAAGGCTCCTAGGGCTGACCCGTCACTTCCGAGGGTCGGGCTGACCCTGTAAGCGCCTCTCTCCAAGACTTGGCGTGCGTCCGGACGAGTTCTCCCCGCCAGCGCAGCAGAGGTACATGAGACGATGTCTCTGCCCGCTTACCCACCCGGTCGCTCGTGTCCGGGCTGACCTCGCACTCTTGTGACGTCAACTCACGCCACAACCGACCGATAGATCTCCTCGTACTGCCTGGCGATTCGCCCCGGGTCACATAGCTCACGGATCTTACGGGCGTTGGCCGCACGCGGGAACGCGCCAGGGTTCGCCAGCACCTGGAGGATTCGCTCCGCCATCGATCGACTGTCCCCTACTGGAACCACGTAGCCGTTGACGCCGTCTTCCACCAGTTCGGATACGCCACCCACATCTGTGCTGACCACCGGCAGTCCAGCGGCCATGTACTCGCCGACCGCGTTTGGCATGCTCTCCGATCGCGACGACAGCACGCCCACGTTCATAGTAGACAGCAGTTCGGGGATATCCTTCCGTCGGCCGAGAAACTGAAGCCTCTCGGACAGATTCAGATCCGAGCAGAGCTCCAGAAGTCTCAGATCCTCACGATCCTCATCACCTTCGCCAATGACCAGGAAGCGAGCCGCCGGCAAGGCCTCGGCAACGATCGCCGCAGCTCTTACAAACGTGTCCAGCGCCTTGACTGGCCGCAGATTCGCCACAATGCCAACGACAGGAGCCGACGGAGCGACTCCGATCTCGACACGGTATCGACTTCGCACGTCATCGGCCACCCTCCAGAATCGGTCCACGTCAATCGCATTATAGACCACTCGAATCTTCTCCTCAGGCACGCCCTCCGTCTTCATCGTCCACCTCATGGTGTCCCGGGAATTCGCGATGATCAGACTTGTGAGGCGATTGAGCGCCTTCTGGGAGAGCAACTCCGGCTTCGTCCGATAATGGCCCTGATTGCGCCTCGTTGTGATCACCGCCCCAACACCTGCCGCCCTAGCCAGCAGGACGCCGAGTTGATTCGACTCTCTGAAGTGTGTGTGAACGATGTCCAGGCGATGTCTGCGCCACAACGCCGCCAGGCTATGGCCCTTGCAGATCGTTGATGGCCGTAGCAGCGACGTCACCTGCATCTCGTAGAATGGGCAGATGCTCTTGTCAATCAGATCCGAGTTGCGCAACACATAGAGCTCTGGTGCGAAGCATCGCCGGTCCAGGTGCCGGATCACGGACACCAGCTGCGTCTCGGTTCCGCCGGGAGACTCACCGATGATGTCTATTAAATAGCCGACCCGGATCTCGGGAGTCGCCGACATTGCGCCAAGGCCCTCCTCATCGCAGCCGCCACATACTCCAGATCCCCGGCTCCGAGCTGCTGGTGGACCGGCAGGGATAGCACGCTACTTGCCAAGAAGCGCGCCTCGGGAAACTGCTGCTCATCAAGTAGAGGATGCGGTCGCCGGCCGAAGACGTACGATTCGACGCCCTGAGAAGCTAGCACCTTCTCCACCCCATCTCTCCCGTCCACATAGAGGGGAAGGCTAAGGGGGCAAACCCCTTCGGGCAGGTTCGGGAATACGGGTCGGATTCCCTCAAGATCCCCTAGTAGATTGAGGAGTGCGGCGTAGTTCTGGCGTCGACGCGCGACGTTCTCACGCCAACCCGTTCTACCCAGGAGAAACGAGGACACGCGCGAGATAGACTTGTCATAGCCGAACCGCGGAATGTCGTAGTACCAGGGTAGCTCCGTATTGGCCGGACCTTCTCCCGCCGGGCGGGTAGGCACGCCGAGACTGCGCGATGCTGCGGCCCGAGGCCGCAAACATCTTCCGGCTGCACGTCCGAGGAGGCTCCCACGCGCCGTCTCGTATCTTACGGCAGAACCTACGGCTGACTTGACAATCTCCCAGTCGAAATGCGCGGTGCCCTTGGCCGGCTCAGCGCCCAGGACACCGTTGAGCAGAAGACCCCCGCCGTTGGGCAGAAAGAAGCTCTTATAGTAACTGAACGCGCCGAAGTGGCCTACAGTTCCCAGGAAGCGGCCATCCGTTGTTCTGGAATACAACCCGTGCGCGCAGTCCTCGATCAAGGTGAGGCTATGCTCCTGGCAGAACCGGAACACTGTATCGACGTCTTGCGGGAATCCGAAGTAGTGCGTCAACATGAGCGCTCGAATGTTGCCTGTTGGGTGCTTGAGTACACCCTCAAGGTCAGCGGTCATATCTCGGCTGACGCGATAGAATGCTACGCTGTAGCCCCGTCTGAGTGCTGCCTCGACCTCGACTCCGCAATGATAGGCTGGCACAAGCACCACGGTCCCGTCCGGCGCGCGCAGCGATCCTAGAGCATGATAGAGGGCCGCTCGGGCGGATGAGTAGTGCCGGATCTTCTCGGAAGACAGGACCGGATCGCTTTCCGACCGTCGCAAGCGCACCTCGCGCCAATTCAAGTTGGGGAACACACTGACAGCCTGCTGGCCAGGCCCCGGTGTTGCTTCTCCGATCGCTCTGCGGCCGATGCGGGCGGACCGTGAACGGCTATTCACGTTACGTACCACATAGGCGCGACCGCACCCCTCCGCGTCCCGCGCTGCCGAGCCTGGATGACTGACTTGAAGCCCCGATTGCGATGAACGCGACGCGCCCCCCGCGGATCGCCCGCTACCAGCCCACCCGAAATGGACCTGCATCGCCCCCCATCCGTCCTTAGCGCGCGGGCCTGGGTCGGGCGGGTCTGCTGCTCTGGGGCCTTCGATCCCGCTCCGGCAGTGCCCCTTCGCTCTCTGCAGCTCCTCAGTCCCTGCTTTCCTCCGCACCAAGCCATCTCAATCCCCGGCTCCTCCCCTTCCCAAAGAACTCGCCGCCGCCGCCGCGAGGGCATCGCCCTCGCTGGAACTGCCCCCGCACCGCACAGCGCCTCGCCTGTCCTGCGCCTTCAGATCCGAGCCAACACGCAACGCATCTATTCTCCGGTCATCCAAACACTACTTCCTTCTGACCGCTGCGCCGTTCCCGCTGGTGCTGTCGGCGTCCACATCCCCGGACACAACCCATTGCTCGCCACTCCGCGTGCGGTCTCTCCAGCGACCTGCCAGAGCTTGTAGCCAGTCAATCGACGCCACCTTCATTTCGTTCACGATACGTCCGCCATCCAGTCCGTATTGCGGCTGTCCGCCAAAGCTGCGCTTGAATGCTGTGATTCTGCGCGCGTCCGGAGTATCGAATTCCACGGATCCCAGTTCAAAGTAACGACGTCCAGTGGCGCGCAACCACTCCATGATGTTGTACATGAGCAGATTGGAGGCCCCAATCACCGGTCGCGGAATCCGGTTAAAGCCGATCCAGGCATAGCACGAATGGCGTGTTCCGACGACAATCATCGCACATATCGCCTGCCGGCTGGACCGGATGCAGAACGCGTGAGCCAATCCTCGCGCCACGAAACGATCCCAGAGGATCGCCATGGACTCCTCGGACAAAGGAGCGAATCCCTTGCTTCTGGAAAACTCATGGTTGAGTTCGTTGAAGCCCATCCAAGTTTCTCGGTCGGTCACCGCCTCGACTTCCGCACCAGCTTTGGTGGCCCTGCGAACGGCCTTCCGGCACGCTGGGGCAAGACGGCCGAACAGGTCGCCGGGAGCGGAGAGATCCATGAGCATTGTCAGGTGCGCACGCTCGAGAAACCCATAATCACTGAGTGGATAGTAATCGAATACCTCACGACTAAGTCGGTCGCCCATGACATGGGGAAAGGCAACACGTATCTCGTCGACTCGTTCACGTCGCGCCAGCGCAGTTATCCACGTTGCCCAGGTTTCCATGACCGTCTGCCGCTGCCGAGGTGATGAGTCAGCCCGCAGGAGTGGGCCACCGCGCAAGGTCGAACCGGTGCTCAGGGTGCGCACCTGAAAGAGGCGAGCCCTCCGTTGTCTAAGAAGAAAGAGAGGAGCGACCGCGACTACCTGGCCTTCGTCGCCAAGAATCAGGTGGGCGAATGACTCGTGACCGCGGCTGCGTTCGAAGTCGATGATCGCGCGATCGTGGCCTGGCCACGCGTGTGGGTTGGCTGCAACAAACGAGTCCCAAGACTCCTGATAACGGTCGTCGAGGGAGACGAAACGCAGATCCATCTTGACAACCCTTGCGCCGTCACTGCGATCTCTGGCGGGCGCGGACCAGCCATGACCTCCAGCCATCCTACGCAACCGACCAAGCATTCGAACGGATGCTTTTGTAACCGATTTGCTGCAGGAAGTCAAGGCGCGATGTCGGTCCTGCCGGGGCTCATGGCGTGCCGCAACAAACCGTTTCCGCGAGGCCGGGTTCGCACGTTACGGCGTCGGCGCCACGGGGCGTCGATGGAGTGTCGTCGAGTCTTCTCGAGTCACTTCCCGGCCGAGCTTGGCTGCGTTCGGGCACGGCACGCCTCCGAGTCCCGGATGGCCTGACGGAGCCGTACCGCGCCCTGGCGGCGGAGCAAGCGAACGCGTCCAGGAGCAGAGACCGCGGGCCGGGACTCGCCCGGCGACGTGAACGGCCGCCCGGGCCGGACGTGTCTCGGGGCCACTACAGGCTGACGGCGAGAGCAGGGTCCGTCAGCCTGACTCACCGCTCCCTCTGCGTCTCGCGCTGCGCGAGCTCTGCAGTCGGCTGGATCCCCGGACGGACTGAGCGCGGCTTCCCGCTCCCCGGCGGTTCTCCGTCGTCCTACCGAAGACCGGCCCCGTCTCCGCTCCTATCCCGGGCACGGCCTCTCCCGGACCGGCCGCCCTGGCACCGGAACTGACCGCCCGGCCACCGACTGCTCGATTCGAGTTGACACTGGCTCGCGTTACGGGCACCTTCCGCCAATGGTGGTAGCCAGCTGCGCAACTTAGAAGATCGTCCGACGGTGCCGGCAGACTGCGGTCAGGCCCGCACTCTGCCGTCGCACCGGCCCCATCGCTCAACCCATGGCAACGCGCCCCGGGCTCCGCTGCGTCGAGGAAACACTATGGACGTCCTCGGGTACTTGATCCGACAAGGCCTCTCCGACTGGTACCTACGCCGAGACGGCTACCACCTCTCCCCCTACCGAAAGCTGTTTGCCACCACCCAAACACTTCCTCCCGATGAACTGGCCGCATACCAATACAAGCGCCTCCACCACATTCTACACGTCGCCTGGGCAAGCAACTCTTACTATCACCAGAGGTTTACCCAATGCGGTTTCACGCCCCGTGACTTCCGCAGCATCTCCGACCTGCAGTCTCTTCCCATCCTGACCAAGGACGATGTCCGGAATTCCCTTGTGCGATCATTTACAGACGGGTTCTCTTCGCAGAATACGGTACACAAGAGGACCGGCGGCAGCACCGGCACTCCTTTGCACGTCTACTACGATCGCCGTGCTGCCAGCGCCAAGAAAGCTGCCGTCGAACGACATAACAGCTGGGCCGGCCACCGCATCGGAGATCGCATTGCCGGCATTTGGGGAGACACGAGCACACGCCTACCTCTGCGGACCCGAATCCGCAACGCTGTGACTGTACATGCGTTCTTCCTGGACACCTTGCGTTTCGATCCTCCCGCAATTGATGCCTTCATTGCCAGGATCCGGGCACTCCGTCCCCCTACATTGATCGGTCATGCACATTCTGTCTATCGTCTGGCTGAGTATGTTCAACAAAAGGGCATGGACAATCTGCGCTTCCACACTGTCATAACCACCGCCATGGTTCTTTCTGATCATGAAAGAGCCGTCATTGAAGCTGTCTTTCAGTCACCGGTCTTCGATCGATATGGTTGTGAGGAACTTTCTATCATAGCCTCAGAATGCGAAGCACACGACGGGATGCATATCTTTGCCGAGGGACTCTATGTCGAAGTGCTTTCAGATAGCGAGTCCTCGCCCGGTAAGCTCGTCATCACGGACCTGTTCAATACGGCAATGCCTCTAATACGGTATGTGATCGGAGATCACGGGACACCTGCCAAGGGACCATGCCCATGTGGACGGACCCTTCCAAAGTTGCAGAGGGTCTACGGGCGTACAGCGGATTTCTTGTACACTCCAGACCGAGTGCCGGTGTTCGGTATCTCAATACTGGACACCTTCGTCATTCATATTCCTGGCATCAAGCAGGCGCAGATCATACAGGACGCCTTCGACCACTTGGTCTTTCGGATCGTTCGAGACGCGTCTTTTGGCGAGCACACCCTGGCGCTTCTGAAACGGAATGTCGAAGATGTGTTTGGTCGCCAGATGCGATACAACGTCGAGTATGTGGAGCGAATCGCACAGACGCAGGATGGCAAGTTCCGTTTCTCGATATGCGAGATTCCTGAATGCCTTCGCGGCTGACTGCATAGTGCCCGGACCGGGGTGGCCTGGGCGGTTGGGAGACGACATGCATCGAACAGGCGCGCCAACGCAGCTCCCCGTCGCATTCCGGTGACCCTCGTACGCTAGTCTCGGGCGGTGTGCACCTCGGTTCGCGGGCGGAGCGGACGGGGAGGTGGTTCCCGCGCATCCGATCGGCGAACGGAGTCTATCTCTCTCTGGATCCGGGTCAAGGCCTGCGACTCAGATCCGACGTGAGTACTCGCCGTCCATCAGAGCCTCTGGAAGATCAGTTGCGGTAGACTCCAGCGCTCGCTCTGCTGCCTGGGGTTCGACGGGCGGCTGGTGAATGTCGCCGGTCCTCGGCGCGGGAGGAGTCCACCTCGTCACCTAGCTGCGATCGCCCGCGCTGCGCTCACTACGGGGCCACGTATATCGTCCGCAGGGTCCGGTATCCACCTCCAGTACAGAGCAGGTAGTGATAGCCAGGGGGCGCAGCCTTGCCCCCGACGATTCGTCGGTCCCAATGACACTCCACGACCGAGGCTGCCCGGACCGGCCCGTCGTGAAGCACCGCTTCGCTGGCGCCCTCGATGGAGAGGATCTCGACCCGCAGAACACCATCTGCGGGGAATCCCACCGGAACGGAGATGCGAACCGTACACGCATCCGTGACCGGGTGCGGGAACGGCCCCTCGATTTCCCAGGCTTCCGGGTAGAGGTCCGCCGGGTCGGAGAGCGCGCTTTCGACGCCGCTTGCCGTTACCGACTTCACCGCCAGCAGCCTGACAATTGCGGGGTCGGGCCGATCCAGCTCACAGGAGGGCGTCGGCAGGACCTCAGAGCGATACCGGAACCATACGCCATCCGGTCCTTGGGCGTACAGGGCATAGCCCGTCACCCGGGAGTCGACCGCCGGCGACCACTCAAGTGTCAACCTCGTGCCGTCGGCGTTCCAGGATGCCGAGGGTTGGCCAGGCGGATCCGGCGGAGCGAGGTCTCCCCCCTCGGTCTGAATCTGGATGACCGGTGACAGTCCCGAGGCACGACCGTCGATGTCGTAGACCCGCATCGCGAGATAGTAGGTGTGCGCCGGTTCCAGTCCCGCGATAAGCCACTCCACCTCGGTGCCGACAGGTCCGGGGTCCGGCGCGGAGACCAGAACCGACGAGTCCCACGTCTCTTCGTCCAGGGGCACCTCTGCCACGCGGGCCTGGTAGTGATCAACCGGGGCACCGAGGGCCACCGTCCCCGGGTGGCGCAGCGCCAATTGGGTTGTCCCGACTCCGACATCCGTGATCCAGAGCTCGGTAATGGCGGCAGGAGAGGGAACCTCGATCGTGGATGGGGTCCTCACATTCACCACCTTGGACAACCCGCTCCAGTTCCCGACCTCATCCGCCACCTTCATCGCGAAGTAGTACCGAGTCCCCGGATCCAACCCTCCGATGACGAACGTCTGCACCTGGCCCGCCGCGCTCGGGGTCGGCTCTCCCTCTGCTTGGCTCGCCGAGTCGAAGTTGCCCCGGGAGATGTTGGCGACTGAGTAGCGAACATCGTATGTTGTTGCCGTACCGACGTTTCCGTCGTCTCCCGTGGCCGCCCACGCCAGTGTCGTGGCGGTTTGGGTGGCGGATGCCACAACGAGGGTCACCACCGCGGCGGGCGGCACCGTATCCAAGACCGGTTGCGTCGCCCTCATAGGCACGTTTGACAGGTCCGACCAGTTCGAGACCTCGTCCGCGACCCTCAGCGCAAAGTAGTACGTCGTTCCCGCCGACAGGCCACCAACGGTCATGCTCTCCAGGGTTCCCGAGATCTTTGGAGAGAGTTCGCCCATCGCCGGCATCGCCGACGCGAAGCTGGCCGGGTCGATCGGCGACGTCGCGTATCGCAGGTCATAGCTTGCCGCCGTTCCCGTGTTCCCGTCGTCCCCCACCGCCGTCCAGGTCAAGGTCGCCGTTGTCGACGTCACGGACGACACCTCCAGGGTTGTCACTGCGTCCGGCGGGACTGTGTCCGGCGCCGGCTGAGTCACGCCGGTCGCCACATTCGACAGGCCGCTCCAATTCGGCACCTCGTCACCGACCTTCAAAACAAAGAAATACGTTGTCTCGCCGACCAAGCCTGAGACCACACATGTCTCCGACTTGCCGGCGGTTCGCGGAGCAGGCTCACCGTCAACCTGGCTGGCCGCGTCCCAGTTCTCCTCCGTGATCTCCACGGTCGAGAAGCGCAGGTCATATACCGATGCCCGGCCGCTGTCGCCATCGTCCCCGGCTGAAGTCCAGGACAGAGTTGCGGTGGCAGACGTTGTCGATATGGTCGCCAGGTCCGGAACCGTAGCCGGGGACTCCACGTCCGCCGCCGGCTCTGTTGCTCCGCGTGCGACGTTCGACAGCCCGCTCCAGTTCCCGACCTCGTCCGACACCTTGATGGCGAAGTAATATGCAGTTCCGGCTGCAAGTCCGGTCACCGTGAACGTATCTACCTGACCGGGCGGCACTGGCGCACCCTCACCGACGACCGCCGTTGCTGTAGAGAAGTTTCCCGGCGTGATGTTCGACGTCGAGTACCTCAGGTCGTAGCTCTCGGCCACTCCGCTGTCGCCATCATCACCCACGGCTGTCCAGGTGAGGGTTGCCGCCGCCTGCGTCGACGAGCCCACTGCCAGTGTCGTTATGTCTGCTGGCGGCGTAGTGTCGGGTAGTGGCGGAGGGGCCGAAACCGTAACGTATTCGACACTGGTCTTGGTGTTCGTGCCTCCGGCGTTCCCTGCCGTCAATGACACCGTGAAATTGCCGGCGGCCAGGTACGTATGGCTCGGGTTCTGCGTCGTCGCCGTGCCCCCGTCTCCGAAGCTCCATGCCCAGGACGTCGGGCTGTTCGTCGACCGATCGGCGAAGATCACCGTCAACGGGGCTGCACCCGCTCTCATCTGGCCGGTGAAGTCCGCCACCGGCGGAGGCGGGGGGGGAGGGGGGGGCGGAAGCGCCGTTACCGTGATGTACCCGTGATATGTCACGGTGTGCGATCCACCGGCGTTCGTCGTCGTCAACGTAACCGAGTACGCTCCTGCAGTACTATACGTGTGGTTTGGGTCTTGTTCCGTGGAGGTGCCGTCGTCTCCGAAATTCCACACCCAACTGGTCGGTTGATTCGCGGACTCGTCGGTAAAGGCAACGGTAAGAGGCGCAGATCCGGAGGTCGGAACCCCATTGAATGCGGCTACCGGCGGCGGCGGCGGCGGGGCCGAAACCATGATATAGTTGGTCTTGGTTTCCGCGTCGAAACCGCCGGAATTGGCCGCGGTCAGGGTCACGGTGTACGACCCGGGAGCAGCGTAGGTGTGACTCGGGTTGCGGACGGTGGAAGTCCCTCCATCCCCAAAGCTCCAGGCCCAGTTCGTCGGGCTGTTCGTGGACTGATCCGTGAAGCTCACCGGGAGCGGGGCCACACCGGAAACCGCGGATGCAGCAAAGGCTGCGTCCGGTGCTGGCGGCGGAGCAGCGAAAACCGTGATGTAGTTCTGTTTGGTTTCTACATCGGATCCGCCGGCATTGGCCGCGGTCAGGGTCACGCTGTAGGAACCAACCGTCGCATACGTATGACTCGGGTTCCGGGCGGTGGACACTCCGCCATCCCCGAAGCTCCAGGCCCAGCTCGTCGGGCTGTTCGTGGATTGATCCGTGAAGGTGACATGTACAAATGCCGTTCCGGAGGTGGGGGTGCCGGTGAAGGCAGCGGTTGGCGCTGGTGGCGGAGCAGCGGTAACTGTGATATAGTCAGCCTTGGTCTCGGGGTCGGATCCCCTGGCGTTGGTGGCGGTCAGGGTCACGGTGTACGCTCCGGCGGCCGCATAGGTGTGACTCGGATTCGGGACGGTGGAAGTCCCGCCGTCCCCGAAACTCCAGGCCCAGCTCGTGGGGCTGTTCGTGGACTGGTCCGTGAAGCTCACTGGTAGCGGGGCTTCCCCCATCGGCGGCGTTCCTGCGAATCCGGCCACCGGCGGAGATACCGGCGGCGGAGGAGGTGGAGGCGTGACCTCTGTCGTCTCACTGGGCAGGTTCGAGATCAAAGACCAGTTCGGAACCTCGTCCGCCACCTTCAGCGCAAAGTAGTACGTCGTGCTCGAGGAAAGCCCGCTCACCGTCATGCTCTCCGCCGTCCCCGCCACATGCGGGGCCGGCTCGCCCGTCACCACCGTCGCCGAGGCAAAGTTGCCCGCGGTGATTGCCGAGGTCGAGTAGCGCAGGTCGTAGGTCGTGGCCGTGCCCGAACCGCCATCGTCGCCCACCGCCGTCCAGGTCACCGTCAGGGAGGTCGGAGTCGGGCTCCCCACCACCAACGTCCCCACCGCCGAGGGAGGCGTCGTGTCCGGAGGAGGTGATGTCATCACCCCGCCCGGCAGGTTCGAGATCAAAGACCAGTTCGGAACCTCGTCCGCCACCTTCAGCGCAA